>JBBRAY010000004.1:0-133021 GCA_038206355.1 Bacteroidia bacterium
TTTCTGCAATTTCCGATAACGAAAACTCAAGATTCAGATAGACTTCTATTATCACTCGCTCTTGAAAAGTAAGCCTCTTATATTTCTCCATATCGCAACTTAAGTTTTTTTTTTCGTTGCGTTAGAATCTTGAATCTACCATTACAAATCCATTAAATGAAGAATCAACTCTCCAAATATTTAATAGTCTTGGAGAAATTATTTTCAATAAACAGTTCAATGCATTGAATGAAAGAATAGAAATTCAATATGTGCGTGGTATTTATTTTGTGAAAGTAAATACAAAAAAAAAGCAAATGGTACGGAAATTAATTATTGAATGAAATTCATACTGGAGGAAAAGGCGGGTGATGCCAATAACATTAGGATTAAAAGAAAGAAAAAAGAAAGGTTTTGAGAGGTAAACAATGGTTGTGCATCTCATAAACGGTTTCGGTTAACAAAAGAATGTATGAAACAAATTTACTGCGAACTAAAAAGGCTCCTGCCTGAATCACTTACGATTAGATTATTTACAATTGTTTGTCTTCTGTGGTCACTGTGCCCTAAAGCACTTGCCCACAATTACGGCGCTACTAGGGATGATCACGGGTATCACTTCACTCAAACCTCCGATGGCGGCTATATTATCTGCGGCGTTTATGAAGATTCGATACCACAACTTCATACTGAACTTTACGTCATTAAAACTGATATGAATGGAAGTATGCAATGGATTAAAATCTTTGCTGGTGATTCCGTTGGCAATACCGCAAATAGCATAAGCCAAACTAGCGATGGAGGATTCATTGTTGTTGCAACTTTCGGCTCCCCACTAGGATATCCGACGGCCTGGTTGCTTCGGCTAAGCGCGAATGGTGATAGTTTATGGTCGCGATTTTATCATCCAGATGCATGGTCGAATTATGGATCATACTCTTTTGTTAAAGCGGATGGAAATTATGTAATTGGAATTGGTGGTGACGGCCTTCTTTGGGAAAACCCCTGGCATCTTTATGAAACGGATACCAGCGGTGCAATATTAGATAGCGTAATCCTGAATCAGGATGGTTGGGGCGCTCCATCTGGAATTTTTCCTACTTCCGATGGAGGATTTGTTTCTGCTTCCACAAATATTATTACTTCCATTGATGCAATCCAAGTCGTTAAAGTTGATTCCAACTTACAGATCCTTTTTGATAAAAAGTTCGAAGACATAAATGCAGCGCTTTATTACCAGGCAAATGGAGTCTGCGAATCAAAAGAAGGCGGTTATTTTGTTGCAGGACAAACAAATTTTTACAATTCACAAGGGTTGTTTGAATATTACTTAATGAAGCTTGATGCAAATGGAGATAGCCTTTGGTCGATCCATTTTGGAGATACCCTTATTAACAATTATCTTCTTAGCATTCGCGCATTGCCGGATAGCGGCTTTCTGGTGACGGGTAGTAGTGATAGTGCAATGATTTTTCGGTTTGACAAAAACGGTAATCAAATCTGGGCTTATTCTTTAGGATCAACCGCATCAATACGGATCAACTTTATGGATTTGAATCTGCAAGGGGGCTTTATATTGGTTGGAGATACTATTGATGCCTATGGCCATATGAATGCCTGGTTTGCCTCAACTGACACGGCCGGCAATATTCTCACGTCCACAAATTTTATCTTGCCACAAACCCACTCACTTAACATCTTTCCTAACCCAACCACCGCGCGGGCGAATATTACCTTCACCCTTTCGGCATCAGAGCGAGTTAGAGCCGATATACTTGATGCTAAAGGTGTTCTCAGGCAAACAGTTTGTGATCAGGTAATGGGTACAGGAACTCACACAGTAAACTGGCCCGGAACACTTGCTTCCGGAACTTATTATGTAAGGTTACAGGTAGGGACAAATTTCTCTACTTTTCCACTAATTATTCAAAAGTAACTGCATTTTTAAAACTTTTGGCATGTTAATAAAACTACCCGCTACAAGTATAGTTTTCCTCTTTCTGATTATGGCAAATCTATCGCACGCTCAACAAAACCCCATACCTAAAGATGCTTCATATTACCAGGCAAAAGGGTTTCAGACATTCGCCGAATTTAATTTTGCTATTAAATGTCCTTGCAGCTTGTCAGATGTGTCTCACCGAAGCCCCGGAGATAATGATTTGTCATATGGATGTGTTATGAATGAAAATTCAGACGCAAAGCTAATTATGTATCAGATTTTGGTAAAGAAGATCCCGGCAGGTTATCAGGATGCCACTCCTGAAAAAAAGAAGGAAGTAGAGGAAAAGCTATTTTCAACTTTTGGAGGAAACAAAAAAATCGTTTCTTTTAATAATGTAAATGCTGTAATAGTCAGCTACAGCAATAAAGGAATTACCGGCAAGGCAATGGCTTTTATTAAGAACGGTGCAACTTTTACTTTTAACCTTATGACGAATGATGGGTTGGAAGAAAAATTTAATTCACTCACAAATAATATTAAATTCTTTTAAAATCGCAGCTGTATGTCACAGAATCACAGTAAGAGTTCAGGTAAGGGATGCTTAGTTTCAATTGGAATTACAATTTTGTTTGGAATTCTATTTTCTCAATTTTATGATGTTAATGAGAAAACCGATTCCATGACAAACTCATCATGGCTTGTTTGTTCTGCTCTGTTCATAGGATGGATGTTCGCTCTCGTAAAGTTTGCAGGATCAGGTACAAATTTACCAACCACTCCTGAGAGTAAAAACTATGCAAGTAATAGTTATCAGGATATTGATGATGAATTTAGAAGGGAGGACGAAAGGCTCATGGAAGATGGTAAAGATGCGGCGAGAGATTATGATCCCCGCGATCACATGGATATTGATGAAACTGATTTACGATGAAGTCGAAATTCCGGATTAAATCATGGGTATTCATTTTAAATATTCATGTCCAATTTGTGATTAAGAATTCGAAGGTAGCGGCCACAATGATTACGGAATGTTTGGTCATGTGTATGACACATACAACTGCGCGGATTGCAAGAAAACGTTCGATTTCTATGTAGAAACCATAACACCAGAGTATATATATTGAGATCCCGTTGCCTCGCACCTTCTGGATGAAAGTTTTTTGCAGGAAAACAAAATACGCCAGGAATTACATTCACCATCGGGTTCAAGAGGAAGCTATTGAATGTGTTTTCTGTAAGAGCATCAAGGTTGCAAAGTGGGAATACAAGTGTCCGCTTTGCGGATGTAAAATGCAAAACAGGGGGATTGTTACACTTTGGGATTGAAGTGATGCGCGATATTTAAAATGACTATAGCTCCTATTCAGCGTATTTGATATTCCCCATTGACCATGCGAAAAGATCAATTGGAAATTATTCTTGAAACTTTTATTAAGAATCGCTTTGACCCAAAGAATGAAACTGAAATTCCAACCAGCAGTGGAAACTACATTTTGTGCTTGAGAACCCAATGCAATTTACCTAGCAGAAGGATTCTTCCAACATTTAAACTATTAGATGACCATCGAGTAATATACACCGGTGTTGCAAGCGGAAGTTTGCATGATCGGGATTATAAGCAGCATTTTACAGGAAATAATGCCGGCCGATCAACACTCCGAAAAAGTCTGGGTGTTCTATTTGGATATAAACAGATCGCGAGGGACAGAGATCCTAATAGTAGGAAAACAAAGTTTAGTGCAACCGATGAACGTAAGTTATCTGAATGGATGAAAGAGAATTTAATTTTATACTTCCTTCCAACCACTAATTATGAAAAGCTTGAGCCCATTTTGATAGACCACTTCAATCCCCCCCTAAATTTAAAGGGCAATCACAATAGGATCAATCAGGAGTTTAGGCGAAGATTGTCGGACTTACGAGGTAAAAAATCTGAAAATAATTTTTAAAAAAGGCTGCCACTCAAAAACCGCAAAGGCGTTGCATCTAAAAAGTCGAGACGGCGCACTGTGCATACTCTTGAGACACCCACAGACACTTCTGGGTGTATTCTAAGTTCAGGATGTATAGTTACAATTTGTTTGGCGTTGATCCTGCTGGGTGTTTTAATCTATATAGCGATAACAGATGGATGACTATTCCGTCGAGATTTTGTATGTCTTTTACTCCGCATACGTATTTTGACGGCAATCTAAGTTACTTCTTGTGTACTTCAAGTCCAATCAATTGACGGAAATCGTCCTCTAGCTGTGTTAAAGCAGGTTGTATTTTTTCTTGAACTCTCTTTCCAGCTTCAATAGCTTTTTCATAAGTCATTTTATCTCGAATATTAAAGGTTCGCCCGAAGGTATAATCATTGTAGCTGCTGAAATATTCATTTCGGATACTGTCAAGCTTGTCTACCGTTACCTGTGGAAAAAATATGGAATGGTCTTGATAAAAAAGAAAGAAGTCATTATAGCTATCTCCTGCGCGTTTCATTCTGTCTATTTCCTCTTGTTCTCCATCCTTGACAATAGGTTTCATGAACAAGGTCATTTCTCGCATTTCCCGATTTAATTTAACAAGCTTTTTGTGTAAGTCTGAGATTGTCGTAAGTTGCTTCTCGTAAATCTGAGTAGCCTTATAATTCTGTAAGTTAAGTTCGGAGCGGTACAACTCAATTTTAGAATCAAGCGTGGATTGGAATTCTCTTGTCTTGTGATCGAGTTCAGTTTTATAAAACTCAAATTTTCTATCGGCGGATTTGGAAATCAAATGCTGAATAAACCACGCAGCAAGAGCAAAAATACCAAGATCACGAAGTAAGTATATTATTTCCATTAATCCATCATAATATAGAAATGCTCTATATGCGAGCACATTTCGAAAGTAATCGAGCTATTATTTAGGCGGACTTTCTTTGCACCTGATGGATTTCACCAGAGTCGCAATGGAGTTCTTCCTGATCAGTAAAAACTCGGATAGAAAAGATTTTTCTACGAGCTTCTTCTGTCATTGTATGGAACATCACGTCAGTAAAAAAATCAATGGCTTCAAAACAGTCGCCTTCATCAATCCAATTAGCTTTCAGATCAAAAAAATAGGAGGTACTGGAATCACCGGGATAAGCTTCATTTAGGCAATATTCTTTCACTGGCTTCGTCAGCTCATTACATCTGTTCAAAAAATGTTGAATCTCTTTTTTTAATTCGCTCTTATCCATTCAAGAATTCCCTTCTTATCTATTAGTAATTCCAACAGTTTTTTGCATTCTGATTCTCCCATCGAACCGCAAGGCATATATCTCCATTGCTCAGACCATTTCTGAAAAAACAGAGAATTACTCAATGACAAAGATACGTTTTCTTGTCGTGCCTTGTCAATATCAAATTGTTCCTTCAAGCCTGATAGGATCAGCAAGGTGAACAAATTGTGGGTTTTTATCACACTTCTTATGCTGGCCACGCCGTCGATACCTTTTAATCCCTTTTCATCGCTTGTAAACAGGTTAGGAACACCAAGCTTTCTAGCAATTTTCGCCTTTAATGCTAGCTCAACGGAATAACCTGATAAATAAAAAGCTCCATCGTACTTATTGTTGTCGAATAGGATTCTTGCCTCTTCTAATCTTTCATTTGACAGCTTCTCAATCTCTTCTGGAGTTTCCATGTCTGCGTAAAAAAATTAAATATTTATCGAATTACCAAATGGTGCTACTCCATTTGAAACGTGACATTGCATTTTTATCAACCAATCTATTTTTGATGGAGACGAAAAATACACAAGAAGCAGCCGACAGTTTGTAGGTATCGGAACTTGAAAATAAGGAAATTGTTTTAAACTAGTCATGAACTCCCCTTGCTCATTTACGAGGTCTGAAAGTTTAATTGAAAAATTCTCCAGATACCCCATTGATTTTCCGTCATTAGCATCCATATAAAACCTGATTCTCAAAAATATTTCCCAATAAAAATCCCCCCCCCCGTAGAACTTCAAGATCATGCAGGACAAAATACTCTGGTACATTCCATTTACTGCTCAGTTCGAGAACATTATTGGAATTGGAGAAGGTATGATGATCGGAAAAATAATCATTTGTCCTTATTGATTTGAGTAATACAGTCTTCATCCAATTGTCGGGTAGATAATAAATATTAAGTTTTCCATCCGACTGCAAACAATCATCTAATACTGCTTTTTTAATTTTCTCTGAAAAGTAAAGTTCAAATACATATCCGTCTGAAAAGAAAGTTAAGTTGCTGCCTCCATAACGAATATGTGTCAAAGGTCTGATGTAGACATAGTCTGGCGGATAGTTTTCAATAATTTTGGCAACTTGAAAAACAATTGGAAATTCTTCTGGTGCTCCCGCATCACCGACTAAGATCATTTTTCTTAATTTTTCACTAACATAGCCGTCTAAAGATATGATTTCTAAAACAAATTTTTTTGAAATACTTGCGCGCCAGAAGATTGAAAGAATGAATAATTTTAATTTCGAGTAATCAATTCCAGAGCAAGATATTAGACGAAGCCCATCGCTTCTGACAAGATCCTCGCAAGTTACCTTTTCATAAAGTATACTCTTGCCATAGTACTCATATTTTTTAATAATATCCTCACACTCTTCGCAAAAGATATAACTTTCATGATTACCCTTTTGCAACCAACCCTGTTGATCTTGATCTAATTCCGGGTTGAACAGCTCTTCCCCCGTGTCTAGTAGAAAGAATTTATGAGTTGGGTTATGTATTTGGTAGTACAGACCCGACTTTCTATAAAGGAATTCTGGTACGATATGAGAGTCTCGTAGCAATTTTTTTTCCCGTACGCATAATTTACAAGTGCCCAATTTCATAATGATCCCATTTTTATTCAAGCCTTGTAAAAAAACAAAAAATTATAATGCTTGACTGTCCCGATCATATTATCTTTACCCCCGCAAACGTACTTTGACAGCGATCATAAGATAGCAGTTGGCCGGGCATTTTCAGGAGTCCCCTAAAAGGATACCTACGCTGCGGTACTGTCTGAATCCCTTATCAATCAAGCCTTACGGCGGCGGGTTGCAATCCCGCCCTCTCCGCAGAATAAATCAAACGAACTCCCGTATGGCGGTAGTTTTTGTTTTTAGGAGAGCCGGGAAATAAAAAAATTTGTAGATAATATTGCCCACTTTTTTCAGTGCGCCACATGATTCACTATCCTGAAAACATGAAGCACAAAAGGAAACAATGCATTCATCGTTTCTTCTGCTCCGCGCGTTGAACCGGGAAGGGTAAGGATGAGGGTTTTTCCTTTCAGTCCGGCAATTCCCCTGGAGAGCATGGCGTATGGTGTGCGCTCCTGACCGTACGCTCTAGCCGCTTCCATGATGCCGGGAATTTCCTGATCGAGTAACGGCAAAACAGATTCCGGCGTAACGTCGCGTGGAGAAATTCCTGTCCCGCCGGTGAGAATTATCATATCCATTTTCGCCTCACAAAGCACCCCTACTTCTTCACGAATGATACTTTTTTCATCAGGAATGATGGTATAAACAGATGTTTTGATATTTAATGACTCAAGTTTTGCGACAATGGCTTTTCCTGCCTTGTCCTCTTTTTTTCCTGATGAAACAGAATCAGAACAAACAATAACAGAAACACTAAGATTTTGCGCGTAGGTATCTTTGTAGTCTGACTTGCCGCCACTCTTCTCCAAAAGTTTTATGTTCAGAATTTCAATTCCTTTATCAACGGGCTTCAACATGTCGTACATTGTTAATGCCGTAACTGAAGCACCATGCATTGCTTCCACTTCAACACCTGTTCTGTAAATGGAATGTACTTCCACTTCCACTTTGATTTCCAATCCTTCAATGGAATGACGGATGGAAGTGTATTCCACCGGCAGCGGATGGCAATCAGGAATCATGTCGCTCGTGCGCTTCACGCCAAATAAACCGGCGGTGCGGCTGACCTCAAACACATCCCCTTTTGCAATTTTTTTATTCAGGATGGCATCAATCGTTTCCTGTTTACTCAAGCGCACGGTGGCCTGTGCAATGGCGATGCGGTGTGTTTTTATTTTGTGGGTGATGTTGATCATAAAGGCGATTCACGCGATCCCGATAGATTTCTATCGGGGCGCTAAGTTCGCAAAGTTTTTCCACGCTGCTTCCATTGCGTACTTTGTATAGTAGATCAGTTTGAGAGATTCCTCATTTTATTCGGAATGACAAATAAAATTGCTAATAAGGTTGGCGGAAGAGAAAATTTGCGGATCGGGGGCAAATTTTCTCTTCCGCCACAAACACCATTAATATCCTGTCATTCCGAATAAAATGAGGAATCTCTAAAATTCAACGTGAACTACCGCCGTTCTCTGCGCCTTTGCGAGACTCTTTTTCAGGAATTAACTTTCCAAACATGTGAATCATCTTCTAAAATTTCCTTCCCCCATACCGGAACCGTCGATTTTATTTCTTCCACAACATAACTGCATGCTTCGATTGCATTTTTTCTATGAGGCGAAGAGGTGAATACAAACAATGAAATTTTTCCTGCATCAACTCTTCCTGTTGAATGGTAAATGTGCATACAGGTGAGATTATATTTTGAAAATGTTGCTTCACGGATTTCATGGAAGACTTCGTTTGCCATTTCTTCATAACAGGAATATTCTATAGCAACAACATTCTTCCCGTTGATTTCATCATCTCTGACCTGCCCTAAAAAAATGCTGTGGGCGCCGATGTCTTTTTTGTGGCCGTGCTTTGAAATGCTTTCAGCGATGAAGGAAGGGGGAATTTCTCCGCTTATAAAGACAGAATGTTTTTTCTTTTCACGCATGCCACTGTAAATTTTTTTCCGGAAAAACTTTTTTCCATAAATCTTCATTTCGTTCGAGCTCAAACTTTTCAAACGCCATATTGAGAGAGTTCACAGAAAGTAATCTGCCCGATAACGATTCCCCCATTCCTGTTATCCACTTGATGGCTTCTGCAGCCTGTAATGTCCCAATGAGCCCCGGAAGAAAACCAATGACGCCGGCCTCATCACAGGACGGAATTGTTCCTTCTGCAGGTGCTCCGGGAAAAAGACAACGGTAGGTAGGCCCATATTTTCCTGATATATCTTTTGCGTTGAACAAAGATACCTGACCCTCAAATTTTGAAATAGAACCGTAGATAAATGGTTTATCCATTACCACACAGGTATCGTTAATTACATAACGTGCATTAAAATTATCCGTGCAGTCCAGAATCAAATCGTAGCTATTGAAAATTTCCGGAGCAATAAACGCATCCAGTTTCTGTGCGATTGGTTGATATTCAACAAATGAATTTCTTTTTCTCAGGTGCGTTACTGCAACGGCCGCTTTCGGTTTTCCGATATCAACTTCTGTAAATAAAATCTGCCGATGGAGATTATGCGTCTCGACAACATCAAAATCCATCACGCCGATTTTTCCAATTCCTGCAGCAGTGAGGTAAAGTAATGCGGGACAACCCAGTCCTCCGGCACCAACAACCAAAACTTTTGCCTGCTTCAGTTTTAATTGAGCAGGAACGCCAAATTCTTTCAAAGTAAGGTGGCGGGAATATCGCAGCAATTCTTCTTTAGACAACATCTTCCGGCGAATTAATATTTTTAAAAATTAAGTCAGCATCGAATATATCATCCGGGACTTCAATAAATTTTGTTTCAAGAATCTTTAATACGTTTTGCATTTTTAATTCCTGTTTCAAAAGTAATGATTCCAATTTCGTCAACGATGATTTATGATAAAGTCCACACAATGGTTCGTTGTTGCCATTATGAACCGGGATGACGGCATCAGCAGTGGAAATATTTGAAATGAGGAATGAAATAAATTCAGGTGTTATAAATGGCATATCGCAACCAACAATCAGGTTCCATTCGGTTTTGGAATAGGAGAGGCCGGCGTGAATTCCACCGAGTGGGCCGCAATTTTTATTGATGTCTTCAAAAACAGGGCAACCAAAACTTTTGTATTCGTGGTTATTGCTGACGATCAATATTTCATTGATGACTGATTTTACATTTCCCAAAACGTGTTCAATCATTTTCTTCCGGGAAAACTCAACAAGACCTTTATCACTTCCCATCCGTGAGCTTTTTCCTCCGGCAAGGATAATGGCAGAAATATTTTCGGGATTAATCATTTTTTTCGGTAAGTAATTTTACAGATGCAATCAATAACACAATGCCAAGAATTTTTTTCAGCAAAGTATTTTCAAATTTTTTGCTTCCGTAATAGGATCCGATGGTTCCGCCGATCATGGCAACGGCAACCCATAAATAAATGGATGGAGCAATGGTAATCCCTTGTGTAACCAGCGACGCCATTCCCGAAACAGAATTCAGAAAAATAAACAGCGCAGATATGGTTGCCGTTTGTTTCATATCGCCCCAGCCGAAAAAAAGTATGATGGGACTGAGGATAATTCCACCGCCAATACCGATCATTCCGGAAACAAATCCTATGGCAGCGCCCAACACAACAACAATTGCAGGATTAAAATCTTTTTGCACAGTTTCTATTTTTCCAAACAGACCAAGCAGTCGCGCTACCGGTAACAACAGAATGCCGGCAAGAATTTTTTTATACAGGAAAGCATCAACAATAACCCATGCGCCGAAAAATGCAGCAGGAACGGATCCGAGAATAAGCAGGAGAAAGAGTTTTTTATTCAGCGGAGTTGTGCGTGAGTACTGAGCGAAAGCCATTAGGGAAACAATAATATTCATGATTAGGGCAGAGGGTTTCATTACTTCAGGGGAGAAATGGTATAACCCCATCAGAGCAAGGTATCCGCTGGCGCCGCCGTGGCCGACGGAGGAATAAAGAAAAGCCACTGTGAAAAGGAGAAACAGAAATATTATTTGATTTGTGTCCATGATGGCAGCAATTATCCCTTCGAATAACGAATCATATACGAATAAACGAATTGCGAATTAGCGCCTGTCATGGAATCACATGTACTTCGACAGGTTCGCCACTTGCAATAATTTCTTTGTATTCCGGAATACAAATTAAGCAATTCGCTTCCGCATAAGAACGCATAATGAATGATTCCTGTCCCTCAAGCGGCGTTACTGTTTTATAGTCAGTTGTTGCTTTCAGAAAATGAGTTAACCCCATCTTCTTATTTATCGATATTGTAACCGTGAGATTCATCGAATTCAGGAAGCAGGATGTATGCCCGGACAATTTTCTGATGGACGGATAAACATATTCATAAAAACAAGTTAGAACCGATGCCGGGTTTCCCGGCAGTCCGAAAATATATTTTTTGTTTTTTGTTCCGAAGTACAATGGCTTCCCCGGCTTCTGTTTTACTTTATAGAAGATCTCTTTTATTTTTTCCTGCTTCAGGGCCGTTCCGACAAAATCATAGTCTCCGACAGAAATACCACCGGTGAATAAAATAATATCTGACTTACGCATGGATTCCTTTAGTGCTTTGATGGTCTGCTTTTCATCATCTCTTACAAAAACCGTTTTAATGTCTTCTATCCCCACTTGCCTTAAAGCAGCTTCAAGCGTAATGCCGTTCGATTCAAATATTTTTCCGCGCGATAATTTTGTTCCGGCTTTCTGAAGCTCATTTCCTGTGACGATAATTGTTATTGCAGGTTTTTTGTAAACAGAAACGGTCTTCAATCCCATTGATGCAATAAATCCGATGCCTGCCGGCGTGAGGGATGTTCCTTTCTGAAGCGCGGGTTGGCCCTTTTTAATTTGTGACCCCTTTCTGCGGATATTAAGTCCTGTTTTTAGATTTTCGTCATTAATAATAAGCAAATTATTTTGAACGATTGCTTTTTCCTGCATCACAACTGCATCAGCGCCTTCCGGAATTTCCGCTCCCGTGAAAATGCGTATTGCTTGTCCGGAGGAAATTTTTTTGAAATAACTTTTGCCTGCCGATGATTCTCCAACGACAGAAATTTTATTCCCGTTAAAAACATCGCCCGAAATAATTGCATATCCATCCATTGCCGATTGGTCAAATGGCGGAAGGTCAAGCGGAGAAATAATATTTTTCGAAAGCACAAACCCTCCTGCTTTCGAAATATTACTCACCTCAGTTTTAGAAACCGAAATGGTTTCAAGTACTTTCTCTTGCGCCTCTTTTACCGGGATCATTTATGGTTTGCAGAATTTTAAACCGACACAAAATTTTCTAAGCGCCCTATTGACTTCTCACTTTTACCTTTTCACTTTTCCTCATCCTCCAATCGCCAGCATACTTCTTTCTTTTGACTCCGAATGTAAGGTTGCCCATCCGCCAATGGACGGATCCGCTATGGCGGAGTGTTTCTCATCGTGCCCTCCCAGCATGTAGTGTTTTCCAAAGAGAGACTCCTTTACCAGGGGCATAATATCTTTTCCTTCACGAAGCGGCGTGAGCAGATCGGTTTCTGTTTTAGCAAAAAGGCAGTTGCGCATTTTTCCATCTGCAGTCAGGCGCATCCTGTTACATCCGCTGCAAAACGGTTCGCTCATGGTGCTGATCACAGCAAAAGTCCCTTTGTGATTCAGCACACGAAATTTTTTTGCAGTATCGTGTTCGCCGTCATTCAGCTTTTCGATACCGGGAAATTTATTTGTAATTGCTTCGAGAATTTCTTTGTAGGTAGTCAGCTTTTCCGGCTTCCAATGGTTTCCGGGGAAAGGCATAAACTCAATAAAGCGAATATGGACAGGAGAATTTTTTGTCCAGGCAATAAAATTGTTAACCTCGGATTCATTATAGCCATTCATTACTACCACATTAATTTTTACGTGAAAATTTTTGTCCAGTAGCAGTTGAATGTTGGCGAATACTTTTTCAAAATCATTCCTTCCGGTAAGCCGTTGAAATGTTTCTGACTGAAGGGAATCAAGACTGACATTTACCGATCTTATTCCGGCCTCCTGAAAAACACCAATGAACTGATCAACAGTAGAGCCGTTGGTGGTTAGTGTAAGTTCAACAGGAAATTTCGAAAGTCGCAGCATAATTTCTTTTGAGTCTTTGCGCAATAATGGTTCACCACCTGTAAGCCGAATTTTATTTACGCCGTGAGTAATAAAAATTTCCGAAAGTTTTTCGATCTCATCGGCAGTCATGAGAGAATGATCGTGCTTCGGTTGAAATCCGTTTTTATTGTGCGGAGAATGCGGCAGGCAATAAAAGCATCGGAAGTTGCACTTGTCGAGAAGTGAAATCCGCAGGTAATCATGTATGCGACCGAAGCTGTCTTTGAGCATAATTAATAAATCTTATCAGCCACTATTCCGGTAGCAATCGGGATCACCAATTTTCTCTTAATGTTTTTAGTCATTCAGTCGATCTCAATTCAACTATTCATTGGTGATAATTAGTGAAATTCGTGGCTGATATTCTTTGAAACCAATATTCTCTAATTGCTCAGTGTTAATTCATGGCTCATTCTTTACCCCCCTGAAAACGGCGGCATCAAAGCAACTGTATCTTCATTTTTCAACGGAACATTTCCCGCCATCACTTTTTTATTCACTGCTATAAGGAAGGAATGATTTGCCAGTTCAGGGAATTTTGCAAATATTTTTTCTTTTAATTGTACGGTATCAGTAATTTCTGAGAGATCAAAATCCGTTTTTCCGGCTATATCAGCGAGGGGACCGAAAAATAAAAGCTCCATTGATTATTATTTATTTGCTGTAAAGGTCGAATTTCGTTTGAAACCTGACAAATAGGAGAGCAATATACGGATTGACGCAATCGAATTATCAATTCGCTGTTTTAGTAGGATGAAAATTTTATTTTTGCGCACATTCATTTCTCCTGCAAAAAACTAAAACACAATGTCAACACCACCAAATCAAATGAGCACGAACGTTGCGGCAACTACCACTTTTGGCAAACTGCCGACAGACCACATGTTCATTGCCGAATATAAAAACGGAAAATGGAACAATGGAGAACTGAAACGTTTTCAGAAAATATTATTGAGCCCCTTTGCGCTTTGCTTTCATTATGGACAAACGGTTTTCGAAGGGATGAAGGCCTTTAAAATGAAGGATGGCGGGATCAACATTTTTCGTCCGCTGAAAAATTTTGACAGGATGAACCTTTCTTTGGAGCGGATGTGCATGCCGCCATTAACGGAAGAGCTTTTTATGAGTGGCGTTTCACAAATGGTAAATGCAGATAAAAAATATATTGATGACGACGAAGATTCATCATTGTACATCAGGCCGCTTGTTATTGCTTCAGAAGAAAGAATCGGCGTGAAGGTTTCCGATGAGTATTTGTTTATAGTAATGTGTTCTCCTGCGAAAAAGTATTTTACAAATCCCATCAAAGTAAAAGTAGAAACAGAATTCACGCGTGCTGCGGAAGGCGGAACGGGCTTTGCTAAATGCGGAGGAAATTACGGAGCTGCATATTATCCCACACACCTTGCGCGTCTGCAGGGATTCGACCAGGTGATATGGACAGATGCGCACAAGCATGAATACATGGAGGAATCAGGAACAATGAATGTGGTTTTTGTAGTTGACGGAACATTAATCACTCCTGCTTTATCCGGGACAATTCTGGACGGCATTACCAGGGATTCGATTTTAACATTGGCGAAAAAAAATGGAATGAAAGTGGAGGAGCGAAAAATTTCCGTGAAAGAAATAGAGTCAGCTTTTGCTTCCGGAAAAAATGTGGAAGCGTGTGGCGTTGGAACTGCAGCGGTAGTCGCACCCATTGAACAGATTGACATCAACGGAAAAAAATATACACCCTTTACCGGTGACGATTCACAAATGGCAAAACTGAAACGTCAGCTTCTGGAGATACGTCTCGGAATTCAGAAGGATGAGAATGGGTGGAATTACATGGTGAAATAAATCCACAGCCAGAGATTATTTATCGGTTGTTCTTTCGCCACGGATGTTTTTATCCATCATCTGCCGCACCTTTTTTTCTGAAAAATTTTGCCCGAACAAAAACATCAGCTTTGTAAGCGCCGCTTCTGTAGTCATGTCTCCGCCACTAACTACGCCTATCTTTTTTAGATGTGTGCTTGTTTCGTATTTACCCAACTCCACGCTTCCTCCGCTGCATTGAGAAATATCAACAATTATAATCCCCTTGTCGATGGCATATTTTAAATAACCGATGAAAATTTCATCCGTTGGCGCATTGCCACTGCCAAAAGTTTCGAGTACAATGGCTTTGAGCCCGTCCATCCTAATGACCTGCCAAAAAATGGAATAGGGGATTCCCGGAAATAATTTTATCAACGCGATATTGGCGTCGAGTGATTTATGTACAAGTAAATTTTTCCCACTTATTTTTTTTGCAATTGCTTCTTTATTGTATTCAATCTTTACGCCCGCCTCAACGAGCACAGGATAATTAAGCGAATGAAAAGCATCAAACTTGCTCGAGGAATATTTTTCGGAACGGTTTCCACGGTACAACTGGTTACTGAAATAAATCCCCACTTCAGGAACAACAACATTGCTTGAAGCAATTTCCAGGGCTGTGATGATATTCCTGCGTGCATCATTTCTTATGGCGCCAAGCGGGACCTGAGAACCGGTAAGGATGACGGGCTTTTGCAGGTTCTCCAGCATAAAACTAAGCGCTGACGCTGTATAGGCCATGGTATCCGTTCCGTGCAAAATTACAAAGCCGTCATGCGTTGAATAATTTTTTTCAATTACTGTTGCAAGTTCTTTCCAGAATTCGAGGTCAACATTGGAAGAATCAATCGGCTTCTTCCACGAATGAAACCTGATTTTACATTTGAGGTGTTTGAGTTCTGGTATGTGACTTGTGATCTCTGAAAAATTCAACGGCACCAATGCTTTGGACTTGTGGTGATGCATCATACCGATGGTTCCACCGGTGTAGATGATAAGAATACGTTTGGGTTTCTGATTCACCAATTTGTTATTATGGGTTTTGCAGACTTAAGGATACGGTACAAAGTAAAGCGTTTAAGCACAAAGAGAACAGGCCACAGCCGGTATTTCTTAATACTCCTTACTTAATACTTTTTACTTCAACCTATACCCCGAAAATGATTTTAGAATTCTGCGTTGTAATCTTTGCAACTTCTTCCACCGGAACATTTTTAATCTCAGCGATTTTTTCTGCAACCTTCACAATATATTCGGGTAGATTTCTTTTCCCGCGGAAGGGAACCGGTGCAAGATATGGCGCATCTGTTTCAAGAACGATATGCTCAAGCGGGATTTGCGAAATGACTTTGTCTAATCCCGAATTTTTAAAAGTCACAACACCTCCGATACCAAGATAAAACCCAAGGTCAATGGCTCTTTTGGCCTGATCAATATTTCCGGTGAAGCAATGAAAAATACCACAAGGCATTTGCTTTTTTGCTGTGAGAAGGATGCTGTAAATTTCTTCAAACGATTCACGGGAATGAATAGATACAGGGAGTTTGTAGTGGTTAGATAATTCAACTTGTCTTTTAAAAACATCTTCCTGTTCTTTTGCAAATGTTTTATCCCGGAATAAATCCACGCCAATTTCACCAACAGCATAATATTTATTCCCGGCAAGCATTTTTTCAACGAGAGTGAGTTCTACTTTCCAGTTTTCTTTTACCGAGCAGGGATGAAGGCCCATCATCGGGAAGCAGCATTCCGGATATTGTTCAGCGAGCGTTGTTAATCCGTTTACGGAAGAGCTGTCAATATTGGGAAGGAAAAAACGATTCACCCCCTTTGCAATGGCTTCTGTAATCAGTGAGGCGATGTCGGGTGAAAACTCTTCAGCGTAAAGGTGTGTATGGGTATCGGTGATTTGCATTGGCGCAAAGATAAAAAGGTAAGCGCGCAATCGGCATTAAGAAGGTTAGCCGGAGATCGTTTGCAAAATGCGCTTCGATAGCATCAGGATGCCAACTAATCTATACTTTCGTGATTCCATGGCAAAGTTTCTCATCGTCCGGTTTTCTTCAATAGGTGATATTGTACTTACCTCGCCGGTAGTCCGATGCCTTAAGCAACAGGTAAAAGATGCCGAGGTACATTATGTAACGAGAAAAAATTTTGCTGCTGTCATAGAACACAATCCGTTTATTGATAAAAAAATTTATTTCGATGGGCCCTGGTCCGGCGTCTTTCATGACTTGAAGAATGAAAAATACGATTACATCATTGATCTGCACAATAACCTCCGGACGCTGGGTCTGAAATCGCGTCTGGGCGTAAGATCGTTTTCATTTTCTAAACTGAATATTGAGAAGTGGTTGCTGGTTAATTTTAAAATGAACCGTTTGCCCGACGCGCATATAGTTGACCGCTATATGGAAACGCTGAAATCGCTTGGGGTAGTGAATGATGGTAAGGGACTTGAATATTTCATTGCGCAAGAAGACGGAGCCGCGATTCAACAATTACCGGCATCTTTTCAGAATGGGTATGTTGCATTTGTGATAGGGGCAAAGCACAACACAAAAAAATTGCCGGTTGAAAAAATTATCTCCATCTGTAAAAAAATAAACCGGCCGGTTGTTTTACTCGGAGGCAAAGAAGATGCTGAGGCCGGAGAAAACATTTACCTCGCCACTCAATCCGAACCGTCTAACCCGCAACCACAAACTGTTTTTAATGCCTGTGGAAAATTTTCGCTGAACCAATCTGCCGCAATAATAAAGTTTGCAACAAAAGTCATTTCGCATGATACCGGACTGATGCATATTGCTGCTGCGTTTAAAAAAGAGATTGTCAGTGTTTGGGGAAATACAGTTCCGGAGTTTGGAATGTATCCGTATTACGGAGATTCTCAAATCCCAAATCTGAAATCTGAAATCTTTGGACTTTCCTGCCGCCCCTGTTCAAAGATTGGATTCGACAAGTGCCCGAAAGGTCATTTCAAGTGTATGATGGAACAGGATGAAGCCCGAATAGCGGCTACTGCTAATGGAAATTAAATTATTGCACGGAAATTTTCAGCGAGGAAGCATTTAATTTTTTTATGGCATCAAACACAGCAACCACATCAGCGGCATGTTCAGCGGGTGCGTATTCAGGCTTTACAATATAACTTGTTTCAATCAGGATGCTCTCCTCACCGGCTTGTGTATATTTAATAACATACTCGGCAAAACCATTAACGATTTTATTTTGGAAGAGCTCCGGATTTAGCAACTGAACCTTGTGGTCAAATTTCAACATGTATTTATGAGAATCCTGAAACTGAAAATCGGGATAATAGTTAAGGTGACGGTTTACTGCTGTATAATCGTAATCAATAATATTATTAAACCAGCCATCCATATTAATCGAATAATTTCCATCGGCGCCTTTGGTTAGGGCAGAATGGTTTGACATATTTACAGATACGCTTGCGTCATAAGGGTATACCTTACTCGTACTTGTTACACTTACCTCTGCGTGTTTATTTTCATCAGCCAGCAAACCGATTGTTTGAAAATAAACAGGGTTAACCGTAGAGTCCACATCACCATAGAGATAATATCCCCGTAGTAAAGTAGAAAATTGTCCGCTCAGTTTTATTCTTGCGCTGAATGAGAGGGAGAGAGAATCGAGAGAAACGGTTACCAGCGCATTTGTCATCCTGGTGTTGTCTTTTACACTACTGAAAGGTGTTTTCACGAATGTAAAATCCACAATGGGAACAAAGTCATATTTCTTTTCGGAAGGTTCATGTTGCGGAATAAGTACCGTATTTATATCTTCATAGTAAAACGGCAACTCGTTTGCTTCATAACCACAACGGTAGGATTTCGGGTAAAGGAAAATAAAGCGATTGTTGTAAGGGACAACAAAACCGGTTCGGAATGACGTGCTGTTTTTGTATTCATTTATATCAATCTCAGAAATCCTTTTATCACAGAATAAAGCTGAAAAATAATCCCTGTCAAGTCGTGTAAATACTTCTTCATAGACGCGGTGTCTGCTGATTTCCCGCAAGGTTTTATTTGCCACATATTTTCCCAGGTGCTCAAGTTCTGCATCATCACCTTCATAATAATCCCTGTCTTTTTTAAAATCAAATTCAGTCGAAAGGGTATGTTGAACGGATGTCATAATTCCCGCAAAGGAAGTATCGCCCGTTTTATCTTTTTCGGCACTTAAAAAATTATTTAAAGCAACGGTCGTCTGGTCTTTCCTGGCCAGGCGAAGTCTCAGACTTTCATATTGATAATTCACCAGCGGCAGTAATGTATAGGACCATGGATAGGGCAGTGGTTTTACAATAAATTTTGTTTTGGGATCCATAATACCAAAATCCCGGAGGTGCTTATAATATGAAATGTAGGGAAACTGTGTATAGGGCCTGCCACCGGTTTCGCGAATACCTCCCGGTAGATTTTTTTGTGTGAAATAATATTCGGTGTATTTCGGACGGGACTTCGTTTCCATTACTGAATCATAAGGAAGCGCACCGTTCGCATAAGTGACGACATTGTAATCTTCAAACGGATATCTGAATGTCAGAAAATAATTTTGCTTGGGAATGTCACCGTTAAAAAATATTCGGGAAGACGGATCAACATTAAAAACATTCTCATATGAATAATCAAGTTCTAGTTCGTCGTCTTCTTCAAGGTTAATGATTCTGAAAATCCAGTTGTAAAGCTTGGCGGTGGATTTATTTTGACGGTCCGTTTCCAGTTGTGTTGATTCATTAAGGATTGCTGTTTTTATTGTGCCATCCGGTTTAATTATTCGTGCTGCGAAATAGCGGACACAATCAAATTCTCCCTTTGGTCTGTAAATGGAATCGCGGTTTTCGGGTCTGATTGTACTCAGGTCGCTCGATGGATCGAAGCTCTCAGGCAGTACGAAAGTTGAAAATTTTTTGATGCCTTTTGCCGTGAGGAATTTAATCCGGACGTGCCTTTGAATAACCGGCCCCCCGGTATTATATGACTCATCAATATAAAAATAATTGGCCCGGGTATTTATTGACAAATATGGCGGCACCCTGTTTCCGGCAGCATTGTATATGAGTTTCTCATCAAGGATTACCGCATCCTCATTCTTAAATTGTTCTTCAACATCAATAGGTGCGGGACGGCCCGTTGCCCATTCAAAATTATAATTTCTGTATTTAAAACTTTGCGCAAGTGTTCCGCTGACGAACAGGCATACTATTGCCGGCAGTAAATAATGTTTCATGTTTGTTGTGTATCAAACTTTGGGCTCATAAATTAAATCAAGTTAATCCTAATATGCAAATAAACGCGTAGAGGACTTTATACAGGGATTCAATTATCGTTACATTTGTATAAATAAGGAACCCTTGAAAAAACTCATATTATCGATGCATTTTGCTTTATGCGTCGTGCATTTTTCCTTCGCCCAACTCAATCCCATCAGCGTAAGTATTCCGATGCGTGACGGAAAATTTCTAGCAGCGGATATTTATTTACCAAACGGAGATTCTTTGCCGCGGCCAACAATATTGATACAAACCCCTTATCAGAAAAATTTTTATCATTTACTGGGGCTGCCTCTTGGCGTAGGCAATGGTATCAACACCAGCCCTTTCAACTTTGTAATTGTTGATTGGCGATGCTTCTACGGATCGGCGGCTGCGTGTACAACATCAATAAATCGCGGGCAGGACGGTTATGATTGTGTGGAATGGATAGCGCAGCAACCCTGGAGCAATGATTCAACAGGAACGTGGGGTCCATCGGCACTGGGAATAATTCAATTTCAAACTGCCAAAGAAAATCCGCCACACCTAACTTGTTGTGTTCCGATTGTTGCAGGTATGCGTACAGATTATCAAAGGTATTTTCCGGGCGGCGTTTACCGCACCGAATATGTACAGATGCTTGACGCATTGGGATATGGATTGTCAACGCTACTACTTGCACATCCCGTTCACGATATTTACTGGACGGTTGCAGAAGCATCTTCATTTTATCCATCCTCTATCAACGTACCCATGTTTATGATGGGTGGCTGGTATGACCATGCTACAGAGGAATTGCTCGAATCATTTGAAGGAATCAGAACACAAAGTGCTATTGACGTTCGCTCTAAACAAAAATTACTGATGGGGCCATGGACGCACAATACAACGTCAGGCGCACCATTAAATGTCGGGCAGCTGGTTTATCCTGAAGCCGTAAATGCAAGTGATTCGCTGGCGAGAAAATTTTTCGAATATTATTTACTTAATCAACCCAATGGATGGAACAACCGCCCTGTTGTTGAATATTTCCAGATGGGAGAAAATACATGGAAGAATGATGTGTCATGGAATAATTCAGGCCTTTCAAATTTTAACCTGTTCTTTCATGCAAACGGAAACCTGGATTTGAATGTCCCGGCCTCTTCAACTGATGCAATGCAGATCACATACGATCCTCATGATCCTTCTCCTACCGTGGGAGGACCAACCCTTTTGAACACACTTAACCAGGGTCCATACGACCAGCAATCTTTAGTTGAAAGCAGAAGTGATTTACTTTCTTTCAGCACGCTGCCGCTGACACAGGATGTGGTGATGCGCGGAAGGCCGGTGGCACACCTTAAAGTTTCTTCCGACAAAACGGATACTGATTTTTCAATCCGGCTCACCGATGTTTATCCTGATGGCAGAAGTATGATTGTACTTGACGGGATCAGGAGGATGCGGTTTCGCAATGGTTATACGGCAAATGATACATCAACCATAGTTGCCGGAAATATTTATCCGCTCGACATTAATTTATTTGCCAATACAGCCATCACTTTTTTGGCGGGACATAAGATTCGTGTAGATGTTACGTCATCCAATTATCCGCGCTTCGATAGCAATCTTAACAACGGGCAAACGATGTATGTCGCTGGTGATACGCTCACGGCTCAGAATACAATTTATGTGAATAGCAGTAACGCTTCTTATATTACGTTGCCACTGGAAAATTTTCCTGATGCGATCAATACGGTTGACGCGAGCAACGATATTATAATTTATCCGAATCCCTGCAGCAGTAAATTGGCAATTCGTAGTTTGCAGTTTGTAATGGAATCCATCTCAATTTATAACTCATTAGGTGAATTGGTTTTGGTTCAGGGAACCCCATTTGAATCCATTGCTTTGCCAACTGCCAACTCCCCATTGCCGGTTTATTTCGATGTTCATCTTTTGCCCGGGGGATTATATTTTGTCAGGATTGTATCTTCAAAGGGAACTGTTACAAAAAGGTTTTCGATAATTCGTTAAAAGCTATCTTCGCCACGGAATAAAAAATTTATGATTCAAACCGGAGTTCGCAATTTCATTTTTCTTTCTTTACTTTTTCTTTCTTCCTGTGATTACAATGCGGTGTTTGAAAAAAACATTTCAATACCTGATTACAAATGGGACATGACGAATATCCTTCGGCTGGAAACAGAAATAAAAGATACGGTTACGCCGCACAATATTTACATCAACGTCCGCAATGGAAGTGGATATGAATTCAGCAACCTGTTTTTATTTATGACCACCATTACGCCGAAAGGACAAGTGGCATTGGATACACTGGAACTGACGCTTGCTGATGCGCGGGGTAAGTGGCTTGGAAGCGGATCGGGCGATATCTGGGACAACAGAATTTTATTCAAAAGTAATTTTCGCTTTCCTGAAGCGGGGCTATGGCATTTTGAACTTCAGCAAGCCATGCGCACAAATCCATTACCACAAATTATGGACGCGGGAATGCGGATTGAGAAAGCTGTCCGGTAGGAAGATAACGGCGCTTTGTTTTTTTCAGTTATTAGTACATTTGTAATATCAATAACAGGATATGAATTTCGGATTACTTTTCGAGAAACTGAATACCCATCAGGTGCGCTATGTAATTTGTGGAGGATTAGCTGTAAACCTGCACGGTGTTCCCAGGATGACTGCCGATATTGATATCATTCTGGACCTTGTCGAGGACAATCTTTTACAATTTGAAAAATGTGTCGAAGCGCTGAATTACAAGGTCGGCGTTCCGGTAAAAATCACAGAATTATCAAACGAGCTTGCGAAGAAAAACCTCATCACATCTAAAAATCTGATAGCGCTTTCTTATTTTAATTTTGACAGGAACATGCTTGCGCTCGATGTTCTGATTGACTTCCCTGTTCCATTTGATGAATTGTGGAAAAATAAGATCACAAGAGCCGAAGGAAATATTTCTCTGAACGTTGTTTCTCTTGCGCACCTTATTGCACTAAAGGAGTTTTCAAACAGGGCGCAGGACAAACAAGATGTTTATTATCTTTCAAAGATTAAAAATGGAAGCAAGCCGGGATCGTAAAAAATTTGAATACACTTATACGGTAACTGATGAGCAAATTCAGGAGCATCGGGGAAGGACATTGCCGGAAATTTTTGAATGGCTCTCTTCCGCACTTGATTTTATTTACAAAATGCAAACTCCGGAAGAGCGAAAGCGCTGGCAGGAAATAAGGAATGGAGAGTGGGAAAATTAAAATATTTCTTTCAAGTAAGTCATGCAACGGTTAATTTGAAACACTATTCCTGGTAATAAACCCGCTTCACCCGTTGTGAAATTCCAGTAAGCACTTCATAAGGAATTGTTCCTAAAATTTTTGACATTTCTGTAACCGGATACTCGGCACCGAACACAATTACTTCATCACCTTCTTTTGCCGGTACATCAGTGATGTCGAGCATGCACATGTCCATGCAAACATTCCCGATAATGGGAGCAAGTTTTCCATTGATCATCATGCTTCCTTTCCCATTGCTTAATTTTCTGTTGATGCCGTCAGCATAACCAATGGCAACCGTTGCAATAAGCGTATCGCGTGTAAGTTTTGCACTGCGGTTGTATCCGACTGTTTCTCCAACGGGAACATTTTTAATTTGTGAAATGGTTGTGCGTAAAGTGGTAACATGTTGCAATTGTCGTTGTTCATGCCATGTTGATGCAAATCCATACATGCCGATTCCGAGACGAACCATGTCAAACTGATCTTCATTAAAACGGATGATGCCTGCAGAGTTGAGCGCATGCCGGAGTATCGGATAGGAAAAGGATTTCTGAATCAATGAACTCATGCGTTCAAATTTTTCCAGTTGTTGTTTTGTAAACCCGTCATGTTCGCTTTCATCGGTGGCGGCGAGGTGTGTAAATATGCTTTGCACTTTTATGGTCCTGATATTTTTCAACCGGATCATGAGTTCATTCAGCTCGCGATCTTCGAAGCCAAGGCGGTGCATGCCTGTGTCAAGCTTCAGGTGAACAGGAAAACTAAATCCATCTCCGCCTTTGTGTTTTTGTAATACTTCCGCTGCCTGATTGAGCAATCTGAAATTATAAATCTCCGGCTCCAGCCTGTGGCTGATCATGGCTTCAAAGCTTTGCATCTCCGGATTCATTACCATGATGGGAAGTGTGATGCCGGCTTTGCGGAGTTCAACACCTTCATCGGTATAAGCCACTGCGAGATAATCTACGTGGTGAAACTGGAGGATGTTTGCGATTTCAAAGCTCCCGCTGCCATAAGATGTTGCTTTCACCATGGCCATCACTTTTACACCCGGCTTTAATCGTGAACGGAAATAGTTCAGGTTATGAACGAGCGCATTCAGATTTATTTCCATCACAGTTTCATGCGCTTTCTGCTGAAGCACCTTACTGATTTTTTCGAAACCATAAATCCGTGCGCCCTTTAATAATATCGTTTCATCATTGAAATCGAGCGGAGAAAATGTGCGAAGGAAATCCTCCGTATCAGAATAAAATTTTCCCGGAATCGAAAATTGTTTTTGCTGCCGCGATATGGCCGAACCGATACCAATCATGCGCTCAATATTTTTTGCTTTCAGCAAGTGCGCCACCTCGCCATACAGCTGCTCTTCATTCCTTCCACTCTGAAGAATGTCAGAAAGAATTACCGTTCGTTTGTCGTGTTGTTTTTGTTGATTCAGAAAATCAATGGCGATGGTAAGTGAACCGATGTCGCTGCTATAGCTGTCATTGATGATGCTGCAATCGTTGATGCCCTCTTTCAGTTCGAGGCGCATGGCAATCGGGCTGAGCATTGGCATGCGCTGTTCAATCACTTCTGAAGGATAGTCGAGGTTAAGCATGAGCGCCCAGCAGTGAATTGCATTTTCTATTGACGCATCATCGGTAAATGGTATTTTTATTTTCAGAAACTGGTTTTGCCAGATTCCCTGTATTTCTGTCTCGTCAGAAGTTTTATTCACGCGGCCAATCTGCAAGTCAGCCTTTGTTTTCCGGCTCCAGGTGAGCAACTGTAATTTACGGGGAAGAAAATCCACTTTGGAAATTTCCAGTTGAATGGTGTTGTAGTCCTTACAAAAAATCAGGGTATCGCATGACTGAAACAGTTTCAGCTTCTCAATTACTTTGAGATTCTGGTTGTCAAAATTTTCGTCGTGAGCCGAACCGATATTTGTGAATATCCCTATCGTGGGTTGAATTATTTTTTCAAGTCTGTCCATTTCACCGGGACGCGATAGTCCGGCCTCGAAGATTGCCAGTTCATGTTCTTCGCTGAGTTGCCACACGCTGAGCGGAACACCCGTTTGTGAATTATAACTCTTCGGACTGCGCACAATATTTTTGTCATCGCGCATCAGCTGGTAAAGCCATTCTTTCACAATTGTTTTTCCGTTCGAGCCGGTGATGCCGATTACAGGAATTGAAAATTGTTGCCGGTGATGAGCGGCCAATTGTTGCAGCGCTTCAAGGGTATCTTCCACCACAATAAAATTTGCAGGAAGAATTTTCCACTCCTCTTTATAATCGCTGACGACAAAATTTACAACGCCTTGTTCAATGCAGCTTTCAATATAACGGTGTCCATCATGGCGATCACCCTTCAGTGCGAAGAATAAGGAAGTCTCCGCATGAGCTATTTTACGGCTGTCGGTGAGCAAGTCTTCGACAGGTGAATGTTTAAGGGCGTTTTGTAAAATTTTCCCATTAATAATGGGTGCTATTTCGATGGTATGATACAAAGTGAAAGGAAAAAAATTATTTGTTAGTGGAGTATACTTTGTAATATCAGGAGTTATAATAAGACTTTAAGAAATTTTCCCGCTGAATTCCTGATTGTGTACAGATATGCCTGAGTGTGGAAGATTTAATTGTATTGTGATTGGGAAGTGTGAGCGGAGTAAAATGTTCCGTCTTTTTTTTTGCGGCTCATGGAAATGTGATTCCCTTCTCTTACTATCTCAAACCCCAATTCTATGAGTGTTTTTAAAACTCGGTTTTTGGGAGCATCAACAGGAAATCTCAAACTCATGATGCCATTGCAAGTTCTGCCACAAAAAATTCAATGATTGGAGTTTCATCATCGGCCCATGCATCTTTGCCGAAAGATTCAAAATGAAATTGGATGGCAGATTTTACATCTGTAAGCGCCTCTTCATAACTATCCCCTTCGCCAACGATAACACCCTTTAAACCCACGGGGTATGCGATGTAACCATCGGTATGTTTCTCGATAACAATCTTTATATTTTTCATTGGTACAAATATACATCATTCGTGGATTTGCGGGAATACAGTGGGTTTTGCTTATTCAATAAGTTTTCAATTAATCTTCCCATCACTAAATTAAGTATTTTCGCCATCCTTAAAACTTATCAGTATGAACAGAGGTCCGATTTCACAATTCATGGAGAAGCATTATCTCCATTTCAATGCAGCTGCTTTGATGGATGCTGCCAAAGGTTACGAAGCGCACATGAATGAAGGTGGCAAGATGATGATCACGCTTGCAGGCGCAATGAGTACAGCAGAACTCGGTATTTCTCTGGCAGAAATGATACGTCAGGATAAAGTGCAGATTATTTCATGCACAGGTGCCAATTTGGAAGAGGATTTGATGAACCTTGTTGCGCACAACCATTACAAGCGCGTGCCGAATTACCGCGACCTCACGCCGCAAATGGAATGGGATCTGTTGGAAAATCATTACAACCGTGTTACGGACACTTGCATTCCGGAAGAGGAGGCATTCCGCAGATTGCAGAAACATATTTATGGTGCATGGAAAACGGCGGAGGACAAAGGCGAAAGATATTTACCGCATGAATACATGTACAAGATTTTATTGAGCGGAGAGTTGAAACAATATTATGAAATTGATCCGAAGAACTCGTGGATGCTTGCAGCAGCAGAAAAAAATCTACCGATTGTTTGTCCGGGCTGGGAGGACAGCACGATGGGAAATATTTTTGCTTCCTATGTGATCAAAAAAGAATTGAAAGCAACGACCATGATGAGTGGGATTGAATATATGGTATGGCTTTCCGACTGGTACAGAAATAATTCTTCCGGCAAGGGCGTAGGATTTTTTCAGATCGGAGGAGGCATTGCAGGTGATTTTCCAATCTGCGTAGTGCCGATGATGTACCAGGATTTAGAGTGGCATGACGTTCCTTTCTGGAGTTACTTCTGCCAGATCAGCGACAGCACAACAAGTTTCGGATCTTACAGCGGTGCTGTTCCGAATGAAAAAATTACCTGGGGAAAACTGGGTATTGAAACGCCGAAGTTTATTATTGAAAGTGATGCGAGCATTGTTGCTCCGCTGATGTTTGGGTGGATACTGGGTTGGTAGTTAATTTAATATTGGAACGAATTTATAACACTGAGTTTATAGAAACATAATTTTTTCCTCTTCAGAAAGGATATTCCTATAGTACGCGAATGCCCGCGACAATTCCTTTATTATTATTTTTTCTTGTGGCGTTAGTCCTCTCGTTTTTCTGAGAGATTTTATATTTTGACTATGAACAGGTTGTTGAATGTTTTGCATTAAAAATGGATTTTATTTTATTCATCAGATAAAAATAAATACCAAATCTTTATTTTTTTTAATTCATTAAAATAGATTTACAAGCTACTTAATCTCAGCAAATTAATGATTGGGTATTATTATAGTGATGAATTCAAATACCCACTTTACGGGAATTATTAACCCCATTCAAAATTATTTGCTTTTAAAAACCTCACCCTGTTCAAAAAGTCAAAAGAATAAATTTATTTCATCGTATTCTTTTTGAACTCTTCCAGCATCAAAATTATTTTATCCAGCTTTTCAATTTCGATGGTATCGAGTTTTAGCTGCAGCGCTTCTATTTCAAGTTTTGCTTCGAGGTTGGTTTGGTAGTCCGCTTGGGCCTGTTCCCTGTCTCTTTCACTTTGCCTGTTTTGCGCCATCATGATTATCGGTGCCGCATAGGCGGCCTGTGTAGAGAATAAAAGATTGAGGAGGATGAAAGGATACACGTCCCAGTGGTGCATAAAACCAATCAGGTTCAGCCCCATCCACAACATTACCAATAATGTTTGAATAATGATAAATCTCCACGATCCCATTCCTTTTGCCACTCTATCAGCCAGCCTTTGACCGAATTCCATCCGTTCGCGGTAGCGCTCATGCCAGGTTTTATTTTGTGTTGCCATGGTTGTATTTATTTAAGGAGAGTGAAATGTAAAGGAAATACAATTAAATGCTACATAAGTGACATAAGCATGATATCTGAATTTTTGAAAGATGAAAATGGTAATTGTATTTAAACCATATTTCTGGTGACAAGCAAAATAGCTACAAGCGACAACATTATTTTATTTTACATCATCGTTATGAAGCAGATCCTCCTCCCGCGAATAGCATCATAACAATAAAACGAAAGGCGTGGTGATAGCTACGCCTTTCTGCTTTATCGTACCCGGAGCCGGATCCCGATAGCTATCGGGAGAACCGGCATGTCAGTTAAGACACTGGTGTTTGATCCCGATAGCCATCGGGACAGCACGTCTAATAATATTTTTTAAGCAGTTTTTGTGATATCTCAGGATGTTTCTTTAAATCCAGTATGTATTTTCTACTCTTCATTTTCTTGATGTGGGCTTCGATTTGTCTTGCCTGAGTAATTGTGAGGTCATTAATCTCAAAAAACAATTTCCAATCGGAATATTTAGCTGTAAAGCTACTCGCGAATTCCTTTGACAGATGATATTCTATCCTTTCCTTAATATTTTTTGTACTTCCAATATAAAATTTATCAGACGTCTCCGAGTACATTATATATACGCTTGCCATAGGTCAAAAATGAAAAAAGCCACGCAATCACGTAGCTTTTTTCGTTTGTACCCGGAGCCGGAGTCGAACCGGCATGCCAATTAAGGCACTGGTGTTTGAGACCAGCGCGTCTACCAATTCCGCCATCCGGGCATATTTAAATTTAAATACCGTTCCTGAAAGAACGGGAGTGCGAAAGTAATATTATTATTTTGTTGATGGTTGTCCCGATTGATAACCCCGGCAATTAAAATGATAGCGTGTCTACCATCCCGATAGCTATAGGGACCGCCATCCGGGCATAAATCTGAAGGCGGGATGCGAAAGTATCACTCTATTTTTCATTCCCAACTGCTGGAATCGCCTGACTCGGATAATATTTTAAGGAGTTTTTCTAAATTCCTGAAAGATTTCCTGTCTAATCAACGATGTCGTGCCCCTCACGCACAAATTTATCCTACTTCAACGGCACAACAAAATGATACCCTTTTCCTTTCAGCGTTATAATTTCAATTCCGTCTTCTTTGGAAAAGTACTCGCGCAGTTTGCGCATATACACGTCGAGCGTTCGTGAGTTGAAAAAGGAGTCGTCGCCCCATACACTCAGTAAAATTTTTTTGCGGTCAATGATTTGATTTTGATGCGATGCAAGCAAGCTCAGCACTTCTGATTCGCGATTGGAGAGTTTTATCACTTCCGTTGATGAATGCAACTCATAGCTGCCGGGAAGAAATCGAAACTTTCCAAGCTTTATCTCAGGAGCTTGTTCAGGAGATGAAAAATCTGTAGAAGCTAATATCTGCAACTGATTATTAATCCGTACGATCAACTCTTCCATGCTGAATGGCTTCTTTAAATAATCCCTTCCGCCGGATTCAAAACCTTTGACTAAATCTTCGGTCTGTGATTTTGCCGTAAGAAAAATAATCGGCAAACGGTTAAAGACATTTCTGATTTCTTTACCCAAGGTATATCCATCTACATTGGGAAGCATTACATCAAGCACACATACATCAGGACTGAATGTCTTAAAACTATTCATCACATCCCTGCCATCCTGAACCAGTAAAACTTCAAATCCCCGGTGCTGCAGTGTTTCCATCACAATTTTTCCGAGGAATGGTTCATCTTCCACATATAATATTTTATGCCTCATGCTTTTGGAAAAATAAGGGTGAAGGTGCTGCCGGTGCCGACATTGTTTTTAACCGTTATTGATCCGTGGTGTTTATCCATAATTAAAGAAGCGTAACTCAATCCCAATCCGTATCCTTTTATATTGTGGCGATTACCTGTGGGCACACGGAAAAATTTTTCAAATATTTTGTTTATGTATTCCTGTGGAATGCCCGGACCATTATCAGAAACAGAAAGGGTAATTTTATCTGCTGAGTTTTGAATGGCCACCAAGATTTCAGGATCAGGACCGGCATATTTCAAACTGTTATCCAGTAAATTCAAAAGTACACCCTGCACATGAAGCTTGTCAAGATTCACTAAAAATATTTCCTGAGGTTTTTCAAATCTTACGTTTACCTTTTGGCTACTCAATCTCAACCTGAATGAATTGATGGTTTCGTCCGCTACTTTTACAAGGTCCATGATTTCAATATTCAACAAAAGGACGCCATCCTCAAGCATAGACGTAGTAAGAACGTTACTCACGAGGAGGTCAAGGCGGTTCATCTCAAGTGCAGCGATATTGATATACTCTTCCGCTTTTTGGGTATTATTCTTCAAATCAAAATCCTGCAATGCTTCAATGGCAACTTTCACCGTAGTCACGGGTGTTTTTAATTCATGAGAGATGTTGCTGATGAAATCATTTTTCAGGGCACTGAGTTCCATTTGCTTCTTTACACTTTTATAAGAAATAAAAAATGCAGCTGTGGTAAACAAAAGTAAAACCAAAGCAAATAAAAATTGAGGCGTCAGTTTTTCAAACAGGTAGAGGTTGTAATGACTGAACGCCGCACCGGGAGCGCCGGGATCTAAACTGCTTTCAAAATATATTGCAGAATTGTTTTTCCCCGAAACAGTGTCATTTCCGGATACCCATTGCATTTGTAACTTCAATCCGTTTCGCGCAAGATTTTCATCGAACAATTTTTTCAGGAGAACTGTGTCTGTTTTGTAATAAAAGGTTTTGTCAATGCTGTCGCCGTCGCCGGAAGTCATCTCCTTAAAAATAAGTTTGACTCCGTGAACAAGGAGGTCCTTTGTTGAATCAGAACGATGACGAAGTTTCATCATATCAAATTGAGGCGGCAATGAATCCCGTTCGGCTATTGTGTTTTTTCCATCATGCGACAACATTATTTTTTCAATCCTGTCTTCTTTAAATAACCCGTTCCCTGTCGCGGAATCCCCGTCATTTATTTCCAGATGAACTTTAAATCCTTTTTTATCTTTCAGGATCGGATCAATAAGATTTTGTACAAGCATTGAATCCATGGCCTGATCTTTCGACTTTATAAATTGCTGGTACAAACTTTTTCTCAGAATATCCTTCTCGGAACCGTACTGAGAATATAACCATTGCGCCACAAAAGATGCAAGTAGCAATTCGCTCACAATCATGAGCACTTTCAGCGCAGTGATATTTTTCAGATTGAACATTTCGGTATCCGCAAAAGTAGCGCTATGCAGACGGTGAAGCAACCGATTAACCTTAATTAACCTTAATTGCCTTTCGATTAACCTGAATCTGTCGGCTCATGCGATACTTTTGACAAAAATAAAATCGCTATGAATAAAATATTGATCACGCTTGCAACCATTGCCAATGTTGGATTTGCCAATGCACAACAAACCGGTAGAATTACCTATGAGGAAAAAGTAAAACTCGAAATCATGCTTGACAACGCCGATTCCGCCATGATGGCTTCATTGCCCAAGGAGCGAACTACACAGAAGGAATTGTATTTCACTCCCGACGTTTCTCTTTACCGGAATGATAAGACCCAAAACAAGAGCCAGGATATTGATCAGGAGTCTGATGTGGGCGGTCGTGTCGTTATTAAAATGGATGCACCCGATGACAAAGTTTATTGTGATCTGAAAAATAAAAAAATAATTGAGAAACGCGATTTCATGACGCGGCAGTTCTTGATTGAGTCAGATATGGATAAGATGACATGGAAGATTACGGGAAATCAAAAGATGATATCGGGTTATCCTTGTCAGGAAGCTGTACTGCAGGACACGGCAAAAAAAGTAACCGTGTGGTTTACCCCGGCTATTGCAGTATCCACCGGACCGAATGGGTATTCAAATCTTCCGGGATTGGTTTTGGCTGCCGATATTAACAACGGAAAAAGTTTCATCACTGCAAGCAATGTGGAGTTGAAAGACTTTGACAAAAGTATTCTTGTAAAGCCAACGGAAGGAAAGAAAGTGAGCAAGGATGATTTCAACAAAATTGTCGCACAGAAGAAAAAGGAAATGCAGGAAGAGAACGGTGGCAAGGGAGACATGATCATAAAAATCAGGAATTAAATGCGGCGTTTAATTTTCATCGGCCTGCTTTTCTTTTGTATGCCAAACACATGGGCTCAGCAGTATACGTTAAGCGGAGATGTACTTGATGAGAAGGCAGCACCGCTCCTCTATGCGACAGTTACGTTGCTGAATCCCGCCGATTCCACGCTTGCGTTTTTCGGAATCACAAATTCAGATGGACATTTTGAAATAAAAAGTGTAACCGCTGGAAAGTATTTGTTGCAGTCTGCATTTTTGGGTTATAAAACTATTTATAAAAGTGTGGAGGTTCCATTGCAAAGTGGCACGGGCTTCGGTGCAATGATTATGAAACCGTCTGCTGTTGCCTTAAAGGAAGCGGAAGTTAACGGTGAACGGATTCCTATTCTCATAAAAAAAGACACCATTGAATACGATGCTGCCGCTTATAAAACCAAGCCTGATGCTGCCGCAGAAGATCTTCTGAAAAAACTCCCGGGTGTGGAAGTAGACAGGGCCGGAAACATCAGGGCACAGGGAGAGGATGTGAAAAATGTATTGGTGGATGGAAAAGAATTTTTCGGAAGTGATCCGCAGGTTGCCACAAAGAATATTCCTGCCGATGCGATAAAAAAAGTGCAGGTGTATGATAAGAAGACCGACGAAGCGGAGATGACAGGCGTTGATGATGGTTCAAGAAATAAAACAATAAATCTTTTGCTTAAAGACGACAGGAAAAGTGCGTGGTTGGGTGATGTACTTGCGGGAGGAGGAACAGACAATCATTACGAGACATCAGCCAAGGCCTATCGTTTCACAAAGGAAAACCAGTTTGCTGTACTGGGCATGTTGAACAACACCAACAAGTTTGGTTTTTCATTTCGCGATTACCTTGACTTCAATGGAGGGATGGGACGTTTAATGGATGGGAGTGGAGATTTCAGGATTTCGATAAACGATGATGATAATTTACCGATCAACTTCGGACAGCCGGTTATGGGACTGATCACTTCCGGGGCCGGTGGATTGAATTATACCTACGAAAAGAAAAAAGACCATCGCTTCAACATCAGCTATCTTGGAAATGGAGCCGATAAAAATTTAGTTGAAACACGGAACACCCGGAATTTTACGCCGGGAAATTCATTCAACCAGGATGAAAATGCTGACCGGGACAACAAGAGCCGCGCACACCGTTTTAATTTCGGATGGAGAAATAAAATAGATTCCATGCAAAATATTTCGGTGAAAGGAAGTGCTTCACTTACGAACGGAAAAAATTCTGATCGTCTTTTTTCTGAGAGTTTCAGAGAAGATTCATTGCTGAATAATCTGAACAGCAAGACCGACAGTAAAGTGACAGGTTTCTCCGGCAATGCCCTTGCTTCTTATCTGAAAATATTTCAATCCAACTGGAAGTTTGTAAAAATTTCAGTTGATGGTTCTTACAACCGTAGTCTACGAAAAAAGGAATGGGAAAATGCTACCTACTTTATTTCGACCGGCGATTTGCTCAGCGATCATCAATACCAGAATAACCAAAATGATCTGGCGAAAGTCTCTCTTTCAGCTTTGGCAACGCGAAAAATATGGGGTAAATATTTTCTGCAACCGGAAATAAAGGCAGGCGTGAATAATGAAACCCTCGACAGACAACAGGGAATCATTCCATCGGATGCTGCCGCAGTTGACTCCTTAAGTCCTCATCTTGTAAATCAATACCAATACCTGCGACCGTCATTAAGTCTGAAGAGGAGTAGTGATAAAGTTCAGTTGAAGATTACCGCAGGCTGCGAGGCAGGCATGCTTGACAATTCTCTTCGCAACGATTCTGACGTCAGCAACAACGTTTTTTATTTTACACCCGGTGCATCGTGGGAATATGAGTACAGCAAGGGGAGAAGGCTTCGTGCATTTTATGAAACAGGAATCAATACTCCTGAAGCGAATCAGTTGCTACCAACGACTGACGGCAATAACCCGCTGCAGCTTTTTTACGGGAACAGAAATCTCAAACCGGAATACCATCATGATGTACGGTTCAACTGGATTTTGTTTGACCAGTTTTCATTCACCTCAGTGTTTTTCGGAATCGGCGGGACGTACACGAGAGATAAAATAAACTTCTCGCGCGCAGTCGGAGACAACCTTCAGCAAACAGTCTCATTGACCAACGTCCCGGAAGATTACAGAACAGACATGAATGTTGACTTCTCAACTCCCGTAAGAAAGCTGAAGATAAACACCAACATCAATATCAGGGAAAAATGGAACAAGGGAATCAACCTCGTGAACAATGTGCAGAATATAAATACGAACTTCAGTCATGAGCTTACGATCAGCATTGACAACCGTAAAAAGGACAAATGGGATGTAAGTCTGGGTGGTACTTTTAACCTCACGCAAGCGATGTATTCCATTTACAAGGCATTAAATAGTAACTATTATAACCTCTCCGGATTCACTGAAATCAGTTATTCCCCCTCTGACAAATGGCATTTTATGTTGACCGGCGATCTGACAAACTATTCTGCACAAACAGGAAGTGAGCGCATCAATGTTCCTTTATTGAGCGCAGAAATTTCGCGGTACTTCTTAAAATCAAACCGCGGCGTTATAACCATTGCTGCATTTGATATACTGGATAAGAACACGGGCATTCAGCAAAAGAGCGAATTAAATTACTTCGAACGAACGCAGTCGAACATGATTGGCAGGTATGTGATGCTGACATTAAAATACCGCCTTAATAAATTTGATGACAAGAAGGGAATGGATGTGCAGGTGAGTCACCGGTGAAGTCAAGGTAATCACGGAAGGAAAATGTTTGCGCACTTACTTCACCAAGCAACCGGTTCCATCAGATGACTTGCTTTTGTGTGGAGTTCAATAATAAATTATGTCAAATAACATTTGTTCGAAGTCAAAATCCTCTGTTCGTGGATAAACTACTTGAAGATTTATTTTGTCCTTAACTACCGCTCTATAACTTGAATAAACTTTAGACATGTCTAATAAAGATACTAGTTCTAATAAAATGGTAATAATCACTGTAGACCTATCTTCATAAAAATAAGGTCTTTCACCCTTAGCACAAACTCAGCTAAAACTTCTTTATTACTGTACAGTTCTGGAAATCGATCTCTATAGGCGGAGATAGGGTTTACCAGGGCAAGTTGATAAAAACGTTTTGAACATTTTAAATCAACAAGAAAATTTACTGCTGTCTTCGCGCGAAGCTAGCGGGTTGCGAGACCCGACGCTAATTATTTCCCCCCTCATAAATTATTCAAAAAATTACTATGCTCATCCCGAAAACTCATTCCTTCAGATAACCTGATGCGCGATAGTTTTTTACTTTCCACAAGGCCCCATAAGCAAAGTTCTTTCAAAAAATAAACTTCTGATGCAGCTGCGTCCGGTTGGTACTTTTCAATGAGTGCTGTAAGAGGAGTAACGGAATCTAATTTTTTACGGTAGGCCGCATCGTCAAGCTGGTCGCTCAACGAGAAATCATCTTCCTGTTCGACAAACCAGTCAATGAGATTTTGATACGGACCGCGCGCGGTTTGCTTTTCAAGTTTCGGAATTTTCTGAAAATAGATTTCAAACATGGTCTTAACAGCAGCGCCAACGAGAATTGATGCAACCATCCTTGCGCCTTCCTGCTCCCCCTCGTACGCCATTTCCATCTTTCCTGTGAGGGCAGGAACGATGTTCGCAAAATCACTCAACCGCACAGTAGTTTTTTTCTGTTTATTTCTGATCATGCGCAGCTCGGCACTGCTCACCAGGTTTTCGTATGAAGAAATACTCATGCGGGCACTGATACCACTCTTCGTATCTATGTATTCACTCCTGCGCGCCTCGAAGCCGATTTGTTCAATCAGCTCCATTGCAAGAGAGGGAACGCTGATGTTTTTCTTTTGCAGGTCATCCAGCTTTGCTTCCTGCTCGGTGATCTTTCGCGCCACAGCAATGGTTTCAGGATAGTGCGTGAGAATCTGCGAACCGATACGGTCTTTCAGCGGAGTAACAATGCTTCCGCGGTTTGTATAGTCTTCAGGGTTGGCGGTAAACACAAACTGTATGTCAAAATTAAATCGCAACTGAAAACCACGAATCTGAATATCTCCTTCCTGTAGAATATTAAACAACGCAACCTGTATGCGCGCCTGCAAATCGGGAAGTTCATTGATGACAAAGATGCAGCGGTTCGCACGCGGAATCATGCCGAAGTGTATGACGCGTTCATCTGCATACGAAAGTTTTAAGTTTGCTGCCTTGATGGGATCAACATCACCGATGAGATCAGCAATCGTTACATCGGGCGTTGCAAGCTTTTCGAAAAAACGACCGGAGCGATGCAGCCATGCAATTGGTGTTTCATCTTTCTGCTTTGCCAAGGTATCTCTGCCGAAATACGAAAGCGGATGAAACGGATCATCATTTACTTCAGATCCTTCTATAAAAGGAATCCATTCATCCAAAAGATTGATCATGAGCCGAGCCAATCTTGTTTTTGCCTGGCCGCGCAAACCAAGCAGGTTGATGTGATGCCGTGAAAGTATTGCTCTCTCCAGTTCAGGAATTACGGTGGCGTCAAAACCATGAATGCCATCGAATGTTTTTTTCCCCTCGCTTATTGAACTCAGCAAATTGTTTCGCAATTCATCACGAATACTTTTAGAAGTATATCCCGACTTTTTTAGTTCTCCGAATGTTTTTATTTGTGGTGCTTCGTTTTTCATATTGAACTATAACTTTATTAGATGTTTTAAATGTTTTTTTCCCGCACTTTAATTGAAATAGAATCTGTGCGCGGCCCCCTTTAGGTACGAAGGGTGCGTGAGGGCAGATTTTTAGTCACTAAGCATTGATGCAAGAACTCTATTATCTTTTAATATTTTTCTTTCTGTTCTGCTGGTAGTCTTCGAAGATGAGCTGACCCAATCCTTTCAGTCCCGAATAAAATGCTTTGCCCTGATTCGCTTCCGTAAAAATTTCGACGAACCGCTGCAGGTACGGGTCACGCGCAATCATGAAGGTGGTGATGGGAATGTGCAACCTCCTCGCAAGACGCGCTGATGCGTAACACTTCTCAGTGATATACGGATCAAGGCCATTGCTGTTGAAATAATATTCACCATTATTTTCTCTCAGGCAACTCGGTTTGCCATCGGTGATCATAAAAATTTGTTTGTTGGTATTTTTTTTCCTGCGAAGGATGTCCATGGCAAGTTCAAGTCCGGCAACAGTATTGGTATGATAAGGTCCCACTTGCAGGAATGGAAGGTCGTGAATGGAAATAGGCCATGCGTCATTTCCGAAAGCAAGAATATCAAGTGTGTCTTTCGGGTAACGCGTGCTGATTAATTCAGACAACGCCATTGCCACTTTCTTTGCCGGCGTAATGCGGTCCTCACCATAGAGAATCATGCTGTGACTGACGTCAATCATCAGCACCGTACTCATTTGCGCTTTGAAGAAAGTATCTTCCACTACCAGGTCCCGTTCGTGGAGCTCGAATGAACCGATGCCGTTATTGATCTGTGCATTGCGCAGCGTTTCCGTCATCGAAATAAGTTCAAGTCCGTCACCGAAGTTGTAAGGACGAAATTCACCGGTGTGTTCATCGCCACGTCCGGCTGATTTGGTGCGGTGGTTTCCACTTGTTCCTTTTTTAAGATTTCCGAAAACCTGTTCCAACGCACTTTGCCTGATGATGCGTTCCATCTTTGCTGTAATCGCAGTACCACCACCTTTGCCGTCTTTATCACCGGCTTCACGTATCAGTCGTTTCTTTTTGAGGTCTTCTATAAAATCTTCAATGGTGTACTCGGGTGTGGTGATCTTGTACTCAACATCCAGCTCCCGCAGCCAGGTAATGGCTTCGTCAAAATCGCCGCTGGTGTGAACGATCAGCTCTTTAAATATACCGAAGAGCTTGTCGAAAATGGAAAGCTCAGGAGGAATATATTTTTTAAAAATGAACTTATTGTACACAGAATAATTTTCTGCAAAGATAGGGCATTCCTGCCCAATTCTTTAAACAGCCCGAACCCGCCAGTGCATCAATTTCAATTAAAAAATTCATCTGCGCACTTTGCGTACTGTTCCTCAGCGAACTTTGCGTTAAAAAGGCTGTTAATACAGAAACCTCAGAGAACGCAAAGCAAATTCATCGGATAGAACCACAGAGAAAGTCGAATCTAATGCATTACCCGGAACGCTGATTTTTTATGATGGTTATGATTAGCAACGATGAAATCATCAGAGACCATAATAATAATTCATCAGCATTCCATTTCTTAAGCGGACGGTAAGCTGATTCAGAATTAATTCCGGATAGCTGATCTCACATTACTCATACCCTCCGGGTTTTGGTACCAGATGCACCACCCATGCAGATTTAGGATTAAGCATCCGTGTTGCGCGCACACGTACCGATACTATCTCTCCTGATTTTTTTTTGTGTTTCAGACTTCCAAAAAATGATCGTTCGCTACTATGGATTTCGAGTTCATCAAGAATATCTGATAAATCCTCATCATGCCATAGCTCACGGATGCTTAAGCCGATAAATTCATGGTGGCTATATTCGCAAAACTCCAATGCCTTCTTATTCCCATCAACAATTTGTAAAGTGCTTTCGTCAAAAATCCAGGCGGGATAATCAAGCAGATGAATCGCAATGCGATCAATGTTGAGTGCAGCAGTACTATCGTCAGATATTCTCATTTAATTTCAGATTAAGGGATTTGTAAAGATGGCCATTCATGAGAATAATGCAAGGGAAAAATAGATGCATCAGGAAAAGTTATTACTCTATTCGATTCATTCACTTATTAAAAAAGAGTGCATTTACATTATTTTCGCAGGTCGGTTTTTTTATTTAATCTATGAATCCGTGGCAACTTTTTTAGTTGCCTGATATCACGCCCCGCCCGTCAATCTCTCCTCTCATGAATACGTCACTTTATTAATTTCAATTACCCTTCTGCCAAAATAATCTCCCTCATAATCTGTTTTCGACTTCTTTTCCACTTTCCATGAAGTATAAAAATATGCGTGCTCATTGCAGCGCGTACAATTGCGGGATGCTTTGAAATCGTATTTCGTTCCATTGGCCTGTATGTAATTGGAGTAGTCCTTATACAGCCAGCGATGACCGAAATGTTTGCATAATTTCTTCTCTATGCGTCTGATTAATTTGTCTGAAAGCTTCGTGAGTTTATTCATTTGATTAAAGGCTTTAAGACGGGATCGTTGATATTGGTAACATATTTTTTAGAAAAAGGTTTGTGTAAATTTCAGGGGTGTAAAAAGGAAAACCCCAAGGCAACATTACGTGCCCGGGGGTTTATTACACACTGAAAATTAATCCTTAATCACCACAAGATATTTTGATGCACTCCAGAATTTTTCCGGATTGGTAATCCTTATATTTTGTACCATATCTTTATTCTTTCCGTCTTTTACTAAAGAATATGAGCCGGATGGATGACTGGTAATAATTTTCATCTCACTGCTCACCGCAATAGTGGTTGATTGGGTATAATCGACACGCGTAAACATGCTGTTATCAAAATCTGAACGAAGCTTTGAAGTCCGCCCTATACCGAGTAGTCCGCCTTTGCGGTCAATTATTTTTGCATCCTGCAATTCCTTTGTAGTGGCGATCACATAATAAGCTGTATGCAAAGCCGTAGTTTCCTGATCAATGATTTGCGCCTGGTCTTTATTTTCAGATATTAATGTGCTCACTGACGTTTCGAGTTGCGCAACTTGTGCATTCAACGAATGGAGTTGAGCGTTCAGGTATTCAAGCTCCATGTTTTTTTGGTTTAACTGGTCATTGATTGTGGCGATTGATTTTTCAAGCAACGCATTTTTGTTAGAAGAGTTTTTCAGCTTACGGTTCAGCTCAGCCAGCGTTTTACGGTTTTGGTCCATCAGGCTGTTGATCGCGGCTATCTCTTTGTTGATTCTTGCTTTCTGATCGGGTTTAAATTCTCCCGGCTTGTCTTTGTTCAATGCAATAATGTGTTGCTTCGCTGCTACAGAATCGAGGTTACGTTCCACTTCATTAAAAGAAGAAATAAATTCGTTAAGGGCAGCTTCGCGTTCTGTCACTACTGCTGTGAGGGAATCATTGGTTTGTCTGGAATCCGACAACTCTTTGCGATTGCAGGAGGATAACATTAGTGCTGCAAATGCAACGATAAAGTAGTTTTTCATAGGAATATGTTTATTGTTTTAAATTATGGCGGGTACAATTCTACCGCGCAAATAACGCTACATAAAAATGTGCCACTTTACACAATTATGAAAATAAATTACATGATTCACATGTTTTAATCCGCCTTCGCGACCTCTTAGGGCGCCCACGCCAAATCTTAAGCGACAGCGTACGGACGAGAAGGGAGGTTAATTCCTCGCAGCTTGTCGCCGATGTGCCAAAGCCAACTCTGGCGACGGCACGCTGCGTGAAATAGAGTCCAGTCCCGATAGCCTTTTGGGATTGCTCTGGGGTTCATACCAATTGATTCAAAGTTGATGAAACATTGATTAGAGATGTAGTCGTGGAATTATACAATGAAATCGGAGAAATTCTTTACTCGCATCTTTTTTCGGAAACAGAATTTACCATGCAGGTTGATGAACGGAGCGCCGGTTTATATTTTCTGAACATTGTGAATAGTAAAACCGGTAGCAGGAAAACTGTTCCGCTAATGATAAATTAAAAATACAGCACTCGGTCGAAATTTCCTTTTTGATAGTTACGTTTTGTTCCCGTATAAACAGACATTTGCATATGCCAATACGCCCGATGTAATAAAATGCTGAGTAGGAGAAAAACCACATTGGAATGAGATTCTAAAAAAGGATCGCTGAATAGTTACTGTTTTTTTGTTTTGGGTTTTAAGACAGGTTCCGATGAAAACGGATGGAAGATAAGCCAGCCCCGATTGCAGTGGAAAGCCCGCACCTCCGGGTACTTGCTTCGTAGTGGAGAGTTTGTTATATACTTTGCTATTAAAGCAGAGTGATGGTGCGGCTTGCAACGGAAAGCGGGAAGACAGGTAACTATGAAGCAAACCTTTTCGCTTCAAAATTTTTATAAAAAGAAGGCATAAAAGTTCGCATAATCAGAAACAACTTACATCCGCTCCATGTACCAGTTCAATGTCTTCTCCATTTTTTTGTAACTAAAAATGGTGGTGATGACTTTTTGCAGACGCACAAAGGCCGTTTCACTTTTCACTACGTAATCAAAAGCGCGGTGGTGCATGCAATTTATTGCCACATCAATTTTATCCTGAGAGCTCAGCATGACAACGGGAATATCCTGATTGAATGCTTTTATTTTGTCCAGCGTGTCTATTCCGTTCATCGCATTTTTATCAATGCCATCAAGATGATAATCCAGGATGATAACATCAGGAGTGTGTGATAAATTATCAACACAAAGTTCGCCGGTTGCATAGGTTTCAATAATAAAATCACCATGTTGGAGAAATTCAATCTCGAGTGATTTCAAAAACACTGCGTCATCATCAACTAAAAAAAGTTTTATTTTTTCTTCATTCATTATCATAGGGTTTATCTCATATCTCAATACTCAAATCTATTTACTTCCTTTCATCTTATTAAGTTCTTCTTCCAGCTCCTTGCATGCCTGCGTACAGGCATTTTCAAGCTGCAATATCATTTCTTGTATTTCACTTTCCTGCGTCTGCGTACTGGCGTATTCATAAACCCTTCGGGCTAAGTTTTCAAAGTCTTTGCTCATGCCCATGATTGAAAAGGAAGGAATTATTTTATGCGTACTTGCTTTCAGCATTTCCCAGTCTTTATCCCGTAAACTGTTTTTAATGCTCCCGATCAGCGGTGGCGTTTGTTTGAGATAAGCTGAAATCATTTCTGACATAAGTACAGGATCTGATTTGGTTCGCTGATTTAGATAGGAAAGATCCGTGAATTTTGAAATAGAATTCTCAATGGCGTCCTTTTCCTTAATTGAATTTGCAAGTGCAGGCTTCAGCACCAACCCCACAATCTTATTGTATAACAGGCGTTCGTCAACCGGTTTGGCGATGTAGTCATTCATTCCTACCGCTGTGCATTTTGCAAGGTCTACCGTGGTTACATCAGCAGTTAATGCGATGATGGGAATTTTAGATTTCATTTTATTCCGGATGTATTCGGTGGCTTCAAAGCCATTCATTTCCGGCATTTGAAGGTCCATCAGGACAATATCAAACGATTTAGCCTCCATCATTTCAATGGCAATTTTTCCATTAGCGGCTATCTCGCGCTGGAATCCGAAATCATCGAGCAAAGTTTTCATCAATAGCTGATTGAGATCAATATCTTCAACTACCAGCACTTTTATATTTTTGATTTTCGAATCAAGTTCCATCAGTTCCATTTCTGCTTCCGGCTTGAGCTTCGTTTTTTGAAATGTGAGTATGAAACTAAAAACCGAGCCTTCATCCGGCTTGCTTTTCACAAGAATTTTTCCACCCTGTGGTTCCACCAGTTGTTTTACGATGGCAAGTCCGAGCCCGGTGCCGCCATACAAACGGGAAGTCCCGCTTGATGCTTGCTGAAAATTTTCGAATATTTTTCCGATTTTTTCATGTGGTATCCCGATGCCGGTATCAGTCACTGCAAATTCAACTACTACATTCCGGGCATCTTCGCTAACCAGACGAACACTTACTGTAATTTTTCCGTTTGAAGTAAACTTAACAGCATTGCTCACCAGGTTTAAGATTATCTGGTGCAATCGAACAGGATCACCCACCAGTACTTCAGGAATTTTATTGTCATACTCTTTCACAAGCAATAAATTCTTTTCCTGGATTTTTGGTTCAAATAAATGAAGCATTGCGGAGATGGAGAGCGCCATTTTAAATGGTGTTTTCTCAAAGGTCATTTTTCCGGCATCCACTTTTGCAAGATCAAGAATATCATTGATGAGTACGATCAGTGAATCGCCACTTAATTTGATGGCCGTTAAATATTCTTTTTGTTTTGCAGTCAGCTCAGTTTTCAAAACCACTTTTGTGAATCCGATTATGGCATTCATTGGCGTACGGATTTCATGGCTCATGTTCGAGAGAAACTGCTGTTTTGCTTTCACCGCATCCACTGCAATTTCTGTAGCTTTTTCTGCAATCACCGTAACTGATTCTGCTTTGAATTTTGCCTCTTCGGCAATGGAAGTTGCCAGCTCCGCAAATATTCTTGCCTCGGTAAGTTCTGTTTCGATTCTCTTAAGTTCGGTAATATCCCGCGCTACCATCACTGCCCCCATCACCTTACCTGAATCACTTTTATAAACCGATCCATTTATCAATACGTCGGTAAGCACACCATCTACGATAGTGAGCGGATAATTCATGATCAAACCTTTTTTAAATACTTCCTTATAGATTTTGCGTGCTTTTTTTCTTTCAACAAAATAAATTGTAAAATCTGTGCCAATAAGTTTTTTACGCGACTTGGCGGTAGCCTTCACCATTGCCTGATTTACATCTGTAATCATTCCATTCTTATCTATCGTAACCAAAGGGTCAAGGGTGGCTTCTATTAAACTTCTTGCATAGTTCGCAACGAGCAATTCTGTGAGGCGTTTTTCTTTTTCATCGTTTTGAACAGCAAGCTTCTTATTGGCAATGATCAACTCTGCTGCCCTTTTTCCTTTCTCTTTATTTTGAAAGGCCAGTTCTTTGTTGGCAATGATCAGTTTGGCTGCTTTTTTTTCTTTTTCTTTATTCTGGAAGGCAAGCTCTTTGTTTGCAATAACCAACTCCGCGGCGCGCTTTTCTTTTTCTTTATTTTGATATGCAAGTTCTTTATTCGCGACGATTAACTCCTGTGCCCTTTTTCCTTTTTCTTTATTTTGATATGCAAGTTCATTGTTGGCGATGATTAGCTTTGACGCCTTTTTTTCTTTCTCTTTATTCTGGTAAGCAAGTTCTTTATTGGCAATGATCAACTCTGCGGCGCGTTTTCCTTTTTCTTTATTTTGAAAGGCAAGTTCTTTATTTGCGATGATTAACTCCTTTGCCCGTTTTTCTTTCTCTTTGTGTTGAACAGCAAGTTTCTTATTTGCAGTGTCTAACTCACGTGATTTATTTTTCTTAGCCATTTTTCTTTTGCAATAGAATTTCTGTTTAATTAATGGCATTTGTATTACCGACATCTTCAATGGGATTTCTGTTTTTCTTTTTCAGTTGCTTGAAATGCATTGGCGAGAGACCCGTTACTTTTTTAAACTGGTTGCTCAGATGCGCAACACTGCTGTAATTCATCTTGAAGGCAATCTCCGTAATGCTTAACTCATCGTATGCCATCAGTTCTTTTATGCGCTCCACTTTATGAGAGATGATGAACTGCTCTATTGTTGTTCCCTGCACTGATGAAAATAAATTGGCGAGATATGTATAATCGTAATTTAATTTTTCACTCACGAATTCAGAAAAATTCACTTTCATCATTTCATCACTATGGTGAACCATTTCGATCACAACATTTTTTATTTTTTCAATCAACATGGCTTTTTTATCGTCCATCAATTCAAGGCCGATGCTTGTCAAGGCATCTTTCAGTGAATCGTGCTGTGATGGAGTAAGGTTTTCCATAACCTCTACCTCTCCCAGGTCAAGAAATATGAAATGCAGTCCGAGTTTCTTCAACTCTTCTTTTGCCTCCGTCTTCGAACGGTTGCTCAACATGTATTTGATGTGTAGTTTCAATGGTGCATTTTGAGGGAGTTCTTACAAAGGTGCGAAACTTCGCGCCCGTTAAAGTTACATAACTAACGAAAAAAGTTACATAATTCACACATTACGGTTTAAATTAGTATGAATTATCATCAAAGTCATTTTGTCCGGTAGCTGGATCTTTCACAGCCCGTCGAGGATTCTTGCAACCTCCTCTTTTGATTTACCAACGGCCTTCGCCAGTTTTCGAAGTATTTCTTTTTTTCTACCCACTTCAAACAACATCTTATTATTGGTAAGCTTTGTCAATTGTCCTTTGATGCGGCTCTTCTGTTCGTTCCATTTTACTTTTGATTTTGCTGTATCCATATTGAAGGAATCTTAATATATAAACGAACTCATTTCATTACGCTGCAAAGATGGGGGCTCCGGTGTCTAAAAGTGTTACAGAATAGATGAATCTTTTTATATGATTCACACATCACCGGAAAAGGATATATACTAAAGATTGAAAATCGGGACCCGGGTATTATCGGAGCCGGGACTTTAAAATTGATGATCATTCATTGGGGCTGAGCCGGCATATAAAGTTGTTATTTGCTTTTTTATAAGCCTATTCGTTTTGTTCGTAACTATCAAATGGTTATAATCAGGGGAATTCCACAAAGCATCGCTACGGTGCCATTCATGGAATGATCCTGAATCGCTAAATGCTTTATTCCCGGATAAAGATGAATAAGGCATTATTTACAATTGTTACATAATTTCAGAAAAGAGTTATATGATTCATAGATAGGCGGAAAAACAGTAACAGGTTATTTGCGCTCCCCTTTGAGATCCTTCAACTCCTGGCCTACATTTTCAATATCATCATTGAATTCGACTCTAAACAATTCCGGATCGTTTTGACTTTGTTCGTATGCCTGCTTTCTTATTTTGATTATATTATTTCTTTCCTCCAGCACATGTATTTTTTTCAAACACACCAGATCCGGACCCACATTTTCTGCCATTACTTTTTCTCTTAGTTCTGCAATCCGGTTTTCATTACTTCTAATTTTAACATCCGCCATATATTGAAAAGTTTGTTTATCCTTAAAATGAATTTCTTCATTTGCCTTCTCAACTGATTTTAAATCCTTTTCAAATGGCCGGACATTAACGAGGTTATTGTAAATATTTTTATGTGATGAGCGATAAACAGTAATAATTGTTCCTGAAGCCAGGATAACAGTAGCAATACTTAAAAATATAAGTTTCATTTTTTTAACTGAACAAAATTTATTTATTGTTTAAAGCACGTGTCGTTTCGCATCGTATAAACTCTGAATACAGGCATCATTTAAGAGAAATTGTTTTTCCGGCAGAATGATTTTCTGAAAAATAATTTCTTACAAAAGCATGCTGCTGATTCTCCGTCATTTTATCTGTATCCCTCACGTTGACATTTATTTTTTCAAACAGGATATCTTCCTTAACCAGGTTTACCAGTTCGTTTTTTGCTTTGGTGGGTCCGAATAAAAGAACCTCATCAAAATCTCTGATCATGTTTTTTATCAGGTTGTAATATTCCAGCTGTAGTTGCTGTTCTTTGTTGTGCATCAGATTTTCTCCTTTACCTAAGCTACGCTCCTTTTCCTCGTGTGTAGACCTGGAAATAAAAGTCTTGGTCTGAATTGAATCTGCATTTAAATCCATTGCATGTGCAGTGGAGTGATCCATCCAGATGCCTAATTTCTTTTTTGGTGTTGTCATTATAAAAATAATTTAAATGGGGTGTAAATTTTACCTGGCCGGACCGAGATAGGTTGGGTAATTCTTCAAAAGCGCATCGAGGGAATTGTAATGGTCGTTCAGGCGCTCAGTATTAATCAGGGTATTGTCATCAGAAATTTTCAACCGCTTTTCACGGATATATTCAGATAGTTCGGGAAATGTCTCCTTAATCTTCATCGTGATTGCAAGAATATCAACATTTATTTCATTCTCATTTTTCATAAAATACTAGGCTTTAATAATGGACGTAGTGAGTGGAATATGGATTCCAATATACTTGCGGCTTTACCGGGAGCACCAATCCGCCGGGAACCCGCTTATGTTTCTGAAGTCTATAGTACTACGGGGATCTTTTTAATAATTTGCAATTCCAAAGCATCAAAACCGATAACAACATCATGCCTGATGGCAGCAGTATAGGCAGCTTTCGCCCTTTCCTGAATACTTAGTTTCTTTTTGTATTCGGCAAACGTTCCGACTTCATGCTCTTTTTTGGTTGAGATTGTTATTACATTCATTTTAATGTTGTGAATTCTTTTTGGGTGAAGTATTGTATATAGAGTTATTTCCCTTTCTGATCAGCAGCAATAGCTTTCGCTTTCAGCTTTGCAGTAGCAGCGGCCGGTGGGAAAACGGATCCGCTTTCATCTATGCAATAGCCATCCTTTAATTTTGTGCGGCTCTTATCATTCCAGATAACAATGCCGTTGGCGTCAAGAGTAGCGCCCGACATGAGCGTAACCGGCCCGGATAGGATTTTTCCATCGTGCGTCACGGACCTTATTTCGTTTGCATAATTGACGCAATACCTGATTTCATTTTCTTTCAATAACCTGATTGAATCATTGTCTTGCGCATGAACAGTGAAGGCAGAAATGCTTATTGCTGTTATAAAAAGTAATTTTTTCATGGTATAATATTTTGAATTGTGAAGGTAAAATCGTTTATCGTTTGTCTTGTTATCATGCATTTTAAAATTATTTTATTTTATTCCATGTTAATTATGAATCGAAAATTATAGGGCAAAGGTGGTCAGTTTGAATAGGATGGGCGTTACATAACTTTTGACATAAGTTGCATCATTCACACATTGGCTCTGTAAGATTCACAATTGCAGATTGTGGATGCTTTGTCTGAACTGAGGGACCGGGACCTTTTAATTCTGCTTGTGCAGCGATAAATTGATTTTGATCTGTATCGGTTTTTTAATGATGCGATGCATGGCAAAACAAAAACGGAAGGCTTGTCACCGTCAGATATGAGCTGCTTGTTTTCTTTTTTTACCAGATCACGGATGAGTTTTTTATATTCAAGTTGAAACTTAAGCCACTCTTTGAAATAGCGCACTTTATGTGAAGTGCCTTCCATGTAAAAAATGGAAAAGGGCATAAACTTTTTTCCGTGTTTTGCGCAACCATTATAAAATGCCTGAGCAGTATAAACCTTACCTTCTATTATTTTTGAGAATAAATTCATCTCTTGTTTTTCCCATTCTTCTGAATGCCATTTGTCATAATCAGCTTCATTTACCAATGCAAATTGTTTATTATCGAAAACGAAATATTTTGGTGCGCTTGTCATTGTGTAGTATTTGTTTTTCAGTTAAAATTAGTCATCATAACCCGGGTTGAAATTCATTTTTTGGTTGTATGCTGCAGGCAATCGTTAATGGAATAAGCACTATGACCAAAAGTGGATGGGCTGTTAATTTCATTTGTTTTGATTTGAAGTTTTCTTTTTATTAAATTTGATTATAGTATTTTTAATTAACATGCACCGGCGGCACAGGTTGAAAAGTGTGCGTGGGTATTACAAGTTTATTCACCCAGTCCAAACTGATTATTTGCTCAATCTGTTCCTTTAATTTCCATGGATCGCCCGGTTTTTTAATAAATATTTTTGCGCCAAGCCCGAGTGCCATTTCTGAATAGCTGATTGAAGAAGAAAGAATAAAAATGGGGATATTCCTTGTGAAAGGATTTTTCATGGCTTCAGTCAGGTATTCAATCCCTCCCATAACCGGCATATTGATATCAGTAAAAATAAGGTCCGGAAGGGTGGTTGAGTTTTCCAAATGGTCAATCGCATCTTTACCGTTGCTGGCAACGTAATACAAACTGGTGTTTTGAATTTCCCGTAACGCTTCAATGAAAAACTCCTGATCATCTTTGTCGTCTTCGATTAACAAAATACTTTTTGATTGTTTCATTTTAGTATGTTTTAAACTATGCTGAAGTTGGCTATGCAATAATGAGCAGACATCTTAGACTTTGTATTACATAATTTCAAATATGAATTACATTATTCACAGATGTGAAGTTTTTGATTAAAAAAAATGACCCGCAGTACTGCCGGTCATTTTCAATATCTAAAGAAGCTCGTTGTATTTAACGGGTATCAGTATTGTCCTCTTTTAGGTGGAGTTCTATAACAAATTTAGGATGACGAAAATCCTCGGATTTGGTATCATTTTGGATCGCTTCCGGAGGAGTTTCCTTAACGACTTCCTTTTGATTCATTGTCTCGTTTTTCTTATCAGGTAGGGAATCTTGGGTTGATTCATCGCATGCAGTTGGGGACATTTGAACAGGATTTTTATTAGGGTGAACAGGCAACTTCCGCTACAGCAATGATGTTTGCCCTCTTTTAAAACAGTATTACAGAATTTTAGAAATAAATTACATAATTCACATTTGTCTATCAGCCATGCATCAGCTTTTCACTTCTCTTTCTTCTGAAACCGCCTCTGTAATACTGCATCATTATGAATGTTATAATTACACCGGAGCTTAGCCCTTCTATGGCTGTCGCAAAAGCAGCTCTCACCGGCGTAATTTCTTCTCCCATGAAAAGAACATTGTCCTTCAATAAAGTGAGAAGCACCGTATTTACCTGTGAAAAATAGATGTAAAGGAAAAATGCAAAAGGAATTACAGCAACAGCTGTGGTAATGGTTCCTAATATTAATCCCGGAATATAATCTATGTTCAATGTTGTTTTTGATCTGTAAAATTCGCTGGCAAGAACAATTCCTCCTCCAAGTATAAAAAAATTGAATGCCCATGCAATGGGACTATGCATGAAAAAGAAGTATTTCATGATCATGAAATATATAATCAGAGAAGCGCACGTAAGCACTCCTGCTTTCAATCCAGTAATTTCTGCGGAAATAGAATGTTGAGGGTTGATTACGACCTTTTCTGTTTGTCCTGGTATCATATTGATCTGATTTTAAATGTTATTTATTAAACGAATAATTTATTTTGGTATGAAATGGTAAGATAATAAAAAAGACTGTTGATTCCAACAGCCTTTGATCAATTTATTTTGTTGTCAGATTTTATTTTTTCCTCAATAGGATGTCTTCAACTCAACCCTTCGGTTCTTGGCTCGGCCAATGGAAGTATTGTTGTCTGCTATCGGTTGGGTTTCGCCAAATCCTGTCGCGGTTAAACGTGATTCCATAATCCCTTTACTCATCAGGTATGTTTTTACCGACTCGGTACGTTTCTGTGAAAGTGTCAGGTTGTAGGCGTCTTCTCCCTGGCTGTCGCAATGTCCTTCGATTATTAAGTTGGCGCCATCATAGCGTTTCAGAATTTCCGACAATTCATCAAGTTGTACAAGTGAAGCAACTTTCAGCTTATCACTATTTGTCTCGAAGAAAATTTTGCTTGCAATCTGTGTGATTTTTTTCACGTCTTCCACTTTCATTTCCGGGCAGCCTTTGTTTGCAATACTGCCTTTCACATCAGGGCAGCGGTCTTCATTGTCAGCAACGCCGTCACCATCCGTGTCAGGACAACCCTTCAATGAAGCAGTGCCGGCTTTATCCGGACATGCGTCTTCTTCGTTTACAATTCCGTCTTTATCATTGTCCAATGGACAACCGGTTGCGTCTACTATATATCCAGCTTTTGTTCCGGGACATTTGTCATCAATGTCTGCTACTTTATCTCCGTCAGCATCAGGACAACCTTTCAATTCAGCAGATCCTTTTGCGTCCGGACAACGGTCTTCGCTGTCAGTGATGCCATCGCCATCTTTATCGGGGCAACCATTCATTGCTTCAATACCGGCCACATCAGGACATTTGTCTTTATAGTCAGCAATACCATCTTTATCCCGATCAAGCGGACAACCGTCTTTATCCACAGCCACTCCCGGAGGCGTGCCTGCACATTTGTCGAGGCGATCAGCCACGCCATCTTTGTCTTCGTCTTTTTTATTTCCGAAGTTAAAGGTGAGGCCTACTGTATGCTGCAAGTATGCATCGTTGCTGTTTGCAGAATATCCGTCTTTGTTATCCCCTGTTGAATAATAAACCATCTCCTGTAAATTCAACATAATACTAGGCCCGAGACGAATGTTTAAGCCGGCACCAAATGAAGGTGCGGCATAATCAATTTTACTTTTGTCTGTTACTGTGGGATTATTGGCAAACAGTAATGCACCTGCACCGACCTGTAAGTATGGACGGAAAATATATTTTGCACCTGTAATGTTGAAGCGGACATTGAATGTGACCGTTGAAAGTCCGGAGCGGAAACCGGCAGTATCATTCTTATGACCGATTTCTCCTTTTGTAAAATAGAGATTCAAATCCAGGTGGCTGATGATATAACGCGAAAGCGAAATTCCCCCGAAGCCATATAGCACCTGATCGGAAGCGTAGAAACCGTTTCCAAGATCGCCATTATATTGCTGGGCGCCTCCGTGCAAACCGAGGTTCCATTTTTTGTCCTGTGTTTGTGCATTGGCAACAAATGCAAATGCAAATGCAAGACAGGTGCATAGTAAAAGTAATTTCTTCATTTTATTGTAGTTTAAATATTTTTATTTGGTGAGGAGCAAAGGTGACTGTATTCAATGCGCGTAGCGTTACACAATTATAAAAATGTGTTACATGATTCACACATGAACAAAAAAAAAGCATCCCGGATTCCGGAATGCTTTTCACTGTAAGTGTGAGGTGTTTATTTTTTATTATCGACAGTAAAGTCTTTTAATGATTGTCCGAGTTCATCCATATCATGGTTAAATTCTGTCTTGAATGATTCCCAGTTACTTTGACTTTTCTCATACGCATCCATCTTTTCTTTCAGTTCCCTGTTTCTGACTTCAAGCATATCAATTCTTTTTTCATAAATCGGATCAATAATTTTTCCGGGCTTATTTAGTTTTGCTTTTAGTTCTGCAATCCGGATTTCGTTTTTGCTTATCTTTTCTTCACACTCGGTTCTGAATGCTTTCCATTCTTCAGCGCTTGCCACCTTTTGGGCCTGTTCGTCTGCTTCATCCCGAACTTCTTTCAAATCCTCCTTTGCATCCTGTAAATTTTCCCTTGCCTCTGACTCTTTTGCTTCAGGCGATTTACATCCCGTAAAAGTTGTTCCTGCCATAAGCGACACTACAGCTATGGTTAAAAATATTTTTTTCATTTTGTTTTTCTTATTATTGTTGGTTTACGTATTTATTTTATTCAGATAATTATAGCTCAGAGATAATTTTTGACCATTCTTCTTTAGTCTTGCCCAGCTTGATTTTAATTCTTCCAAGCATCTCATCCTTTTTACCATCGGCAAAAAGCGAATCATTGTCAGTCAGCATGTCGAATTTTTGCTTTAGCTTTCCTTTCTGCTCAGTCCAGGATCCTTTTAATTCTGTGGTATTCATTTTATATAATATTAATTTATGAAATAATTTTAACACTACAAAGATGGGTGATCTGATTTTTGATAACGTTACACAATTTCAATAAGGAGTTGCATCATTCACACATTCAGGTATGATCTATGCCTGATGCACCGGTGTCCGTGTGATTATTGGATAATAACTTTTCTTGAAACGGTACCATCAGAAGTTTCTAAATTCAACAAGTAGATTCCTTTGCTGAGCGTTGATACTTCAAATGATTGATTATAATTTCCGGCCGGTTGGGTCCCCGAGATGAATGTGTTCACCACATTTCCAATAATATCATACAACCTAAGATTTAAGGAAGTTGTTTTCATTAAAGTATACTCCATCTGCAACTTATTTGTAACAGGATTAGTTAGGTTAAGTACCATTGCAGAAGCAATATCATTGATTCCAATGTTACCAATCACATTAAACTGTCCGGTCATTCCGGAGGAAAAATGAAAATTACACCGGTATTGATAGTTTCCACTAGAAGCAGGTATATATATAAACGTCTGCGAACTTTGATTGATGGGCTGATCCCATGCTGTTGCTGTTGCCGGAATAATAGTAGATGTTGTAGTATGTGCTCCGGCACTGTTATCCCACCTCCAGATAATGGTATCCCCGGCGTTGATGGTAAAATTGTCAGGATTAAATTCATTGTCTTCTACATTTACATTTACGGTAGAAGCGTTTGCTTCCGGAGTGACTATGAAAGTGAAAAGTACATAGACACAAAGTGTATAAATTAATTTCATTTTAAGTTTTATTATAATTGTTTGACCGGCAAAGGTGCAGCAACTTATATACAAAGGTGTTACACAATTCGGGATAATAGTTGTGTCATTCACACTTTTTGGCCGCATGTTGCGAATGCAAAGCGCTACAAGTCGCTTCCGTTTTTTCTACGTTCCTGTTTGAATTTTTTACGCGGAGTTTCATTATTTAATTGAGTCATCTGCCTGTATGCTTTTAGTAGTGACTCCGGAAATTCACCTTTATATTCTATTCTGAAAAAAGAGAAGCCATTTTTTGGAATAACGTTTTCTGCAGATTGCATTTTTACCCGGTTATCCACTTCGCTGTTTTTAAAGTAAGTAAGAAAGGCATGCTCCCTTTCCTTTTTCAGGTTTTCGAATTTTGCGTTGATGATTGAGGAGTTTACAAGCGCATTGCATTTGCCCTGAATCGTAAACAGCATGGTATCTTTTGCATGTTTGTTTAGATATTTAATAAACAAAGGATCTTTCACCGACATTTTATCAACCTTTTCAGAATCCTCCTCTGTGAATAGTTGCCCCTGATCTTTGCCGGACATATAATATTTTTTCTTCGCTTCAAAGAAGAGGATGTATTCTTTTTCTTTTACCGCATATTCTTCCGGATAAACAGTAATGGATGCATCGGGTGTTTTTTTAAGGAAGTCAGCAATTTTTTCGATAAATTTTTCTTGCGAGGATCGCAGTGAATTGTGCCGCATCTCCCATTTCAACGAAAGCGATTTTTCAATTTCTGTTTCTACGTCTTTTACCTGCATTCTGTAAGTCGTAGTGGCAGGTTTCACAAAAATATTTGTGAGCACATCAAATACAATATCGCGTAAATGAAATTTCGGATCTTTCAGATTTCCTGTAATTGGGATTTCATAATCTATAACATTACCGCGCTCACGGATAAAAGCTAGGGCAAGCCGCATTGGAATCCAACTTGTGTTTTTATTTTTTAGGCGCTTCGTTACGCGCGGATCAATGACAAGTAAGTGGTTCTCGCTTTTAATAATTCCGTTTCTTACATCCCAGGTGCCATTTAACTCTATCGTTCCCCGGTCCATCGGATAAGAGGTATAGGAAATGATGTAGGGATTGAACATGGGGACCGGTATTTTTGCGACGTCGTACTTCAGGTCAAAATCGCTGCTGTCCTTTGGATTAATACTGAGTGCTATGTCGACATTGCCATAGGGTTTCATTCCGGAATTAAAAAACAACGCAATCCGATCGTGATTTTTATCAATGGAATCAGCATGAACAGAGAGCGGGTTCATCCCCAATTCAAATTTTTCGCTGATGGAATAATCATGAAACCGGACATCACCGTTTATAATTGTCAGGTTGTTAATTTTGTAATCGCTGCTGAAAAAATTCTTCGACAAAACTTTGACGTAATCTGCGATTTCCAGAATCAAATTGAATTTTGTTTCATCAGCCTTGTTTGCGGAAATATTGGAGCCGCCTTTTCCAAACATCGATTGTAAATTGTCGAGTGAATCATACCTTTCATATTTAAAATACGGCTGACTTAACATCAGGGTATCAAAATTATACTTATGATTTTTCGGACTGAGCTCGATAATACCTACAGAAAACTTTTTAAAAGCAGCATAGTCATCATCTTTACTTTTTCCAAAGTGAAAATCATTGATTGCGATTTTGCCTTCTATATTAATATTTTCTTCGTCATTAAAATTTCCTGATGCCGTCATGTCAGCATCCAGATTGGCTGAAAAATTTCCATAGTTGGAAAGGTCCTTCATGTATTGCCCGATGATGTTCAAATCAAACTTCTGAATGATTGTTGATGTGCGGTACTCCATGCTCTTCATATTAAAAGTGAAATCACCTTTTACATCACCGCTTCCGGTTTCGGGTTTAAAAGTGAATTGCCCTGCAATGGTATCTGTATCCCAGCTTTTACCGCTGCTCTCAAAGTTTAATTTATTTATAGCGTAGTTAATGGGAATGGATTCTTCGATGTACCGGAATTCTCCGTCAATAATTTTTATGTTGAGAATGTTGAAATGAACCGGTGCTGATACCGTATCCCGGTTATCTTTAGAAGAAAACCGCGCGATAAGATCATTATAATTAAAATCATTTTTGTTTTGAATAATTGTACCGCGGGGATGATCGAGAGTAAAATCACTTACTTCATATGTTTTGGTAAATAGTTTTGCCATGGAAATATTCACACTGATGCCATCGGCAGAAAAGAAAATACTGTCGCTTTTTGACTCGTGAATTTTAAAATCGCTGAAATGAATGTATCCTGTAAAAGGATTTACATATGCCCAGCCCATGGTGATCCTACGCCCGGTATATTTCTGATCGTATTTCTCAATGACGTATTTCGTGATGGGGGAGATCAATAAAATAACGACAACAAAAAAGATTGCAATTATGCCGCCGCCAATGAGAGCTGTTTTTTTAAATTTCGTCATTCTTAAAATCCGATCGATGCCTCCATCATGAAGCCGTCAAATTTTCCACCCGAACGAATATCGGTAGCCGCAAACTTTTTGTATTCCTGCTGAACATATTCTGCTTTCATCATTACATTTTTTGTGATGAACCATCCGATGGAACCCACAGCCCTGTTAATGGTAATGTCGGTGGTAATCAACGGGAGTGTGGCTGTCACGGAGTTGTATCGGGCGCCAATCCAGAAATTTTCTTTCTCCTGTGGGAAACGGAAAATCAAATCAACGGCATATTGTGTTGCTGTCCGCATGTCAGGTTCAGTGATTGTCCTTCCCTGCGCCACTTCATAGGTTCCGAAAAATTCAATTCCTTTATATTTTACAAACGGATTTATCATAAAAGTAAGTACTTCCTGACTGAACTGCGGCGTATATCTTCCTGACCTGAAATTTCCGCTCGAAGTTGCGAGTGTGTTTTCCATAACATAGAAGTAATGCGAGCCGGTTCTGTCTCCTGAGAAAAGAGAATTACTCGCTGTGCTTTTTACTTCATAAACAGAACCTGTAATTCTGAATCTGAAATCCTCAGTAAATTGTTTGTCGTATCCGACCTTACCATGAAATGCAGGAGTATATTTATTTGTCTTCCCTGTGGCCGAATCAATTTTGGACGGCGCCACCACTATAGGATTCAGTTGGCCATTGGTAATACCGGCCATTACAATCAAACCACATGAGGGATGAAAGTAAACTTCTCCGCCGATTTCTGTTGCGAATTCATCCATGATATAATTTTCGACAAAAGGATTATAGATTGCACTGCCTCCATCTGTCCGGCGGTAGTGCTGATCACCATAGTCAACTTCATAGTCGCCGATTTTTATCGTTAGGTTTTTCATGATATTATCAATCACATCACTTTTAAAGAATGCCAGCTTGTCGAATTGAACATAACCGCCCTTTACCCAGGTTTCTTCGTGATGGCGTGCAGATAGATACATCGTGAGATTCATGCGGATTCCATCACTCAGTTGTGCATCTATATTCAGATTGGCCATCGCCAGGTTGAATCCATGAATGAGCGGTATGAGTTTATTGCTGTTGATTCCATTCGCATCAAGCACTTCTGAAGCATTGTTCCGGTGACCTAACATCTGAAAATCCTGTGTAAAGTTTCCACCTACTTTTACTTTGAGATTGGTAAAAGGAACGGAATCGTTTTTATCTGTTTCAAAAATATTCAATCCGGATTTATTGTTCGGCCTGAAAAATTGCAATGATTCCTGAGCGCTAAGAATACCTGATGAGAAGAATAGGAGTATGAAGAGTTTTGTTTTCATTTTATGTTTCTTAGAATATTAATTTATGATGTCAGTGTTTTCTTTTTTGTAAATCAAAATAAAATCGAGCGTGATGGCATCGCCGGTTTTCATGGCACCAAACATGAATGTTGGTGGCTTTACATTGTAGTTGCTCATTTTTAATTTTTCTGATCCGATGCAGGAGATGGTTGAGTCCTCATTTACTGTGCAATTCACATCCATTTTTATTGACCTCGATACTCCGGCAATAGTGAGGTTACCGAGAGTCTGAATCAAATATTTGTTTTCCTTGTTCCGGATTACTTTGGAAGTTACGAGCATGTAAGAGATATCTTTAAACTCATCGGTCTTTAATGCTTTATATGCATTTTTATCCAGCTCTTCATCATCACTTTTTAAATTCTCTGCCACAAGAGAAAAGTTAAGCGCTCCAACTGAAGCAAGCAGATTTCCTTTTTGCGGTTGAAAATTAAATTGCGCTTTGCCGGTAAAAGTATTTGCTTTCATTACCCAGTCATGTAAAGTGGACGTACCCGATAATTTCATAACGATATCTTTTGAATCATTAATCTTATAAATCGATTGTGCATTAATGCTATGACACATTCCTGCGACTAAAAATGCAAGTGATAAACAGTGTAATTTAAATTTCATTTTCGTTTGTAGTTTTACCACACATGAAGCTGTTATGACTTTCCAACGACTTTCGATACACGAGGAAAAATGGAGGATTTGTTTAATATGGTTGAATATAATTATAGGCGCAAATGTAAATCAGCATCGTGCCGCAGATGTTACATAACATTTGAAAAAAGTTACATCATTCACACTTTACCGGTATAATATTTATACGTGTTCAGAGTACACTTTTGGAATAATTTTACCGCCATGTGTACGTGCATATACTTTTGTAAACTCTGCACCGAAATACAATATGATAGCCGAATAGTACACCCATGCCAGAATTAATATCACAGAGCCGGCAGCACCATATACAGAGGCAATGGCCGAACTACCGAGGTAGGCGCCAATTGCAAATTTTCCGATCATAAAAAGAAAAGCTGTAAAGGATGCGCCGATGATACAATCGCGGAGGACAATTTTTCCGTTGGGCAAGGTTTTGAAAATAATGGTAAAGAGAAGCGTAATGATGGTAAAAACGATGAAAAGGTTACTGAAGTAAAATAAATAAACGGTGTCCTTGGGAAAATAGTTGGAGAGCCTTTGATTGAGAACGTCCATGATTGAGTTGACAATCAAACCAACAAGTAATAAGAAACCAACGGAACCTATCATTGAGAACGACATCAGTCGGTTTTTGAGGAATCTCACCATGCCTTGCTTTGGTTTTGCTTTGATACCCCATATCAGGTTAATGGAGTCCTGAATTTCAGAAAAAACCCCTGATGCACCGATGAGCAGAATTATAACTCCCACAGTAGTTGCAAAGGTATTGCTGTCTGAAAGTTTTACATTCTTAATTGTCTCCTGAATTTGCAACGCGGCTTCATTGCCTACAAGTCCGTTTATCTGCCCGAAGATTTCTCCCCTCACGGCTTCGGTGCCGAAGAAAAAACCGCTCATGCTGATGATGATGATGAGTAATGGTGGCAGAGAGAAAATCGTATAATAGGATAGTGCCGCACTTAACTTCATTACATTATCAGAAATAAACCCTTCGAATGTTTCTTTGAAAAGTAAAGCTATTTTTTTCAGATTTGATTTTATATTCATATGGCAGATTCTTAATTCCCTGAAATGAAATTATTAACATTAATGAATTCTTTTCGCGGAGTCGTTGCTGACAAGCATTCTTTTAATGTGCTTATTGATACAATGTAGTACCCGGTTTCCCGATTTCAAAATTATGAAAGCCGAAATCGGTTGTGGAGTTGGGATTTATTTTAAAAATATTTACACCTTCATCAGGAATGAGCGGATAAAATGCAATGGAAACCTGGAAATAATTAAAGACAAGGTATTCATTTTTAATCAGGAGCCCAAAACCGAATTGAGAATAGACATGACTTCTTTTAAATCCTGTTTCTGCATTACCAAGCATACCCATTGAATAAATAAGGTATGGACCGAAGCGAAAGCCTAAAACATTCCACGGACTATAGGATTGCGTTTGCAGCGTGAGCACAAATTTATTTGTTCCGGTGAGTGTATTTGTGTTGAATCCACGGATCCCATTTTCGCTGTTGATCGTAAGATTTTCATTTGACTGACGCCTTATCCCATAGGTTAGAACGGACTTTACAAATTGCCTTACTTTCCAGTTTCCGAATTCAAATAATCCGGTAAAATAATTTATACCGGCATTGAATACGCCCTGCTCAATACGGGAAGTTCGCAGGAAGGTGCCGTACTCGAAGTTGAAACTTGAATACCCAAGTTTGTTATAGCTTCCGATGGAATATCGGGCACCAAGATATACTCGTCCGGTATTATTTTTTACCTGATAGCCACCTGTCAATGCATATACTTTTCCGGCAGGTACATCTTCGGTAGGACCATAGTTAAATACAAATTTATCTTGTACATATTTTCGCGTTGAAATGCCAACAGCGCCAAGAAAAAAATTCTCATCGCCAAATACATGCAACGTATCATACTGCTCTTCCGGCTTTTCAAAATATCGGGTCTGCGTAACACGAGCGGCGAGAATTAAATTGGTTGTACGCTCATTTTCGGTGGTCCCTTTGAAAATGCGTGTTGCGTTGCCTGCCCAGTAATCGTACAAATTATATTTAGCATTGAAAGGTACATATCCGCTTTCGTGATAGCTGATGGAATCCTGTTTGTATTGTTGGGACAGTAATAATCCCGCAGCCCATTTTGCAAATGAAGAAAAGAATGGCCTTTCAACAGAAACGCTTCGGCTGAAATTATTGTATTCGTCGGTTGAATATTGAAGCTTCGTGTTGATAAATGTATTGCGGATATTGGGTATGGTATAATTGGCGCTGAAGGCATTATTGCCTGTCTTAAAATAATATGCATCAGTACTTTGAAATTCATGTCCGAATCCAAGAAAATTTCTATCAGTCAGGTCAATTTTAAATAAAGAAGGTGTAATGGCAACAGCCGGAATGATACTCCAGATATCCAGTTCGCGGATATAGATATCAACGGAATCATTGTTTTTTCCTGTAGACGCAACAGAAACAGAAACCTCGTGCACATACTTCTGACTTCGTATTAAACGTTCGGATTCGCGCATTAACAGCGAATCAAAGGGTTCGTTTTTGTGAATGAGTAAGAGGTTGCGGATGGTTATCCTTTGCGACTTCACGTGTGTTCTGTTTCCGGCGCGGAAGAAAAAATTTTGTTCAATTTTTGCAGTGTCATTAACAGAGTATCCAAACGGATCCAGTGTAGTGATGTTGATACTGCGGATAATTTTTCCTTCAAATGCGCTGTATGGTTTTTGAACAACCTTACTTTTTTTATTGCCGGGAACGGGAGGGACTACTGTTACGGGTTTGAAAAAGAGACCGTACATGAACTTTGAAAATTTCCTTTTGTTCGAATACGCTTCAAGCTTTCTATAGACACCGGATGAATCCTTTTGGTCCTGTACCTGCGCCGGTGAAATACCGGGCATACAGAAACAGAAGAACAAAATTATAATCAGGAGACGACACATGGTATGCTTGCATTTCTTACTCAGGGAAAACTATTTTTATGTCAATAGATCTGTAGTTGATCGGGTAATAACACAAAGTATAAAGCCTCTGTTTTGATTATTAAAAACACAATCGTTTTATTACCCGTATTTAGAAATGATTATCGCGGATGAATATTGTCATGACAATCGCATGAACTAATTCAAACTATTGAATATTTATTTTTCTTCTTCATTCTTTTGTTCTTCAATTTTCTTCTGCTGCTCTTCTTTAAGTTTTGCAGCGGCTTTTTCTTTTTTATTAAAATATCCCCTTAAGAGAAAATTGTGTTTTGCTGCTTCCATATTTTGATCCAATCCCTTGGTGCTCTTCTTCAGATTTACAATTGTTTGGTTGATGTTCTCGGCAATCGTCGTATCCTGGATCAACCGGCCAATGGTTCCATGTCCGCTGTTTATCTTCAGCATAATTTCAGCAAGTTGTTCTGAAACAATTTCTGCATTTCCGGCAGTGACAGCCAGGCTGGCCATGATGGCATCTGTTTCAACAGGCTCTACCGATACCAGTTCCTGACCTTCTTTCGCCAGCGGCGCATGTTCACTTCCCTGAGAGATAACGACTAGTCGGTCACCGATAATTCCTTCAGATCCGATTGCCACTTCACAATCAGATTTAATAAACTGATTTACTTCTTTTCTGATCAGCATATCCACGATCACCGTTGAATCATTCAGGATTCTGATGTTGTCCACAGTACCCACATTGATTCCTGAGAATCGGATATTATTTCCAACCTGCAAGCCACTTACATTGTAAAAGGTAGCGGTTAATTTGAAAACCGGATTGAATAAATTTTTCTGCTTACCGATAATGAAAATGGCGAGAACAAATAGCGCCAATCCTCCGGTAATAAATAGCCCCAGGCGCACTTTGAACTTTGGTGAATTCTTATCCATGATTATTTTCTTTAATTATTTTGTTTTGATTTGAAAAAGGATTGGATCAATGGGTCAGATGATTTTTCAAAGTCATCTAACTTGCCATCTTTGTAGACTGCGCCGTCTTTTAACATAATGACCCTGTCTGCTGTAGCACGTGCACACTCTATATCATGGGTGATGATGATGGAAGCTGTTTTGTATTTTTTCTGAACTTCATTAATCAGCAAACTGATTTCATCTGAAGTAACCGGATCGAGTCCTGTGGTGGGTTCGTCATATAGTATAATCATCGGGTCTACAATGATCGTCCTGGCTAAGCTGATTCGTTTACGCATTCCACCTGATAGCTGCGACGGCATTTTATTCAGTGCATCTGCAAGGCCTACATTTTCCAGCACCTCTTTGACTTTTTCGTCAATTTCTTTTTCAGAAAGATTTTTTCTTGTTCTGCGTAACGGAAATTCAAGATTGTGTTTTACAGTCATTGAATCATATAACGCTCCGCTCTGAAAAAGAAATCCGATTTTTTGTCTCGCCTCATCCAGTTCATGTCTGTTCATTGACGACACATTTTTTCCGAAGACATTGATGGTGCCGCTGTCGGAATTCAGCAAACGAACAATGCATTTTACCAGAACGGATTTACCGCTGCCCGATTTACCGAGCACCACTAAATTTTCTTCTTTGAAAAGTTTCAGAGAAATATTTTTCAATACTTCCTGGCTACCGAATGATTTCTTCAGATCATTGATTTCAATAACCCCCGTAGCTTCCACGTTTTTATTTTCAGCAGCAATCATAGGAGGTCGGTTATTTGAACAGCAATCATATCTACAATGATCACCAATAAAGAAGACAGCACAACAGCAGAGTTCGCTGCAATACCCACGCTTTCTGTTCCACGACCGGCATTGTAACCTTTGTAGCAGCCGACCAATCCAATCACTCCACCGAAGAAAAAAGATTTTACTACAGCGGGTAAAAAATCAATAAACTCGACATGACTGAAGGCCTGTGAAAAAAATAAAACAAAACTTACGTCACCTTTAATATTGGCTCCAACCCAACTCCCCAATATTCCAAGTATATCAGCATAAAGAATTAGTAATGGTATCATCAGCGTTGCGGCGAGAACGCGTGTTACTACAAGGAACCGGATCGGGTTGGTAGATGAAACTTCCATCGCATCTATTTGTTCAGTCACTTTCATCGAGCCTAATTCCGCACCCATGCCTGATCCGATTTTTCCGGCGCAGATCAATGCTGTAATGACCGGGCCCATTTCCCTGATAAGAGAAACGGCTACCATTCCCGGGAGCATCGAAACCGCACCAAATCCAAGTAGCGTCGGTCGCGTTTGAATAGTGAGCACCAATCCCATAATGGTTCCTGTGATGGAAATCAGCGGCAAAGATTTATATCCGATTTGATAACACTGATACATGAATTCTTTGAATTCAAAATTGCGCGAAAACGTTTCCCTGATGATGCGCATGATGAATATAAAAACGTCAGCAATATCCGTCAGGAAATTATTCGCTTCTTCCGTCTTAGCCATAGTTTTTTCGCTCAGTTTGATGGATTGCCTGGTTGCGAAACCCTTTGCTTTTACTACGGGATTGACTATTTTCATTTTATTTATTTTCTTTTCAATTCAAATATCTGCGCAATATCCATGAGATGGTTTCATGTTCTTCCATAATGCCGGTAAGAAAATCGGCAGTTCCGGCATCTTTATATTTATCACTGCAGAGATCAACCTGTTTTCTCAAATGCCTTGTCAGTTTTTCATGATCATCCAATAATTCCCCAAGCATATTTTTTTGTGAAGGATATTTTCCCGGCGATTCTTTCAATGTTGTTGTTGCGGAAAATTCTTTCAGCGTACCGATGGTCTTTGCACCAAGTTTGTTTATCCGCTCCGCAATTTCATCAATGTATTCTTCGAGTTGCTTGTATTGACCTTCAAAAAGTTTATGGAGTTCCATAAAGCTTTCACCACTTACGTTCCAATGAAATTTTCTTGTCTTTACATATAATATCATTTCATCGGCAAGAAGAACAGTGAGTATTGAAGTAGTATTATCTAAATTTTTGCCCGAGATACCTATGTTTGGTTTCATTTTAATTTCTTTAGTGGTTTAAATTATTTTCGGACCTTATTTTATAAAATTCAGTTTCAGATTTTATTCTGTGGGTACAAAACTACCCAATAAAAATTCCCGGTGCCGCAAAGACTCCACATATTCCAGGATCATTTTAGGGATTGCATTTAACAGAATGAAATGGAGCATTCCGGGAATTCCCCAAAGCCACCCTCCGGTAGATAGAGCAACCACTGACGTCAACGTATTGATATTCACATTTGAAGCAACGACTTTCGGAATAATTAAATGATTGCCTGCAATTTGTATAAGAACGTAAGCGACTGGTACAAGTAAAATATATGCCGACATTTTTGTAACAAGTAATATAAGCATTGGTAGTTCACCTGCAATTATTCCGCCCGAAAATGTATTCACCTTTACGATGGATTCGGTGACGCAGTACATCAATGCATAATCAATTACGGGAGCCAATAAAAAATAACCGTAAACAGAAGGCGGTACGATATCGACAGGAGTAGCGCAAATTGCCGGTACTGCAAACTGTTGCGCAATAGGCAACATGCAGGTAAGGACAATTAACCCGATCAGTACTAATGATGCATATACATTCCGGAGAAATTTGAACTCAGGATTCAAGGTGCTGCAGTTTCTTTTTTTCCGAAGAATTTCTTCGTTATTTGCCCGATGATGGATTTTATTCCGCCTGCATTTTTTGAAACGATTGCTGTTACACCCATTTGTAATATTCCGCCAAACAATATCTTAAGAGGATTGTGCGTTACTCCAACGGCCAATTTTCTGGAAATGTATCCGGCTGTCATACCTACTGCTGAATCCAGAACATCATTTTTAAAATCAGGTGCACCAACAAAATCATTGAATGTGCTTTTAAGAAGGTTAACCGGCTTTATGCCTTCGTAGGTAATTGCAAATTGTTCCTTCAATAGCTGTTCATTCCTGCTGTATTTTAATTCAAGCACCTGGATCGCTTCCTTCAATTCTTCTACAGAAGTAATTTTTTTCATTGGGCATTATTTAAACATTTGTGTGATGAGTGAATTGTTGATTCTCATCTTAATTTTTTCGTGGAGAAAGAAATACAAAACAATTCCGGCGATGGCATAAAATGCAGCCACACAAAAGAAGCCGTAGTATGGTTTACCAAGTTCTTCGCCAATCCAGAGTGACAGACCGATATTAACAAGGACTAAGAAAATGGAAAGGACCAAGACAACAGCGCCGCGCGAAATGAGTGCGGATGTTACATCCGCTGTTTTTTCGAGCGCTTTGAGTTTCATTAACTCATAACCCGATTTTCCATATTCCTGCGCCCGTTCAATCAGCGGTTCAATAAGATTTGTTTTTTCCTCCATATTATTTTCTATTTCATTGAGGCCGCATCTTTTATTTCTTCTGCTTTGGCTTTACCACTTTCAAAAACATGATTTGCTTGTTCTTTGACGGATTTAAATTTTTCTGTAAAGCTTTTTAGTACATCTTCCATTTTTTCTTTTAGGTCATCTACCGTGTCGGACCCTTTTTGAGAAATTTTTCTCCGGGTTTCAGATCCTTTATCGGGCGCCAGTAAAATTCCCAATATTGCTCCGACGGCAACACCTGCCAATACACCCAATACTACTTTTCCTGAATTCATGATTTTATTTATTTAGATTATTTTATTGATGTAATTTTCAAAGTGGTCTCTTGCCCTGGATAACTCTCAGAATAACAGCAATGAGGGCAATGACAAGAAGGATGTGGATAATTCCGCCTGCGTGGAATCCGATAAATCCAACGGCCCAGCCGATGATGAGGATTACTGCAATAAGGTAAAGTAGGTTTCCCATTTAGTTTTGGATTTTATTTTTCTGTTTGATCAGAAAATGTGTGAATGAATTTTCACAGGACAAATGTGATGCATGCGCAGCAGAAAAGAGTTACAGAATTATTTAAAAGGGTTACATGATTCACACATTTAAAGAACAGGAATGCTGTATTTACCCCGCCTGATTGCAATCAGAAGGAACTATAATTTGGTAGAATTATTTTTTAGGAAGGATGCTTAGAACTAATTAGTCGGGCATCAAATTTCATTCAGCAGTCTTAATGCTGTTTATAAAATAATCAGTTTCACCGGTCCATGGTAAATGACCTCTCTTTTGTTCATAATGTAAAGTGACGTGCTTGCCTTCAAAATCAAACAACACATTGGCAATACTGTCTTCTTTCACAGAGAAGAAAAATTTTTCTGATGCAATCATTGTGTTGCCCGTGCTGGCAATACTGCTCATGATCAACTCGCCTTCATACGTTTTAAAGATATTTCCTTTCTTCGAAAATTTTTGTAGAATGCCTGAACGGTTTCCTTCACTAAAGGTGTTGTAGTAATGCCAGTAAAATAAAAATGAAAGTAAAACGACAATGATAACGACAGCCCACACCAATACTTTTTTCATAAGATGAAATTTCCTGATACAAAGCTAATATTAATCCGTTAGTGCGGGGCATTACACACTGATTTATGATGAATATTCATTGTCCGCAGATTTAAACTTAATTAATGAGAAGAATTACTTCGGTTTTTAAAACACAAATTTTTCGGCGTATTATTGTCTTCCAATTAATATACAGGAAAAAACAAAAAAAAATGAAAAAAACTCTGTCTAGCTGCATGATCTTTAGCCTAATGCTCGTTTCGGTTTTTTCTAACAATGCATCTGCACAACAGGATGCACGACTGCTCAGGTTTCCCGCTGTGTCTCAATCATCAGTCGTATTCACCTACGCAGGAGATTTATATGCTGTTGCACGGTCGGGCGGACTTGCGCGCAAAATCACCAGCGATGAAGGAATGGAAATGTTTGCGCACTTTTCTCCTGATGGAAAAACAATTGCTTTTACCGGGCAGTATGACGGCAATACAGAGGTGTTTACAATTCCTGCTGAAGGTGGCGTTCCTGTTCGTCTCACTTACACCGCCACACTCGGGCGCGATGACGTAAGCGACCGCATGGGCCCCAACAACATCGTGCTTACGTGGCGCGACGACAACAGCATTGTTTACCGCTCACGTAAAAAGTCGTTCAATGATTTTAAAGGACAACTATTCATAGCACATACGAGCGGCGGATTGTCAGAGGAACTTCCGTTTTCTGTTGGGGGCGCACTTTCTTATTCACCCGACAAAAAGAAGATAGCGATGAACAGGATATTCCGCGCCTTCCGCACGTGGAAGTATTACAAAGGCGGCATGGCCGATGACGTCTGGATTTTTGATACTGAAACTAAGCAGTGGGAAAACATCACCAACAATAATTTCCAGGATATCTGGCCAATGTGGAGTGGAGATAAAATTTATTATATCAGCGACCGCGACCGCATCATGAATCTTTTTTGCTATGATACAAAGACAAAGCAAACAACCAAACTTACCAACTACACTGACTTCGATATTAAATATCCTTCTCTCGGAAGCGATGCCATTGCATATGAGCAGGGAGGATATGTACATGTATATGATCTGAAAACTTCAACCGATTCAAAGATCACCATCAAAATTGCTGACGATGCAGATGGAGGCCGCAACACATGGATTGACGCAACTAAGTTTATCAACAATGCAGACATTGGTGCTGATGGCAACCGCCTTGTGATGTCTGCCCGCGGAGACGTATGGACGATACCCGTGAAGAGCGGCATTACAAGAAACCTGACCAAAAGCAGCGGGAGTCATGAGCGTGATGCGCAGTGGAGCCCTGACGGAAAAAGCATTGCTTACATCAGTGATGCAAGCGGTGAAACAGAAATTTATATGATGAAGCAGGACGGAAGTGAAGCCCCTGTTCAGCTTACTAAAAATGGGGATACTTATAAATATGCAGTCACCTGGAGTGCGGACAGCAAGAAGATCATGTGGAGCGACAATAAGCTGCGGATATTTTACGTGAATGTGGATTCGAAGGAACAAGTGCTCGTTGACCAGGCGAAGACAGGCGAGTCAGCCAGCCAGTGGTGGAGCCCCGACAGCAAATGGATTGTATTTACGAAGCAAGATGATGCCAATCGTCTGATCGTAATGTTGTATGAAGTTGCTTCGAAAAAATCAACACCGGTAACTGATGGCTGGTACAATTCCTACAATGCATCATTCAGTGATGATGGTATGTATCTCGTCTTCGTTTCCGACCGGGACTTCAACCCGATTTATTCAGCAACAGAATGGAATCATGCCTATGCCGACATGAGCAAAGTTTATCTTGTAACGCTTGCTAAAAATACCCCATCTCCATTTGCTCCGAAGAATGACGAAGTGAATCTGAAGGAAGATAAGAAAGACGATGCAACAGAAAAGAAAAAGGATTACAATGAAAAAGATAAGAAGAAGGAAGAAGCTGCAAAGGGAATCATAGTTGATCTTGATGGCATCAACGGACGTATTGTTTCTCTCGACGTTTCTCCCGGAAATTACAACAGCGTATTTTGTATTGGAGAAAAAGTTTACTACACATCTAATTCTCAGAAGTCTGAAAAGACAGCAATGAAAATGTACGATCTGAAAGAGAAGAAGGAAACAGATCTCGGCAGTGTGAATTATTTCACTGTGTCGGCTGATTATAAAAAAATGATGGTGGTGCGTGACAAAAATTATTATTCAATAGATGTTCCCAAAGGAAAGTTTGAACTCGAAAAGGCTGTTGACCTCAGCAACATGAAAGTTTTTGTGGACCGCCAGTCAGAGTGGACGCAGATATTCAATGAATCATGGAGACAGATGCGCGACTATTTTTGGGACCCGACCATGAGCAATGTGGACTGGACTGCAATGAAAAAGAAATATGAAGTGTTTCTTCCGTACGTGAACATCCGTTACGACCTCACTTATATTATCGGTGAGATGATTAGCGAACTGAGCACAGGGCACTCCTACACCGGTGGAGGCGATGCACCAAAACCAGCGCGCATTCAAATGGGTTTGCTTGGCGCCGAAATCACACGCGATGCTTCAGGATACTACAGGATTCAAAAAATTCTGAAAGGAGAAAACTGGGACGATCATGACCGTTCACCCCTGCTCGACATTGGCGTCAATGCGAAAGAAGGAGATTACATCGTTGCAGTGAATGGTGTTTCCACAAAAACGATGAATGATATTTATGAGTCGTTTGTGAACACTGCCGGCAAGCAGGTTGAAATCTCATTGAACAGTACTGCCGCTGATGCAGGCGCAAGAAAAGTACTGGTGGTACCGATATCAAGTGAAGGATCACTCTACTATTATAACTGGGTGATGAACAATACGAAGAAAGTAAACGATGCGACAAACGGTGAAGTGGGTTACATTCACATTCCGAACATGGGTGTGGAAGGGTTGAATGAATTTGTAAAACATTTTTATCCACAGCTTAACAGGAAAGCGCTCATCATTGACGACAGGGGCAATGGCGGAGGAAATGTTTCACCGATGATCATTGAAAGACTGGCACGGGAAATTGCCATGGTGGGCATGTCGCGAAACAATGTGCCACAAGCGAATCCTTTCGACATGCAACTCGGTCCAAAAGTTGTACTGATTGACCAGTACAGCGCAAGCGACGGCGATATTTTTCCATACCGTTTCAAGAAATTAAAAATGGGAAAAGTAATCGGTCACCGCACATGGGGTGGAGTTGTGGGTATCCGTGGTTCGCTACCATTTGTTGACGGAGGATTTCTCAACAAGCCGGAGTTCTCACGCTATGATACTGAAGGTAAAGAATGGATCATGGAAGGATACGGTGTTGATCCCGATATTTTTGTTGACCAGGATCCATACCTCGAATATACAGGCGTTGATCAGCAGTTAGACAAGGCAATACAGGAAATAAAAACCGAACTGCAACAGCACAAACAAGAACTTGCGCCACCGCCGCCATATCCTAAGAAAGACAAATAAATTACGGATTACGAATAGGAATACGAATTTACAAATGGTTAACGAATTGCGAATGCATTACCCCGAAGAGGTTTTCCACCTTTTCTGAGTTTCAGTTTAGACCTCGATTTTAATAACTGTTAGAATTCACCTGAATGATAAATGAGATTTAAAATAAAGCATAATTGCTATTGCGATTATTGCATTAAGTTTTGTTGCATTTGTTTTCTATATTTTAAAACAAAATCAATTAGGAAAGGAAATGCATTTGCAACAAATGTATAGTGGTAAAATTTATGAAATAAAACATTATACCGGGGATAGAGGAATTCCTAAAATACCAATGAATAATAAATGGCATTATCCGGATATTTCAGATAGCAATGTCACAAATTACATTCATGTAGGAGACTCTATTTTAAAAGACTTTGGATCTGACCAAATAGAAGTATTCAGGAAAAATGAAAATGGATAATGGGATATGAAGTTATTTAGGTAATTTATTTGATGCTGTTAGAGTTGTATACTATTGTAAATAAATGAATCTCGATTCTCTTCCGGGATCTCTACATTTACAGACAAATAAATCTCATGATGGTTGAACAAATTACAAATAAGAGAGCAAAAAAAATTGCAACATTTTCAATAGTCTTTCAATTAATTTGGTGCAATGTACCTGCTCAGACATTTACAAAAGTGGTTACTGGTTCTCCTGTCAATACACCGGGCGATTCAAGAAGCGTGAATTGGGTGGATGTAAACAATGATGGATTCGTTGACTTGTTTATCTCCAACGGTCCGCAGGGTGGGCAAAATAATATGCTTTATATCAACGACGGCGTTGGTGGATTTGTTCCTGTTACCAATGATACAATTGTAAAAGACGGCCAACCTTCTGATGGTGCAACATGGGCCGACTATGACAATGATGGTGATCAGGATTGTTACGTTGTGAATTGGTACAACACCGGCAACCTTTTTTATTCAAATGATGGTTCGGGATCATTTACGAAGCTGGCGTCAACAATCGATACCAGCGGAGGTTTTTGTGAGACAGCATCCTGGGGTGATTATGACAATGACGGCCTACTTGATTTATATGTGACGAATAGCGCGGGGGTGAATAAAAATCTTCTGTTCCATAACGATGGCGGAAATACATTTACTAAAATCACAACCGGTGCGATGGTAAATGATGTGTCTGATACACGTTCAGTAAACTGGACAGATATTGACAACGATGGCGACCTGGATTTATTTGTTACAAATGAGAGCAACCAGAACGAAGCCATTTATCGTAATGATGGTGGTGGGGTTTTTGCAAAAATCACTGCCGGTGCACTGGTCAATGATTTTGGAAACACCATGAGCAGTAGCTGGGCGGATTATGATAACGACGGAGACCCGGATGTTTTTCTTGCCAATGATGCGGGCAGCAATGCATTGTTCAGAAATGATTCCGCTTTTGTTTTCACAAAAATTATTTCTGATACGGTCTCACACAACAATGCCCATTCCTTCAGCTCGGCCTGGAGTGACATTGACAATGACGGAGACGTGGATTTATTTGTAACCAACTCTTTTACAACAGGTGTCCTGCAACTTAATTTTCTTTACCTCAACAATGGCGATGGAACATTTACAAGAGTTGGCAACACAGCGCCGGCTACAGATGCTGACTGGTCCTATGGATGCGCCTTTGGCGATTATGACAACGATGGCTTTGAGGATTTAGCCGTTGCAACATGCAGGTTTAATGGTGTTGACCGGCCTGATTTACTTTATCACAATGATGGAAATTCAAATTGCTGGATTACGATTAAACTGATAGGTACTTCAAGCAACAGGTCAGCCATCGGAACGAAGGTGAGGGTAAAGGCGATGATCAATGGAATACCGGTTTGGCAGTTGAGAGAAATCTCGGCCCAGACATCTTACAACGGACAGAATGATGTGCGTGCTCATTTCGGTTTGGGAAATGCAGCTGTTGTTGATTCAATAAAAGTAGAGTGGCTTGGAGGAGCATCAGAAATTTTTACCAATGTCGCCTGCAATCAATTTGTCAGCATTGTACAAGGGCAGGGGATCACAGGAATAAAAAAAAATGAAAAAAATTATGAGGTAAGTGTTTTTCCAAATCCTACACATTCGAAACTGGAAATAAAAAGTTCACCACAGACTGACTTCGTTGATGCCCGCTACGAAATCACAGATGCAGGAGGGAAGTTGATTTTGTCCGGGATGCTTGATGGTAATTCTATTGATATCAGCAACCTTCTTCCCGGAAATTATTTTGTAAGATTGAATTCACGGTCAGGATTTCTTTTCAGGCAATTTATCAAGGTGCAGTAAATCAGTTATGCAGTAATCTCTGATAAGCAAATACTAAGCACGCAACCATTTCTCCCCCTGCTTAGTGTAGCATGTTGCTACGCTCCTTATAAAATTTTCACAACCACCTCTTCTCCAAAATCTCCCTCGTATGATAACTAATAATTATATCCGCTCCTGCCCGTGCGAATGCATACATATTTTCCATCGTAATTTTTTGTTCGTCAATGTATCCCGCTTTGGCGGCGGCTTTTACCATACTGTATTCGGCTGAGACGTTATAACAGGCTATGGGGAGCAAAGTATTTTCACGAACGGTTTTGATCACGTCAAGATATGCAAGTGCCGGTTTCACCATGATGATGTCGGCGCCTTCGTCTTCATCGAGCTGTGCTTCACGCATTGCTTCGCGCCCGTTGCGGAAATCCATCTGGTAACTTTTTCTGTCACCTTTTCCCGGAGCAGAATCAGCTGCTTCGCGGAATGGTCCGTAATAAGCAGAAGCAAATTTTGTTGCATAACTCATGATCGGCGTACTTACAAAATTATTTTCATCAAGCAGATTTCTGATTGCCATCACGCGGCCGTCCATCATGTCGCTCGGTGCAACCATGTCAGCTCCTGCTTGAGCATGTGCCAGTGCCATTTGTGCAAGAACCGGAAGAGAAAGATCATTATCTATGGTAAGGATTTCCTCTCTTCTCCTTTGGTGTGGGGTTGGAAATGAGGCCAATCCGCAATGTCCATGTGTTGTGTAAGCACACAAACAAACATCAGTAACCACAAATAAATCGCTGCCGAATTTTTTCTTCAGCTCGCGCACTGCATCAGCCACAACAGAATGTTCATCATGTGAGGAATGTGCATCTTCGGATTTGTCTTCGCCTACGCCAAACAATAATATTTTATTCACGCCAACCTTCAGTCCATTCTCTACGTCAGTGATAAGTGTGTCGATGGAAAATCTGTTTATACCGGGCATTGCATCGATGGCCTCTGTTTTACCAATTCCTTTTGTTACGAAGTAGGGATAGATAAACATGTTCGTAGACAGGTGCGTTTCTGAAACGAGTTCGCGGAGGATAGGGGAGGTGCGGAGTCTGCGGGGACGATGAAGCATAAACGATGTAATAGGTAAGATTTAATATTTAGCAGCCGAAGGACGATGTAACAGATAATATGTAAGATTTAATATTTAACGTGCCGGATGTTGCGAGGCAAGCTCGACATTTAAGAAGATGATGCACCGAATACTGCACGGGTTAATGCAGCGTCATCGAAACCGTCGGGCAGGAGGGGATGAAATATTTTGTATTTTTTTAATGATGATGCAGTGGCTTCGCCCATGGCAATTACTTTTTGTGACGACAGTTTATTTTTTTCAAAGAATGCTTCTACATTGGATGGACTTGTAAAAAGTAAGATATCGTACTTCGAAGTTTCTATTACGGCATCTGATTTCAGCGTTTCATAAACAACAAGGTCAATGGTCTGTTCAGCTTTTACAAAACCATTTTGCACGCTGCGCAGACTTCCTTTTGCCATCGGAAATAAGACTGTACCGCTTCCAACCCTCGATGCAAATTGTTTTCCTGTCATCTTTGTATCCGTAGAGTAGCCGATGAAGTCGGCACGCTTGCCGTATTTGCGAATTGCTTCTGCTGTTGCTTTTCCGATGCAACCGAATTTTTGATTTCCCAATTCCGGTTTTTGTAAAAAGAAAAATTTCACGGCATGCTTGCTGGAAAAAAATATCCAGTCCGTAATCGGTATACTTCTCGCCGTAATCATTTTCATTTCAATCATTGACTTTCCTTCCGCTTTAAAACCATGATGCGTAAGGATGCGACTGAAGTAATCATCGGGCTTGAGGTTTCTGGTTACAAATACTGAAGCCTGTTTGACAACATTTATTTTTGCAACAATTTTTTCAGCAAGCGTTTCAGGATTCTTTGATTCCGCATAAATCCCTACAGGCAACTGATCCCATGTGACTGATTTTGAAACCCACGCTTTATAAATTTCTTTGTCGTCGTCAAATTCACAATAAGCACCAACAGGCATCTGACATCCTCCCTGGAAAAGGTTGAGTACTTTTCTTTCAATTCCAATCTGTGTTGCAACATCCTGTTTGTTGATGGCCTGTAATTTTTGAAACAGTTCTTTTTCTCCTTTACGAATTTGTATGGCAAGTACGCCTTGTGCAGGAGCAGGAATAAATTCTTTCGGGTTTAATTTTTCCGAGTGTAAATCAGAAATGTCAAGCTCCAGTCTTTCCACGCCTGCTGCAGCAATGAGGATGGCATCGTAGCCACCATTTCGCAACTTGTCAATTCTCGTTGGAACATTTCCGCGAAGGTCTTTTAATTCAATATCTTTTCTGTAAGCAAGCAGTTGCGATTTTCTCCTCGAAGAAGAAGTTCCTACAACAGCATTTTTTTTCAGTTGAAATTTTTGCTTAGTGTCCACACTTTCTTTTCTGATTAATAAAAGTTCTGACGGATCCTCACGGTCCGTAACGGCTGCAATCAATAAATCAGGATGCGATTCAGTGGGCAAATCTTTATGTGAATGAACAGCCAGATCGGCTTCATTATTCAGCAATGCATCTTCAATCTCTTTTGTGAAAAATCCTTTACCCTCTAATTTCTCCAGACTCAAATGCTGGATTTTATCGCCTTGTGTTTTAATGATATTCAATTCAGTCTTCAACCCGATTGCATTCAGCTTCGAAGCAATATGATTTGCCTGCCATAGGGCGAGATCGCTGCCGCGGGTTGCTATGATGAGTGCGGGGTTCAATGGAAGTGCGGGTTAAAAAAAGACGGGGAATTATTGTTAGATGAATTGTTAACGATGTAATAGGTAAGATTTAATATTTAATACGAGTTCAATTGTTACTGTGAGTTCTTTCTTGATGCACCGAGTATTTTTGAAAGTTCAAGCGCTTCCTTCATACATGAATCTAACTTACCCGCTTCGAATATTGCTGCCTGCTTAATGCATTCCAACCAGAAAACAACCTCATCACTTTCTTCAAATGCAATACTCAGCTTTGCAACGAAAGATGCCCGCGATTGGGCTATACAAGCGGCTCTGTAATTTGCAGGAGCAGAAAATGCTGAGCGTATAATCTGATAATGGAAATACTTGCCGAGTTGATTTCTTGGTAATGCGTCAGAAAGTTTCACAATCCGAAAAGCCAATGACGTTAATCTTTTTTGAAGTTCATATTTGTCCATTAAGATGTAATATTGATTGTCAAATTTACCCTACACTGTATACTACACATCCAATAAAGTAGGGTTTAAATATTACAACTTGCTTCTTACATCATTCCGGGCTGTTCAATATTACATCGTACCTATTACATATTACTGCGTTCCCCGGCTGCTAAATATTACCTCTTAAATATTACTTATTACTTAGTATAATCTCCTTCGCCATCACCATCGGCACACTGATGCATTTTTTTTCCATGTAGTCCATCACGCTCAATAAAACTTCCTTTGACTTTTCATCCATCGCATTTATTTCATTGACAAAAACATCATTCATCGCTTTTGTTTTGATAGCGCGTATTTTCTCGGGAACCTCACGCATCTTCAACTCCACTTTTCTCGTTCTGAATTGCGAATGAAATTCTTCAATGCCTTCGACAATGATACGCTGAGCTTCGTTTACTTCCGCTTCCCTTTCACGCAGGTTTTCTTCGGCCTCTTTTTTTAATTCATCCAGTCCGATGTATTGAACATTAAATTCAGAAATTACTTCAGCGCCAACATCTGCAGGCAAAGCCAGATCAATAATCGTTTTCTGGTCGCTCTCATTTTTAAGAAGCGATTTATAAATCACACTATTGATGATTGCTTCGGGAGAAGCGGTACAAGTAATCAGAACATCAAATCCGTTTTTAAATTTTTTTAACTCATCAAGCGCAAATGCTTTTGCAATTGTTTTTGAATTGGAAAAATTTTCTGCCAGCGTATTTGCTTTCTCCAAGGTGCGGTTGAAGATTGAAAAGTTTTTGTAACCATGTTTGTCGAGGTACTTCAACAGGTTTCCGTTTGTCTCACCGGCGCCGACAATAATAAACCGTGCATCAACGGGTACATTTAACGAACGCAATTTTCGGAAAGCAAGTGAAACCACAGATAGCGGATTTTCCCCGACCCTGGTTTCTGTATACACCTGCTTGGCAGTCGTGATTACATTTTTAATAACCAGTCGCAATGAATCACCTGTTAACCCTGCTTTTTTGCAACGGTCGTAACAGTTTCTAACCTGTGTAATAATTTCGCGTTCGCCCACTACCATGGAGTCAAGCGAACTCGCTACTTCCATGAGGTGCCTGATGGCAGCATCATTTTCGAAAATGGCAGCATGAGTTATTGCGAAATTAATTTCCTCCTCGGTCCAGTCGTCACGGAAACTCGTAAAGAAATTTTTGAGGTATTCAGCATCCGTTTTGCCGGTATGTGTGAAGATAAATTCGATACGGTTGCAGGTGGAAATGTAAAGGAGTTCAGAAATTCCGGTAAGGGCTTTGAGCTTCTGTAAACGTTCGTCGTGGTTCTCCTCATGAAGAAAAAACCTCGAAAGATCGTTAAGAGAGGTGTTTTTGTGTGTAAATGCGATTACCGTTATCTGTTGCACTGCCTTGTTTTGAAAACGGTTGCAAATATCTTTCATACCGAGCGAACAGTGTCACCGAAATGTCAAGAGGAATTTTAATCCGCCTTCGCACCCGCTACGGTAGACGAGAAGGCTTGGTTAATTCCCGGGGCTTGCCCTGAGGTTAATACCATTTTATTAAGTTTGCCGATCACCAATCGCCCAACATTGAAAAAGCATATTCCTAATTTTCTAACTTCCCTGAACCTGCTTTGCGGATGCATTGCCGTTGTGATGATATTCAGGAACCACCTGGAATGGGCAGCGTATCTTGTACTTGTCGCAGCATTTTTTGATTTACTCGACGGCTTTGCGGCGAGGCTACTAAAGGTTTCTTCTCCCATTGGAAAAGAGCTCGATTCGCTGGCAGATATGGTTAGTTTTGGTGTCGTTCCCGGAGCCATTATTTTCAAATTACTTCAACAAAACGTATCCACAGTCTCTGAGTATGAGGTCGTTGTGCGGATCATTCAGTTTATTCCATTTATTGTAACCATTTTTTCCGCATTGCGGCTGGCAAAGTTTAACCTTGACACCAGACAAACGGATTCATTCATCGGCCTTCCTACTCCGGCAAACACATTGTTTGTTATTTCGCTTCCGCTCATTTTAGCAGATGACAGGTTTGGACTGAGCGTACTCATCCTCAACCCTTTTTACCTGATAGCAATCAGCCTCATACTTTCTTATTTATTGGTTGCAGAACTACCATTGATTGCCTTGAAATTTAAAAGTACTTCATGGAAGCAGAATAATTATCAATACGGACTGATCATAATTTCAGCGGTACTTTTTGCAGTATTAAAGTTCGCAGCTTTGCCGGTTATTATTTTACTGTATGTACTTTTGTCTTTAATTAAAAATGGATTTAATAAGTCCAAGGCCTCTTAACTTCAAGCACTAAACCTCCAACTTCAAACTTAAATGAAATTCACCGCAGAAATTGATGTTATGCCACTCAAGGCACTTCTTGATCCACAAGGAAAAGCAATCACCATGGGTCTTGCAAACATGGGCCTGGCGAAAATTGAAAACGTGCGCATGGGAAAGCACATTACATTAGAAGTAGAAGCAGACTCCAAAGAAGCCGCTAATGAAAAAGTAGATACGGCGTGTAAGAAGTTGCTTTGTAATCCGATTATTGAAGGGTATTTATTTGAATTAAGCCAGATTGATTAGTTGAATCTTTGATTGGTTAATTGAGCTAATTGGTTCATTTGTAAATCCGAAACATTCTATTGAATCAACCAATCAACAAATTTACCTCCGTAACTCAAAATTCTGTCCCAGGTATACCCTTCGCACCGTTTCATCCTCCGCAAGTTCCTGTGCCGTTCCCGCTTTCAGGATTCTTCCTTCAAAAAGTAAATAGGCGCGATCAACAATACTTAAAGTTTCATGTACGTTGTGATCGGTAATGAGTACGCCGATGTTTCTGTCTTTCAGATGAGAGACAATGGTCTGGATGTCTTCAACAGCAATCGGATCAACGCCTGCAAAGGGTTCGTCGAGCAAAATAAATTTAGGATCCACTGCAAGCGCGCGCGCGATTTCTGTTCTGCGTCTTTCCCCTCCTGATAAAAGATCGCCACGGTTTTTCCGCACGCGGTTGAGACCGAATTCTTCCAGCAGCGATTCCATTTTTTTCTTCTGCGCTTCCACACTCAATGAGGTGAGCTCAAGTACGGCAAGTATATTGTCCTCTACACTTAACTTCCGGAATACCGATGCTTCCTGCGCCAGGTATCCGATGCCGAGTTTCGCACGCCTGTACATCGGCAGTTTCGTGATGTCTGTTTTGTCGAGATAAATATGACCTTCATTGGGCTTGATCAGTCCAACAGTCATGTAGAAGGAAGTTGTTTTTCCTGCACCATTGGGTCCGAGCAATCCAACTATTTCACCCTGGTTAACTTCAATGGATACTTTGTCAACAACAGTGCGCTTCTTGTATTTCTTGACAAGATTTTCTGTTCTTAAAATCATGGACTAACCGTAGCTATTTTTATTTGGGCACAAAGAAACGCAAAATCAAAAACTAAGCACGAGACTTATTCGGATAAGATCGGAAACCTTCTCTTTTCTGGTTACGTGGGTAAAACGTTTGATAAGGTCGATTCTTCCAAATTTTAGTATGTTCTCAATTCCAATTCCTCCTTCAATGTATGGTTTTTCGAGCGATTCGAACCTGTTTTTTTCTTCAACCATGATATTCCTGTTATTATTTCCAACGCGGCCCAGCAAGACCTTTGCCTGCACTACTTCCCGCCATTTTAATTTGCGCAGTAGCGGGAAACGATCGAAGAACAATCCTCCGAAATGATGCACTACAGATGCAGATGCAAATTCATCACTGACGAACTCAAAATAATTCATCTGGTTATACAGCGAGTTGCTATAGGTATATGTCTCATTACCCTTGTGCACTTCAAGTAACGGATATGGTATGGTGCCCCATACTTTTCCCGCCTCCAGCTCGTAAGAAGTGTGGCCGAAATTTCCCCAATAAAGAACATCCTCAATATTGAGGCGTAACTTGTGGTAACTGAGGTTGCTTTCAAGGAGGCCTTTTATTCCGGCAGTATATGTTAAGGTGGTGATGGGATAAGAACTTCCCAGAGAAATGCGCGTTGATTTTCTTCCCACTGCACCCTTTCGCCCGGATTCAATGAACCGTTCCTTGAATGCATATCGCAGCGATATCGAAACTTCGGAAGTATTGATGGCGCTTTCAATACTGTTGTGAGTGGCATCAGTATAATAGTTGAAATTCACGCCACTTAATGTGGAGATGTTTTTGTGAAAGAAAGCAAGGTTTGCATTCAGCCCCTTCAAAACATACGACTCAATAAAAATTTTTTCCTGCTCAATACCACTGAATCGTGTACCCGCCGTGCGACTCAAGACGTTAACGAGCAGGTTGTCTGATTCAAAAGAGCTGAATTGTTTTCCCAGTTGCTCCACATCTTTTTTATAAGAAGCTCCGAAGGATGTGGAGTTTTTATTATTAAAAAAATATTCAAAGCTCCCGCTATATTTAAAGGTGCTGTCGAGAAAACCGTATGCGCAATATCCCTTCAGTTGGATGGCTTTGCTGAATTTATTGTTGGTGCGGCCACCCAGTTTAACACGGCTGCCTTCAAAGGCGTTGTAACTGTATAAAGAAAAAAGCTGTCCTATATCTATCGGCCCCGCCTCATAATAACCGGTTGCCAGAAACGTAATAACGTCGAGATAGGTATTGAAGATGGGCATATTCTCCAGTGTATCAACCATGGCATATATTTTTTCTTCATTTGCGCTAAGCGAATCATGACGCATTTGTTGCCAGTAAGATTCATCCTTTTTATTGGCATCATCGTGAACTACCACTTCTTCGCCATCAGCAAAAAAAGATTCTGGTTTGGGCTGGTCCAGAATAAAATTTTTGTAAGTATTGGTCTTGCGGGCAATGAAACCCATGGTCTCCTTTTTCTTGCTTTCTGTGGGAGCAATGTTCATCACCAGGATTTCCTTTTTCAGCATCCATTGTTTATTGTCAACATAGTCATATTCATCCACCACGCCCACGTCTTCGATGAAATTGATGTTGGCGTCGTCGGCAATGCGCATGCTGATTTTTTTTATCGCATAAGTGGTATCATGAATCCAAACGTCGCCGGTGAAAGTGAGTTCCTGTTTTCTGCGCGGCTTAAATTTGAGTTTGTAGCACCACCTGTTATCCTGGTATGCGCTGTCGAGCAGGTAGTATTTATAATATACGGGGCCCACATCGCTGAGCGGACTTACAAATCCTTTTCCGAAAAGATAAACGTAGTTGTCGTACACGTTAATGTGCTGGTAGAAATCGCCGAGGTACTGACTGATGGTATTGTTTTCAACTCCTGAAATCTTCGATGCTTTTACAATCTCTTTGGTATGCTTCGGATCTTTGGTAAAATAAATATCACTCAGGGTTTCAGAGAGGAAAACGGGGAGGAAAGGTTTTTTATTAGTGGCAGAGCTGTCAATATTATCAAAGATAAAACGAAAAGGTTTCAGCACCCTTCTTTTTTTGAAGTTGTCGGTGATGTTATTGATGTCGAATTCAATTTTGTTGTACGATTCATACTGGTAAGCATTCACCGATGTGCGGTTGTTGACGTCTTTGTGTTTCCGCACTTCGCGCATGATGATGTCGGCGGGATTTTCACCGGCCACTACGTTTACTTCCGGTAAGTCAAATTTATTTACCCTTAGTGCGAAATTGATAACCTGTGTTTTTCCGGGCTGCACAGGAAGCGTAACGGGAATATACCCGACAAAGGTGGCCGTGATGCTATCCACTTTTTCCATCGTGCTGATGGTATAGTTTCCGCTGATGTCGCTATTGGCCCCTGTAGTTGTCCCTTTCAACTGCACAGCGGCAAAAGGGATATCTTCGTTGGTAAGCGGGTCATAAATTCTACCGGATACTTTTGTTTCCTGTGCTGTTGCGGATAAAATGCAAAGCGGCAAAATGCATGACAGCAGCAAAGGGGCGAGGTGAAATCTTTGAAAACGAAAAGGCATATTAACTGAAAGGCAGGCTGAGAACCGTTTGCAAAGAAAGGAGGTTTCACCCTATATTTTTCATGAAGAAAAAGAAATATCGAACAACATGGGGGGCTGCTTCTGCTTCATTCTAAAATAAACTTTTCGTAATCATTCTACCCGATCTATGGGAATCTCTTTGAAGTGTGATTTCACTGCAGTAGTGTCTTCGCGCGATGCATGTGTGCCAACGAGTCCGATATTTATCGGGAGCGTGTTTTCAATTCAGTGACTTTCTTGGTTTCGATTTTCTCATCCGTGTTTTGACATAGAACTCAAATATTAAATATTACATATTACCTCTTTAATCTTTCCTCATTGCTTCACAAATTTTTTTGTTACCATGCCGCTTTCACTTATCAAAGTAATAAAATAAATTCCGGAGGCGAGTTCGGAGATGTCGAGTTCTTTGCGGAGGGTATTTGCGGGAATGATTTCTGTCTTCAATTTTCTTCCGGAGAGATCGGTAATGGTTAAATAAGTATATTTATTTAGCGGAGATGTGATATTTAGAATAATCGAGGAGGTAGCAAAGCTTGGATATATCGTAAATGATACTTCCAATTGGGAAAAATTCACTGAAGTTAATGGTCCAGCGTACTTAGCGATTTTATTTAATGCAATATTATCTGCATGTAGAAAACCACCCCCAATGTAAAGTTCGTTATTAAAAAATTCCATGCAACCAATTGCATTGTCAAATATTTCAGACCCTAAAGCGGACCAGGAAAAACCATCCCATCTTGCAATCCGACTGGCAGGGATGCCTCCCGCATGATCAAAAATTCCCGAGGCATACAGATATCCGTTGTAAACTTTTAGTGCATCCACATAGTCGTTTAATCCCCCTCCAACAGGGGCCAGGTTCACCCCGTCCCATCTCATAATATTTTCACCGGCATTTCCATTCCCCACTCGAAAGTTGCCGGCAACATACAGTTCATTGTTAAAAATTGCCATTGAGGAGATGTAAGCTATGCCTCCATGAATACCATTGCCAACCTGACTTACACCAGAACCATTCCAGGAAAATAAATCCCTAATTGCAGCTGGTAAAATATTACCTGCTACAAATAAAACGCCATTCGCCTCAGTAATAGAAAACACTCCTCCAAAACTACTATCGATGCCGAAATTAAAACCTGAACAATTAACCCCATTCCATTTGGCAATATGCGTTGAGTGAATACCGCCTACAGAATCGAATGTCCCACCTAAAAATAATTCACCAGCAATCTCACTTACAAAATCAACGGACCCGTTCACCTGCAATGCTGAACTATCCCATTGAATCCCATCCCAAATAGCTAAATGGGCTGTAGATAAGCTGCCAGCAGTCGAAAAACTCCCACCAACAATTATCCTATTTTGATATCCGCAAATGGAAAGGACAGGGTTAGGGCTTCCAGAGTGAAAATCGTCTATTCCTGATTGGAGTGAATCCCAATAGGTTCCGTTCCATTTGGCAATAGCCCTTACCTTTAAGATACCTGATGATTTAAAGTTCCCTCCCGCATATAAAATATTATTTAAACTATCTGAATATAAACATCTAACATCGAAATCAAAGCCACTACCAACCGGTTGCCAATTTTGGCAATGCCCAGGAAACGTATTCAGCAATATTCCAATTAATGCACTTGTACAAATATTAATGTTGAATAATAAATTTCTGATCAAACACTTTTCCATCTTTAAGTTTTAAATGGGCTAAATATAAACCCTGTTCATAATTAGTTGTTCTAATTCGAATATTTTCAAGTTTTTCATCATATTTTTTTCGATAAATCAATTGGCCAAGTGAATTGTAAATTTCCATTTCAAATTCCCTTGCAATATTTTTGAGTGGCATAAAACCTATGTAATCATCAGCTGGCGATGGGTATAAATTATAGATTTTTTTTGTTTGCTTATTTTCTTCAATTCCGACCCAACCTGCAATGTCAAAACGTCCATAAATAGCGTCCCATTTTCCTGCACTAATATTTTGTGCCCAAGGATTTCCAGTGGATCGTATCGCAATAGGATAATCCATATAATAGTGATTTGCTGTATAAGATCCAAAATATAACTGCTGTGTCACCGGAGAATAATTTAACCCCATAATATAACTTGGTGGACCAGGAATGGGCCTTTCAGCAAAATATGTCGACCACTGAATTTCGTCAGTAGAATTTCGAAATGCAGCAAAGAAGAAATTACAACCGGAATTAGAAAAATTCTGATATTGATCCTGATAAAAATATGTACTAAGGTAATCGCATAATGGAAATTCATTGGCTACAGGAACACCACAAACATTAGATGAACTACTCGTAGATGAAGCTCCTCCAAAGAAATACGTGTAATTAACATCACCAGAAATTCCCTGAATAACATCATCTCCGTCACCACCAAACCAAGTCGACCATTCAATTTGACGGTTTACAAATTTCACAATAAAAGCATCAGTGTTAGAAATGGTGCCTCCTTGAAAGCTTTGGTTATAGGACGTACCATGGGAAGTTGTGAACGGGCCATTACTGCTGCTGGAAGAACCAGTAAGATATACAGTATAGCCGGTGGAACCATTGTATGTTGGATATATATGCGGAAAGCCTGCTTCGTCACCTGTTCCTCCAACATAAGTGCACCATTGCAAATTATCATTTGCATCGAATTCTGCAATAAATGCATCATAACCACCTGTATTATTCTGTGTATAAGAACCGTTGGGGTTACAAAGGGGAAATCCACCATTTGATGGAACACCACATGGGTTATTTCCATTCGTTACTGAGGTGGTTAATCCACTGATATAGACCTTGCTCCCAATTGTTTTCACATCATAAATCGCATCTTCCATACCAGAACCAAAATAAGTACCCCATAGTTGCGCTCCTGAGTTTTTATCAAGCTTTATAATCCATCCTTCGGTATTTGTCCCAGTGGTGGTAGACTGATTATAAGTTCCACCACTACTTGAAGTCATTATTGGGAATGCTTTACCAACAAACCATGGATATGAAGTTCCCACAATAAAAACATTGTTATTAAGCAATGCCACTGAAAAAGCTCTATCAAGATTCGCACTACCTATATAATTTGAATAATAAAAACTTTGTCCATCCGGGGCAAGTTTTACAATATATCCTTCATCGCCACCCCACACATTTCCACCAGTGAAAGTGGAATTAATAGGAAAATTAGTACTAAATGTTCTGCCAACAAAATAAACATCATGATTTGCATCCACCGTTATTCCAATTCCATATTCAACATTAGATCCACCAAAAAATGTACACCAATCTAATTCGTCAAGATTCTTAAATTTATTCACATATGCATCATATTGCCCTTGATAAGCCCCAAAAATAACTCCTGGGGTTTTAGGAAAATCTATACTGGTTGTAGTTCCAGTTGAATATAAATTCCCGGCATCATCATTAGCTATAGCTTGACACCAATCCCCTTCACTACCTCCATAGAAAACACTCCATTTTAGATTAGCAATAGATTGAGTAGTAGGCAAAGGATTCACCTCCCTCGCACACTCCACCACCAACGCCTCCCGACTATCCCAACTCCCCGGTAAAATAAAACTTACGTCATCTCCGCTGATGTAATAAGAGGCAAGCCAGCCCAGTGAGATGCGGTTGCCTTCGTTGTCGAGCTGGTACACAAGCGGGCGCTGGTAGATGAAAGAGCCAAGTACGCCGTTCACCTGCAGGTCGGCATTATTTACAAGTTGTAAACTCTGGTGCCCGGTGAAATGCAGCACCGTCTGCGGTTCACCGCCGGGGTTCATGATGATCTGGAATTTCATTCCTGCATTGTTGTTGGAGAAGATCACGTCTGTGTAACGGTACACATCGCTGTAGGCAAGGCGTTCAGCGCCGGTAACGCCCGTGATGCCATCAGGGCAGTGGCCGAGAAAATAATTCAGTACCTGGTCGGTGTCATGGATTTCATTATCAAATGTAAAAGGATCTGTCATACTTCCGTCGAGAAAGTTCATGGCTATGCGTTCCAACGTATCCGTAGTGGCTGTGTCACTATCAACTTTTGCAAATACAAAATTAATCGTATCCTGCTGGAAATAAAGTTTGGGAAACTGGTTAATTGTGTAGTAGAATACATCTTCACGCAAACTGTCGTTGGTATCTATTATCTGTCCCCAATTCGGATAAAACAATAAACTGGATGGAGCGGGAACGGTATCCTGTGGCACGAGAAAATAGTCTGTCTTGTATTTGATGGTGACCTTCTCATAGGTGCTATCGGTAATCTGCGATTCACCGGAAACAAAAATATTTCCGTATGCATCGGCTGTGATTCCTGTGGCCTCGTCATTCCCTTTAAACGCCCCATCAAAATAAACGCTCCACAATAAATACCCGTACTTTGAATATGCTACCGTTCTGAAATCATCACTGCCACGTTTTGCTTTTCCGGTAAGTATAATGTTGCCGTAATTATCAAAGCACATTTTATTTGCAACATCATTGCCACTGTCTGCATCCAATTTTATATGCCATTGCTCTATACCCGAACTATTGTACTTTACTAAGAGGTAGTCCAGATTCAGCATGCCTGCAAAACTCTTCCCGCATACATACACATAACCACTGTCATCTACAAGTAAATCGTTTCCTTCGTCACTGTATCCCGTAGAACCAAAGTCAACCATCCAGCTTACGTTTCCTGAAGAATCAATTTTTACCGTGCGTGCATTAAAACTCATGGCGCTGTCAGTTCCTGCTCCTGTAATATAAAAATTTCCATGTGCATCGCACTTGGCAGCCATTGGCCGGTCAAAGCTGTTTCCGGTGCCTGTTGTGCGCGTAGTGTCCTCGGCAACTCCGGCAGAATCATACCGCACTGCGCAGTAGTTCCACTTGGTAATCGAATCCTGACTTGCGCCAGCAATAGTTACTATACCAGTTTGTGTAATGTCCATTGCAAACGCTACATCAAAAAGATTGTGGTAATTGTATTGCCGTTTCCAGTTGAGTGCGCCGGTGGTGCGGTTAAGCTGAATGGTTGCATAATTCAGTTGGGTTACTGAATCATAAACGGTACCCGTTACATATACCAGACTATTTTTAATTTTAATAGTTGCAGGCACGTCATAATTATTTATCGTACCGTTCAATGTGTAAGTCCATATAAGCGTACCGTCATACCCGTATTTCAAAACCACCCAATCGTAATTGGTAGCGGTTGAATAGACTACACCTGCAACATATATGCTGCACTTGTCATCAGTGGTCACAGCCACCGCCTGGTCGCGATTTATTCCCGGGCTTGAATAAGTACGTTTCCATATTGAATATCCTGTGCTATCCATCTTGGAGATTAAAATATCAGGGCCACTTGTACTGTCATCAATGGTAACACCCACAGAGATGATGTTGCTGCTATCATCCTGCGCAATAGGAATAACTGTGAGCGTATCGCTGATTCCTGCAAAGTCCATCCAGTCGGTAATGATGGCGGGCGTTGATTGGGAAAAGGAATATTGTTGGTTGAAAAGAATCAAGTAAAGAAGAATTATTTTCTTCCAACTTCCAACTTCCAACTGCAAACTGCAAACTGTTTTCATGATTATGGGATTTTAAAGTTAGTAAATGAATTGATTACTGATTCAAAAAAAACGACAGTTTTTTGATGCCGTCACTACTCATTTGATGCCGCGGGGAAGAAAAGCGCGGCGGTTACGATAATCCGGGCGGGGTATGGCTTACGGGAAACCAGGCAACATTATAAGAAAACCGGGAGATCAAGGGTGAATGGTTTTTTGTGTCTATGACGAATAAATTTCAAAGCGAAGATTATCAACAGCTTTCATAATTGCAAGAGAAAAAATATTTTTTTGGCGAACATACCTCTTCCATAGGTGAATTTTATACCGATACGGGTTCTATAATAGTCCAATTTTTAAAAAAGAAAATTTGACTAAACATCTACTCTATCGGCATTAACCATTCTAAAACTCAAAATAGTCCAAAGGACTATTTTGAGTTAAGAATTGGTATTATCTACTATTCACTACAAATAAAAAAAGAGCGCCTCATCAGCGCCCTTCTTAGTGATTAATTCTTATACCTGATTATTGTACGACCAGCTTCCGGTTGCTGATGAATGTTTTTGAAACAGCATTGACAAGATAAACGCCTTTCGAATAGTTTTTCAAATCAAGCGGTAAAATGCGCGACTGACTTGCATTCCACTCCACCACATTGATGATGCGACCGGATATATCAGAAACCGTAACAACGACATTTGTTTCTTTAATGCCGGCTTCCAGTTTCAGGAATGCTGATGAAGAAGCAGGATTCGGATAAACGGATACTGCATTTTGCAAGTGGTCAATTTCATTTATGCCTACGCCAAGTCCCAGTGCTTTCGAAATGCGCGGACATGCATAACCCATAATGGTATCAATGTATGCCATTCCTTTGGCCATGCTCATATCAGGGTTTGTGAGTTTTGCATTCTGGTAAATGGCAGTTCCTGCAGTAGATCCCAGGTTGTATGCAATTGCATAATTCACCGTAGTGGTAGAGTCAAACCATTCCCATGGTCCGGCCTGTGCCTGACTGATAGACATATAAAAAGGGAATAATCCGTCGTAGCCGTCGTTGATTAAATCAGCACGAGCAGAAAAAGAATCACCATAATTGTAAGAATTGAATGCATCATTGTTTCCCAGTTCTGTTGCTTTTCTCATTACAGTATGGCTTCCGGAAACATCTACAACGGGATCGCCTGTTGTTGGCACAACTACAGTACCGTCAGTATATGGCGCAAATGGATCACCAACAACGTGGAAGGCCAGCATCGGTACATCACCTGCACCAATCCAGGTACTATCACCCATTGCACCGCCGAGGTTAAACATCATAGCTACATTGCCTGAATAGCCCGGGCTGTTGCCGGAATTATTGTAAGCAGGGTTACCGCCATTGCCGTCAAAGTCGCCCCAGATAAATGAAAGCCAGTAAGAAGCGCCTGCAGCAAATCCGTAAGTAGCGTTATCTGTCGCTGCGAAAAACTTTGGCTTCCATACTTCAAGCGTATCATGAATGGTAGTTGATGCAAGTGCAACATAACCTCCCGAACCTTGTCCGCCTAAAATGATTTTCGAAGTATCAATGCCGAATGAGTTACCGTTGGTTGCGAAATCTTTTTTGAAATAGCGAACGCATGCCCTTACATCCTGCAATGCACGGCCCACAGCCTGAAGCAGTGATCCGGTGCGGATATCCTGTCCTGCAGAACCCGTTGCTGTCGGATTCCAGCCGGCACGGTAGTCCATACTGGCTACCACATAACCCCTGCGTGCAAAACGCCTGCACATTTCAGCGGTAGCGCTGTCGCGGAGATTGCCCGTTGGTGTCTGGTTGATGATGGCCGGAAGAAAACTTCCCGTGTGGATCATGATCACCAGCGGGCGGTTGGTAGCAACGTCGCCTGCCGGTTTGTACAGATCAAAAATCAGGGGCTGCAATGTTGGAACACCCGTAAGAAATGAATAGTTTGATCCATACACAATGTTCTGTGTAGAATCAACGGTGGAAAATATTTCAGATACATAACGCTGGGCATAGCCGCTCGTTGTAGCTAAAAACAATGCACATAGAATAATGGTTTGTAAATTTTTTTTCATTGAGTTGAGTTTGGCCGGAGAAATGCCCCGGAGAGGTTAAACTTATTTAGTAAACAAAGTAAAGTAATTGGGAGAGAAGTGGCAAGTAGAATGAATAAAATATTTGTAGGATTTTATTTACTGACCTGCAATAAGTTTATAGCATTTTATCGCCTTGTCAGGTCAACCGTAATGGAAACATAAGCCATGCGCCCAACCCTCGGACCTCCATACACAGTAAATTTTTTATTGTTCAGCAAATTGGAGGCGCCGAGTTTAAAAACGGAGTTGATGGCTATGACGTGATAATTGATTTGTGCGTCTATCAGGTTATATGATGGTACATTCCCGGTAAACTGTGGTGAACCTTCATAATCAAAACCCTGAACCCATTTAAAAGTGACATTGAAGCCGAAGTTATTCATATCGCGCGCACTGATTCCAATGTTGTATTTGTTTTCCGGCGTATTGAAAGCAGGAATAAGCGGATCTGTAGAGCCACCCCTGTCGAGTTTATTGTAGGAATAATTTCCTGTCAGCATGTAATACTTTCTGAAATAATAATTGGCGCCAATGCTGAAACCACGTGTGGTTACTTTGTCAACGGCATTGGTTGCTACGCGGTAAACATTATTAATATAGATCGTTCCAAACTGTGGAAGCTCTGTAATGTCAGCGCCCACTTTATACCCGATAAAATATTTATACGTGCTATAATAAGCAGACATGTCCACAAAAATATTTTTCAGGATGGTACCTCTGTATCCGATTTCAATTGTTTTTACTTCTTCGGGCTTCACGGCAGGAATATTATAGTATTCAAGCGTATCAAAATTTTGTGTGTTGAAGAAGTTGAAAATGGAAGGAATGGAAGTCAGTGAATCAAAACCATTCAGGTTTCCTTTAAGCGTTGCACGCCCGAGGTTATAAAATAAATACTGATCGGTGAGGGTTGGATTTCGTATCGCAGAAGAATACGAGGCCCGGATAATTTGCCTTGGATTGATCGTATATACCGCAGACAATGCAGGCGAAATGAGGAAATCAAAATTTTCATTTTTGTCGAGCCGACCGGTCAGGTTCAACTTCAGCTTTTCATTGAATATTCTTCTCTCCAGTCCGCCATAAAACCCGAATTCTGAATTGGTAATTGTGGTACTACCTGTATCGCTGAAAATGGTTCCGTTTGAATTGGGTTTGTAGAGCCGGTAGTTTCCGCCGATCACAACGTCAAAAATTTTTGGCGTGAATTTGTATTCGCCGGTTACATGGTACAACGCCGACTTATCATAAAACCGCGAGCCACCCTGCGCATAGGATGTGCGCGTTGTAATGGAATTAAATGCCGTGTCGAATGCATCGGTTCCCGGCCGGAAAAACGGATGGTTGTCCGAAGGATATCCCACACCATCAGCCCAGGCGCGGGCCCCGTCGTGATAGCTGAGCAGTGAATCGTAGTAGTGTTCAAACAGGTAAGGATTGATTGCGTTTTTATAATCCGCAAATGTTGGATAATCACTTTGCTGAGGAAAATCAGGATAAGCATTAATGCGGTTTGAATAATTCAACCTCCAGTACTTGCTGTAATCCTGTGCCCAGTCGGCATCACTTTTTGATTCACGCTGTAAAAGCAATGCAGTTAAAAAAGCATCGTATGAATTTCCTGCGTCTTCATTGGTGGCATAGGCGCGAAGAAAAAATTTATCCTGCTTGCGCACTTCAATCCTGTTCTGATAAAATGAAATGTCTTTCAAGCTGTACCTGTTATCTCCCTGGTAAACCGTCGTTCCTGTTCCGAAACTGGAAGCAAGAATGAGTTCCACGTCTTCTGTAAGTTTATAATGAATGGCCGAACCCAGCTTCAGGTTTTGTGTATTGTAATCCACAATGTCTTTTTCCCAGTACCCGCTTCTATACCATGTTCCGAGGCCGGGATGTGAGAGCGGTACGGAAGAAAAATCATTCCCTGAAAAAAACTCATCACCGTATCTGTTTACGGCATCATAGCCACCGGGATTTGATTTGTCATTTCTCGACTGAGGCGTCGGATCGTCATTATCAGCAGCCCAGTCAAGCGCTTTCATGTAATAAAGGTTGAACTTGATTCCTACCAGGTCTCTTCCCTTTTTGTTTTTGAAAACTTCAGCGATGCGGAATGCCTGTTCATATAAATTTCTCTCACCAACCTTGAACGTCACTTCCAGTCCGGGTTTGATGAAAGGGCTGCGTGTTGTCATGTTGATGACGCCATTAAATGCACCGGGTCCGAAGTAGGAAGTACTTGCACCGGCGATGAGGTCAACTTTCATGACGTCAAGCTCTCCGCATCCCAGAAAATTTCCCAGTGAAAAATTGAGTCCGGGTGATTGGTTGTCAACACCGTCAATCAATTGAAGCGAACGCACCGGCGACGTACTGTTGAATCCGCGCGTGTTGATAATTGTAAATCCAAGAGAAGCGGAGGTGAGGTCAACACCTTTTAATGTTCCCAACGACTCATAAAAACTTGACTGCGCACATTCCTTGATGGCAATCATGTCAATGCTTTCTACCGTGAGTGGTGCCTCTTTTTGTTTTTCTGAGATGCGGCTTCCTACCACTTCAACATTTTTTAATTCCACCTGCGATGCTTTTAGTTTGATAACGAAAGGCTTATCGAGTCGGGTGACTTCCAGCTCCTGTTTCTGGTATCCTACAATAGATATCTGAATGACGAAGGGCGGCGATTGCGGAACTTCCATTGAAAATTTCCCGTCAAGATCGGTGGTGGTCCCTATAGTAGTACCCTTCACAACAATCGTCGCACCAATCATGGCTTCGCCCGTTTTGGCGTCGGTGATGGTTCCACTCAGTGACTGGGAAAAAATATTTCCTGAAAGGAGTAAAAAGAAAACAAACAACAGTCGTTTCATGCGGATTCAAATATATGCCAATCACCGGTAAATTTCCGAGCATTTCGAAAACTTTCTGATTGGCTTATCCTGATAGTTGCCAAAATTCATTGGTGATCAGGAAACGCAATTGAACGTGCCGATGATAAATAAAGAGGCCAATGGCCGTGGGTAATCTTTTGCCCGTTTAGGAGGGCCGGAAGATCAATACCTACCCAAAGGGAAAGTTCCATTAATTTAGCAGAAGCTATGGGCCAGACAGAAAGGATTAATTATGAAGGAGGATAAATATATATTGATGAATTTTTGTACGCTAATAGGGATTATGTATGTTTGCGAGAAATCATTTCAACCGCTATGAGAACCGCACTTAGAGTTTTATTTATCGTTTCAGTATCAGCATATTTTCTCAGCTCCTGCTCCAACAATAGCGAGAATAAAAATGCAGCATCAAGCGCAGATTCTGCTTTGCTGGCAAGCGACACCATGCCATATAATGAACTGGCTGATTTCAGATTTTCATTTACGATTGCAAATCTCCCTTCTCCGCTGAGTGTAATCGGTACCATCTATACAACGCAGGTTCCTTTTGACAATACGTTGCTGAATCCTACGCGCAACGAGGAAAGATACCTCTCTTCGTATAAGCGCGCGATGAACTATGGAATATATGGTGTTGACATGGCATACATTGCTTATTACGGAAACAAGCAGGACCTGTATGATTATTATTCTACCGCGGGCAAGCTGGCGGAGAACCTGGGAATACAGAAGACCTTTGAGAAATTTACTGACCGGTTCAAGAGTAACTACGACAACAAAGATTCAGTGATGTATATCGTTGACCAGGCTTACGCAGAGACGGACAAGTTTCTGCGTACCAATTCAAGACTTGAAATTGCCAGCTATATTCTCGCAGGTTCATTTATGGAAAGTCTGTATATCGGATCAGGACTGATGAAAGACCAGGACAGGGGCGGCAAATACAAATCTTCGTTTGATAAAATTTACGAGCAGAAACTGGTGTTGAATAACCTGGCAGATTTATTTACGCAGTTCAAAGACAAAGATGCTGAAGAAGTGGAAGCAAATCTTCTGATTATTAAAAAAGTATTCGATGGATTTACTGATCCCGAACAGGTCAATAAAGAAAGTATGCAGAAAATATTTGTTGCTGTAGGGGAAGCAAGAAATAATTCCATTAAGTAAAAATCAACCACAGCATGATAAGGGACTTTAAAGAGTCCTTTTTTTTTAAGTATCTTTTCGCGAATTATTTAAAAAATGAGTGAGAATATTCTGCGGGCTTTAATTCAATTGTTTGCACTGGCAGCGAACGCTGAACGCCTTACTGCGCAGAGCCGGCAGATCGTAGAGGTTTTTTTACGTCAGCAGTTAAGTAGCGACCTGGTTACACAATACCTCGCTGTGTTCAATGAATTTTTGTCGGCAAGGGAGAGCAATAATGCTACGCAATCCGTCGAAGTTCATTCTGCTGAAGTATTAAAAATATGCCTAGACATTAACCGCGAACTCAATGTCCGTCAGAAATACATTGTCCTGATCCGGTTGATAGAATTTATTCATTCGTCAAATGAAGTAGTTTCTGAACAGGAGTTTTTACTCGTGGCAACGGTAGCGGATGTTTTTAAGATTCCGGCCGCCGATTATAACAACTGCATTAACATTGCCGGTAACAACAGGGCAATTCCTGATGCGGAATCTTATCTCTTCATCAACGGAAACGAGAAGAACGCCAATTCTTTTGCCCATCACATTTATTCGGAGGACATGGATGGACATGTTCTGGTTTCTTTTCTGAAAAAAGTTTCAACAGTTTTAATAAAATACTCCGGAGAAAGTGACCTTACATTGAACGGACAGCCGGTAAAGAATGGTTTTGTATATGTTTTTACACCCGGCTCAGTGATCCGGGGAAAAAGAATCGAATCCATTTATTACAGCGACGTCATCCGCCGCTTTGTAACCGGAAGTATGCAGTCGGAAATAAATTTCATTACCGATAATGTCGTTTTTGAATTTGACAACGGGCACATCGGACTGCATCCGGTTTCATTCAGGGCAAAATCAGGAGAGCTGATCGGTATCATGGGGAGCAGTGGCGCGGGAAAATCAACGTTGCTGAATGTATTGAATGGTAATCTCGCACCGACAAAGGGCAAGGTTATGATCAATAACATTGACCTTCATACTGACAATAAAAGTGCTGAAGGAATCATCGGATACATTCCGCAGGATGATTTGCTGATGGATGAATTGTCGGTTTACCAGAATTTATATTACAACACAAAACTTTCTTACGGCTCGCGCGATGAAATCGGCATCAACAGGAAGGTGATGGAGTTGCTGGAAGACCTCGGACTTGCAGAAACAAAAGACAGAAGGGTAGGGAATCCGTTGGACAAAACGATCAGCGGAGGACAGCGCAAGCGGTTGAACATTGCACTGGAACTGATCCGTGAGCCACCGGTTTTATTTGTTGATGAACCCACATCAGGGTTGTCGTCGCGCGATTCGGAAAATGTAATGGACTTATTGAAGCAACTGACCATTACCGGCAAGCTTGTTTTTGTAGTCATCCATCAGCCGTCGTCTGATATTTTTAAATTGTTTGATAAATTGTTGTTGATTGATAACGGCGGATATCCGATTTACTACGGCAATCCTTCCGATGCACTTATTTATTTCAAGCAGGCGATGAACAGCGCCAATGCTGATGAAAGCGAATGTGCAACCTGCGGAAATATCAATTCGGAGCAATTGTTTTCTTTGATAGAAGCCAATGTACTCGACGAATTCGGGAATCCTGCACCAACAAGGAAAACCACACCGCTCGAATGGAATAAATTATTTATTGATAAAATTGTAAGTAAGCAGCCGGAGGAGGCGATTTCACAAAAGCGCATTGTCATCCCCGGACATAAGCCTTCGCGGTGGAGGCAGTTTAAAGTATTTATTAAAAGAGATGTATTGAGTAAACTCAGCAACAGGCAGTACCTCCTCATCAATTTGCTTGAAGCGCCGTTACTTGCATTGGCATTGAGTTTTCTCATCAAGTACCGGATGCCTGGGCATGAATATATTTTTCGTGAGAATCAGAACATCCCGGCATTTATTTTCATCTGTGTAATCGTTTCATTGTTTATCGGCTTGTCGGTGAGTGCAGAGGAAATATTCCGTGACAGAAAAATACTGAAACGGGAATCTTTTCTCAACCTGAGCAGGAGCAGTTACCTGTTGTCGAAGATCTGCATCATGTTTGTGTTGTCGGCCATACAAACACTTTCATTTGTAATTATTGGCAACAGCATACTTGGCATTGGAAATATGTATGCCGATTACTGGCTGGCACTTTTCAGTACGGCATGCTTTGCAAACATGCTAGGATTAAATATTTCATCGTCGTTCAATTCGGCCGTTACTATTTATATCCTCATTCCCATTCTTATCATCCCGCAAATTTTATTGAGTGGAATTATTGTCAAGTTTGAAAAACTGAATCCAACGCTGAGCACGCATGAAAATGTTCCTGTATTTGGAGAGGTGATGGCATCGCGATGGGCTTTTGAAGCGATAGCAGTGAGACAGTTTAAGAGCAATGGTTACGAAAAATATTTTTTCGATGACGATAAAAATATGAGCCGTGCAACGTTCAAAAAAGATTTCCTCATTCCCGAGCTGATCAAAAAAACCGATTTCAGTATTTTTGCTTTGACGCAACCAGAGAAGAAGGAATTGTTTCCTTCGGAGTTGAAAATACTTACCGTTGAGTTAAAAAAAGAAGAAAAGAATTCGCAACTCCCGGGTTTCGACAAAGTCGGTTTATTAAATCCGGCATCATTTACAGCATCAGTGGGAAACGACCTGAAGAAATATTTAAATGACAGAAAAGATTATTACATACGGCTTTACAACTCGGCGAACAATCACCGTGAAGCCACGATAGATGCGCTGCAGCAACAGTCCGGCGGTATGGATGCATTGCTGAAGAAAAAAGACGACTATGAGAATGAAAGTCTGAATATCCTGTTGAAAAATTCAGCCGAGAAAAAGCAAATGGAGGAATCCAATGACCAGTTGATACAGCGTTTTCAGCCGGTGTTTATGAAGGGAAGTAAGGATTCATTTATCCGCGCACCGTTTTTTGCTTCTATGAAAAATGTTTTCGGAAGTATGTGGGAAACCTATTACGTAAATATACTTGTGATCTGGTTTATGACGCTGGTGCTGGCGGTTACCCTTTATTTTGATCTTCTGAAGAAGATCGTGGAGTTCAGGGTTTTTAAAAGAAATCCGGCGAAGGGGAGCTGACGCTTTTCAAAAATATTTAAGGTTCAACTTCTAATGTTAGAGGATCGTTCACCCCTTTTTATTCGACACAAAGTACATGTCAATCTCCCCTTTATTTTTCGCTTTCACTTTTCCACGGTATTCACATTCGAAATGGTCTTTCACCAATTCAAAGGTGGCTCCGCTGATATTTACTTTTCCAATTTCTCCTGAGGATTCCATACGCGAAGCGGTGTTTACAGTATCTCCCCAGATGTCGTAAGCGAATTTTTTAATACCTACAATACCGGCAACTACAGGCCCTGTATGCACGCCGCACCGCAATTCAAAAAACGGTTGTCCTTTTGCAAGGCGCTCCTGTTTATTCTTCTCAATGAACGCAACCATTTCCAGTCCCGCTTGAACCACATCTACCGGATTGGTTGTATTGGTGGCCGGCAAACCTCCTGCACACATATACGCATCTCCGATGGTTTTTATTTTTTCGATGCCATGGTGTGTGATTATCTTATCAAATTCACTGTAGCAATGATTGATTTCTGCAACCAGGTCCTCCGGTGAAAGCAATTCAGACGCTTGCGTAAAATTTTTGAAATCTGTAAACAATACACTTACGATGTCAAAGCTTTTTGCTTTTGCAGTTCCTGTCGCCTTTAGTTCTTCCGCTGTTTCTTGAGGAAGGATATTCAGGAGTAATTCATCGCTTCGTTTTTTCTCTTTGCTTATCCTGTTTCGTTGTGAAAGGAAAACACCGGCGAACAGTAAAACAACAGCGAAGCCGCCAATGAAACCGTTGCGGATTAATTTCTGTCTGCTTACAATTTCTTTTTGCAGATCAACCTCACCCTGCTTTTTCTCAATGTCAAAGGCGAATAATTTTGTGCCAAGTTTTTTATCAACTTCCAGGTCATATATTTTTTTTCTTACATCCAGAAGTGCCGTTTGTGATTTAAAAGCATTGCCAAAATCTTTTAATTCGGAATAAGACCTCGTAAGTCCATCATAAACTTTTTCCAGATCATAACTGCCATCCATTCCCAGGTCAAGAAACATTTTTTCGGCCTCTATAAAAATGGCATTTGCGGATTTATAGTCTTTCATTGCCAGATAAGTATTTGCCTTTCCCAATAAGGACTGCGCCATATCAAGTTTTGAATCATAGCCATCAGCCGAGACATATCCCTGCTGATAATATTCTATCGCCGTAGGGAAATCTTTTTTCATGCGATAAACCTTGCCGATGATATTGAGGGTATATGGCAGATTTTCTGACTGCTCATAATAGTTGCGGGCGCGCATCAGATAAATTAATGCTGAGTCCAGGTTTTCCGGATGGGCGGTATCAATTTTTGCGACGCTTACAAATAGCTCTCCGATATTTGCATTGCTGTTCCCGGTCATTTCACTGTCGCCGATGGCTATGCTTAACGCCAGGGCGTTGCGATGAAACTCAAATGCTTTGTCATAAGTAGCAGTCTTATTACTATACACACCTCCGACATTTGTAAGCGCCGTCGCAATTCTTATCGTATCCTGAATTTCTTCTGCAACCTTCAGCGATCTCAGATAATAATCCTGGGCTGTATCTTCCATGCTTTTATTATAGTAGATCACGCCAATGTTGTTAAGCATATTGGAAGCGCCAACTTTAATTCCATGCGCTTCAAAAATCCTTAAGGCCTCCTTCCATACCTGCAGTGCATTTACATAATCACCCCTAATATTATAAACCAGCCCGATGGCTTTCAGTGCATAGCCATGACCTTTCGGATAGTTAATTTTTTCGGCCAGCGTTTTTGCCCGGGTTGCATAATCGAGTGCAGTGTCGGTGGATGTGCTCCTGTATTTATTGCTAAGCTCAATAAGCATGTCTACCTTATTGGAATCATCGGGTGCAGTGCTGAAATCTTTTTGCAGATTGTCGTTACTGCCACCATCCTGTGCTTTGCAGAGCAATGAAAAAGTAATTAATGCAAAAAGCCAAAGCCCGGATTTGAAATTCATGCCATTCAGTTTTTGAACTCAGCCAAAGTAAAAATATTATTTGACATCATTTCTTTAGATCGGTGAGCAAAAAAAACGGGAGCACTCATCGCACTCCCGTTTCCGGTTATCAGAAATGTTAAATCTTATTTTATGACCACAAGTTTCTCAACAGAAGTTACTTCATCAATAGATAGACGGATAAAATAAATTCCCTTCACCATTGTTGCGCAATCTATTTCAGCAGTCTGTATGCCTGACTGAGTCATGGTTCCCTCGAGGACCTGATATACGAGAGCCCCACTCATGTTATAAACGCCACATGAAATGCGATTGCCTTCCTGTGCCTCAAACGATACTGTTGCTTTATCAGCAGTTGGATTCGGGAAAACATTTAAGTTGTTAATTCCGGCTGTTGAATAATTTCCGGCTTCTCTGCAACTCAGGTTAACAGCAATGGTCTTTGATGTAATGCTTGAAGAACCACAGGAATTGTTGGCCTTTACTGTTAAAGTTGCGGAAGTGGAGGTAGCGGTGGTAAACTTCACAGTTACGGATGAGCCGGTGCTGGATCCGACAAAAGTAGCTCCACCGGATATTGTCCATGTATATGTGCTTGCACCTGTAACTGCTGCAACTGAATACACTACGGCAGTGTTGCTCTTGCAAACTGACGCATTTCCTGTGATAGTTCCCGGTTGAGCAGGTTTTGCATTAACTGACAGGGATGATGTAGCGCTGGATCCACATGAATTATTTGCTTTCACAGTGAATGTTCCTGTTCCGGTAAAGCTGCTTCCAAAACTAACGGTGATTGATGTGCCGTTACTGCTTCCTGAAATAGTTGTGCCTGATGGCTTGGTCCAGGTATAAGAAGTCGCACCGGGAACAGCGGCAATCGAATAAACTTTCCCGCTTGTACTGCACAACCCTGTTGTTTGTCCTGAGATTGCTCCGGGAGCATTCGGTTTCGATTGTATTGCAAGTGAAGTTGTAGGACCATTGCCACATGCATTGCTTGCATACACAGATACAACTCCGGAAACAAAGCCGGAAGGAAGTGTGAGATAAATTTCCCATTCACCGGCTGCATTTTGTCCGGCGAAGGTGAGTGGATTTCCTGAATGACCTAAGCCATCAGAAATAACACTGCCTGCAGGTGCAGTCCATGTGTAAGAGGTTGCGCCGGCGACCTGGTAAATATCATAATCATAAGTACTTCCGCCGCATGCACCAACTGTAGGATTGTCGCTTCCGTGAGCCCGCCATACAGGAGCAGTTGGCAATGATTGATTCGGCGCTACACTTACTGTAGCAGATTTCGTGCATCCGCGTGAGTCAGTAACAACAACGGTATAACTACCTACGCCAATATTGGTTGCAGTAGCAGTAGTTTGTCCGCCCGGTGACCACAGGTAAGAATATGGCGGAGTGCCGCCGCTTGCTATAACCGATGCACTTCCGGTTGGAGTAGAGCATCCCGAAGCGGTTGATGATGTTGAAGTGTTAATTTGTAAAGGAACAACGATCGTTGCGGATGCAGTTGCTGTACATCCGTGAGCGTCAGTTACGGTATAGTTGTAAGTGCCTGCGCCTAAACCTGTGGTTGAGCTGCCACTGTAGCTGTACGGACTTGTTCCTCCGACAGGTGAAAGTGATACACTTCCTGTCTGATTGTAGCACTGGGGTTGTGTTGCAGTTGCTCCCAGTGATAGTGCTGCCGGTTCAACCAATGTTCCGTTTACATATTGAATTACATAGTTCGACGGCGGAATCAATTGTGCGCCTGATGGAACAATCGTATATGTTCCCACTGTAGGGATACCGACCACAGGTTGCTGCGCTGCATTCAAAACAGTGTATGACGGCATAACAGAAATTACACTTACGGCATTGTCGCTGAACTTATATCCGGTAATCGTAGAGGTGAATACAGGCAGACTTGAGCAAGGAGGATTTTGATTGTTGGCTGTAATAGTAAGCGTAGCAGGTGATACACTCAGTTGTCCGTTTACTGTAGAAAGGTAATAGTTTGACGGTTGTGCAAGTGTTGCACCCGGAACGATGTTATGATTTCCGACGTTGATCTGACTTCCGGATGCCGGAGAATAGGTGATAGGTCCGTTAAACACATTTGAAGCGACATCATCATATTGATATCCGGAAACTACAGAACTGTATGCAGGTGCAGTGCCATACTGAGTAGTAACATCATTAGCATCAATAATAATCTGGTACGGATTAATCTGAAGATGACCTGCAGTATAACTTACTTCAAAATTATAACTTAAGAATCCGCCCGGTATTATGAAGTGTTGCCCGGCAGTAAGACCTGTAATGCAATTCAGAGAAATCATCTGAAAAGTGGAGTCAGGATTTTCCTGCGTATCCAGATCTGATTCATGTAGGATTACAGCAGTATTTGTATTGCTGACGCCATCAAGTTCTTCAGCATTCACGATGCCATGACTACCGTTTGCAATACCCCTTGATCCGTTAGCGATTGCATGACTGCCATTGATGAGTCCTGTTCCATTGGCAATAGCAACACTGTTTGCAATACCACGTGAACCGTTTGCAATACCACGCGAGCCGTTCAACAATAGAATATCATCACTGAGGTTTGCATTGGAACCATTAACATTATACTGAACCAATGACTGATAAGTAAGGTCAATAACAAATGTGGTATCCGGTACTGTTCCATTTGCAATACCACGGGATCCGTTAGCTATACCGCGACTTCCATTAGCAATTCCCTTACTTCCGGAAACAAATGCCAGGTTAATAATATCTGATTGAGACAATGTTGCGTTGTTGTATGAATCCCTGTCATCAATAAGTGCAACCTGTTTGGCAATGTACGGCTCATAAATGTTTTTCAGGGCATTCAGGAATGTAGTCTGGTCTCCGGTTGCAATGTTGGTTGCATCGTAGATATACGAGTATTGAATTTCCTTCCCGTCAATCTTGTCACCATATAAAACTGTCTTATCCTGTGGCTGAATAACCAGTGGCATTTTCTGAATGGAGAGCAGCCCGGGAGAATTATTTGCAGTGGTATTAAATGTATAGTTGTACAACTCGGTCAAGCCTACACTGAAAGGACCTGCACCCGGATTGATGAAGTAGATACCAACGTCGCTAAGGTTGTTGGTTCCAAGTGGCAAAGTATATTGTATGTTCTGAAGTTCAAGATCGGCAAGTGTGAGATTGGCAGCAGCAAGTGACATACCATCAACAGTAACTGTTGCAGTAAACACCGGAAGCGCCTCCCCGTATTTCTTGGTTTTGTTGTTGGCAGTGATCACTACTTCTTTCTTCACCGGACTAAAGAAATAGAGTACGTTGGAACAACCGCCATCAGCATAAGCCGGAGGTGCGATTCCCGGTGTACAAACCTGGACAGGAGGATTTCCGAAGAATGAAGGAATTACAGCAGACAAATGATGTTCGTCAAGCCATGTAGTAACCAACGTGTCGTCTCTGAAAACAATTTTTGATTGTGTGGTGATGTAATCAGCCGTAACGATAAGTGTAAACGGTGCATTACCCGGGGTAACACCATTTGGAACGTCAAGTGAAATAAGTACAGGCGTAGGTGCAGCGAAAGTTCTCATTGCAAGATCTGCATTTGCCATACCATAGCCGGATAAATAATCGAAGCCGGGCGTGTACATTTCAGTTGCTGTGCCGGTGAGTAAATTTTTTACCTGTGCCGGTGTTAAAGTAGTATTGTAATATTTCTGTTTGGCGCTCAGCAACAATGCACCGATACCGGCAGCATGCGGAGCTGCTGCGGAAGTACCATAGAAATTAGGGAATGCATCTCCATTAGGAAAATCAGGAAGGTCAATATTCGGACCGCCAAGCTGAACAGAAGTGTTCGCTCCGTTCGGTGCGCAGATATCCGGTTTGTTTCTCTGAGTGCCATAAGTCAGCGTTCCGCCTACAGAAGAGAAAGATGCTTTTGTAGGTGGCGTTACACCGAATGCAGGTGTATTGGAATAAAGTACAGCGCCGCAGGTAATGGCTCCCAGCGAATTCGCCTGGCCAACAATGGTAGAGTTGCCCTGATTAAATTCATTGGCAACAAAGCCTCCGGCAGGAACCTTGAACACAATATATTTGAAGTGAACATTTGCGCCATTACCTGTTTCTCTTGTAATTAAAACATTGGTAGTTGTATTCTGTGTTACTGTAAATGGCAATACTTCAATAGGATCACCACCGATGTTATTTCTGTTGAAACCAAAAAGTGTGATACCGTTGTCGTAAGTAAGATAAATATCAAGGTCATTTGAAGTACCTACAGGCAGTTGGTCAATAGAATAAAATTCGTCTTCCCATTGCATCACCACGAGGTAGGTTCCCGGCGTGAGAGTAATATTCTGGAATCTGTCCCCACCACCAAAATTATGAGCTGTTCCTATAACGGTGCCCGGAGCTGCTGTCGGCGTATAAACTCCTTCATAAGATTTGTCTCCGTAATTACCGGCAGAAGTAAAATAAGAAACACCAAGTGCTGTTACCTCATTCACCGCTTTTGCAATCATACCATCACTGAAAAAAGGCTCAGTGATATACGTAATGTCATCAACTTCCACATTGCATCCTGCCTGTTGGAGGTATCTGATTTTCTGTGCCATATTTCCTGCACTTATAAAGCCCGTTGCAAATGCAAGCGTCGCAGCGGGTGCCACATCGTGTGCAATCTGAAGCATGGCGCGACCTTCATCGCTTTGAGCTCCGTAAGGATAATCCTGCAATACCTGAACAGGAGTTGTATGTCCTTCAGGATTTCCGACCCCGGGAAGGTCGCCGTTAACAACATCCAGCGGAGCCCTGATGCCACCATCAACTGTATTATAACTGTTGGAAATCACACCGATTTTTACACCTTCACCTGCAACGCTGAAACCGTTTCTTGCAATGTTGGATTTCTGTGCCACATCTCCGAGAGAATAAACTGTTCCCGCTGTTGGTATTGGACGGAATACCGGACGTACGTGATTGATTAAAGTAATTCCTGTTGTAATATTCAGGTTATTCAATGCCATCAGATCCGGGATGTCAATGAATGTAGTCATGATCCTGTTACCGGTTCCATTGTCAATGGTATCAGTAATATTGTATGGCGATTGAATCAGAATATTATAAAGTTGCTGGCGCATTCCTTCTTCGTAAATGATCTCTACGAGTACCTGACAATTCACGATGATGAAAATATCTTCATTAAGGTTTGTGCATCCCCCGCTCTGACCCAGAGTGGTAAGTTCAGAGCCGATTACATTACCGGATTTACCATTTGGTGGTGGCGCATATCCCGGGAAAATACATGGATCGAAAATTACGCGTGCAGTATCTGATGCCGTGCATCCGGTTGATGGGTATGTCACTGTTAAAGTGAACTTACCGTGTGCATTAATTGTCGCGTTGGCAGTATTTGCGTTTGCAGAAACATTGCCGCCTTCGCTCCCAAGCCACGAATAATTTACTCCCGGAGATGCTGTACCATGAAGTACAGTGGTAGGAGTGGAGCAATCCAGTTGCCCGTTTAAACCGGCATCAACTACCGGTGCGGGATTTACTACAATGTTGGTGGTTGCTGTTCCGGAACAACTGCCACTTGAATAAGTGTAAGTAATAATCTGTGATCCTGATCCTGCTAAAGCAGGATTAAAACTGTTTCCCGTCACGCCATTTCCGCTGAAGGTTCCTCCTGAAGGTGATCCAGAAAGTGAAATCATTGTACCATTGGTACATGCAGGACTGTAGGTACCGGCATTAACGGACGGACTACTCGTAACAACAATCGTAGTTGTAGCAGTGGCAGTGCATCCATTGGCATTGGTATAGCTATAAGTAATCGTCTTTGTTCCAACACCCGCCGTGGCGGGATTAAAACTGTTGCCTGTTACTCCGCTGCCGCTGAAAGTTCCTCCCGAAGGAGAACCGGTAAGTGTTACTGAAGCGCCGTTTACGCATACTGAACCATATGTTCCTGCATTTACTACCGGCAATGCATTCACTGTTACAATAACCTGATCGGTGTTGGTACAGGTTCCTGACGTTACGGTAACTGTATAGGTGGTAGTACCCACGCTGGAAGAAGTAACGGTTGGATTTGAAATTGTGCTGCTGCTCAACCCGGTCGTTGGCGACCAGCTATAACTGTTTCCTGCAATCGAAGCAGAACCGATCTGGGCAGAACCGCCGGCGCAAAAACTTTTGTCAATACCCGCATTGGCAACAGGCGGAGTGCATGTGACGAACGGATAAAAATCAACCCTTACATTGCTGCATAAATTAACCTGCGTCCCACTGTATAAAGCACCCAGCACCTTCGGATTAGAACCCGTTCCTGATCCGATATTAATCCGTCCATAAGGCGCCCATATTGTGCCATCCCATTTAGCGCTTCCATTGGCAATCGTAAAAGCACTTGGTGTAGGTGAGCAACTGTTTCCATTGCCATGAATTTCCATAAAAATCCTGGAAGGACTGCCACCATTCTGATAAGCAATCGTGCACTTATTCACGTCAACATCTCCATGAACATAAATCTTAATTGTACCGGTGGCACTGTTTAGAAAATTATACTTGAAAGTAGTGTTGTTGCTTGAAAGTTTTATAGATTTAAAAATATAAACACCGGGTCCGTTGAAAGTAACAGTTCTATTGTTTGCAGAAATTGATAGGTCTTTGTATGCACCTGGACTTATGGTGGTTGTACCTGTTACATTAGTTGAGCCATAGGCCGGAAATACAGTAATGGCCGGCATTACAGGAAGTGTTGGTAAAACAGGTGTTCCTGTAATGTTTCCACCTGCAGGTACGGGACCTGAATATGTGCCACTGGCGGGATGCCTTACATATCCGCTGATTGTACCTCCGCTGATTACTGTCTTTCCATTCACTTCAATATTACCACTGACGTTTACACTTGAACCGACCGATAAAACAGTGGCTGTTGAATTGGATGAATTGGCAACAGTAATACCCCCACTAATAGTATTGCTGTTCCCCAGCGTTACGATTCGTCCACTGTGTATGCCACCGGCAATTGTAGTACTGCTTGACGTCTGAACAAGGTTATAACTTCCGACTTTACCACCGGTAATATTTCCGGAAGATGCAATGACTACAGCGCAACCGGGTGATCCGGGAGCGGCCTGACCAGCGCCATTCGGACACGAACCATCTCCGCCGAAAACCGAAAAGTCAGTGATCTGAAGCGTCTGTGCATTTGCAAACGGGGTCATTATTGCTAACCCTGAAATAAATGCAAGCATTAAGGTGAAATTCTTTTTCATGATTGATGATTGATTAAATTAATTGGTTGTTGATTAAGTCTTTTTAATAAGCAATATTTTCCAGTCCAGAAATTTTCTGTTGAAAGTTGAATTATTTATCTACTATTCAGGAAATAATTGTGTCCTGATATTTTTCATGCATACCGTAAATTATATAGTAAGCAGAAAATCAAATTCTGCAATGTAAATCAATGCAGTGTAGTTCTTCGTGTTAAGAAGGGGGCGAATGGTTGGTTCGGACGACAAATATATTTACTTAAACCGGAAAAACAAGCTATTGGCTCTCAAGCCAATATTAATTTTCGGGGGTAGTTTTGGCTTCGAATGAAAGCCATTGTTAATTCAATTAAACAGGCAAAAAAATTGTGAATTCGGTGAATTCCCCCTCCGTGCTTTCTACGATTAGCTCGCCGCCATGGGCTTTGATGATATCATAGCTGATACTCAGTCCCAGCCCGGTACCTTCGCCAGATTTCTTGGTTGTAAAAAAGGGCTGAAAAATTTTATCCCTTATTTCTTTGGAAATTCCTGTACCGTTATCACGGATACGAATCTCGGTATGCTGATTATTCATCGTTGTTAATACGGTAATGACGGCCTTAAATTCCGACACTTTTTGCTGTTGCTCCTTCAGCGCATGAAAGGCATTGGTAAACAGGTTGAGCAGTACACGGGTAATCTCCTGTGCCATGATGTTCACCTTGGGAATGTCTTCCTGAAAGTTCTTTTCAATGGTGCAGTTAAAATCAGGGTGGGATGCGCGGATACTGTGATAGGCCAGCATCAGAAATTCGTCACATAGTCTGTTGATATTGGTCGGTTTTTTTTCCTCCGGACTTCCGTGACTGTGGCGCAGCATGCTTTTGATGATGTTGTCGGCGCGTTTACCATGATTGGAAATTTTTTCCACGTTCATTAAAAGTCCTTGCAACAGTTCATGTCTTTCTTTTTCATCAGTGGTTTCATTCAGCTCTTTAATAATTTCCATTGACGATTCAGAAAAGTTGGTGACGAAATTAAGCGGGTTCTGGATTTCATGGGCAATGCCTGCAGTGAGCATTCCGAGTGAAGCCATTTTTTCCTGGTGAATAAGTTGTGACTGCGTATGCTCCAGGTGCTGCAATGTTTCACTGAGCGTTTTATTCGATTTGTTCTTCAGCCGGTAAAGGCGCAGCATGATAAAGGAGAGCGCGAAAACAATGATGAAGCCGGCGATAAAAATATTTTTCTGCGAACGTTGTCTTTGCAGTTCTGCAGCATGAATGGCTTCCCGTTTCTCTTTCTCTGCTTTCTGAATGACATCTTTTTTCTCGAGCTCATAATTCATCAACAGGTGCGTCTGTTTGCGACTGCTTTTGAAATCAAAGATGGAGTCATTGAGGACATTGTATTTCTTGAAGTAATCATAAGCAAGGGAAATGTTGCCGTTTTTTTCCGCGCACTTTGATAGTCCAAGATATGCCAGTCGTTCATCATCAATTGATTCTGTAGCCTTGGCGTTTTCGAGGGCCTTCGAATAATAATAAATGGCTTTTGCAATGTTCTTTTTTTCAAGGTAGATATCTCCCAGACTAAGCACCAGTGCGCCCACATCCGATTGAATATTATGTATGATAAAAAGTTGTTCGGCCTCCGACATGTGCTTCAAAGCAAGGTCATATTTTTTCTGCTGGAATTCTATGATGCCCAGGTTGCCAAGACATTGAGCATACATCGTGGTGTCCTTTAATTCTTCTGCCATTCTGAGTGCTTCAGCGCAAAGGATAGTTGCAGAGTCGAGTCTTGAATTTACCATATATGCACTGCTGATGTTAAGCAGATCCATGGCAATGTCGCTGTTCAGTCCGAGGCTTTTATCAATAACCATAGCACGCTGATAATATATCAGCGCCTGATCAGGAAGTTCCTGGTCGAGAAATATATTTCCGATATTGGTAAGCAAAACCCCCTGCTCGCGTTTCCTGTCCAGCTTCTCGTAATACTGTAACGCCAGTAGGTAATGTTCAAGGGCTTCGGAATAACGGTCCATGTTGTAGTTTGCCGTTCCGATGAACCCAAGCGCCTTTGCCTTATACAATACAAGGTCCTTTTCACTGGCAAGCTTAAAGGCAGCATTCGCCGCCAGCAGGGCCTGCTCCGGCGCAGTCACTTTATTCTGATGATACAGCCCGAGGAATTTTTTAATCTTAACCGTGTCAGCATCCATGCTCTCATTAATTATTGCAATGGAATCGCTTACCTCCTGCGACATGGCAGCAAAGGAAAAAAGTATCAGCAATACAAAAAGGATTCTGTTTGGTTTCACAGTGGAAAAGTAGCAACTATTTTTTTGACGGGTGTAAAACAATAAAAACAACTGGTGCTTCAGTTTCAGCACAAAGAATAAATTTCATTTTATGATTTGGGTTTCTTCGTGTATTTGTGCCTTAGTGGCAATAACTTAAAACCTACCACGATGTCCGTGGCACAAAGTTTCACATAAATATTCAAATTGAACCAAAGTCCCAAAACAGTTTTCTTCTCCCGTTAGATTTTACTTCTATTTTTGCCGCATGAGCAACAAAGCACCGGACGAGGTTTTTAAAAGCATCATCTCCCACGCCAAAGAATACGGATTTATTTTTCAAAGCAGCGAAATATATGACGGCATGAGCGCCGTTTACGACTACGGACAAAACGGCGCCGAACTGAAAAAAAATATTCGCGACTACTGGTGGCGGTCAATGGTACAAATGAATGAAAACATTGTAGGTATTGACTCCGCCATCTTCATGCATCCCACCATCTGGAAAGCCAGCGGTCACGTGGATGCATTCAACGATCCGCTCATTGACAATAAAGATTCAAAAAAACGTTATCGTGCTGACGTACTCATTGAAGACCACGTCGCAAAAATTGAAGTGAAGATTGACAAAGAAGTGGAAAAGGCTGCAAAGCGATTTGAAAATTTTGACGAGAAAATGTTCCGTTCCACAAATCCGCGTGTAGTGGAAAATCAGAAAAAGATTGACGACATCAATGCCCGCTTCAAAAATGCGCTGGAACAGAATGACCTTACAGAAGTGAAACAAATCATCGTTGACCTGGAAATCGTTTGTCCGGTGAGCGGCAGTCGCAACTGGACCGACGTGCGGCAATTCAACCTGATGTTTTCCACGCAGATTGGTTCTGTTACAGAGGAGTCAAATACCATTTACCTTAGACCTGAAACTGCACAGGGAATATTTGTGAACTTTTTAAATGTGCAGAAGACGGGAAGGATGAAAATTCCATTCGGCATTGCGCAAACAGGAAAAGCATTCCGTAATGAAATTGTAGCACGCCAGTTTATTTTCCGCATGCGGGAATTTGAACAGATGGAAATGCAATTCTTCGTAAAGCCCGGAACAGAAATGGACTGGTACCACAAGTGGAAGGAAACACGCATGAACTGGCACCGGTCTCTTGGGTTTCCGGAGGGATCACACCGCTTTCATGACCATATCAAACTGGCGCACTATGCCAATGCAGCGTGTGATATTGAATTTAATTTTCCGTTTGGTTTTAAAGAGCTTGAAGGTATTCACTCCCGTACCGATTTTGATTTAAGCCAGCACGAAAAATTTTCAGGAAAAAAATTACAGTACTTCGACCCTGAGGACAATGAAAGTTTTGTTCCTTATGTGGTGGAAACGTCTATTGGACTTGACAGGATGTTCCTTGCGATTCTTTCGCAATCTTTTAAAGAGGAGAAACTGGAAGACGGAAGTGATCGTGTAGTACTTGCCCTTCCGCCATTCCTTGCGCCGATCAAATGTGCAGTGCTGCCATTGGTGAAGAAGGACGGGTTACCGGAGAAGGCAAGAGAGATTATGGACGTGCTGAAGTTCGATCACCTGTGCATGTATGAAGAAAAAGATTCCATCGGGAAAAGGTACAGAAGGCAGGATGCAATTGGTACGCCGTATTGTATTACGGTGGATCACCAGACTTTAGAAGACAATACCGTTACAATACGAGAACGTGACAGCATGAAGCAGGAGCGTATCGCCGCGGATAAGGTTGTTGCGATTGTCTCAGAAAAAGTGGATGTGAAAAATGCATTGAAACAACTTTAAATAAAACACCATGCAAAACAGACGCGACTTTATTAAAGCATCAGGCACCGCTTGTGCCGCCATAGCAGGACTCGGATTTCTTTCCACGCTGGAAAGTTGCAAAGCGCCGGTAAGTGTTGTCACATCCAGTTATGATGCGGCGACGAATAAAATTTCCTTTCCGCTTTCCTCATTTGGTACGCTGAATAAAATTGTGATCAACGGCCCTAATGGTGACTATAAAATATTTCTGATGAAAAATTCAGAGACGGAGATCACGGCATTGCAATTAAAATGTACGCACCGCGGACATAGTGTAAACATGGAAGAAGCACAGCTGCATTGCCCTTTGCATGGAAGTAATTTTGATTTCAGCGGGAATGCCACGCACGGTCCGGCAGTTGCTCCATTGAAAAAATTTCCGGTAACTGTTGAAAGCGGAAATGCTGTCGTACTGGTGGCATAGGTAAAATAATCCCTTCAGCGTTCATTCTTTTTTCTGTGGAATGTAAACGTGAAAGACCGTTCCTATTCCTTCTGTGGTTTCAAAATGAATAGCGCCACCCATGGCTTCAATAATACTTTTTACGATTGCCAGTCCGAGTCCCATGCCACTGGATTTTGTGGTGAAGCTTGGCGTGAATATTCTTGACTGAAGCGAAGTCGGAATGCCGCTGCCATTGTCGGCCACAGCGATGTGGAATTTGTTCTGATCCGTGTTCACAGAAATTTTTATTTCACCTTTTCTTTCATCGGGTACCGATTGAATTGCATTTTTGATCAGGTTTGAAAAAGCACGGATGAGTTGCTCACGATCGGCAATAATTATTCTTTTTTCTCCGTCATCAGAATAGGTGAATGTAATTCCGGGCGACTCATTAAAGAGGCTGATGGATGATGAAATAATTTCCTTCAGCTCCAGAGATTCATTTTTCACTTGTGGCATTTTCGCGAAGTTGCTGAACTCAGATGCAATATTGCTGAGTGCGTCAATCTGCTCAATCATCATTTTACTGATGCGCTGAAAAAGTTCGTCGAGGTTGCCGCTCTTTTCAATCCATGCACGTTGAAGGTGCTGCATGCTCAGCTTCATAGGCGTCAGCGGATTTTTGATTTCATGGGCCACCTGTTGCGCCATTTCCCGCCACGCACTTTCCCGCTCGCTTCTTGAAAGTTTATCTGCACTCACCTCCAGCGCTTCTACCATCTTGTTGTACTGTTGCACGAGCTGACCGATTTCATCATCGCGTTTCCATTCTATCATTTCATTTTTTCCGCCGAGTTTTGTCATACTCAGTCGTTCCTGAATCAGCAATAGTGGTTTTGTAATTCTCGAGGTGATTACCAGGGCAAGGAACAACGCCACGACAAGGAGTAATAAATAAATGTTGATGAGCGCAGAGAGAAATCCACTGATCTCTTTATTCAGTTCATTTTGCTTTTCAAAATAAGGAAGGTTCAGGTAGCCGGCAATGTTTCCGTAGCGGTCGGTGAATGGTGCATAGGCAGCGGCAAAATTTAATGTGCCGATATTTTCTGCATGTACGTACTGGGTTTTTCCATACCGGCGCATTTCATAATAGGCTTCCGGGTTGATGCGTATGCTGAGAATGCCTTTTTCAAAAAGTTTTGGCTGAGAGGAATAATATAAATTTCCGGCCTCGTCATACAGATTAAAGTCGAGGTTGAAACTGGTGACGATATTGTTCAATGCTCCTGTCCATTGCGATTTTGAATTGGCTGATAAGGCCTTGTCAAAATTAAACTGGTCGGTAATCGCAAACCACATGGCATTGAGGCGCGACAGAATAGTTTTATTTTTATCCGTATCGTATTTGCGCACGATATAAAAACTTGTTCCTGCAGCAATCATTACAAAAGAAATGACAACCAGTGAAATGATTGAAGAACGGATTCTTTGTTTCAGCGTAAGCCGGAATTGATTTTTACGCTGAAGTAAATAAATGATGAAGTGTACAAACAGAAATACAGTTAGAAAAAACAGCAGAATAAATGAGAAGAGGGAAAGCCTGTCGAAGAAACTTTCCTGCGGACGGCTGACTACGATTAACGCCTGAGATGTTGGCCGGTAAAGAACATGCTCGAATCCATCAGATGAAAGCACAGAATTGTTTTCATTGTTGCTTCCAAAAATCCCCGTATGGAACGCATAAGGAAAATTTCCTCCCGCATAAATCAGTGAGCCGTTCGAATATCGTGCATAAGAATAGCCACTTTCATCTTTGTTGTTAATCACGGTATTACTGATCAGCAATTCGGGGAACCCTTCTGCAAGTTGTGATGAACGTGCAGTTAGTGTTACAGAAATAGTTGCCACTGATGCTGATGAATCATTTATGCTGAGAAAAGAAATGTATTTCAGTTTTCCCGATTCGTCCTGTTGTGGAATCAATTGACCGTATGTTGTTGATTTGCTTATCAGATGACTGAGCCGAACGTCAGTATTTGATGATATGCTATCAAATAAATTCCCTTCACTGTCGAAAACGCTTACTACAACTTCAAAGCGTGAGAAGTATCCCGTAAAATAATTTTGCTGCAGGTGCCGGGAAATATTTTCTGTTAAATCTTTTTTTTCTTCGATGATTTCCTTGATCATTGAATCGGCGGTTATCCTATTCTCCAGATCACGGAAGAGGTATTCAGCCAAAGGGTCGCGCCTTGAATCGAGACGTTGGGCAAAGAGTTTTTGAGTTTCTGTTTTCTTTTCTTTCAGTCGCGAACCGATGAGGACTGAAGCATATACAGATATTACAAGTAGTGCAAGTAGTCCGGAGCGGAATGCAGAAATGTTTTCAAAATATTTTTTTCCTGAAAAGAGATCCGGAAAGGGCAACAACAATCCCGATGCGAGCGCGTAGAAGCTCCACAACAACAACAGGACGGAACCCGCAGCAGTCAGGGTGTTGGTATCAATTTCGGAAACTGTAGGATCGAAACTTATTTTTGAGTTGAGTGCCAGGTCGCCGATGAACATATGCAATGAATAGAATAGCGCCGATAAGATGGCGAGCCCGATAGTCAGCAAAAAGATTGCAGTGAAAGTGTAGCGGTTGTAATAATTACGTCCTTTAAAATGACTGCGAATGATCCCGGTAAATGCAAACAAGGAAAGGGCATTCAATAATAAATCACCGATAGAGTTGAAGAAAAATGAAGAGCCATAAACTTTCGGGCTGAAAAAATCATTGTAATAAAGCGCTCCGGGAAAGTGAAAGTGGATCATGATATAACGCAAAAGGAACAGCACAATACCGGAAATTACTACTTCGGTAAGCGTTGCATTGTGCCCCCGGAAAAATATTGATATAGCAGAAATTAAAAATGCAAATGCCAACAGGTAAAATGATGCGGGAGTTTGAAATGGAAGCGAATCCGGTATTGCTTCAGATTCGTTCACCGATAAAAGAGTATGGCCTGATAAAGATGACAATGTGTATTCGCCTTTTCCTTCAGCAGAAATAAATTGCTGATCCAGTTGCAGCAAAGGATTAAAGTGATTGTTCAGGTATTTGTTTTCATAGGAATAGCTCTGGTACAGCAGGATAAGACCAACGATTTTTTTATTTCCTGAAGTTTTTTCGAATGCATCATAAATTCCATTTGGCAGCCGGAGTAACGTCCCGGGAGAAATATTTACTGCTGTCAGATTTTCCGGCAACACGATTTCATTGTCGCTCCAGTACTTCAGTTTGTTATTTTCAAAATAAAAAAAACTGAAGCCCTTTGATTGGTGGTTGATGTGAATGAAAAATTCGTGGAACTGTGAGTCTGCGGAAAAACCCGAAATCAGGTCAAGCGATTGCAGGATTTTATTTTCCAGCGAAAGAATTTCCTGCTGTGCGTTTTCAATTTTTGTTTGAGGGGGACTTTTGAGAATGAGCTGAAAAAATACAGCAGTAACCGCACACACAATCGCAACAACCAAAAAGAATTTCCAGGCAGAAAGTTTTATGTGCATAGGGATTCAAAGGTAAGAAATCGGAGTATTGCAAGTCAGGAGATTGAAATGAGGAATATTCCAAACTGAGCCACGACCGAATTGGCTGATTCTGCCTTTATGAAACAAGAAATAATTCAAAGAATCATCTTTTAAAAACAAACATCAAATAGGGAAAACGAGCAGATATTTTTCAGAACTTTAAAAAATTATTTCCTTTGCTAATCGAATTGAAATGAATTTAGAATGCTGAAAGATATACCAAAACTAATCGTTGAAAATATTATTGTTGCTATCGTCCCTGAAACGGATGAGATAGGGGAGGAGATATGGAATGTTTACCTCGTCAATTTATATGACTCGAAAATTGAAGGCGTGCTGGTAAGTTCCAAAGGGTATGGTCACCGGAATAGCGAAGAAGTAAAAACATCTACGCTGCGCCATTTCATCGGAATCGTAGAACCAAAAGATTATGCAAAAATTGAACTGATCATTAAGGACGTATTCGGATTGTCGAACGAATACTGGATCAGCTTTTATCTGGGAAAAGACATGTATGACAAGAAATATGTTTTTCTCCCTGAGAGCATTACAGAGGATAACTTTACACTGATTCCTATATTGAATAAAAAAGGAGTGATGATAAGGTAACTGCCATTAATCATTCTCATCCTGTATCCGGTGTTGAAATGAATTTTTTTTGTTCAGAGCATTGTATTTACTGGCAGCAGGTAAACAGCTCAACAAAGAGTCATATCCTATCGCGAAACAACGAACCTTTCCATCCTTCGTTCGCGAAGGGCTAATTTTTCAGGCCTTCTTTTCCAGTCCGACATTTTTTTTCGAATAGTAATGAAAAAAATTCTGATATATTAGAAAATATTACGTCCCGGGGCATCGAATTGAAAAAGATAATGCGGGATGCGTTACATTTGAATTTGAAAAGACATCAGTCGGCTAACCCAAACAAAATGCTTGAAAATATTTCCATCAACAACATCCTGTTTCTTGATATAGAAACCGTACCACAACATTCAAAATTTGATGCTGCGTCCGATGCGATGCAGCGCCTGTGGGAGAAAAAATCAAAGTTCCTGATTAAGGATGACAAGGAAACTCCCGATACTATTTATCGGCAGGCGGGGATTTATGCAGAGTTTGGAAAAGTGGTTTGTATTTCATGCGGTTACTTCACGAAGGATAATAAATTACGCATCAAATCTTTTTCAGGAGACGATGAGAGAGATGTACTTCAGGATTTTTCAGAAATGCTTAAAAAATTTTTCAGCAGAAACGACAAACAACTATGTGCGCACAACGGCAAAGAATTCGACTTCCCTTTTCTGGCACGGAGGATGGTGATCAATAATATTCCGTTGCCTCCTGTACTCGATACGCCGGGAAAAAAACCATGGGAGGTAAATCACCTCGATACACTTGAACTCTGGAAGTTTGGTGATTATAAATCTTACACCTCTCTTTTATTACTGGCAACGGTTTTAGGAATTCCCACCCCGAAAGATGACATTGACGGCAGCATGGTGTGGGACGTTTACTGGAATGAAAAAAATCTTCCGCGCATTGTTACTTATTGCCAGAAGGACGTACTTACCATTGCGCAGATATTTTTACGTTTTAAAGGGGAGGCATTGCTGACGGAAAACGACCTGGAAGTTGTAGGAGATTTTCAGGTTTCATAGGAAATCAAACCGTTCGGTTTTTTTCAACCGCGTTCATTCATTACTCATTCTTTTCTTATTCTTGCCGCCGATATGAGGAATTGTTTTATCCTTCTTCTTAACTGCATCCTCCCGCTACTGGTTTTTGGCCAGGCCTACAAGCCCTTGCGCATAGCAGAAAATATAAAACTAGACGGAAAACTGGATGAAGCCTTTTGGGAGCAAGCACAGGTGGAGAATGATTTTATGCAGGAAGACCCTTCAGCAGGAGCGGAACCGACAGAACCAACAGAGATCAGGATTGTTTACAACGATGAATTTTTATTTGTAGGGATGCGCGCTTATGACAAGGAGCCGCAAAAACTTGTGCGGTCCGCGCTTGAAAGGGATTTTACCATTGACCAGGACGACGGAGTCGCTTTTGTGATTGACACGTACAACGACAAAAGCACAGGTCTCGTGTTTATCACAAATACCCTGGGCGCCAGATGGGATACTGAACTCTCCGGCGACGGTGGAAATGACAACCCATCATTCAATACCTTCTGGGATGTGGCAAGCTCAGTGGATTCACTCGGATACTCAGTGGAATTCAGAATACCGTTTTCTTCCCTTCGTTTTGAGTCGAAAGAAATAGTTACCATGGGCTTTCGTTTTGTCCGCCTCATCAAAAGAAAAAATGAGTATGTAATTTTTCCCCGTGTTGATCCTGCCATCAACGATCCTTATTTCAAAGTTTCCCTGGCGCGTGAAATGGAATTCCATCACCTCAAAAGTAAAAAACCGTTTTACATCACGCCGTACGTAACGGCAAACTATTCAGAGACCAGTTCGCTCAATGCCGCGGGCAATGCATATGTGAGAAGCAATGAATTTGTTTCCCGGAAGAATTATGTTAGCAATGAGACAGCAGATAAAATTCTAAGTAACGTCGGACTTGACGCAAAATACGGATTGAGTAAAAATTTTACGTTGGATTTTACACTGAACACCGATTTCGCCCAGGCAGAAGTGGACAACAGGATCATCAACCTGAGCAAATATGAGGTAAACCTTCCGGAAAAACGGAATTTTTTTCTGGAATCAAAAAATTATCTGGGCTTCTCTTCCACTTCAGGAAATGAATTTTTTATCTCGCGAAAAATCGGAAAGGAGAATGGCGAACTCGTTCCCATTATTTCCGGTGTAAGGGTTACCGGTAAGAGCAGGGGATGGCAGATGGGTATTCTCGATATGCAAACGAAAGGTGATATGGTAAGCAATATTGATCCGCATAACTTTTTTGTTTTTCGCACCCGCAAGGACATTGACACGATAGGAAGCTTTGCAGGCGGAATGATTACCTCACGCTTCAATACCGGAAAAAATAATCTCAGCAATCAGACGCTAGCTGTTGATATCGTTAAAAAATTAAACCGGTATGTTATTTTCGTTGGTGCTTATGGCATCAGCACCGTTGACGGTGAATTCAAAAATGCCCACAAAAGTTCTGACTACAATCTTGCCATTTTCAGAAGTGCAAGAGAAGGATTTACTTATTCACTCACCGCTGACTGGCTGGGAAGTTTATTTCAGCCGGTGATGGGTTTTGTTGAAGAGAATGATTTGTTGAGTTCCGGCGGAGCGTTGTCGTATGTAAAGAAGGCGAAAAAAGAAAGCAGCATTGCCTACATGCATGCAAACGTAAATATCAAAGATCGCTACAAGCCTGAATTGGAGAAGGAGGAATCACATTCGGGGTTTACAGAAATAGGTGTCAGTTTTAAAAGCGGGGCTCAGATCAATGTGATTGCAGCGACCTATAATTCAGATGAACTTTTTTCTGACTGGCAGATCTCTGAGCATATCACCATTCCGAAGGACAGGTATATTATGTATTCACCTTCATTGTATATTAACTCACCACAGAAAAGCAGTTTTCGCGGAGACCTTTCTATAGAGTTGCTCGATTTTTATGGTGGAAGGAGAATCACAGTTGCACCCGACCTGACCTATGTTTTCAATAAGTACATTAAGGCACAGGTTATTTATCAGATGAACAGGATTCGGTTCCCGGCCAGCTTCTCAGACAACGGCGACGCACAATACCTCTCTCACCTCGTCAGCTTAAACCTTTACTTGTTTTTGTCCTCGAAATTTTCCATAAAACTTTTATCACAGTATGATAACCTCAGCAATTCACTAGGAAGCAATTTGCGTTTGCGTTATAATCCGTGCGAGGGAACAGATTTGTATATCGTATATAATTCAGGAATGAATACGCAGGTGAACAGACCGGATCCGCATTTGCCCGTCATCGCCAACCAGGCCATCGTAGTGAAGTTTTCAAAAACTTTTGGGTTGTAAAATTACCACTTCTCAATTCTCGTCACATATTTTCCGTTGTTGCCTGTAATTTCAAGCAGGTAAACAGCAGGCGCAAGAGATGAAACAGAGATGTGAATTTCCGGAAGCGGATGCGACGATGTTTCAAAAACTTTTCTTCCAAGAACATCATATAAAACGATCATCACTTCTTTATCAGTAATAAAATTTCCTGAAAGAGAAATGGTAAGGTCGTCATATGCAGGATTAGGAAATACCTTTATGGTTCCGGAAGAAAAATCTGTTTTGATAGCAGCATAAATAAAATTCGATGTGTCAGAATTGTTCGACGCGCATCCGTTGGCATCTGTAAAGACAACATAATACAAGCCGTTATGTACCGGCACGAAATAATTATTTGTCGCACCTGCAATCATCCCAATGCCCACTTCATACCATTGGTTTCCGGTTGCAGCACTTGAATACAATGAGTCGAAAGGTGCATTGTCGCTGAGGATGAGCGGAGCCGACGGCTGATAATTAGTAACGGTAACAGAATCAGTTCCGGAACATCCGAAGCCATCAGCAACAGTTACATGATACGTTCCTGCAGATGCAGTAATACATGATGTCGTATTTCCTGTCGTCCACTGGTAAGAAGTGAATCCTGCAGTTGCACACAAGAGGGTGTCAGTTCCAATACAAACAGGAATATTTCCCGAAGGTTGAATTCCGGGAACGGGAACTGAATGATTGTTTACTGTTACTGAGTCCATGCCTGTGCATCCAAAAGCATCTGTAACGGTGACCTGATAAATTCCTAAAGGTGCATTGATGCACTGAACAGTATTTCCGTTAGACCACTGGTAGTTTGCAAATCCTGCCGACGCACATAATAAAGTATCGCTCCCCGTACAAACAGTCAGCGTTCCCGAAGGCTGAATATTGGCAACCGGTGCCGTACGGTTATTTATTGTTACGGCATCAGTACCAACACATCCGAAACCATCAGTAACCGTTACGTTATAATTGCCTGCTGAAACGGTGATGCAATTGACGCTGCTTGCGTTGGACCATAAGTAACTTGCAAAACCTGCATTGGCACACAAAGCAGTATCGTTATCCGGACAAATCAATACAGTTCCTGATGGCTGAATATTGGGAACAGGCAATGCATGACCGGTTACACTATGTGATGTACTTGTACGTGAACATCCGAATGCATTTGAAAGTACCAATGAATAAGTCCCGGCACCGACATTGATACATGAATCAGTATATGCTCCGTTATTCCAGTTGAATGAATATGGCGCGCTGTTATTTCCGGTGAATGAAGCACAAAGCGCAACCGTAGATCCGGTACAGACATCTGAACTGCCGGTCACAGTAACCGGAGGCGCTGCAGTATGCATTTGTAGTTGAATTGATTTCACTGTTGCACATCCGTTCGCATCAGTAAACGTAACCGTGTAAGTATTACTTGATGAAGCAGTGATGGAAGAAGTTGTTCCTCCTGTTGACCAGCTGTATGAACTTACAGGCCGCGATAAAGAATCTACCGCTGAAAGAATAAACGATGTTCCTTCACAAAAACCATTTGAAGTATCTGCGGAAAAAACAGGACTGTAACTGATGCCACTATACACTGTTACGTTGTCACTGCCACTGCATCCAAAACCATTGGTTACAGAAACAGAATAAACGCCGGAGGTATTTACAGTTATAGATGATGTGGTTGCATTCGTTGACCAGAGATAGGAACTGAAACCGGCTGTCGCTACGAGTGTGGTGTTTGCTCCCGGACAAATAAATGCAGAGTCCTGCGGTTGTATGTTCGGATTTGGCGCCGGTTGACTGGTTACCGTATATGTCCCTGTTCCGGCAGTATCGCATCCGAAGCGATTGGTGATGGCAACAGAATAAGTTCCGCCATGAGAGAAGATACAGGAATCAGTAAATGCACCGGAATTCCATGAAAAAGTATATGGACCTGAACCGTTATCATTGAATGTAGCGCATAGCTGAACAGAATCTCCTGCACAAACACTTGCAGCGCCACTGATATTCGGCACCGGAGGAACAGGCTGAAGCTGAATGGTAATTGAATCTACTGTTGGACATCCGTACTGATCAACGAAAGTGGTAACGAAAGTTCCGCTTGTGGTAGGAAAAACAAATGGTCCGCTCGCGCCGGTATTCCAGGAGACACCCCATACCGATTGAAATGCGGAGTCGTATGCATGGATTGAATAGGAGGATCCTTCGCACAACCCATTCGGAGAGGAGACGGCAAACTCAATGTTATATGCTGTTCCACCGGTTATACTTTTTGACGCTGATGCAGAACAACCCCTGTAATCATAAACTGTAACGGAATATGTTCCGGCAGTACTCACGGTAATAGTTCTGGTATGCGCACCATTACTCCATGTATATTCATACATGTTTGCGGGAGCAGATAGCGTAACTGTTGTACCCGGGCACAGCAATGTATCTCCGCTTGTAATTTGTATACTGGCTGTCACGTTGCAGGTGCGGCAGGCAGAAGAGTCACGATAACTTTTTGCCGTGCAGCCCGCAATAGTATCAGATGCTGAATAGAGCGGTGAGGTAGTATTTACATTGAATGCATATACATAAGGAAAAGCAGGATATGTGATGGGAGGAATATTTCCGTCAATGCATCCTGAGTTACCGCTGAGACTCGTTTTATAAAGCACAGGAAATTCTGTAAATGAGCTTCCGTCAAAATAGGTAAAGGCAGTAGCTACGTAACCATCATATGTTTTCGTTGACTTCGAACAATTGTACGCAGTGGATTTTTTTGAAGTGAGGATGTTGAATGAATTATCCATTGTAATAATTCTCAACGAGTCATATACAGGCGCTACCGGACGGGAAACAACTACTACATTATTTGACGGAGACAGAAACATCGAGTAATCACCTTTCAGTGAGTCGATAGAATAAGAGTCTATATAAGTACCGCTTCCGTTAAACCGGGAGATATAATAAAAGTACGAGCTGGCAGTTGGTTCATAAAATCTACCTGGAAAAAGGTATTCACCCGCTGAGTTCTGTAGTGGCTGGCCGTTCTGTGAGGACTGTGTATTCTGGTAGATGCCATTTAGCCATAAAAAATTTCCGTTCACATCCATCTTTGCCGCCACCTGGTCGTGACTGTCGAATTGAACATGGTTGCCACCATTGGGACCTGGAAAATTGTAACCATATTGTCCGTTGAGTAAAACATTCCCGTCTGAGGTTTTTGCAAAGGAGAGAAAATCCATTTCCCAGCTGCCGAGGTCATAACTTTTTTGTGTTACGGTATTTCCATTCTGGTCATAGATGACTACTTCCAGCGGATTTTTATTTACGATGAGTCCTACGCGGGTATTACTGAAAGTAAATAAAAGTTTGTCGCCGAATATGCCGTCGTATTTCTGCCATACTATATTTCCGTTGAGGTCTATTTTTGTAATCGAAAATTCTGAATTGGCAGAGAGGAAAACATATCCCGAGTCAAAATATTCAAAGTTGTTTACGTCGAAGAGGTAATTGAAATTCCGCGACCACTGTACTTGTCCGTTCTTATTCGTCTTGATAAACATCGGACTGCTACATTCCCCGCAGTTGTCGTATTGTCCGGCGATGAGGTATCCGCTGTCGATAGGGTTTTGTACTACTTTGTTAAGGTTGAAAAGCTGAAGTTTTAAAAGTTTGAGAAAAACAGAATCAGTGGGCATTCCCAGTGAAGTACCGATGGTAACGGGTTTGCACACACTTACAGGCGGACAAAAATTTTGTGCTGAATTCAGACAAACGGTATAATTTCCTTTTGTATTGTAAAGATGCGTCGGACTGATGGCGTTGCTTGAAGTCCCATCGCCAAAATACCATTGATAGGCGTAAGTATTGGTGGAGGTATTCGTAAGTGTAGCGGCATATCCGCCCACACTTGGATTGAATGATACAACGGGTCGTTGTACTTGCCGGATGATGATGCTTGCATTTCCGTTACACGCCGAGCCATCAACGGTATTCAGTGTAATTGTTCCCGGACCGGTGGCATAAGTATAACTAACGGTAGAACCATTGCTCCAGGAATAACTCTGATAAACATCATTTACATAAAGGTATGTTGAACTGCCCGTGCAAATGGTGTCCTCACCAAAAATGACGGGGTTGCATTGCGCGGAAGAACGCTGAATTCCACCGGTAAAAAGTATCAATAAAAGGGCAAAGGGTAAAAGTTTCTGCATGCTGGTTTTGGCTTGAAAAGGAGAGCCGAAAGTACTGAAAAAAATACGTCTAAATCGGGCTATGGAGAGGTTTTCCACCTCATCGGGGTTTAAATAAAACGAATCATTTTTTAATAATTCAACTCCACCAAAAAATGATTATGCTTTTCCTTTCCGCTCTCAGTTGTTAGTCCCCTGTTCATTTTACTTCGCATACCCATTTTGCCCCCTCCCTTATTTCCTCTACTTTCGTTCCTTATCTAAAGGAAGAAATTTCCAACCATGCTTGCCATACAATCCACCCTCGTCTCTGAGGAAATTATTGAAAAAAGATTTGTCTGCGATCTGCATGCCTGCAAAGGCGGATGCTGCGTGAAAGGGGATTATGGGGCTCCGTTAGAGGAAGATGAGTTGGCCGAACTGGACAAAGTTTATCCCAAGGTCAAACCATACCTCACAGAAGGCGGAATAAAAGCCATTGAAAAGCAGGGAAAATATTTATTGTATGAAAAGACAGAATGGGTAACGCCACTCATCAACGGTCGCGAATGTGCATACACCATTTTTGATAAGGGTATTGCAAAATGCGGAATAGAGAAGGCATACTTCGATGGCAAAATTAAATTCCGCAAACCGGTGTCATGTCATTTGTATCCTGTGCGCATCAACAAAATGAAAAACTCTGTAGAAGCTATCAACTACGACAAGTGGAGCATCTGCAAACCGGCATGTAAGCTGGGCGATTCATTAAAAGTTCCGATTTATAAATTTCTGAAAGACTCGCTTACGAGAAAATTTGGTGAGGCATGGTACAAGGAACTGGAAGTGGCGGCAGAAGAATTGAATAAACAAAACGTAAAATAATTTTATAGCGATGAAAGTAGCAGTGGCGGGTGCGACCGGATTGGTGGGCACTAAAATGCTGGAAGTATTGGCTGAACGGAATTTTCCGGTGACGGAATTAATTCCTGTGGCAACAGAAAAATCTGTTGGAAAAGAAATTGAATTCAAAGGAAAAAAGTATAAAGTAGTTTCAATGACTACTGCCATTGCGATGAAACCACAGATTGCGCTGTTCAGTGCCGGTGGAACGACCTCTTTAGAATGGGCGCCGCAGTTTGCTGCTGTGGGTTGTACTGTGATAGACAATTCTTCTGCATGGAGAATGGATCCGGAAAAAAAACTGATCGTTCCGGAAATCAATGCGCACGAACTCACAAATGAAAACAAGATCATCGCCAATCCAAATTGTTCTACAATTCAGATGGTAATGGTGCTTAATCCATTGCATAAAAAATATAAAATCAAGCGCGTTGTTGTTTCTACGTATCAGTCGGTAACGGGAAGCGGTGCAAAAGCGCAACGCCAGCTTGAAATGGAAAGTGTCGGAGATTTTTCAGAAAAATTTTATCCGCATCAGATATACAGAAACATACTTCCCCAGGTAGATTCCTTTCTCGATAACGGATACACGAAAGAAGAAATCAAAATGGTAAATGAGACGCGGAAAATTCTTGGTGATGATTCCATCCGTGTAACAGCTACTACCGTTCGCGTTCCTGTCAAGGGCGGACACAGCGAAAGTGTAAATGTTGAGTTTGAAAAAGATTTTGATATCGCCGAAGTGAAAATAATCCTCAGCGAAACTAAAGGCGTAGTTCTTGAAGACGACCCATCTACATTGAAATATCCCATGCCATTACATGCAGAAGGAAAAGACGATGTTTTTGTCGGGCGCATCCGCAGGGATGAATCGCAAGCAAACACATTAAACTGCTGGATCGTTTCCGACAACCTCCGCAAAGGCGCTGCGACCAATGCAGTTCAGATTGCTGAATATCTGATGGAGAATAAATTTGTGTAAGGAAAATTGAATTATTGCTTTACGAATTTAGTGCGGAAAGTTTTTGAACCGCACAAAAGTTCAAGGTAATACATTCCATGCGCAAATTGAGAAACATCAATTGTCGTTTCAGATTTGATATTAGATGATTGAAGCAGGGCAACTCTTTCGGGGGCCTGATGTACCAATTCACCCAGCATATTAAAGATCGAAATCAGTGTGGCTGCTTCATTTGGTATACTGCCGGCGATAGGAAATGGAATTTGAATTGTCAATATACCATCTACCGGGTTGGGATAAACGTCAATCTTCGTCCCCGCAATTCCGGGAAAAATTTCGAACTGAGCGGTTATGATGACGTCGAATACCGCTGCTTCCACTTCACATCCATTCACATCGGTTGCCACTACATTGTAGTCGCCATTCTGAATGGCGACATAAAAATAATCTGTTGCACCGGGTATAACCGCACCATTATAATACCACTGATAGCTTGCCGAGCCCTGATTGGCAGATAATGTATCCCCGATTTGTTGAATGCCTTGCGGTGACGGAAAAGGATAAACAGTGATGTAACTAACGATTGTGAGCGTATCACTTCCGGCAGCATTTGTGGCGATGAGTTGAACGTCATAATTGCCGGGTGTGTTATAACAAATGCCGACAGGATTTTGTGTTGTAGAAGTATCCGGAGAGGCGCCCTGAAAAAACCATTGCCAGCCTGTCGGGTAATTCGAAGATAAATCAGTGTAGTCTACACAGCCACCACATAACGCTGTATCATTTGCATTAAATGAAACAGCAGGCGGGAGAATCAATCCACAATCACTGAGGTTAACCATACCGCCGGCAAAACTCATCCCGCCTGTTCCGGAAATTCCTCCGGCAACGTTTGCTGAACCGGTGGATACGAGGGTGGGTGCGGCCGGACTCGGAGCGCCACCAACAAGCCAGCAGCAGGTAGTGGTAAAGTTTGAATCTGTTTTTATAAAAAATATTTCATCAGGGGCTCCGTTTGCAAGGTATTTATATTTGTATCCGGCAATTGCAAATCCACCGTCAGGCGTTTTTACAATTGATTTTCCAACTTCATTCAGGTTAGCTATCCCGATTACTTTTGTCATCAACTGGTTGCCATTGCCATCAATCTTTATCAGGTAAATATCCTGAACCTGCCCAAAGGAAGCAGATGTTCCAACAATATCATATCCACCATCAGATGTCTGTACAACGGATTCTGCAAATTCATCATTGTTGGATGAACTGCTGCCGATGCCACCATAGAAACTTGACCATTGCATAGTACCGTTGCCATTTAATTTCACTGCGTAATAATCCCAGGTGAATCCACCACCTTTTGGTTGTGCAGCTTCACCGACTACCATATATCCACCATCGGCAGTATTAATAATTGAACGGGCATAATCCGGGTAAAAATTTCCGGGACTGGGATTTACAATTTTATTGTGCCAGAGGAGAGTGCCTGAGCTATCTAATTTGATCACATAATAATCATTGGAAGATGTACTTGCGCTTCCCGTCCATGTATAAGTGGTTCCACAAACTGCAAATCCGCCATCAGGCGACTGAACCAAGGAATACGCCATGTCTGCACTGGTCTGGCCAACCCTTGTATCCCAAAGCATGACACCATTCATGTCTAATTTTACGATGTACATATCATTCACTGTTGCGCCAAAGGAATTTGTTTGTCCTGCAATTGCAAATCCGCTGTCATTCGTTTGAACAATTTCCCATGCTTCATCAGTGCCCGTACCTCCGATGGTCTTTGTCCATTGTACTGTACCGCCACCATCTAATTTCACAATGTAAAAGTCATCACCTCCCTGCCCGAAGGAATTTGTAAAGCCCGCAATTGCATATCCGCCATCAAAACACTGAACGATGGATCGTCCGTAGTCATCATTCGTACCCCCTACAGAACGCGACCATTGCATTGCGCCTGTGCTGTCTAATTTTACTACATAAACATCCCAACCACCTGACCCGAATGAATTGGTTTGTCCGGCAATGACGTAACCTCCATCAGTGGTATGAACCATTGAATGCCCCTGGTCATCACCGGGACCGCCTATGGTGAGGCACTTCAGGTTTTGAGAAAATGCGCAGTGCATTAAACCGCAGTTAAAGATGATAATTAAAAGGATGAAATTTTTATTCATGGGCTATGTGTTTCTTTATTGAAATTTATTAGCAAGACTATGATTTCAGAAGCCGCCAGGGTCGTCGCACTGAAATCATTAAGTCGACCTAATCCCGAAGTCAAGGTACTTCAGCCTTGCTCCGCCGAAGCTTCGCGAAGGCGATGGTTCTGGTTAATACCCCTCAGCTCTTCTGCGGAAACAAATATTCATATTGATACCTCGCAGTTTGTTTCGGAGTTATTCATTGACCGACGACCTGCCTGACGGCCGGCAATTTACTATTCCACTTCATACTTTGTTATCTTTTTCACCAATTTTGAATCCCCTGTTTCCACCGATAAAAAATAAACTCCCGCCGAAAAATTTTCTGTGTTGATGAAAAGATTGTTGCGGAACGGTGGATATGTTTCCGAAAGTATGAGTTGTCCGTCTGCATTAAATATTTTAATGACAACCGGTTCAACCGTGGCTTTGCTTAACAATATTCCTATCTGTTTTTCAAAGGGATTCGGATAAAGAGAAAGTATCGAAAGTGGTGATTTATCCTTTCTGTTTAAGGCAACGATATTACTATACGCAGATACACCATCAATATCAATTTGCTTTAACCGATAATATAAAACACCATTTAAAATATCAGAATCTTTAAATGAGTATTCTTTTAGAGCGGAAGAATTTCCTGCACCTGTTACAAAACCGACCTTTGTAAATTCTTTTCCATCATCACTTTTTTCAATTTCAAAACCTGAATTATTGATTTCTGATGCCGTCGCCCAGGAGAGGAAATTATAATCTTCTTTGGCTATTCCGGTAAAGGACAAAAGTTCTACCGGTAATGGCTCATTGAATGCGCCCTGGATTTCGAAATTATCAATCGCAACTCCGGCCCTTGTTACTGAACCATCACTTAAATAAACAAAACGAAATGCAACGGATGAATTTCCTTTCAGCGCCGAAATATCCATTTGATGTTTGTACCATGTACTTCCTGTATCAGAACAAAAGAATGGTTCACCGGTAGGGAATGCCGAACCACCGCCTGTATTGTTGAAGTTGTACCACTGAGGCGGACCATAAGCACCCAACGGTGTCCAGTTGCTTCCCTTGTCCAGCGAATACTCGACCCGGAATCCATCATAGCCCTGTTCTGTTCTCCACTTGCCATAAAAACTCAGTGTATATATTCCATTCGCAGTAAGATTAAAACTCGGACAATAAAGAGACGAATTGGTATTGTCGGTATAGGTCGCTGCAGTAAGACCTGTTACCCATGCCGACGAACCACTAACGGTTCCATTCTTATTTGCAATGGCAGAGTTGCCGCGCTCCCAAGGTGTTCCGGAAATATTCTCCGCCCCGAATTCAATCGGACTAATATCAAAACTTCCTGCATCGCCATTCACAACGAGGTATGGAGTTCCGCGATCAGGAAGTACCTGCACATATGCAACCTTTGTTTTTGTATAAGCTCCGTTATTATTTATCACCAAAGTAACAGTGTATAAGCCGGGAGACGAATAACTATGAGCAGGATTTTTTGTAGTTGCCGTTGTCGCATCACCAAAATTCCAGTTCCATGCTGTTGATTTATAGGAACCGTCAGTAAATTGAACGCTTTTATTTGTATAAGTAATGATTGGTGACGCAGTAAAATCGGGATAGGGCGTCATGAATACATCAGAAGTAAACAACCCCCTTCCATGTGTAGCCGCAGCAACTAAATTATCACTTGCCCGAAGTTGTAACATCTCCACGCGTGTATTGGCAAGTCCGCTGTTAGACGCCCCCCAGTTTGTGGCACCCCCGTTAAGCAGATCCGTTGACCATGCACCAACTTCAGTAGCGAGGATTGCCTGCTGATTATTCAACGGCGAAAACAGCGCCCATCGCACAGGCATATCGGGAAGATTGCCTTCCACACTTGTAAATGTAGGAGCACCACTCAATGCATTGGTTGACTCCCAAACACTGTTGATTCCGTAATTTGAATAGGTGACAATAATGTGATTGTCATTCCCTGTTTCTATTGCTACACAGGATACGCTATTGCCTGCAACAGGTGTTCCGACTACGACACCTGCAGTAGGAGAAGCAACACTGTTTGCATTGTCAACCCTTACCACACTGCCATTGCTCAGTCCGAAGAAAACACGATTGGGCGTATTTTGCGATACAGAAATGTGACGAATACTCGCTCCGCTGAACCCGGTAACATTAACGGTTGCATTCGTTGCTCCCGATTGCGGGTTAGTCCATCGCATATAATTACCTGCACTAATGGCAGCATAAAAAATATTGGAGACATCGTCATAATCTGTCGGGTTCACAAAACTTCCCGTGTTGCCGAAGCTTACCGAGGTCCAGGTATTTCCGCCATTGGTAGAACGATAATAATTATTGTAAACATAAGAAGTCCATTGGTATTGCGGCTGGTCCTGGTCGATATGACAGAACATTCCATCACCGCCCGTAGGACTTGTTACAGCATTGATGCCCGGGTTAACAAACTTATGCGATCCGTTATCCTGTGCACCGGCAAGAAAATAATTTGAATATGCTGTCGGGTGTACAGCACATGCATAATACTGTGTGACGTTATATGAATTATCCCTTGTTGAAATTGTCGGAACTGCAGCAGTAGCATTTGAAGACCGCCATACGCCACCGTCATTTCCAAAATAAACAACATTGGAATTGCCGGGTTCAAAAAGAACGATATGCTGGTCGGCATGAACGTACTGAAACCCGAAGCCACCGTACCAATGCGCTACCTGCGACCAGGAATTTCCGCCGTTTGTCGTTTTAAATAAATCTACGCCTCCCACAAAAACACTGCTTGCATTGTTGGGGTCAACGGCAATGCTCATGTCGTACCAGGCCTGTGACCGTGTAAAATCTGATGCAGGAATTCCACCATCGGCGTCAGCAGGTTTTGCAAGTGTAGTCCATGTTGCTCCGGTGTTTGTTGTTTTATAAAGATTGAGAAGTCCGCTTGGCCCTTCAAGATATGCGTAGCATGTTGCCGCACTTGAAGGCGCACATGCAATATCCACACGCCAGAATCCTGTCGATGGAAATCCATTGGCACCTGTGTTTAGCAGCGTCCATGATCCTGCATTTCCTGTTGTGCTTCTATAGACCCCGCCATTGGCGCCCAGTGTGCTTGCCCATATTGAATTGTCTGCCGCCAGTTCTACGTCGCTGAAGTTATCAGTGACTGCGCCACCCGGAGCGGAGGAGCCAAGTATCCTGTTGAAAGTAGTTCCTCCATCCTGTGAACGGAATAAACCATTTCGTGTCGTCGCATAAACATCACCGGAAGGATGAACAATCATCCTGTTCACATAATAAAAATTAGCATTGTTGGTTGAAGCTAACTGATTCCACGTTGCACCGCCATTCGTTGACTTCCATATTCCCAGGCCGCGCATCGCATCTGCATTGTAATACCCTTCGCCGGTACCGAAATACATTGTCGCAGGCGTTGAAGGATTATAAGTAATGGTGGTAACAGCAATGTTGCTGAAGAAATCGTTGACAGGAGTCCAAACCGGATTTGTAACAGTGATGTCGGTAGTTTTCCATAATCCACCGCCAACGCTTCCTGCCCACAAAGTTTTTTTAGAAGGATCATTCGGATCAACAAGCAATGACCGCGTTCTTCCTCCGATATTATTCGGACCACGCTCAGTCCATGCTATACCGGGAATGGCTGCCATGGTGCTGTTGCCATTCTTCGGACGTTGCATCGTTTGCCATGCGTATTCTTTTGCAGCAATCAGTCTTTCACGCGGAACAGTATTGGTGGCGACTTCTTTCGTGATCTCAAACTCATGCTGAATTGCCAGATCCATCCTGTCCTGAAGAGGAATTCCATTTTCTTCTTCCCTGCCGGAATCGTTTTTTTCTTTATTCGGATATTTACCGGAGGGCAATAGAAATTCCTTACCGCAAAAAAGGAAAGCAGCAAAAATCATAATAGAAAAAAACAAACGGACCAAAAAGGGCTTGTACATGTATCCCGGGAAGCCTTGATAAAATTAGGAAGTGTAAATATAATAACTCTTTTCAGGAGGGGCAAGTGCGTGAGAAGCATTACTTTCTGATGACAAACCCCGCTTTTAATAAGAAACCCCGCCGAATTGCGGCAGGGCGTTTATGCAAGTTTTAATAAAGTCTTATCTCGTTGCGTTCAGTAATTGCGTTCGTTCTGTCAGCAATTGCATAGTCATTTTGTAATCTGCCAGAGAAACAGGTCTGATGTTGAGGATGTCCTCCACCTTCACCAACTGGCTCAGTCTTGCACACGTTTCCCTGTCATAATTATCAAAGGCATGGCGGTAAGTAGACATGTCCGTTTGATTGATGAAAAAATATTCCACCCTTGCATCAGCAACATTGTATTTATTTACAATAATTCCAGGCAGTTTCCGTCCGTCACGGAAAGAAAACATGCTGTAAACGTGGATGAAATCCTGTACTTCTATGGTATTCATAATTATTAGAGTTTTTGTGTTTCTGATTGCAACATAAGCCTGAAACCGGTTTTAGTCAAGGGTTAGTTGGTGAACTACACTATTGATCGGGTGAATGGGCTACTATGAGTAGTTATTATATTTTTGCAACCCTATTAAAATAGCATACCACGATAAATCTGAGAAGGCGAAAAAGAGAAAAGGAGAGTGGGAGAAGGGGAGAGAGGGAGAATTAGGCAGTTGGCAATTATCCGGGATCAATTAAGAATTCGCTTATACGTACCCTATTAGTTATTCGAAGGGGTATTCAATTTTTTTTAATAAACGAGACCAAAAAGTATGGCAAAATGGAATAAATGGATAGCCGGAGCACTGGGATGGGCAATGGGAGGACCGATCGGGGGCATTCTTGGCTTTGCACTTGGAGCGATCAGCGATGAAGCAACGCAGAATTATAAACCGGGATCTGCGCCTCCGCCGAATGATTTCAGCGCTGCATTGCTTGTACTGTGTGCTGCGGTGATGAAAGCCGACAACAGGCTGATGAAAACTGAACTGGAGTACGTGAAGAAATTTTTCACACAGCAGTTTGGGGCTGAAATTACCCGTCAGCGCATGTTATTGCTTCGCGAAATACTCAAACAGGATATTCCGGTTCATGAAGTTTGTTCTCAGATTAGAATGAATGTTGATTCATCTTCCCGTTTGCAATTGCTGCATTTACTTTTTGGCGTAGCAGCAGCTGATGGTCATGTAAATAAAGAAGAGCAAAGCCTGATTGCGCTGATAGCATCATTACTTGGAATTTCTGAACGCGATTATGTGAGTTTACAGAGCATGTTTGTAAAAGACGGAGATGCGGCTTACAAAATTCTTGAAGTTGAAAAATCTGCCGGCGATGAGGAAGTGAAAAAGGCATACCGTAAAATGGCGATGAAATACCATCCCGATAAAGTCCACCATCTTGGCGAAGAGTTTCAGAAAGATGCGCAGGAAAAATTCAAGAAGATCAATGATGCGTATGAGACCATTAAGAAGGAGCGGGGGATGAAATAAGTGTACGAATAACGAATAGTTACGAATCTACCAATGGTACGAATAACGAGACAACACGATCCCGATAGAAATCTATCGGGATATGAATCCCCCTAAAGCGTATTCTCATCATTTTAGCCACCATTCTTTCAATTCGTAAATTCGTATCGTTTCGTAATTCGTACAGTAAATCGGTTCATTCATCTTGTGAAAACTTTCTTTCGTTAATTCTCCCCCGCCCTTCATTCTCCCGATCTTTCATCCGTGAATTATATTGACATCGCACTGGCCATCCTGCTCCTCATAGGGTTGGTACGTGGATTTATCAAAGGATTTATTTTTGAAATAGCTGTCGTAGGCGCGCTTTTTCTCGGAACATATGCAGCATTTAAATTAAGCGACATGCTTCAGCCTTACGTTTTGAAAATCGGATACATGAGTCCGTTTACAGTTAATCTGGTTTGCTCCATACTGATGTTTACGCTGGTATGCGTGGGAATATTTTTTCTCGCAAAATTATTTACCGGATTGATCAACATTGCAGCGCTCGGTGTCTTCAATAAAATACTCGGTGCAATTTTCGGTTTGCTGAAGTATGCTTTTATTACCAGCGTGATTCTATATTTCTTCAACCAGCTCGATGTAAAACATCATTATCTTTCACCGGATAAAAAGGCTGAATCATATTTGTATTACCCTACGCTTAAAATGGCTCCGATGCTGCTGCCGGTAATGAAGGAAATGAAGGACAGGATAACAACGGCAACTGAAAAGTGGGATGAGATTTAAAATAAAGAGATTAAATGACGATGAAGAATAACGAATCGGAGACGAATGCGCCCATTGCATTTATTGTCGGGATTATATTCCTGCTTTCAGGCAATTTTTTATTTGCACAGGATGATCCTAAAGAGATCCTGCAACGGTCATATAATGCCTGCATCAACCTACAAGGCGGTAGCTATAAAATGGAGTCGTCGAAAAAATATTTTAACAGTGACAAGCCCGGCTTTTTATCCGCAGAATGTAATTACTTAAAAGTGCAAGGTGATCCGGCCTCTCCCTATAAGTTTTTTGTAAAAATGAAAAATGGTGACGCAACCCTATGCACCAGCAACGATCTCGTTCAGTTGAAAGGAGCGGATAGTACAGGAGTCATTTATTCACGAAGTAGTAACCAAAGTGCTTTCAATGGTGCATTTCAAAGCGCCGGTTTATTTCCCCCTTTCTTCCAGCCGCAGGTTGTGTTCAGTCTCGACCGACTGGATCAAACTACTTTTATTGTTCGCAAAGGAAAAGATGAAGAAATATCAGGCAAATCATGTTACAGCATTAAACTCATAGACCTGATCCGTGCAACATTGCCCGACGGACAACGACAGGAAAAAACATTTCTGATTGATAAAGAAACTTTCCTGCCGGTTTCTTACGGAGAAAAAAGTGTGATGAAACTGAACAATGACTCTGTCTTTAAAGAGAACAAATATAAACTCTCTGCGCTGTCAACAACCCCGATGCACGATTCACTCTTTACTTTTAAAAATATTCCTGTCGAATTTCGCATCAGAAATATTTTAGGAAACGTGTACCATCATCATCTCAAAACCGGAGTTCGTGCGACTGACTTTAAAGGTAAGGTTGTCGGTGCAGACAGTGTTTCACTAAGTTCTTTCCGCGGAAAAAAAGTATTGTTGTTTTTCTTCTACCGCACCAGCTATCCGAGCCTGAAAGCATTGAGTGAAGTTCAGCAGTTTCAGGATGACAATAAAGATGTTACCGTGTTGCTAATTGGCATTGATGCAGAAGGACATGATTT
>JBBRAY010000005.1:0-131682 GCA_038206355.1 Bacteroidia bacterium
CCGTTGCTACTACACCATAATCACCGCTTTCAAATGCAACATAAAAATAATCTGTTGCGCCCGTAATAAGATTTCCGTTATAATACCACTGGTATGAAACCGCTCCGGAATTCGCAAAAAGCGTATCGCCACTCTGTGAAATTCCTTGTGGCGCGGGATATGGATATACGGTGATAAAATTATTCAATGTAAGCGTATCACTGGTTACGCCATTGCTACCGATGAGTGTAACTCCGTATGATCCCGGTGAATTGTAACAAATGTTGGTTGGTGAAACATCCGTGCTGACGGATGGATTTGCGCCCTGGAATTGCCAGAGGAATGAAGTAGCATTAACCGAAAGATTGGTGAAGTTCGTACACGTTCCGGGACAGACATGATTGGGTGCTGTAAAAAGTACGGTGACATTTGCACCGGCGCATGGTGGCACAACAGGGGATAATTCTGCAAGCGTATATAACCTTACGTCGTCGAGCACAAGTTCAGTGCAAGAATTACAGATGTGCCCCCAGTTTGTAAATTTTATTGTATGTGATGTTGCTGTGGCATTGAATTCAACGATGAACCTGGTACCGACACCGAAATGCGCCTGCGTGGGATGACATCTAAAATAAGTATATCCAAACCCAATGTCTACTGCAAATAATCCGGGATCAAAAAATCCGCCACTAAATGATTCACCACCAGCCCAAAATTCCAGTACATAAGTAGCACCGGGTGTCAGACCGTTCACTGTTTGCTCAAGTGAAATACCCATTGCACCGCCAAATGAAGTACCATTGAGCGGGTAGCCCGGGGAGATTCCCGATGTTTCACAACTGGTATTTATCAGGCAAGTCGTATCACCTGAATTACACGCCTGACAATATGAATTTCCAAAGTAAGCAGCGTGTGTTCCTTCCTCTACAAACCAGTAATTGCTGTCATAGAAACAGGAGTAAGTATCAGATCCTCCTCCGGTACAAAGCCAGTTTGCAATGTCACAATTGTAACTGGTAGCATTGGGACAAAAAGTATTCGCATTGGAATTAAAAGCGCAAGTAGTATTTTCAAATCCACCATTAATGATAAGGTTATTTACATTCTGACTGATGGAGTCATTCTGGTCATAGCAGAAGATACACAGGATTTGTGCCTGCGATTGAAAACAGTAAATAAATAAAATAAGAGAAAGGATTTTTTTCATTGTCAATAAAATTTATTGCTTGATAAATTTATTCCGGAATGTTTTTTCGCCTGCAATTAATTCAAGATAATATAATCCTGATGGAAATTGTGATCCATCAATATCAAGAGGAAGGTGGATTTTTTCACTACTGTTATTTTCTGAATAAAAGATTTCACCTAAGGAATTCCAGATTGAAATACTTTTGATATCCTTCAATTCAAAATTCTGATTCAAATTCCGTATTGTCAACTTATCATTAACCGGGTTGGGATAGGTTGTTACTCCTTCACTAATCGAGTGGACCGGGGTAATGCTTGCAACGATGTCATTGATCACCGCTTCCACTTCGCAACCATTATTATTTGTTGCTACCACACCATAATCTCCGCTTTGTGTTGCAACATAAAAATAATCTGTCGCACCGGTAATTATAATTCCGTCATGATACCACTGGTAACTTACTGCACCGGCATTGGCAAACAACGTATCGCCACTCTGTGAAATACCTTGTGGAGCGGGGTAAGGATAAACTGTGATGTAATTATTCAATGTAATTGTATCACTTCCGTTCGCATTTGTCGCGATCAGTGAGACGAGATAGGATCCCGGTAAATTGTAACAGATGTTATTTGGATTCACATCAATACTTGTATTTGGATTTGCGCCGGTAAAAGTCCATAAGTAAGATGTGGCATTTACAGAGAGGTTATTAAATTCAGTACACGTACCCGGACAAATGTGATTCGGTGCAGTGAAGAGTGCAACAGGTAAAGCAGACGATGCACATACTGCACATGAATCATCAATTTCAAACATCCACATGGCATTATTCATTGCATTGCCGCCGAACAGATATAGTTTATTAATTCCGTTGTACCAGGAGTGCGCGCCGTTGCGGGCACCCGGATCATTGGTGAGCGCCGCAACGCCCATTGTTCCGTAATTAATTGCTGCTCCCTGAAAAGTGCTCCCTTTTACAAAAGCCCATTCATTGGTGGGTGGGCAATATTTCCAGAGGTCATTTCTGTCACTTGAACTTTGTCCTCCGAACAACCAGAAATTTCCATGTTGATCAGTCCAGCAAACCCTGTTCTCGATTCTCTTATCCGGGATTGCATTCGAATCGAGTTCGCAAACATTACTATAGACTGCCGTGCCGGTACCATTTTGTGACCCGCTGATCCAGGTCCACTCATTCGTGCCGCGATCGTATCTCCAGAGGTCATTTAATGCACTTGTAGAATGACTGCGTCCACCGAAAATATAAAGTCCGCCGTCACTGCTTTTAAACTTTGTATAACAGGCCCGCGCGGGGGGGACATTTGTTGGTGATGAAACTCCCTGCACTCCATAATTTCCCGGATCATCCACTGCTGACGGGCCGTTCATCCACGTCCATTCATTGGTGTTGGTGTTGTAAGTCCACATGTCGTTAAGCGTATGAAATGCCCCGCCGGCATCAAAGAAAGCACTACCGAAAAGCCAAAGCATACCTGAAGAATCACTCCATGTAGCATTGCTTTCATATCTGCCCCCGGGAAAATTCGCCGGATCAGGAACGCCCATTGTTCCATACACAGGAGCAACGTACAAAGCCTGTGACCCATTCATCCATGTCCACTCATTAGTATTGGTATCGTACTTCCACAGGTCCATGTTATTGGTACTTGGATTGGTGGAGCCGCCGAACATCCAGAGATTGTTATTCTGATCCACCCAGCTGAGACAACCGAAACCCCTGCCACGCGGTTGATTGAGTGGACTCGGTACACCCATCACTCCGTAATTTCCCGGATCATTGGCCGCCTGGCTGCCGTTCATCCATGTCCATTCATTCAGCACTGAATTGTATTTCCATAGTGTATTTGTTTCTGCCCACGAACTTCCGAAAATCCAGAAGTCTCCGTTGAGATCTGTCCATTCACATCCTTCATACACTTCCACAGGATTATTTAATGGTGATGAAACTCTCTTCGTTCCAAAGAAAGCCGGAGAATTTCCTTTCACCCAAGTCCACATGCCGGATTGAGCAAATCCGGAATGCACGATGCAGAATGCAAAATTCAAAATGAGAAGTAGTGTGTTTTTTTTCACTGTTATGTTATATTAATGTTCAGGATTTATAGGGGATGTTTTTTAACAATTTAATTCTTTATGAATTTTATCCGGAAGTTTTTATCTCCGGAATGCAAAAGAAGAAAATAGATGCCGGGATCTAATGAGGATAAATCTACACTCATTGTTGATTGATTATTCAGGATGCTTTGTTGAGTCGAAAGTACTTTTTGGCTTGTCAAATTGAATACAGGAATGTCAATTAATTTACTTTCATTAAAACTGATATTATCTATTGTCAATATATCTTTAACCGGACTTGGATACACTTTTACTCCAACATCATTGAAGAGTGCAGGGGTGAGGCCTAATTCAACACCGGAACTTACTGCCTCAACTTCACATCCGTTTGCATCGGTTGCCACCAGGCTGTAATCACCACTTGCGAGGACAACGTAAAAATAATCCGTAGCACCACTAATCGGCAACCCGTTGTAATACCATTGGTAAGATGTAGCTCCTGTAATTCCAAATAGCGTATCTCCGTTTTGGATTATTCCCTGTGGCGGAGGATAAGGATATACCGTCACGAAATTATTTAACAGCAGTGTGTCGCTTCCCGATGCATTTGATGCAATGAGTGAAACGGGATAATTTCCGGGAGCATTGTAACAAATGTTTGTTGGATTCACATCTGTACTTGTTGACGGATTCGCTCCGGAAAATGTCCAGAGGAAAGAAGTGGCATTAATAGAAAGATTATTATAGTCCGTACAGGTTCCCGGACAAATCTGAACAGGATTCATACCTATCAATGCTTGTGGCAATTGCTGACAATCAACCGAGATGCCTGCAAAGCCCCATCCGGCGCCATTTGTACCGGTCACCCTGATGGAAGTAACATTTATTGTATTTATGGTAATGTCAGAATAAGAATAGTTTCCCATACCATTTGTATTAGATCCGACTACTTTTCCATTGACAAAATATACACCATCGGGTCCGGGAGAAATACCACAAACGACTTTGGGTTCATAAGAAGCAGAAACAAGATCCAGCGGATAACTGACTCCGTTCACTTCCACAGATGCTGAGTCGTCATCATTCATTCCCCATACCCTGAACGAAGGATAGTCCTCGGGATTTACAAAGGTTGCAAGAATATAAATCCCATTTCCCTGCAACCAGTAAGTGGGGTCAACAGGCGCACAACCGTAACTTCCAAAGCCACCTCCCGAAAAAATATATGATACAGTATCAATTGAAGCAGACGTTGACGGAATAAAATGACACTGGGCTTTCAATTGCCCTGAAGTGAAAAACAGAAACATCAACAAGAAAAAAAATCTGAGCATTTTTGGCATGACCCGATTGAATTATTGTTTGATAAATTTCGTGCTGAATGATTTTTCGTCTGCACGAAGATTAAGCCAGTAGATACCTTTTGATAAATCAGAAATGTCAATTACGGATTGCTGTGACAGCATTTTTTCTTCCGGAGTTATTGTCTTCACTTTTTCGCCAAGCAAATTATAAATTGAAATGATTATTCCGGGCCCATTTTTAAAACCTGAATTCACAATTGTCAATTTATCTTTTACCGGATTTGGAAAGGTTTTTACTCCCTCTCCTTTGGAGAAGGCCGGGGAAAGGCCCGTAGCCACATCAAATATCACTGCTTCCACTTCACAACCATTCGCATTTGTTGCTACGAGACTATAATCTCCGTTCGTTGTCGCAACAATAAAATAATCCGTAGCGCCGGAAATTAAAGTCCCGTTGAAATACCATTGATAAGCCGTTGCTCCCTGATTTGCAAAAAGTGTGTCACCTGACTGCGAAATTCCCTGGGGCGCAGGAAAGGGAAAAACAGTCATGAAATTATTCAGCGTAAGTGTATCGCTGGTGAAAGCATTGGTAACAATCAGCGTTACCGGATAATTTCCGGGTGTATTGTAACAGATCATTGTCGGATTAAAATCAGTACTCGTTGAAGGATTTGCGCCGGGAAAACTCCAGAGATATGAACTTCCGTTAGACGAAAGATTTGTAAAATCAGTACAGGTTCCCGGACAAATATGATTGGGTGCAATGAACGAAGCCGAAGGAAGAATGGTGATGCATGTAGTATCCGGTGTGTATTCCCAAAAATCATTATTCAGTGAGGCGCCATTCACACCTCCCAGTCCGAGGTATCCTTTTCCGCCGATGACGAAGAAAGCGGATTCATCACGTGCTGTTCCGCCAAAGGATGTTTTTGCAATCCATTGATCTGTGACCGGATTGTATTCCCAAAAGTCATTCAGCACATTGTTTACAGGTAGCGTCTGACCTGTTCCTGCATATCCTCGGCATCCGATTGCAAAACCCGCAGGATCACCGCGCCCGGCTGCAGGCAACGATGCTTTTGTTGTCCATGAATTGGTGGTTGGACTGTATTCGTAAAAGTCATTGAGCCCATTTAAAGACTGATCAAATCCTGCACCTGTATATCCAAGGCTGTCAATGGAAAATGCAAACGGCTGCGACCGGGGCAATCCGGGAAGATTTGCTTTCTGTGTCCAGGTATCTGTTGACGAATCATATTCCCATAAATCATTTTGAAAAATATTTGAAACATTTCTGCCCGTTACAACATAGGCTTTTGAGTCAATCACAAAACTTGTCGGTACCTGTCTCTGGCCCGCAGGAAAATTACTCATCTGCGTCCAGGCATCTGCAATCGGATCGTACTGCCAGATATCATCCTTCATGGTTCCGCTCCATCCAAGTCCGGCATATCCGAATCCGTTGACCGCGAAACTTACACCGCTCCATCTTCCACCGCCACCGAATGCAGCTTTAGCAGTCCAGGTATTCAGTGTTGTATCATATTGCCAGAAATCACTTGCATAACCTGTAAAATTACCACAACCGATATAGCCTTTGTCATCAATGGAAAAACAAATGGATCTCGACCTCCCATTACCCGGGTAGTTGGCCTTTTGCGTCCACACATCAGCAGAGACAGGAACAGGACAGTAAAACAAGACAATAAGCAATACAAAAATTGTAAATGGTTTTCTTTCTTTCATAAATCAGAAAAAAATATTTTTTTTTATTTAATTCAAATCACGCTTAATAAAACTTTTCCGGAAAATGTTCTTATCACCTCTTGCTTCTAGAAAATACATTCCTGCAGCAAGTTTAGTTACATCAATTAATTGTGATCCGGAATTGTCAAATTGTAACTCAGCGGAAATTATTTTTTCTCCAATCAGATTGCAAATTGAAATATAAATTGATTTACCTCCTGCAAAGTCGCTGTTGCTGATAATGATTTTTCCGGAAGTGGGGTTGGGATACAATGACAAATTTCTATTGTCCAATGACGGGACACTTGCAACGACGTCAAAAATCACAGCCTCAACTTCACATCCGTTCGCATTCGTTGCAACTACATTAAAATCTCCGCCGGATGGCGCGACATAGTAATATTCAGTTGCACCGGGAATAATATTCCCCTGATAATACCACTGATAACTAACCGCACCTGAGTTCGCAAAAAGGGTGTCGCCACTCTGCAATATCCCCTGAGGCGCAGGAAATGGATATACTGTAATGTAATTATTTAACGTGATGGTATCACTGCCGTTTGAATTCGTAGCAATAAGTGAAACCGGATATGTTCCGGGTGTATTGTAACAAATATTTACAGGATTTATATCTACGCTGGTAGACGGGTTCGCTCCGGTAAATGTCCACAGATAACTCGTACCGTTTATTGAGAGGTTGTTGAAATTGGTACACGTCCCCGGACAGATGTGATTTGGAGCAGAGAAAATTGCAACCGGTGGCGCCTGAAAAAATATTCCACCACGGAGATTCGGCAATCCGCCATTGGTTGTACCCGATGGAAGCGTAACTGCATTGTCGTCATAACTGCTGGCCAGACCCGCTCCGTTAGGATTATCAAATCTTCCCAATACATTGCTGGTCCATTGTGATAAATAAATTTTTCCATCCGGAGCAAGTTGTAGCGCAGCAGCGTAACCGTGAGAAGCAGTAGCTACAAGCGTTGCAGAATTTTTTATTGCAGCTGCTGATCCTGCTGACAAGTCAAACTGAAAAACATAGAAGCCGAGTCCATGACTTGCTCCATACATTTTTGTTCCGTCAGGAGAAAATTCAAGACCATAAGCAGCGGAATAAGCAGTGGAGTCGAGAACAATTGCATTACTTGCCAGTCCCGTGGAAATGTCAAAATCATAAAGCTCGTATGGTCCTGTGGCATTATAGTATGAGATGCCGATGTGATTTCCTGATGGTGACGTTTTCATGTAACCTATTTGTGATGACCCTCCTTGTGGATGAGCCAAACCATTATATGAAACCACTCCTGTAGTTGAAAGTCCCGATGATGTCAGCAGAAATGCTGCAATGCTATCACCGGAAAAAGTGGCAGTGAGTATCCAGATATCAATTCCATTTGAATGCAGACATGAAGTTACCCTTTCGTCACAGTTGGGATAGACAGCAATATTTTTTAGTGTGATGTCGCCCAGCCCGCCCTGAAGTGTCGTATCAATCACAGAATAGTTGAGCGGATTGCCCGAACCTGTTTCTGGAGCTGAAAAGAGATAGTAATTCGGATTGGCACCGGGTTGCTTTACGATCATCGCACTTTGTGTGGAAGATAAACCACCGGTCAGACCTGAACCGTTTGGCATCACCAGGTGATTCCTATTCCAGACGGTTATTCCGTCGCTGTAAAAAAGAAGTTGGCCATTTGCATTGGCAATACTTGAAACGCCTTCCCACTGTGTTAAAGCTACACCCGGGAAAAATACCGGACTGCCGCTGTTGAAGTCAAGACCTGCGCCATTACCAAAGCACCAGATGTTCCCTTCTTTTTGTGCTGATGATATATTCGGCGTGAAAAATAAAAGACAGACAATTGAAAACCGGAAGTAGATTTTATTCATTTAGAATGTTTTAAAAAGGGTGAAAAATTGTACATTATTTCCTTTCCAAACCTACATTATTTTTTGATAAAAAACTAAAGGGATTGGCAAAATAGTAGGCAGGCCCGGAAATTCAGTTGCCGGACTAATTTTTTAAAAAATGTGAATGAAAAAGGTAATCAGGCAAATTGAAATTTGCTTACGTCAAAAAGCCCTTTGTCACTCAGCTTCAGCGATGGTATTACGAGTAGCGCCATAAAAGAGAGTGTCATAAACGGTGACCTGAGCGTACATCCCATCTCTTTGGATTTGTGGTCTAGTTTTGAATATGCATTTCCTGTGGTGACGCAGTCCTGATCACTCATCAACCCTGCAACTGGCAAGGGGAGGAGAAGTTCTTCCTGATCGTCTATGACACACAATCCACCTTTGCTTCTGATGAGCAGATTTACGGCACGGCAGAGGTCTTCATCGTTTACTCCTACGGCAATAATATTATGGGAATCATGGGCAACTGTACTTGCAATTGCGCCGCGTTTCAGCCCGAAGTTTTTGATAAATGCAATTGCAGGTTTTGCGTTTTCATAACGGTTGACGACAGTAATTTTGAGAATGTCATTGTTAACATTGCTGCAGAGATTTCCGGAGTCGAGTAATTCTTTTGCGGCAAGTTTTATTTCATTTGTAATCAGTTGTCCATCGAGTGCTGCAATGATGCGAATGTCTTTTCCATTATCAGGAACGGTAAAAGCAGAGACATTTTTTTCATTCGTGTTAAAATTATTGAGGATGTTATGTTTTTTTACCGGTAAAAAACCGACTCCGTTTTCTGCAACTTTATCTCCGTTAATCCATGTCTGTTTCACTTTCCATGATTCAATATTTTCAACAACGATAAAATCAGCAGGATCATTTTCTCTCAGCATTCCTACCGGCAATTGATAATGAAGTATGGGATTGATGCATGCAGCCCGTAGCACGTCATACATATTCATTCCTGCTGAAATGGCGCGCCGTACCAGAACGTCAATATGACCGTGGATTAATTCATCAGGATGTTTGTCATCACTGCACAACATTACCTCATCAGGAAACTCGCCGATGAGAGAATATAATGCACTGAAATTTTTTGCAGCCGATCCTTCCCTGATTAATATCTTCATTCCGTATTCCAGCTTGTCAAGCGCCTCCTCCTTCGTCACGCATTCATGGTCTGTCGAAATTCCTGCGGCGATATATTTTTGTGCGTCTTTCCCGCGCAGGCCCGGAGCATGGCCGTCAACAGGCTTGTTGTACTTTTTAGCGAGCGCAATTTTTTTCAGCACTTCAACATCTCCGTTTAAAACGCCCGGGTAATTCATCATTTCAGCCAGGTAAATAATCCGCTCATCCTTCAGCAGTAATTCTGTCTTTACAGAATCAATCACGGCGCCCGATGTTTCAAAAGATGTCGCAGGTACACATGAAGGTGCACCAAAAAAGAATTTCAGTTTAGCATCACGAGCATCATCAAGCATGTAGTATACGCCTTCCATGCCACACACATTTGCAATCTCATGCGGATCACTAACTGTAGCCACCGTTCCATGGGGAAGTGCGGCCTTCGCAAATTCATGCGGTGTAAGCATCGAACTTTCGATATGAATATGTGCATCAATAAAACCGGGCAAAATATACTGGTCAGGAACCTTGTCAACGGCTGTAATGGCAGTGATTTTACCGTTTTCCCATGCAACGGTGCCGTTCTTTATTTTCCTGTTGAAGATGTCAATAATTTTTCCCGAAATTAATTTTTGCATACTGCTTTATCTATGAAAGTTTTTTCTATACTTGCTCTCAAAGAAACTAAATAAACCTTTATTGATATGAAGAAAGTTTACACAACAGCACTTTCACTTTGTCTTCTGATGGTTTTGACATCAGTCAAACCTGTAATGGCCTGCTATGCAAATTTTTCACATACCAATGCATGTGTGGGAGATACAGTGTGGTTTTACGGACTTGATTTCAGTGCCGTTCATACCTGGGATTTCGGCGACACCACAGCCAATAATCCGAACATTGCCTTTGATGATACTTCCTATCATGTTTATACTTCCACAGGTACCTATTACGTAACTCACTTTGTAAACATCGGCGCTGAGTGGGCTTTTGAAACCCAGGAAGTAACAGTTGGTACCATTTGCTTTATGGCCGATTTCAGTACCCGTTGTGGTAGTTCACTTTATGTTACTTATCAGAATAATTCAATCGGAAATAACCTGAGTTACTCCTGGAATTTCGGTGAGCCCTCCTCCGGGACAGATGATACCAGTTCATCTTTTGGTCCTTACCATTTTTATGGTGCTCCGGGTAATTACGCTGTAACACTGATTATTAATGACGGAACCTTAAGCGATACTTCAGTTCAGATTATTACTGTTGATTCAGCCTGCATGAGCACATTCATCTCTTATCAGTGGAACCCTTGCGTAGGGGATACCACACATTTCTATTATAATTTTACAGGTGTAACAGCGGTTTACTGGGACTTCGGTGATCCGGCTTCCGGTATCAATAATTATTCAACGTTGATGTCGCCAACGCATATTTTTGCATTGCCCGGAGTATATATCGGTATGGTTATCTATTCAAATGGGATTAATACTGATACAATTCCCGTAGTTACAAGAGTGGTTGACTGCAGCGTGTGGCCGGGAGATGCAAACCGCGATGGATATGTGACCGGAGAAGATTTTCTTGCTGTCGCTTTATATTATGGTGATACAGGAGTAGTAAGAAATAATGCGACTTCAAGTTTTATTGCGCAGCCGGCAACCAATTGGGTAAGCAGTTTCAACTGGGCTTATATGTATCTTCAGGATCTGGTGGATAAAAAACATGCTGATTGCAATGGAGACGGAATTGTAAATGCAGCTGATGCCGCATTGATCGCACAGAATTTCGGAATGAGTCATCAGACTTCAAATACGTTTTCTTCAATGATGGTAACCAATCCTTCTGATCCTCATTTGTCATTAAGTCTTCCGGCATCAGTTTCAGGATTGTCAACCATTGTAGCTGATCTTACTTATGGCGATTCCATTGTTCACACGCCTGTATATGGATTTTGCGTGTACATAGATTATAATCCTTTACAGATTGATCAGAACGCCATTTCCGTTGATTTTACAGGCTCATTTCTGGATACCATCAACATTTCAAACCTGATAACGTACTTCTATAATGATGTAGTGAATCACAGGATTGTGGTCGTAGCTGCAAGAACAGATCATAATGGAATGAGTGGTTTCGGGCATTTGGCAGCCATTTCTTTTAATGCTTATCCCGGATATTCCGGTACGCTGGAATTGCATATCGGAAGTGATACTAAAGTGATGTCAAATAGCGTATTTACAGGCAGCACCTTTGGAAACGTTCAGAATTTCTTTAAAGTCAATACTGATGATGCCGGTACACAGGTTTCCCTTAGCGTAATAGAGCAGTATAACGACAAAATAGTTGCCATTTATCCGGCTCCTGCGATGAATTATTTTCACCTTGATGTAAAAAATGTTTCCGGAAACTATTCAGTGAGAATTCTGGATGCCACAGGAAGGATATTATCGGTGAAATACCCTGTTACTAACCGCCAGCTGATTGACATTCAGGATTTATCAGCAGGATTTTACTTTGTTCAGATTCATGGAAGCGGATGGGAATATAACAGCCGGATTGTGATCGAAAAGTAATCCCATTAGAGCCGGAAATACTTTTTTTGCAGGGAAGTGTTGCATTATTAAAAAAATCACGTAGGTTTGCAATTCAAACATGTAAATCAGTTTCTGTTGTCTCAGTTTGCTGGTTGCATTTAAAAACAATTGTTATAAAATGAATATTTACGTAGGTAATCTGAGCTTTCGTGCTACTGATGATGGTCTTCGCGATATTTTCGCAGAATTCGGTGAAGTAACTTCAGCGAAAATTATGATGGACAAGATGTCCGGCCGTTCCAAAGGATTTGGATTTGTTGATATGCCAGATGATGCAGCAGCTAATGCAGCAATCGCAGCATTGAACGACAAAGAATTTATGGAGCGTAACCTGAAAGTGAACGAAGCTCGTCCACGCACAGAAGGTGATCGTCCTCGCAAAACCTTCAACAGAGGTGGCGGCGGTGGTGGCTTCAGTCGCGGTGGCAACGGTGGCGGCGGCGGATACGGCGGCGGCGGCGGCGGTAATCGTTACTAAGAACTTTCCCGTTCAAAAATACCCTCCTCTTTCTCCCAAAGAAAGGGGCTTTTTTGTTTGTTGTAAATCATGATTTTATTAATTTATTTTAATATTGCCCGAGATTATAACTCATGAAAATAATATCTACTCTCACTTTATTTTTAGCTGCGCTTTATATTCATGCGCAGCCATGTATTTCAAATACAAACTCAATTCAGTTTGACGGCAGTTCATCGTATGTTTCCATTTCTCCGCAAACCGGTTTAGACATAACCTCGGCGATTACCATTGAAGCATGGATCAATCCATCATCATTTGGTTTTAACTCAGCTCAGAATTCTATCGTCTGTAAACATGGATGGAGCGCAGGAGAAGGTGGATTTGTTTTGCGTTGCGGTGGATCAGGAGAACTGTCATTCAACATTGCCGGGTTAGACGTCAATCAGATTCCTGTGAGCTGGGTAGAAGTAATTTCAGGCAGCAATGTGCTTTCATTAAATACATGGTACCATGTGGCCGGCACTTACGACGGACAGGAAGTAAAATGTTATGTTGACGGATCACTGGAAGGATCCATTTCTTTTCAGGGATCAATCGTTCCATCACCATCTTATCCGTTGGCTATCGGCCGACTGGCAGATCCTATATGGGGACCTGACCGTTATTTTTCAGGACTGATGGATGAGGTTAGAATATGGAACAGGGCTTTAAGTCAGGCTGAAATTATAGGGCAAATGAATAATCACATTGATCCTATTGGTGCATCAGGACTTGTTTCAAACTGGCGGATGAATGAAGGCGCAAACTCAACATTGTATGATGTGGCGGGAACCAATAACGGTGGTATGGTCTTCAGTTCGTGGAATACATCAGTGCCTTTTAATTCAGTTCCTCCTACACCTGTTATCACTTACAATGGTGGCGTTTTATTTTCAAGTTCTCCAACAGGTAATCAATGGTTCCTTGGCGGATCACCCATTGCCGGCGAAACACAGGATTCATACACCCCTGTTCAGAATGGAGTATATGCACTGGAAGTCATCAGTCCGGAAGGATGTTCAAACATGAGTGCGCAGTTCACAGTTATAGATGTAGGCATTTCATCTACGTCTGCTTTTGCTTCAGTAAATGTATTTCCAAATCCATTCCATGACGCAGCAATTATAGAAATGTCTTCTACATCTTATTCCGGTGCAGCAGTTATATCCATCATGGATCTGCAGGGAAGAATTGTTAAAAGTATCTCCGGAATAAATGTGTCTGTTACACCTTCAAAAATTTCAATTGACAGAAATGATTTGTGCAGCGGGGTGTACTTCTACCAGGTAAAAACAGAAGACCTGATGCTTGGTCACGGGAAAATAATAGTGGAGTAATTCTACTGTAAAATTACTTTCCCGAAACAAACAGTAGGTCGCATCATTCGCCTGAAGAATTGGATTTAATAAATTTCTTTCGGTAAATATTTCCTGTCGATTGTACTTCAACAATGTAAACACCACTTGCAAGGGCTGAAGTATCTATTGTTTTCACTTCTGAATTTGTTACAGGTTTCACGTTAAAAATAATTTTTCCATAAATGTCAATGATGGAAATTTCCTCTAAATGAAAATTTGAATTGCGTACATTTAATTGTTGACTTACAGGATTCGGATAAATTGAAATTGCTGCATCTGTCAGTTCCTTAACATTACTCAGGTCAACGTGAATCGTATCGGAACAAGCTACACAGCCAAAGCCGTCGTGCGTACACACATAATAATCTCCGGTTTGCAATGCAACATAGTTCTGAAATATGCCGGTAGGAATAACACCGGTATTTAATTCATACCACTGATAGGTGAGGGCCGGAGAAGAAATGAGGGTATCGCCTGCAAGCGTCACAACAGGAACCGGTGGCTGGTGGACGTTAATGTAAGATACCCTTGTAATAGAGTTGGTACAGGTTCCGTTCAGTACGGTCAACGTAACTGAAAAATCACCGGCAACGAGATAGCATATGAAAGATGGATTTTGCTGATTAGAGAACACCGGAAAGCCACCGGAAAATGTCCAATCATAAGTCTGAACAGTTCCCGCTGTGAGATCGGTGTAGACAACACAATCGCCGACACACAATTCCTGAGCGCTGACAGAGAAATCGGGAACAGGTGTTTGTGCTACTATAACAAAGGCACTTTGTGAAACCGTATCATCGCCAAAGGAATTTGAAGCGATAATTGACACGTCATAATTGCCCGGACTTTGATAACAAACTACCTGTGAGGCTGAAGTAGAAGTCGAAGGAATCCCTCCTGGAAAAGACCAGACGCGGGAGTTCGCTCCTGACGATGTATCGGTATATGTTACGCAAACAGAATCGCAGCCTGAAGTAACGTCTGAAGTGAATCCTGCCACCGGTGGGGCATTGGTGGCTGCGCTAATTGTAATGTCATCAAAAGCAGCGGAAGGATCTGAGCCGGCACTAACGTCATTATTATCCCATTGAAAACCGAATTTCACATTTGGATTGTTATCTGCAGAGACGGGAAGGGAAATAGAGTAGTTTGTCCATACCCCATAAATAGTTGAATTGCATGGTGCATTATTTGTTTTTGCAAGTGCATCAATCATGCTCCATGTTGTACCATCATAGTACCATACTGAGCAATCACCATTCAATCCGCCCTGCACGTCTCCACCTTCATAATATATCGCAGACAATACCACGCTTGTTTTTCCGGAACAATCTATCACAGGAGATTCAACCCGTTTATGTGTTGTCGAACAAACTCCAAAAAGTGAACAATAAAAACCTGTAAGGTAACTTCCCTGTTCTGCTGCCAGTGCAAGCAAAGGAACAGGCGCGCTACCGATGTGTAACGTTTGGTTATTTCCTCCTGCGCAGTCAGCGGCGCAATTTCCTACGCCGGTATTGCGCGTATGTGCACTGATGTACCATTGATTTGCATATGTTTCCGGCGGCGCTATGTCTGTTACCGTCCAAGTTCCGTTTGCTGTAATAAAACCTGATGCATTCGTTCCTGTATTGCATCCCGTTCCAAAATCTTCAGACCAGAACACCTGGGCCGTTGATGTAAAAGAAATAAATGTAAATAGTAAAAGGTAAAAATTTTTCATGCTTTATAGTTTTAGAATTATTCGACTAAAATAAAAAAAAAGTGTAACGAATAATAAAAATTTTACTGAGAGGATGTAAATGTCCATTCAATTGAAAACTACTCCGTTTCCGGACCACCACCACCACATTTTTAAAAGTTCCACACAAGCGACCTGTCAATAACTCCGTAAGCGTGATCAGTCAATAGCTTCGTAAGAGCGACATGTTTGTAGCCACGTAATGGCGACATGTTTTTAACCCTGTAGGGGGTGATCTGTTTGTAACCCTGCATGTATGGCCTGTTTGGTACCCTATATGGATGACCTTTTTGTAACCCCGTAGGGGTGGCCTGTTTGTAACCCCGTAGGGGTGACCTGTTTGTAACCCCGTAGGGGTGACCTGTTTGTGGCTCCGTAGGTGCGATATGTTTTTAACCCCGTAGGGGTGACCTGTTTGTAACCCCATGGGAGCGACATGTTTCTAACCCTGTATGGATAGCCTGTTTGTAACCCCGTAGGGGTGGCCTGTTTGTAACTCCATAGGTGTGATATGTTTTTAACCCCGTAGGGGTGACCTGTTTGTAACCCCATGGGAGCGACATGTTTCTAACCCTGTATGGATAGCCTGTTTGTAACCCCGTAGGGGTGGCCTGTTTGTAACTCCATAGGTGCGATATGTTTTTAACCCCGTAGGGGTGACCTGTTTGTGGCTCCGTAGGTGCGGCATGATACATTAATTCATGAATTTGCTGTTGCGAAATACCGTTGTCTGAGTAAAAAGTATGCACCGAATAAAGTAGCGCTATAAAATAAATCTCCTGCAAGTTGATTCGCGAAAAAAGGAAGCGCAAGTGTGTAGCTTTCCATTGTGCCTTGCCAGGTAAGCGGATATAAACTGATGTCGGCATACCAGAAAGGCAGATTGGTTACCAGGAAAAAAATAAGTGAAGAAATGACTGATGCAGAGGTCACGGAAAGCACATTAACATTGGGGATCATTTTTATTCCGATCCATACCGCAATTACAAAGCAAAGATAAACAGGTATCATGGATGAATGGAATCCAAGAAAAGCATCTGCGATGAGCATCGCAACGGCAGGAAGAATGAAGGCCAGTTTCTTATTTGCGATTACCGATCCGCTGAAAAGTGCCAATGCACCGATGGCAGTAAAATTGAATGGATGGGGCATCAGGCGGCTGATCACTGCAAAAATAATAAGTGCGCCGATGGTGATTTGTTTATTGCGTGTTGTCATGAGAATATGAAATTGTTTATGCAAATTTAAAAATCTATTTATTATAAAATAACCTATGCTGTGAAAATACAAACAATCAGAAAGTATAACTGAGGGTGGCGTATAAACTTCTTTTACGCGTGGTAAAGCCGTGGATCTCTTCATAGTTTTCATTGGTGAGGTTTTCTCCACGCAGATTTAGATTAATCCCTTTCCATATTTTGACGTTCAGCGTCAGTCCGACAAGCGTATACGCATCAACAACATTGGTTCCCAGTGCTCCATATGGCCCGAGTGATTCCTCATAATAAATGTCATATCTGGAAGTTACAAATCTGATGGACGGGATCAGTTGCAATCTTGCCAGCGGACTATATATCAGTTTGATATTTGCATCACTTGGCCGTCTCACCAGCGTGCCGGAATGGGAGGCTGCAGTAATAAATGTACCGCTGCTGTATATCTGTACATGTTCACTGTTGGTTTGAGTAGCAATACTGGCTGACCGTTCGTATTCAAGTTTGCCATTCACCAATGTTGCGTTCACAGAAAGTTTAAGTTTCGGCGACAGGCTTGCAAGGAGATCAACTTCTATTCCAGTCGTTGTTTGTTTTCCGATATTGATATAGCGGTCGCCCCTGAAGTCATCGTGGTTCCATGGATCATTACCAAGTGTATCAATTGCCGATTCATGATTCCACAGGTAAACATATTCAATCAGATTATTGGTCAAAGAATGAAATACAGAAACACTGTACTGAAGACCGTTGTTTATTTTTTGTTTGAATCCAGTCTCGAAAGTTGCTGAATGTTCAGCTTTCAGTTTATTATTTCCGCGTGTAAGCGTTGTTGACGCTGCGCCGTCCCAGGGTAAATAAATTTCCGGTGCATATAGTTGATACAGCGAAGGGTTATTGTAACCGGTTGTATGCCTGATATACAAAATAGAATTTTCATCCGTTTTAATCGTCAATGTCAGGTTGTATGCCATCTGGTTTCCGATGACGGAATGGTTGCTCAGCCTGCTCCCCGCCGAGAGCGTAAGCAGTGACAGGAAATCAGAAACATTCTTCGATACAAAACGATGCAGGGCAGCACCCTTGAAATCTGCGTGCAGGTATGCAGCGTAATTATTTACAGGTGTCAGGCTGTCGAGTTTACTCTTTAATTCATAGGGGCCGAATCGGGTCGAGTAATAATAATCTTCCTGTTCCATATCTTCATTATTACCTGAAAGACCTATCAAAAAATCTGCATTTGTCAAGTGCGCATTCAGTTGCCAGTCGGCAGATGCATATTTCCCGCTGTAAGTGTTTTCAAAATAGGTTTGATCTGTTGAGTCGGCAAGCCCGACAACGCTTGAGTCGTTTACGGAATGTCGTTTGGTATTTGTAAAACCGCCACTTAGCTGTGATGAAAAAACATTCCCAAATTTCCATTCCAGGTTTCCGTTCAGCATGGCACGTCTGAAATTCAACAGGTAATTATCATCATCCGAATAGGGCCCGTTGTCAAGGTCTGTTTTCATTTTCGTAATTCTTAAACTGAAGTCGGCCTTCAACGGATGATGTTGAAATCCGGTACTGACATGAAAAGTTTTCCTTTCCCAGTTATCGCGGTCCCGATTTTTAAAAACGGAAAGATCGGTAACCGTGTCAATGGTCGCATCGGCACCCTGAACATCTATGCCTTCCATTCCTGCATCTGCATATATTCCATTTTCGAATTTATATCCCAATAATATATTTCCCCTTTTGTCGAATGTGTTTTTCGCAAATGTCCCTCCGCTGCCAGAGGCCATGAGCATGAGTCCGGGTTTGTTTCCTCTTTTAGTGGTAATGCTCACCACGCCGCCTACAGCACCGGAGCCATACAAGGTGCTGTGTGCTCCCCTGATGATTTCTATTTTGTCTACATCTGCAATTGAAATTTCGGAGAGGTCGGCGGTATTGTTCACTGTGCTTGCGTCACTGATGCGAACGCCATCAAGAAGGATGACCGTCTGGTTACTGTTGGCGCCCCGCATAAAAATACTTTCATTGGCACCGGGCACCTGTCCGGCACCGGTGATATAAATTCCGGCTGTTTCACTCAATGCATCAGCAACAGAAGAAAATCCTGATTGCAAAAGCTGTTCCGAAGTAATCACTGTTATGCCGGCCGGCGTTTCGGAATTATTTTTTTCTAGCCGGATCGCAACGACGTTTATTTCTGAAAGGTCTTTAGTGATGATGCTGTCGGACGATTGTGCGATTACAGAAGCAGTGCAGAGCAGGAGGGCAATTGAACAATAATTTTTCTTTTCCATTCTAAAGTGGTTTTGTCGTTATTAAACCGGAATAAAAAATATGGAAGAAGCAGCAATGGCCTACCCATTCCAGCCTTTTACCCGAAAGCTTTGAAATGATCATTTGTAAATGGCAGGTCTTCTGACTTACTCGGTTCTTCCGAAACCTTCCCGTCCTTAAAAAATCAGGACAGTGGTAATCTCCGGTTGAACGTATTATCGAGCTTACAGCAGCGGGAACTGTACAGGACTCTCACCTGTTTCCCTTTTACTACGCTTTGGGCGTGACCGTTTACGACGGCAAATGTAAACTTAAATCTCAAGCATCAAAACTATGCAGGCAAATTGGTCGTGACGCAGTTTATTTATTATAGATTCCGCATGCTGAATGTAATGAGGGAACTCTCAAACTGAGCCAATGTTTGATCTTAAATTGATACTGAATCTCTACCGTAAATTGGATCTTATTCAGCCGAACGGAACGGATTTCTGTTTTTCCATTCTTCTCCGATTTTCTTAAGAAATATTTTTTCAAAAACGGAAATCAGAAAATCAATAAACCGGTTGGAAACAAAAAGATAATCATATGATGGGGTAGGTGTGCACCCCATTGATGCTTTGGCTTCCCGCGCTGTGCGTCCGAGTTCAAGATATTTTTTCTTCTTCGCAATCGCCATTTCAAGGCCGTCGTAAAGGATGTTGAAGTACAGCGAATATTTCTTGTTGAAGGTATAATCAATGCCGATATAATGCACTTCAAGTGTGTCGCCATGATCCAGGTGAGAAGCAAAGGCGATTAAACGATCACCGAGAAAGTAGCCGTTGATAAAAAAAACTTCACCGTAAGCTTTTTGAAGGGAAGAAAAATAATGCTCATCAATAATTCCCATTTTTAAAAATTGCCTCGATGCTGTCATGCTGAAAAGCCGACCGACATCAGGAAGAAATAATTTAAGGTCGTCATTGGTGAGCATGCGTGTTGTGAATTTTTCTTTCGCATTTCTGATCTGCTTCAATCGTTTCCTGTATTTTTTTGAAAGCGCCTTATTGTAGTCTCCAAAGGATTTCCAGGCGGTGTTTATTTCCAGCGACATACTCATGTCCTCTGAATATTCCCGGAATCCTTTGCCTGTAAGAATTTTTAATTTTTCTTCCGGAAAATTCATTTCTTTCATCATCAGCAGCTGACATTTTTCATTGTCTGCGATTTTTTGAATCAATGAAATCGCTTCTTCAAAACTGATGTCATTTTCGCTAAAATGCAAACAGGGAAAATCAACGCTAAATAAATTTCCGCAGAACAGCAGACGTATTTTTTTTATAAGAAAAAAAAGTTTCAGCAATGGAACCAGTACGAAGGAACCTTCTCCCGAAAAATTTTTCACTGAATAATTTATCAGTTGCAGGTATGCAGCGGCCACAATTTTGTCACCCTTGTATACAACAACATACCTGAATTCCATGTCAGCAGGTTGTGCTGATTCAAGGGCAGCGAGATATACTGAATTCAGGTGACGGGCACCGGAATGAAATGCATTCCAGGGCTCTTCAATGGCACTGATGTTTTTGAATATCCTGATATCAAATGCACCTGACGAAAAATTCATACCGGGATAACAAAAATAAATCCCGACTGTTCAAGCCGGGATTAAAGTATTTTAATTGTGGATTTGAAATTAATTTTTTCTGATAAAAACTTTTTTGGTGATCACGTCCATTTCACTTTGAAGACGAACGTGATATACACCTGCACTTAGTTGATCTGTAACCAATGGAATAATGCTTGACCCTTCAGAGATAAATGCTTCTGTTGAAAGAATCTGTTGTCCCTGAGAGCTAAAAATTTCTATAGTGAAATTACCGGAATACGGCGACTGCACAAGCAAACTGGCATTACCGGACTCAGTACCTGTAACTACTACGTCAACATTTGAATTGCTTTTGCAGCCCCTGATGATTACGGGACCAAATTCTTCAGAACGTCCGTCATAATCTGACTGAATCAATTTATAGTATGTGAACTCAGCAAAGGAATTTTCATCAGTGAAACTGTAGTTGATAGTTGAAGTTGAATTACCATGTCCTTCAACAAGACCAATTCCTTCATAGTTGACGCCATCAGTTGAGCGTAAAACAGTAAAGTGATCATTGTTTATTTCAGTAGCAGTTGTCCATTTCAGTAGTGTATTTTTTCCGTCACAGTTTCCTGAAAACGAAAGCAGTTTAACCGGAAGCGGAGTGTTGTTTCCGGATAGCGTCCACCAATTAGGAAATAATGTTGCGCCGGTAACAAGTGTAGAGTTTCCGGCCGGATTAGACTGCGCACCTTGATAGGCAACTTCCCACGAAAACAAATCCGGAATCCACCTTTGTGCACGAAGTGTTGTTATGCCAAGCATTTCATTCGCTGAAGAACCTGCGTCAAGTACTTTGAAAGTCATGTTTGCATTGGCGGCGGTTCCTGTAAGATGAATGAACCAGAAACGGTCAACAGTGTTGGCACTGTTGTCAAGACCGGAGTTATTCCGCACGTGTGTAACAGTAGGAGGGTAGGGAAGATTTAGATTATTGGTATGATAAGTTGACACCATCAGTGTATCTGCATTTCCTGAAGGCAAAGCAAATGTGAATGGAATTCTATCTGCAACAGCAAGTGTATAGCCAAACGGGATAATGTGATTTCCCAATGCACGTCCGATTCTCCATTTTACCATTCCACTTCCATCTTCAGTTTCACTTCTGATAAAACCTGACGCCTGACTGATTGCTGCTGTAGTCGAATCTTCAAGAATAATTGACCGTCCTCCGTTCGCAGTTACGTGGTCGTTGTCAAGGTTAAGTTCACCGGCAAGCAGGTTGAGGTAGTGGCGAACAAAAACAGAATTTACGTTTGGCGTGTTGGTCGGGTATGCAAAAGCTGTCCCACCCATATTGATATCAAGGTTGTAATATTTATTGAGTGAACCGATGGTTGCCTGTCCGATATTTATACCTGTAATTATCTGATTGGCTACACCATAATATTCTACAGTACTTCCGGGCTGAAGCCAGAAGTTCATTGAACCGCTTGCATCAAGGGCTGCAGCTGCAGTGTTGTTATACATGCCATTCGGATGCTGTGTTGCAAGACGTCCGTAAACATATATTCCTGTATATGGTTTTGTTAAATTAGATTTTACGGAATTGGTGCGAAGCGCAAGTTTGCCGGTATTCATAATATTCAGTGGGTCAAAAATAAATGCGCCGGGAACTGATGCAATCTGCATATTTCCGCTGATGACATCAACTGTGGTACCGTTATCTATAAACTGCCGCACCTGTTGAATATCATGAGTGGTTGAAGTGCGGTTAAAATTAATAGTACCGATACGGAGAAAACGCAGCGTACCATATATTCCGGTTGCGTTAGTACCATCTCTCCACATGCTTCCTGTTCCACCGATGGTGTAGTTAGGACTCATTACAATAATTGTAGGCGCTTGTGCATTGTTACCGTTTGCATTATTGTCAAAGGTGATCGTTCCGCCGGTATGCGTAAAGTCTCCGCTCGCGTTTCCATCCGAATTAATGGTAAGTGTTGTCGCATCAGAAGTTGACGATACCGTGTTGTTGTGTAGGAATAAACTACCTGCGGTCATATTGAAGCCTCCCTGAACATTCACAATACCGGTTCCGTTTTTCCCTTTCAGTGTTGTGCTTCCACCGGCAATGGTAAAGTCTCCGACGATGTTCATCGTAAGTGAGTCATTGAGCTGTGAAAAAAATGTAGTACCACCTGAAATGGTGAGTGAACCGCCAATATTCATTACCACTTTGTGCGTGGTAGAAACAACGGGTGGTGCGGGGTTAAAAGAATTTTTGCCTGCAGAAATGGTGACGCTGCCTGTGATATTAAATGTCTCACCGTTCTTTCCATAACTCGAAACAAAGCTACCGTTGGCGCCGGAGAAAAGTAAGCTGCCGCCGATAGTTACGTTGGTGGTGAGGTAACAAAAATCAGGTGTTACATATGGAACTCCGACAAACATAAATGAATCAAGTGCAGACCCAAAGTTAATTTTACAATTATTGGTGATGTTAAAGTTAGCCGTTCCGTTATTGTTATTTGCCGTGTGGTATGCACTGAAATATCCGCCGTCGAAATCAAATGCATTCACAGTCATATTAATTGTGCTGTTATTGCTGTTACTTGGTGAATAGATTCCACGGAATATTCCACCGTTCTGATCAAAGATACCGGTAACGGTCAATACGAGCGATCCTGCTGTAATCCATGGCCTGTTGTTGTAATTAATATTAACCTGTGATGCGGCAGGACCCTGTGTGTAAGCACCGCCAATGGTCATGTTCATCGCACCGCTGCCATTGTAAATACCATATACTCCTTGTCCCACAGCGGTACCCGATGAAAGCACACTGAAGTTTCCTGTTGTTTGCCATATCGTACTTCCTCTACCTGAATTCACGTAACAATAATTTGTTGCAACAGGGGAATCGAAAGTGAAGTTGCCGCCGACGATCATAGAATCAATGTTCACATTGATGGTATCCATTTCACCGTTAAATGAACCACCGGTAATTGTAAAATGACGCGAAGTCTTAAATGTGTTTGCTCCCAAATGGTTGGCAACAATCAACTGCGCATTTGTATTGCTCATGATGAAATCACGGCCTACCACCAGTCTGAGTTTTTGCGTATTCGTATCCGAATTTACAATGTACGTGCTGGATGCTGCATTGATGAGAAAGTCGTTATTGATGGTGACGGTTGCAATGCCCGTAGGTTTTGTAACGGTGCCTGAATTGCCTCCTAAAAGGATGTTGTCGTTTCCGCCGGAAATAACAAAGTCATTGGTTACGAAAGTCATCAGTCCGCTGTTACCTTCCACAAATCGCACTTTTGATGGAGTTCCGCCGATGGTCGTATTTCCTGTTACAGTAAGTCGAAGCGGAGCGTCGCACTGGTTCACAAACTGGACCGCCTGTGTTCCGTTAATGGTGAGGTTACCGGTGATATTGATACGTAAGTCACCTCCGGTTTCATTTCCTGAACCTCGCATGCCGGCGAAGTAATGACCCAGTTGTACGCTACCTGATGCATTCCATGTATAAAGACAAAATGTTGTATCAGCAAGTACGGTTGCAAAAGTTGAAGTACTGACGTCAGTAAAAGTGCCTGTAGTAAAAGTAAATGGACTTGAAACACCTGAACGAACAACAAGGTTTCCTGTGCCATTGATGATGACCGTTTGAAGTATAAGTGCAACAGTTGCGCCCTGTCCGTCATCCATCTGAATATTTCCGTCAGTGATGGTAAGTGTGCCTTTAATTCTGTTCACACTGAAATATCCTTTTTGATTCCATCGTAAACCTGTGGTGTTTACACTGAGGGTAAGGTTTCCGAAGTTACTGGTCTGAACACGGGTAGGGGCACCGACAGGGACTGAAATGTCGTACCACTTCATTATAGTAATGTTACTCGTTGCTGAAAAACTTTCAGAGCTGAAATAAAAAATACTTTCATCGAGCAACACATTATTATACGGATTGTGAATGTAAGTACCGGTGCCTACGATGGTAAAGTTTCCGCCAGTTACCATTTTCTCAATGGAGCCGGTATTATTAACAACACCGGTAGGATCAATGGTAAAACTGCCGTTATATTTTAAATCACTTACATTGCTTGAAACGAAATTAAGATTACCGGTTACACGGACGGAATCAACAATATTTGTATTCACATCAACGGTACATGTTTTACCCGCGCCAATTACAACAAGGTCACCCGTATTGGGTACCCGCAAAAGATCCCAGTTTCCCGCAACATTCCAGTTGCCGGAAACAACGTTGAAATTTATTGTAGTTGATGCAAAAGTATTAATCCCACTTGTAAACAGGAATAACGAAATTAAAAAGTAAAAAAGTTTTTTCATTCCCGGAATTTTTTTAATTAATATTCCATAACGTAACATCATGCTTTTAACAATCCCGTTAAAGCTGATTTTCTCAGGGGTAAATATAACAAATATGTTTTTTAGCACAAGTACCACGAAAATATTTTTTTTTGAGATAATAACAGCCATTTTTCCTTCATCAAGGATAATGAAAATAGGGTGTCAAGTCAATATTTAGGTGGGGAATCACCTTATAATGGGGGTGAATGACAGATAATTTATTGCAAAAAAAAACAGGCTCACCGAAGCGAGCCTGCTTTATTAAACAGAAATGTTAATTATTGAACCACAACTCTGATTTGTTGCGCGTTGTCACCACTCATGATATTGAGCAGATAAACACCTTTTGCAACATTGTTCAGATCAAGATCAATCATGTTGATTCCTTCTACAGCAGTGCCTTCAGTTGAAAGTACGCGCTGACCAAGAACGTCAGTCATGTTGAGGTGATACTGAGCAGAAGATTCAGTAGAGAATTTTACTGTTGCTTTATCAGATGCAGGATTCGGATATACTTCAGCGTTGAAACCAATTACAGATCCATTTACCTGGCTCTGGCGGCAAGAGATCACGCATGCCAGTGAACGGTTACCTGAATTACCACAAGCATTTACGGCCTGTGCAGTAACGTTACCACTTGTTGATCCCCACTGCAGAATAATAGAAGATCCATTCACAGGTCCAAGGATTGATGAGCCTGCAGGAACTGTCCAGTTGTAAGAAGTAGCGCCTGCTGAAGAGGCTGAATAAACTTCAGTTGCACCTGTGCAAGGAACAGCATTACCTGATACTGAAGCAGGAGTTGCAGGAGCAGCAAGTACATTCAGCGTACGCGCAATTCCTGAACCGCAAGCATTGTTGGCAGTTACTGTGATGGTGCAGAAGCTGAAACTTCCCGGCCAGTCAACAGTGATACCGCTCAGGTTATTTGGTCCCTGAATAGTTCCGCAGGTAGTGGACCAGTTGTAACCTGTAGCCAGCGCTACCGGAGTAATAGAATACGATACACCTGTTTCACCGCACTGACCTGATGCAGGACCGCTAATGTTGGCAGGAACGCCCGGAGTACCGTTAGCAATACCTTTAGAACGCACAGGACTGGAGAACGGACAACTGCTGTTTGCCACTACTGATACGGTTGAACCGGCAGGGATGATGGCAGGGAAGGCAATTGAACAAGAGTTTGTAGTTCCTGTTACAATCGCACCCGGTACGGAAGTCGTCCATGTATAATTAACCGCACCGGCTACAGCAGAAACGCTGTAAACCGCTGAAGCATTCGGGCAAGGATAGCTTACACCGGTAATGACTCCCGGAATAGCAGGCGCACGTGTGATTGTGATTGTTCTGTCAGGACCATTGTATCCGCATGAAGTTTGTCCGTGTACACTTAATGTACCTGAAACAAAACCTGCAGAGAATGCAACAGTGATAGACTGAGATCCATTACCTGTTACGGTGATACCGCCTGTTGAACTCCACTGATAAGAAGCAGCACCGGCTACTGATGCAGAAGCGTATGGATTACCTGAAGTACTTGGGCATCCGATGATAGAACCTGTAATTGATCCCGGCAATGAAAGCGTCGCACGCACCCATGTACAAATGGTATTTGTGTTTCCACAAGCATTACCACCCGCAACACAGATGCTCCATCCTGAAGCTCCTGCCGGAGGAAGTGAAGTAAATGTAACGTTCACTGTAGGTACGATAGTCTGATAAGGACTTGCATTACCATTGAACAATACGCCGGGCTGTGAACTTGTCCAGTTATAGAATGTGCAACCGGCAACAGCATTCACCGTAAAGGCAGCAGCAGGAGCGGCTACACAACCATCAGTAATGAAAGCAGTGTAATGAATAGTTCCTGTAGGAGGAGCAGTGATTACATTTACGGATACACTCACACATGCAGTGTTTCCGCATGCGCCTTCAGCACGTACAAAATACTGATGCAGTCCGGCTGTTGGTGTAATCACGATTGAAGCACCTGATCCTATTGAACCACCTGTTCCGCATCCGCCATCATACCATTCCCACGTAGCGCCGGTTCCCAGTGAACCGCCGTTGGCAGTGAGGGTAACTTGCGAACCAACACAAATCTCACCATAGTTTGCATTGCTTGAAGCACTCGTTGCAGCAGTTGATGGCGTATTTACTGTTACGTTGAAAGAGCAAACAGAATTTCCGCAGCTATTTGAAGCAGTGCAGGTAACGACCGTTAATCCGGCAGCAAAAGTAGAACCTGATGCAGGACTACATGATACCGATGGAGCAGGTGTTCCGGTTGCAGAAGGTGTTGAGAATGTTACTACAGGGTTGCATGTAGTGATATCCGAAGGACATGCAGCAATGACAGGCGTTTCATTGATGGTAACATCGAATGAACACTGGCTGCTTCCGCATGAATTAGTTGCAGTACAGGTTACTGAAGTAGTTCCTGTAGCGAACGTAGAACCTGATGCAGGAGAACAAACAACAGAAGCTGCCGGAACGCCTGTAGCAGAAGGATTAATCCAACTGGCCACATGATTGTCGCATTGTGTAATGTCGGAAGGACAAGCGCCGATAACAGGTGATTCATTGATGGTAACATCAAATGAACAATAGTAATTGCCACATGAATTGGAGGCTGTACAGTTTACCATTGTAGTACCTGTAGCAAATGTAGATCCCGATGCCGGTGTACATGTAACAACTGGAGCAGGGCTACCAGTTGCAACCGGATTAGTATAGACTACCACATGATTGTCACACTGTGTAATGTCAGAAATACAAACAGGAATCACAGGAGATTCATTGATTGTTACATCGAAAGAACAACTTGATGATCCACAGGAATTAGTAGCCGTACAAGTTACAGAGGTAGTTCCTGTAACAAAGGTAGAACCAGAAGCAGGGGAACAAGTTACTGACGGAGCAGGGAATCCTGTTGAAGAAGGCGTAGCCCATGTTGCAACATGATTGTCGCACTGTGTGATATCAGAAGGACATGCACCGATTACAGGAGTTTCATTGATGGTAACGTCGAATGAACACTGATCGCTTCCGCATGAGTTGGTAGCAGTACAGGTAACTGAAGTAGTACCGGTAGCGAAGGTAGAACCCGAAGCAGGAGAACATGATACTGTAGGCGCTGGGGTTCCTGTTGCAGTCGGTGTAGAGAATGTCACAACGTGGTTATCACACTGTGTGATATCAGAGGGGCATGCGCCGATAACCGGACTTGAGTTAACAGTTATTATTGCACTTCCTGTCAGATCACCGGCATCTGAAGTGCAGTTTGCATCTGACATGGTATTAAGTGTATAAGTTGTATTTGATACCGGAGAAACGTTTACGGTAATTGTAGGTGCTGTTCCACTGTAAGGAATAGCTCCCGGATTTATCGTGCCGCTGATAGTACCGCTACCTGTGGCTGCAATACTAAGCGTAGTGCTTCCTCCACAAGTGGTTGCAGTACCGGTCAGATCTCCTGTAGGACGTTCATTAACATTTACAGTCCGGCTTCCTGTTAAATCGCCTGCAATTGGTGTACAATTGGCATCAGACAATGATGCAACTGTATAAGTGGTATTTGAAGTTGGTGAAACACTTACGTTTATAGACGGTGCAGTTCCACTGAATGGGATAGTGCCCGGTGATAATGTTCCGTTGATTGTTCCTAATCCAGTAACCGCTACGCTAATGCTTGTGCTTTGCCCTTTACACAGGGTAATTGTTCCGCTTAAAGAAGCTGTAGGCCGTGGATTCACATTTACAGTTCGGCTTCCAGTTAAGTCACCAGCTATTGATGTGCAATTAGCATCTGATAATGTTGATACCGTATAAGTGGTATTTGATGTTGGAGAAACATTGACATTGATAGTCGGTGCCGTTCCGCTGAAAGGAATTGCACCTGGTGAAAGTGTTCCGTTTATAGTTCCTGAACCTGATAAAGAAATACTGACTGAAGAACTTTGACCATTACATATAGCTGTTGTACCGCTTATTGCCGCTGTAGGGCGAGCGTTAACCGTTACTGCCACTGTTCCACAAGTGGTGGCGTTGCAAGTTCCGCTATAGCGGACAAAATAAGTTGTATTGGCAGTTGGAGAAACCGTAATGGCATCACCGGTTCCTGCTGAAGTACCACCGCAAGATCCAGTGAACCATTGAGTCGTTGCTCCTGTGCCTTTTGTACCACCTGCAACCGTAAGAAGAGTGCTTCCTCCGTTACAAATTGTCGTGGTGCCGGTGGCTCCTGTAGGGGCGACTGAACTGGTAAAGGGAACAGCAGTAACGTTTAACTGCAGATTACCGGTAGAACTTGAAGAAGAATAACTTCCTATTGAAATATAATATACTGTACCGGCAGTTGCAGTCCAAGATACACCGGCATAATTGCTGGTACATCCGGCTCCATTGTCATCATTACAAATAACCTCAACAAAGCTTCCGGGTGTTCCGGTAAATATTGCTATTTCATCGTCAAAATTTGTACTTCCTGTACAGGTAATTGCAGTCATAGTACCGCAAATTCCTGTTACTTTCCACCATACATTTTTGTATGGACCATCACAGGTGGAGGAGGTGTAATCATCTGTTGCAGCAGCATTGCTAATCACAGCGCTGGTATAAGGTAAAGAAACAATGTTTATTGCGTTAGCGGCATTATCATTTGCAGGGGGAGGATTAATAATTGTAACTGCAGAGGAAGACCCCGGCGTTTTATAACAAGTTCCGGTGGTTGCATATTCATAGCAAGTAAATGTATAGTTTGATCCGGCCGTTAATCCTGTTACCGTTACACTAGTGCCGGTGCTGTTATAAACTGCAAAATTTCCTGCACCTGTGCTAGAGCCTGAACCAAATACCGTACTTGGAGAGGAGTATGAAGTTCCGCCAATAGGGTCAACACCTGAAGTCGCAGTTAATCTTGCTACCACCAAAACATTGTTACCATTTCCACGCGTCCAGTTAACGGTAACACTGGTACCGGTTGTATTATTCGTGTAAGAGCCGATAATTGCCTGGGTTGTTGGTTGTGTACAGCCGGCTGTAATGTTACATGTATAATCATGTGTTTCTCCAAAAGTATAAGCTGTGCATGAAGTGGATAAACTTTGCGCGGTAGAATATACTAATCTTACTCTCATGCGATGAGTACCTGTTGCAGCACCTGAAGGTATTGTTACATTTCCGGTAATGGTGGAACCTCCGGGACCTGAACTCCCGATAAATTCACCGGCATCACCAAATGAACCGTTATTATTAAGATCAACCCACCAGCCAGTGTATTCTGAGGATGCATAATCGCAAGTAATTGTAAATGGATAAGTTGTATTTTGGGTAAAGTTTACTGTAGTTCCGGTAAAGTCTGCTATACCTGTTCCTCCTGTGCATCCGGTTGCAATTTGGTTGAGGTTGGAAACAGCGATGTTCTGAATATTATCACTTGATGAACATCCGGTGGTATAGAGACCAGTTGTGCAATAGGATACCCCGGCTGTAATGTTACATGTATAATCATGTGTTTCTCCAAAAGTATAAGCTGTGCATGAAGTGGATAAACTTTGCGCGGTAGAATATACTAATCTTACTCTCATGCGATGTGTCCCTGTTGCGGCACCTGCTGGAATAGTCACATTTCCGGTAATAGTGGAACCACCCGGACCTGAACTCCCGATAAATTCACCGGCATCTCCAAAGGAACCGTTGTTATTTAAATCAACCCACCAACCTGTGTATTCTGAAGTTGCATAATCGCAGGTAATGGTAAAAGGATAAGTAGTATTTTGGGTAAAGTTTACTGTAGTTCCTGTATAATCTGCTATTCCTGTTCCTCCTGTACATCCGGTAGCTGTCTGGCTAAGGTTGGAAACCGAAATATTCTGAATGTTATCGGAGGACGAACAACCAGTGGTATATAATCCGGTTGTGCAATATGAAGAGGCCGCAAACAATTGGATTGATGCCATTGCAGTACCCGGTCCATAGTTGGCTGCAGGAGGCGCTGCGGGATTTGGGTTAGTAACATCACTATAATATAAAAGCTCCCTATTGCCTGATCCGCTTGTGTAACTGCCCCATGAGGCAGTACATGTATAACTCGCAGAATTCTCATCAACTCCAACAACCAAATTGCCAGTGCCATTCCAAATGAACGGTGTAGTTAATGTAATCTCGCACCAGGCACCCGCAACAGGTGTTGGAATAGTCCCTGTAAAAACAGTTGTCATGCTGCCTGATGGTATCCAGCTTGATGTTCCGGCAAAACTTGAAGTTACTGTATTCCCCATTAAAATGGTCCAGTTATTCCAGTTTGCAGGTGTTCCTGGAGTAGATACACAATAATAGCGAATCTTACTAATGGTTTTGGAACCAGTAAAACCAGCTGCATTTAATTCAGCCAGAGTATAAATATTCTGACTGTAATTGTACCCGTAACAGGTATAAATTGGCTGAAAACTGTTTCCGGTTAAACCGCCAATTGTAATGTTTTGTGCATTTACATTTATCGTCCACATTCCCGTCATGAGTAGTAGACAACACAGCATATAACGTGTTACCGATGCTGTTTTTTGTAAGTAAGTGTTACTTGTCATTTGTAATTGAATTTAAGTTAATATTAATTGTTGTAAGTTATTCTTTGAAATAAATGAAGATAAAAATCCCATGTCTTTTTCCCATAATAGGGGAAATGACAAGGAAACTCGTGAATTTATATTTTAGAAAATAAAATAAAATTCAGGAAACTAGGAATGGTAGGGGTCTTCCGGAGTAGCAGGTATCTTTTGACCTTGATAGAAAAAATGAAAACCGGATTTGTTGTCGGAAAGAGTTGCGTACCGACGGGAAAAATCTTTTTTTGATCTGTCAGTATGTAAAACCTTTTTAATGATGCTTACAGTTGCTGCTACTCTTTTTTTAATGTCTGAATTGATGGCTACGTACCTGTCCTGAAAATAAACGACGCGCTTTGTTTTTTGCTCAATGGCATCAGGAGAAATAAGCACAATCCTGCTCATCACATAGGTGAATGCAGTCAAAAAGAAAAGGATGCGCTTTAGTGAATGCATTTAATGCTGAAAGATTGCTCTAAGTGTAGTTTAAGTTATTATATAAAAAGTGCCAATTGTAAATTCGCTATTTCTTTTTCTGTGCTGTAAGCTTAAAATCTCATGAGCGGCAAAAATCCTTGAGGCGCTAAATGTATTATTAATCTGACAAATGTTATACGTTAAATGAAGGATATTTCATTTTATTTGGTGAATGGGAAATTTTGGATGGTGAATATTTTGGGGCTTTCCGTTTTCCCATTGATTCCACCCATGGAACAGTAAAAGTAAAACACCTTTAATCCCTAAAGGACTCCATCCCGCTGATTTCTGAGATCATTTAATAATCCTGAAATATTATTACGTTTCAATGCAAGGTACATTTCAAGCCTTGCGCTCACCCCGTCCCTAAAAGGGGCCATCGCGCTAATTTCTGAGATCATTTTAAAATCCTGATTCACCCCGGCCCTAAAGGGCGCCAGTAGGGAGTTGGCAGTCAGTAATCGAGAGTAGGCAGTCAATAGTCAGAAGTCATAAGTAGGAAGTTGGAAGTTGGAAGTTGGAAGTAAGAAGTAGGAAGTCAGAACTCAATATTCGCTTAAAAGAGAAGCCCACACTTTTTCAAGTGCGGGCTTCTCTATAATTACAACAACAATTAAAACTTAAATTCTACTGAACAATCAGTTTGATTTGCTCATTGTAATCGCCACTCATGATGTTGAGTGTGTAAACACCTTTTGCAAAATTGTTCAGGTCAAGGTCAATCATGTTGATGCCTTCAGCAGATGTGCCTTCAGTAGAAAGCACTTGCTGTCCGAGGACGTCAGTCATGTTAAGATGGTATTGTAAAGCAGTGGCAGCAGTAAACTTCACTGTTGCTTTTCCGGATGCAGGGTTCGGATAAACTTCTGCACTAAATGCAGTTGCTGAAGCGATGACCTGACTCTGACGGCAAGATATCACACAAGGCAAAGTACGCGGGCCTGAATTGCCACATGCATTGGAAGCTGTTGCCGTTATGTTTCCGCTGAGTGAACCGAATTGCACCAACACAGAGGATCCGTTTGCAGGTCCGATGATTGTTGCACCACCGGGAACTGTCCAGGTGTATGAAGTCGCACCCACAGAACCAACAGTAGAATATCCTTCAACGCTGTTCGCACATGGCGCAGCATTTCCGCTGATTGACGGTGGAGTAGCAGGATTACCACTAACTGCCAGTGTACGTGATCCGCCGGTACCGCATGCATTTGTAGCTGCAACGGTTACAATGCATGAGCCGAAACTTCCCGGCCAATCCATGGTGATACCGCTCAGGTTATTTGGTCCCTGAATGGTTCCACATGTAGTACTCCAGCTATATCCTGTAGCAAGAACTACCGGAGTAATAGAATATGACACGCCTGTTTCACCGCACTGACCTGTAGCAGGTCCGCTGATGTTAGCAGGTACGCCCGGAATTCCGTTTGCTATACCTTTAGAACGTACAGCACTTGAGAACGGACAACTGCTATTCGCAGTTACTGATACCGTTGAGCCCGCAGGAATAACAGCAGGGAATGCAATAGAGCAAGAGGTTGAAGTTCCTGTTACGATTGCACCAGCAACGGAAGTAGTCCATGTATAATCAACAGCACCCGGAACAGCGGCAACGCTGTAAGCAGCAGATCCGTTAGGACATGGATAACTTGGTCCGGAGATAGTACCCGGAATAGAAGGTGCGCGTGTGATGTTGATGGTTCTGTTCGGACCATTGTATCCGCAGGCAGTTTGTCCGTGAACACTGAGGGTACCTGAAACAAATCCACCGGCGAAATCAACGGTTACGGCTTGTGCGCCATTGCCAACGATGGTGATACCACCTGTTGAACTCCATTGATAAGATACCGCACCTGCAACTGCAGATGAAGAATATGGATTACCTGTAGAACCCGGGCATCCGATATTGGAACCGGAAAGTGATCCCGGAATAGAAACGGTTGCACGTACCCATGTACAAATGGTGTTTGTGCTACCGCAAGCATTTCCACCAAATACGCAGATGCTCCATCCTGAAGCGCCTGCAGGCGGAAGTCCGACAAACGTTACGTTCACAGTAGGAACAGTAGTCTGGTACGGGCTCGGGTTGCCGTTAAAACGAACACCGGCTTGTGAACTGGTCCAGTTGTAGAATGTACAGCTTGCAACTGCATTTACTGAGAAAGTCGCAGCAGGAGCGCCTACGCATCCATCAGCAATAGAAGCTGTATAGTGAATTGTATTTAAAGGCGGAGCAGTAATCACGCTGATGGCGTCGCTCACGCATGCAGTATTGGCAGGGCATCCCGGTTCTTCAGCACGAACGAAATAATTGTGTGAACCCACAGAAGGAACGATGCTTATTGAAGCGCCGGTACCTACAGAAGCACCGCTTCCGCATCCGCCATCATACCAAACCCAGTCGCCGCCTGCAGTTCCAAGTGAGCCACCGACAACAGAAAGGTTTAGTGTACCCGGAGAACAAATCTGTCCATACAATGCATTGTCAGAAATTCCTGACGCAGCAGTTGCATGGTTTACGTTTACTGTAACGTTGAATGAACATTGTGAAGTAGCATTTTCGGCATCTGTTGCTGTGCAAGTCACAGAAGTAACGCCTTCAGGGAATACGCTTCCTGAAACAGGAACACAAGCAACGGAAACAGCACCGCAGTCATCTGTTGCAGAAGGATCGCTCCATGAAGCAGTTCCGGTACATAAACCGGCATCATTTACAACAGAGACAGGACCAGGACATGCGCTGATAACAGGGGCAACGTTTGCTGCTTTGTCAACCCGGATACCAAAGGCGGTATTCACCGTAGTGATGTATCCATCAAGTTGAAGGTAATAAGTTACTCCGCCTGTAAGGCAAACCGGAGCAATCCATGCTTTAAAAGGAGAAGTAGAAACTGTTGAATCGTCATTTGCAGCGAGCAAGGTAGCGCCACCGACAAGGACATCACCACACGTTGCTGAACTATATAATGCAAGCTGGTTATCCCAGAGATTCAGGTTACCATTATTACCAAATGAATATTTCCCTGACACAGCAGGAGTAAAGGAGAACCATACAGAGTTGCTGATACCTGAAGTACACCATCCTATCTGATCTGCACAAGTAGATGAAGGAGGAACAGGTTCGCCGCCTTCGGTAGTAGCTCCGGAGTTTGTATATGGACCATTATTGCCTAATGCAAGTGTAATCGCACCGCAAACGTTATCACCATCTACGGAAACAACTGTGGTTACCACGGTAGAGAAGTCATCCGTACAACCTGCATTGAAAGCTTTGACGCGAACATAATAAGTACCGGCGCCATTGGCTGTGATATTGAGGGTTGAATTGGTTGCGCCGGGAATATCTGTGTAAGGACCCCCAATAGCAGTGGTAGAATACTGCCACTGTATACTGCCTGTATAACCACTTACTGAATAAGCAAGGTTTTGGTAAGTAAGACCTGTAGCAGGACCACTTGCAGTACCTCCAACGGGAGCAGCAGCTATTGAAACTGTGGTATTGTTAGAACTTACGGTAGATGGACCTGTTGAGCAGGTAACATCACAATGGTATGTTTCTGATGCAAATAAAGCAGGAGTTGTATAAGTATCATTTGTTGCACCACCGATAGCACCAGCACCGTCATACCATTGGTAAGTAACGCCGGTACCAGGGGTAGCATTTTGTAATGAAAGATTTACTGTACCACCGGCACATACGCTTGGAGAAACAGGCAATGTGTTACCCGGAGCAGGGGTGGAACATGGAGCTAATAATGTAATGTTCACATTATAATCTTCCACTTGACCATATGTATAAGTACCGCAAAAGACCTGAGGAGTGTTGGATGCGTAATCCTGTAATTGTACCCGCATACGGGTAACTCCGGCAATTGCACCCACTGTTGGAACAGTAATAGTACCTGTAAGCGTAGCTGCAGTTCCTGAGCACGTTGGGCAAAAAGTACTAACAGCATCTGAATAAAGCACTTCACCAACATCAAAAATTCCGTTTTGATTATAATCTATGGCAATGAAAACCCTGTCATCACTTGCATATGCACTTGAAACAGAAATTGAAATAGGGATCGCTGTTTGAGTTGATATGTTTGTTGATTGTGCAGTCCAATTTTCATAACCTGCAGTGGATGATGTTGTGTTGTTAATAGATCCGATGGTAACATTAGAAATCTTTTCAAAAGGTGTGGATGTTGCAGCCAGGGAGCAATAACAACTGGAAAAGCCACTCATTGTTACACTTAAAGGATTTGAACTAAAAGTGCTTGGACCTGCTGAACAAGTAACATCGCAATAATAAGAGGCCGCAGCAGTCTGAGACGTAACATAAGTTGCGTTGGTAGCACCACTTACAAGCACGGCGTCTTTATACCACTGATATGTAACACCAGTTCCGCTTGTTGCATTTTGCAATGACAAGGTAAAGTTTACACCAGAACATACCGGGTTGGCAGATGAAACTGTATTGCCGGGTGCAGGTGTTCCGGCACATGGACTTGAAGCGGCTTGTGAAACAACTACGTTATCAAAATTAATGTAATAATCACCAGCAGTCCAAAAAGCATCCCATTTAATAAAGAGGGCACCGGAAGGGGGTGTAAACGTAACTACCACCGTTGAACATGTTCCTGATACAACGTGATTTCCTGTGTTAATAGTTTGAAAAGTAGTCCATGGTCCAGTTGCAGTAGCACCGTACTGTACATTGAAAGAACCCCAACCGGAAGTACCTACTGTATTTGCAGACCAGTTAGCAACTTTATATGCGTAGGAAAGTGTTGCTAAAGCACCATTACTCGTCCCGCAAGTTGGTGAAACCATGTTGCCTGTAGTTACACTGCTATACATATTTCTGCGCATAGAAGCACTGCCGCAAGCCGTTGTAGCTGTTGTCCTGGTAATAGTACCGGTCCAACCTGTAGAATTGACATTAAAATCATTGGAATACGCTGCTTGTGCATTCGCATTTGTCGTCCACATTCCCGCCATGAGAAGGAGACAACACAGCATACGGAGAGTAACCGATGCCTTTTGTTGAATTGTAATTTTACTTTTCATTGTTAATTGAATTTAAGTTTAAATAATAGAAATTGATTTTAATTAAGTTTAATTGTATTAATAGAATAGAGAATTGAATTTTAAAATTGTGTTTTTCAGAAATCTTCTTCATGGGAAAGACTAAAATTGCCAATATGAAACAAAAAAAAAGGAAAGTCTACGTAAGCCGGAGACTGCCCGTGTGCTTACATGGGCGGGGCGTTGGCAAAAGAGCCGGAATAGGATTTGTCTCCAATGATTAATTTGGATACAAAATCCGAAAAGTATAGATTGGCAATTGATCCGATTAAAATAAAATAAAAAATGGTTTTAAGAAAAAGAATATCTTTTTGAACAGATTCGTCTGCCTGATTGATGGTTACTTGTAAATCAGCTTCGTGTTTGATTACCCTGACCTGATCATTTGAAATTTTAAAAGTAGAAGCAATACATACCCTTCCCGAGAAAAATAAAACGGCTGCAAGGGAATAAAAAAGTATTGCTGTTCTTTTCATTTGTAAATGTTAACAGTAATCGGTAATAGAAATAGATTTTCCTTAGTTAGTATAAGGTGAAATCGCAGGTTCCCGATATACGTATAGAATTCAATTGCCTTTGTTGAGGTTAAATATACAGTAATTAAATTGTTTAAACAAAATTTATTGGAAATATTTCATTAAAAATTGACGAATGGAGTCTATTTGTTGGTGAAAATCTGTATAAAAAATATCACTACTGTCCGACTAAAAATAATTTTGCTTTGAAAGATTCATCGCTACGCTCTGAATGACAATGTTATCAGGTGTTTGCAAGGATATTTACTCTCCAAAAGTCCTGTCATTCAGAGCGCAGCGAGGAATCACATTAAATTTAGTCGGACAGTAATGAAAAAATATAATTGATACTAAGGACACAGTATAAAACGGAAGAATAACATTGCATTAAAATATCTACTGTTTAGGGGATAGGCAGATTGTTATTCAACTCAAAAAAAAAGAGAGGCATTACACCTCTCTTTTTTGATTCATAAAATATATTGTGTTACTCGACTACAACTTTAATTTTTCCTGTGTAGTCACCGCAAATTAATTGTAAATAATAAACTCCTTTGGCCAGATTACCAAGGTCAAGCTCAACCATGTTTACGCCATCGGTTGCAGTACCTGAAACATCCATTACACGCTGACCGATAACATTGGTGAAGTTGATGAGGTATTTTTCATCTCCGATGGAATTGAACTTAAGTGTGGTTTTTTCAACGACAGGATTAGGATACAATTGCACATTCAATTCATTTGCAGTTCCGAGTACTTGCCCCTGGCGACAAGGAACAGAAACAGAAAGTACCCTTGTACCACTGACACCGCAATTATTGGAAGCAGTACAATTAATGTTACCGCCAGCTGTTCCCCACAACACTTGTATGCATTGTCCCGTTGGTGAACCGAGAATGGTTGCACCGGTTGGAACAGACCAGATATATGAAGTTGCATTCACAGAACCCACTGCACAATATTGTTCCACTGCTGATGCGCAAGGAAGCGTAGTACCGGATATTGAAACAGGAGTATTCGGTGCGCCAAGAACAAGAAGCGTCCGAGGATTACCGCTGCCGCAAGTATTGTTGGCAACCACTGAAATGGTGACGTTAGAGAACGTTGATGGATAATCAACAACAACTGCACTTAAATTATTCGGACCGGAAATGGTTGCTCCGTTATTGACGCTCCAGGTATAGCTCGACACCGGCGGAATATTGTTCGGAGTGATAGAGTAGGAGACTCCTGTTTCACCACACTGACCTGCTGCCAATCCTGAGATACTGCTTGGTACATTCGGAATTCCGCTGGCAACGCCTTTGCTTCGAAGCGGACTGAAATTGGAACATGTACCTACCGCTTTAACACTGACCAGTGATCCTCCCGGTATGCTTGCTCCGAAAGTGATGTTCACCACATTTGAAGTTCCTGCAACAGAAGAGCCTGCAGGACCGGTCCAGATGTAAGATGATGCACCCGGTACAGCAATGACTGAATACTGATAAGTTCCGAAAGGACATACATAGGAAGTACCTGTAACGGTTCCCGGAATTACCGGAGCCGAATTCACAGTCATTACCCGGGCAGCAGTTGTCATACACTGATTCGATGCTGTTACACTGATAGTGACAGAGGTGAATGTGCTAAAGTTTACGGTGATTGATTGTCCGGTATTCGAACCCTGAATAGCAGCACCGCTTCCTGTGATCGTCCACGTATAAGATGTTGCACCGGAAACCGAATTCACTGAATAAACAACGCCATTGGTATTCTGACACACAACTACCGGTAATCCACTACTGAATCCCGGCTGCGATATTTTATTGCGTGGAGCAAATGTTCTCACCGGACTGTTTCCACATGCATTGGTAGCATACACAGAGAATGGCCATGAAGAATTGGCTATCGGCAATGTGCCAAAGAAATCCATAGTTGCAGAGGTGCCGTTTCCGACAACTGAAGCATAAGCAGGGAAAATTGAAGTCCATGTATATGATACTGCTGTAGGTACTGTAGGAATTGAATATACAAATATGTCACCTGTACATGCAGTAGAAGGTCCTGTCGGAACAGCCGGTTTCGAAGGAGTGGCGAGAAGAATGTTTATCACCATCGTGTCGCTTGCAGCATCACAAGGTCCGGAAGGATCATCAGTTGTCAATACCAGCGTTGCAGTCTGAGAAATAATATCGGAAGGTCCCGGGGTATAAACAGCATTGAGCAATGTTGCATCGTCAAATGTTCCGTCTCCCAGCGTTGTCCAAGTTGACGAAGTTGCAGCACCGCCGAATGAACCGTTCAATGTTGCAGTGCCTGTATAACAAATGGCCTGATCAGCACCTGCAGAAACAGTTGGAGAAGTTGAAATAGTTACAGTGAAAGAACACTGATCACTTCCGCAGGCATTTGTTGCAGTACAGGTTACTGTTGTAACTCCGGCGCTAAAAGTAGAACCCGATGCAGGCACACAAACTACCGATGCAGCAGGAACACCTGAAGCTGTCGGATCCGTCCATGAAGCGGTGTAAACATCACACTGAGAAATATTAGAAGGACAAGCACTGATGACAGGCGATTCATTAACTGTAACTGTGAATGAACACTGATCGCTTCCACAAGCATTTGTTGCAGTACAAGTAACCGTAGTAACTCCTGCACTAAATGTAGAACCTGATGCAGGAACACAAACTACGGATGCAGCAGGAACTCCTGTTGCAGTAGGATCGGTCCACGAGGCAGTATAAACATTACACTGAGAAATGTTTGCAGGACATGCGCTGATGACAGGTGTTTCATTTACGGTTACAGTGAAAGAACACTGATCACTTCCGCAGGCATTTGTTGCAGTACAGGTTACTGTTGTAACACCAGCGCTGAAAGTAGAACCTGAAGCAGGAACACAAACTACTGATGCTGCAGGAACACCTGACGCTGTAGGATCAGTCCATGAAGCGGTGTAAACATCACACTGAGAAATGTTTGTAGGACATGCACTGATGACAGGCGATTCATTTATAGTTACTGTGAACGAACACTGATCGCTTCCGCAGGCATTTGTTGCAGTACAGGTAACCGTAGTAACCCCTGCGCTAAATGTAGAACCCGATGCAGGAACACAAACTACTGATGCAGCAGGAACACCTGACGCTGTAGGATCCGTCCATGAAGCGGTGTACACATCACACTGAGAAATATTCGAAGGACATGCGCTGATGACAGGTGTTTCATTTACGGTTACAGTGAAAGAACACTGATCACTTCCGCAACCGTTCGTAGCAGTACAGGTTACCGTTGTAACTCCTGCACTGAAAGTTGAACCGGACGCAGGAACACAAACAACAGTAGGTGTGGTACCCGTAGCTGTAGGATCAGTCCATGAAGCGGTGTAAACATCACACTGAGAAATATTAGAAGGACATGCGCTGATGACAGGAGGAATGCAATTCGCGAATGTTATATCAACATCATCAAATGTATCAGCACAAGGAGGATTGCTGATGGTCCACCTGAAAGTATTTAAGCCGGCGGAAAGTCCGCTTACTGTGGCATTCTCATCATTCGCATTTGGAGTAAATGATCCACTACCGGTTATTACAGTCCAGGTACCAAGTCCGGGAGCGGCAGCATTTGCTGCAAGCGTTGCGGAAGAAGTAGCGACAGACTGGTCAGTACCTGCATCAGCATCAGGAGCGATCGGATTGGTAGTTACATCAAATGAACAGGTAGACGTATTTCCATTCACGTCTTCGGCAGTATAAGTAACTGTAGTTGTTCCTGAAGGGAATGTTGCTCCTGAATTATAATTGCTTGTAAAGGATAAGATTGAACAGTTGTCATTGGCAGTCGGTGCAGTCCATGTAGCAACAAATCCACACGCCTCAATATCTGCAGGACAATTTGAAATGACAGGATCTTCGTCATCGGTAACGGTAACTTCCTGCGTGCAGGTTGCAAAGTTTCCATTGAAGTCTGTCACGGTCCAGGTAACCGTTGTATTGCCAATCGGGAAAACAGAAGGCGCATCGTTGTCAACTGTATTCACGCTACAATTGTCATCAGTAACCGGCATCGTAAGCACAACACCTGTCGCGCCGCATACTCCGGGGCTGTTTGTGATGGTGGTGTCATTTGGACAAGAGATGGTCGGATCAACATCATCAAGTACTATGATAACAGTATTTGAAGTAGAATAGCAACCTGTTGGATCGGTATAGGTCACATTAAAGAAATCAGCATAGTCAACAGAAATACTCTGTGTTGTTTCGCTTGTTGACCACAATAAATCTGTACTGTAGTTGGTACAGGAAAGATTGACAGGAATAAAATTGATTCCGTCATTTGTGCAGAGTTCGATTGGCCCTGAAGGAGTAACGATAGGGTCAGCGGGTGCTATTGATTCAGTAATAACTACTGTATCAGAATTTTGACAGGTATTACCATCAGTACCTGTTACAATATATGTATCACCTGTACTCACCGTAATCAGAGAAGTGGTTTCAGTGGTTGACCATACGTAGGTATTGCCCCCTGTTGCCTGAAGATCAGTGGACGTCTGACCTGTACAAATATTAAGCGAACCAATCGGAGTAATGTCAACTACAGGCAAAGCATAGATGAGAACCGTAGTAGTAGTATCTTTTTTACATCCGTTTACGTCTGTTACTTGAAGACTGTAGGTGCCACTATTGGCATTTGTTGCGTCAACAATTGAAGGAGCAGGCGAAGCAGAAGTAAAAGCACCAGGCCCTGACCAGTCGTATGAAATTGCTGTCGGCGCATTTGAAGTTAGATTCAAGTCATCCGTACCGGAGCAGAATGGTGCATTGTTGGAAGCAATGACAGAAGGTAGTGGATTGACTGTGAGAGTTACATTGCCGGTTCCAGCACAACCTGTTAAGGCATCTGTGACAGTTACTGTATAAACAGTAGTTGCTGTTGCACTCATTGCTTTTGGATTCTTGATTGCCGGGTCATCAAGGAACGTCGTTGGCGTCCATGAAAAAATAGTTGGGTTAGAGGCAGGAGCGAACCTAAATGCTTCCGGACTTCCGGATGAAACCGTCCATGCAGAACCATTTTTACCGGGAGCTGTTGCAGCAGCAGTACCGTTTACATTTTCAACACCACAAGTTTTAAGGGATGAGGTAGTTGATGTACCTAATACCTGACCAATGTGAATTTCAATGACGCCGGTACCTTCAAACAATTCTATCTGTGCAAGTACGTTTCCTGTACCGCCAATTCCATTATAGAATGGACAATTCTGGTATTGAATGGAGAAAATTCGGTTAGGGGAAGAACCTGTTGTAATTGTGTTGATGTTTCCCGTTGTGCGGAGATCAAGGTCATTCCAGCAAGCAGCAATTATATTATTAGGATTCGATGCACTTGGAATTGTTTGGCTGTAGGTAGTATTTAATCCGATACCGGCTGAACCCAGCTGCACCAGGCCATTTGTTGAGACAGCCATAGTGGTGTAGTTCACACCATAGTAATTGAAAGTAAATGGCAGCGTAACACTGGTAGATGCGTCATCAGTCCACAATGCAGTCAGGGTGACTGTTGTCCCAGAAACCGGTGCATATGCAATAGAAGAAACATTATAATTAGAATATCCTGTAGTAAGGTTAACATCTAACTGGCTTGTGTCTCCGCTGCAAATTGTTCCGGGAGTAGCTGTGACGGAGGTTACCGTTGTTGCCGGGCTAACGGTGACAACCTTGGTTGCATTCACGGTACATCCAAAAGAAGTTCCTGCAACGGTATAGGTAGTAGTTGTGGACGGTGATACAGTTATTGCTGCAGTAGTAGCGCCACCCGGGCTCCACAAATATGTATCTGCTCCGCTCGCTGTAAGTGTAACAGAACCTGTTCCGCATATAACAGCATTGACAGGGTCAGCAACAATGGCAACAACCGGATTTGGGTTTACATAAATTGTAACAACAGAAGATGTGTCACTTGCGGGACCGGTTGTACAAACGACGAAGCAGCGATAGAAAGTAGTGTCAGTAATGGTCCCGGTAGCATATGAGGTATTGGTCGCACCAGGTATATCAGAAAAAGAACCTGCAGTTCCATCCGGCGAACTCTGCCACTGGAATGATATGCCTGCACCGAAATTATATCCATTGATTGAAACGGTTGAAGAACCCGACCCGCAGAAAGGACCTGCCGGCGATGCGCTTGCAGTACCTGCAGATGCGCCCGTACATTCATAAGGTGTAAAATTACCCGCATCAGCTCCTACGTCAACAGGAGAAAATCCTGCTCTGGATTGTCCATCAAAGTCTGTTGTTACAGCGGCCACATTTGTTCCTGATGATTCAACCGGTGTTTGTGTAGGTGATGGCTTGATGTGAAGATTCACTACTGAACTTGCTCCTGCAGGATTGATAAACTGCGGTGCAATATTGAATCCGTTGAAGTCAAATCCGGTGCCTGATCTCCAGTCAAGGAAAGTTACATAGTCAGTTACGCCGACTGCTCCTGTTACAGCACCGGTTCCGCTTGCAAGTTCATCGTTGTAGTTGCAGGTAAGTCCTGTTGCAGCACCGACTTTTATTGAATAATTTTTTCCTGATCCGCTTGCATTGCTTCTGGCGTTATAGAAAATATTATTCTGAATGGCACGCGTGCCGGTAATTACATTACTCTGGAAAGCATAGGTATTGGCAGAAGATGCTACGTTGTTTCCACCGATATAAATACTATTGTGATAATAATTATTCACACCTGCAATTTCCCTGATACCATTCATTTCATAACCCACGGTGATGTCATTGCCCGATGCATCAATACCGAGGCGGATCATATTATTCTGATAAGTTGAATTTCCGGCGTTCACATAAATACCACTAATAACAGAACTCGTTGAAGGAGGATCAAGTGTATGAATGAAATTCCGCTCAATAAGATTTGATCCTGTAGTGGCTCCGCTGTAATGCAAACCGGTTACTGACACAGCAGCATTGGCAGAATTCATCAGTGAATCAATTGTATTCTCTGATACGGTGGTACCTGTAGTTGTTGAGGTCATTGAAATACCAATGACGGATGCACTTGCTGCTGTACCTGTGTAAGGACTTGCAGAAGAAAGTGCATGAACGCTATTCTGACTGATCGTATTTGTGCCTGCAGTACTTGAAATACCCCTTACCTGAGGAATAAATGTCGTGATGCCTGTTCCGGCATAAGCATTGGAGAGATTTGCAATCGTATTTCCTGTGATGGTTACTGCACTGGAACTCGTGCTTTCAATTCCTGAGACTTTCTGACCTGTTGTTCCCGTTGATGGATTTGATGCATTGATGCTGTTCGCAGTTGAAGTGCTTCCAATAGAATTACCGCTAATGGTAAGCGGACTTCCTGTTGTCGCGCTGATTCCGACAAAACTATGGGATATTGAAGTCGTAGTTCCGAGTAGATTAATTGAGCCGATAATATTATTTATTATACTCATTGCACCTGTAGATGAACTGCCGATACCAAAGCTGATACCGCCTGTAGTAGATGTTGTAACGCTGATGGACCCTGTACCGGAATTACTTCCGATCACGTTGGGACTTGTATTACCTGCGTTGATCGCTCCTGCAGTCATATATATACCACACCAAACACCGGGAAGTGTTGTTGCACCGCTGCTCGAGCTCCAGGTAAAATTTTTGATTACATTTCCCTGAATAGAAGAGGAGGTTGTTGTCCCTGCCGCCATTTGTATTCCGATAAATCTGCTGGCAACTGTTCCGCCAACTGTCCATGAAGATCCACCTGCATTTGACGATGACCCACCGATATAATTGTTGGTGACGATAAAATTATTTCCTGCAGAGTTGCTGATCTGAATTCCTACATGCGTTACGCCTGTTGTAGCTGTTCTTGTTGTAGTCTGATAAAAACTGTTTCCTGTAATCATCCAGTCTGAATTATTAGAAGAAACAACAATTCCGTTTGTTGCACCACTTGCTGACCAGAAATTGAAAATGTTATTATTGGAAATCGTGATATTGTCATTCACTTTTGCAGAAGTACCGGATGCATATATCATATTAACAGGCGTGGTTGCGCCATCCTGCAAATCGCAGTTGTCAACAGTATTAAAGTCATTTCCGGTTGTGCCTGTTGTTGTACCATATACAATCAACCCTTCAGTACTTGTGGTATTTACTCCTTTAACAACACAATATTTAATGGTATTGTAAGTAGCATCATTGATATATTCAAAAGTCAACCCGCTTACAGATGTATTTGCAATCGTGAGACTCTTCGGATTTGTTGTACCACCTTGTCTTCCGTCAAAGATCAACTGATCAGCACCGTTCACGCTGATGATAGTTGCAGTACTTGTACCTGTAATGCTTGTTGTTACTCCCGCAGCGGGGCGAACTGTAACATTAAAAGGTCCGCCGGTATATGTGAATTGACTGAATGATATCGGGAAAGTTTCTGATGATGAGTTATAGTCAATCTGCAGCTCAAAAATAACATCACAGGTGATGGTTGCATTATTGATGGCCTGTGTAGCGGCTGAGAGGTTGGTGAAGTCATTGGATGGTCCGGCACCAACGGTATATGTTCCGCACATATTTCCTCCCTTAGTCCCGATCACGAAAAAGCCCAATGATGGTGCGACCACACTTGAACTTGTAATTTTAGGAACAGCAACTGTACCACCCCTTGGCGCATATGTTCCTGTTTGTGTTAATGATTGTCCGATTGCATTTGATGTTGTAAGCACCGGTGATGCATCGGTAAGTGACACGGCTCCTACGGAGGTAATTGTTCCCGCACCTGTTGCAGTAGCAGACCAGTACTGGTCAGTATTTAGTGCAGATAATCCGATACCTGCGACACCTCCTGCATTTCCGTCAATAGCTTGAACAGTCACAGTTACGGTACCTGAAGTATCAGTAGTTGGATTTGTCAATTCAAAAAGTTGATACGCTGCTCCACCGACAGGAAAAGTATAGTTTCCACTTACTAAATTCGCAGGTAACACCCTTGCAAGAGGTCCGTTCACATAAGACGAAACTGAACCGCCTGAAATTCCTGCAACAGCAGTATTGGAAACAGTGATCAGGTTAGAAGAAGTTGTGGTAAGTACTCCGCTTGTTAAAGTGAGCACTCCTGTTGTTGAAGTAGTACCAACAATATTTACCGGAGCTCCAAGTGTAACACCTGATGCATTGTTGATGATCATTCCGAATAATTGCGACAGCTTGTAAGTACCAATATTGAAACTTTGTGGTGATGCACCTGTAAATGCAATGATGGAGCTACTTGAATTTCCGATCAGTGTACCATTGTTGATATAACTACCTGTCAGGTTCATTGTTCTTCCATTCAGGCTAAAATAGGAACCCGGACTGATGGTAAGATTTCCTATGGTATATGTTGTTGGTGTTGTTCCGAGAGCAGCACCTGATACACTGTTTGTATTGGAAGAAGTTAAGTTGGCAATTAAACTTCCGGTAATAGTTCCTGAAATCGTCATTGTTTGTGCAGCACTTCCATTCAGGTGAATGGTTGAGCCTGATCCATTCGCAATTAAAGTTGCAGAAGCGGAATGACTGAAAGGAGTTGTGCCGGAAACTGCCAACGTATTACCATTCAAATCAAGCGTATTGTTTGCCGAAGTGGTCACTGTATTCTGTACAAATGTGTTTCCTGTTAGCTGACGCATAGAAGCAGAGGCAGCACTCAAATTAAGATTTCCGTATCCGGGAGATGGGATAGGGAAAATGTTTTGCGTGGCAACGCCATTGTAGTTTACCGTACTTGTAACACCAAACGTATAATTCTGGAAAACCGGCATCGGATCGGCAATGGTGTTCGTCATGGTAAAAATACCACCGGACACAATATTGAATAAACCGGAACCTGAGCCCGGACCTGTAATTAAGTTTCCACCGCCGGCCAGAGTCGCTCCACTCGTATTGATACTGATTCCGCTTACGGTTGTGGGAGCACTTAATGTTTTTACCACACCTCCGGTTATTCCTAAGATTCCATAAGTAGTTACAGGTATATTTGGAATTGTATGTGTGGAAGTACCGGCATAATTGAATGTACCGTCAGGGTCAAAGGAAATATTTGCGGCAATAAAGTTTGTCGGGAACCACGAAGTTGCTGATCTGTTAGTCGTATATGTTGCACCGGCAGCGATTGAAAAAGTTCCGCTTGCATTACCTGTAATAATAACTCCCGCATCAGCCATGGTTCCGGCCAGTACTGAAAGGTTTCCATTTACAGTCATAGCAGCACTAATTGCACCGGTTGCTGAAGTTTGACCTGCGCAATTCCATGTTACATTTCCGAAGGTACCGGAGAATGCAGTTGGGTTAGTAGTTACAGTTCCTGTTACCTGACAGGTTGATGTTGCATTGTATGTAGCCAATGGAATGGCTCCTGCATTCATTGCGTGAGTATAAGTGGATCCGTTTGCAAATACCAGAGTTGTGGCAGTTCCGGTAACGACTCCTCCATTATTTAGAATTGTTCCACCTGATGCGACAGTTACTACCGTTGTAGCAACGGTGCTTGTTGTAAAATTGTTGTTATTGGAATTGTTTGAATTCAGGACGAGCGTTCCTGCGATATTTCCTTTCTGGTTTGCTGTAGTTGTAATATTGAGGGTGAGCGCAACAGCCCCAGTGGTACTGAGTTGCAATGTTGATCCGCTCCTGATGTCAAGATTGTCAGTAGCAGTTGGTCCATTGATAGAGAACGTTGCTGCAGCGGGTGATTGCAAACTGATATCAGTATTTGAATCAACTAAAATTCGTGTCACAGTTTGGGTAGGAACATTAGTAGCAGTAGAAGTTCCGCCATTGGTAAAATGTAATACGTCGGCTATTACAGGAGAGAAGCGTGGTGGAGCCCAGTTATTTGCATCCTGAAAATCCGCAGAACCTGTTGTGGGTTGCCACACGTAAGGCTGGCTTCCGTTCACACGCAAAGTGAATTCATTTCCTCCAATTGTTCCGCTGGTTTCATTGTAAGTGCCGGAAGTTGATGCAGTGGAAACAGATACAGTCGTATTCAACTGCGACCAGTTGGCACCATCCCAACGGTTAATTTTCAGTAATGATGAAGTCCCGTTCAGATCAGTAGGAGCAACAGTAGAGTAGGTGAGTGAAGAAGCAGAATAAGTATACGTACCCACGCCAACCTCGTCGTCAGTAAATGTCCAGTAACGTGATACATAATCCGTTTGAACTCCATTTGAATTTAATTGTGGATGATCGGCATCAGTTACCCGAATACCAATTACCCGTTGGGTTGAATTTGCAGAGAATGTAACTGCATAAGGTGAATAGTCGAATGATCCTGTAGCGTCACCGACGGGAAATGTAAATGATGCTGTCGCACCTGCTCCGAAAGTTTTTTTCAACTGGCCGGTGCCATCTGCTACAACCATTGCATTAACGCTTCCGCCTGAAATTGTTCCAGATGTAGTAGCTATTGTGAGGTCATTGTTGCCAATAAATAATCTGCCGCCTAGTGTGAGCGCCGTTGCAGCAGCATTCAATGTGATGCTGCTGTTCATCGTAAGTCCCGTTGCATTTGTATTACTGGAAGTAAGTGCATTTAGTTGTGAAACACTTGAAGGAACATAAACGCCTGCTGCAGCATTTGCAAAAACGAGATTTGAAAAAGCTGATGTTAATAAGCTTGTTGTTGCTGATGGTAAAATGGCGGCTCCGTTTAATGTAAGCGTGTTCAGTTGTCCGGAAGCACCACCAACAGAATAAGTACCTGATGTAAGTGTAAGCTGGTTTGTGACGATTACATTTTGTGTTGTTGAAGTTGCATTGATCTGAGTAACTCCTGCAGCATTATCAATGGTAAGATTGTTACATGTGGTAAGGCCATTGCCAGTAACCTGGGCAGATGTTCCGTTATAGATATAATTGGCAAGTGTTCCAAAAGTTCGCGTACCGGAAACCTGAATACTACCAACCAAACCACCACCGGTTGTGGTGATACCACCTGCATCACCAATCGCAAGCGTTGCATTGTTACTGCTGGCCAGTATAAATGCACCGGCACCGGTTACAATATTAGAACCTGTATAGAGTGTTCCGTTTGCAACGGTGAATGAGCGGCTGGTCAATACCGGAATATTATTATTCAAAGTCAAAGAAGCATTCGCCGTGTTGATGGTGAAATTATAATTGGTCGGGGTAAAAGTTCCGACTTGTGAAAATGATTTTCCACTACCCTTGAAATTGAAAGTAACTAGTCCGGAACCAATATTGTCGAAAGTTCCACCGGTCTGAATGAAGTCACCGGAGAGATTTACTGTCGGAGCACCTGTGCTTCCTGTTCCACCGAATCTTGCTCCCGGTTTAATTAAAAGGTCGCCATTGATAGTAAGTGTAGGTGAGCCGGTACTGCTGGCAAAATTGAATGTTCCTCCCTGCATATCAAAATTTCCACCAACGGTTAGTGTCGGACTGGTTGTGGTTGCCAATCTGAATTCGAAAGATGCACCCACAGCAATTAAAGTAAGGTCGCCGGCAACGGATGTAAATGATCCTGATGCCTGTATTGAACCTGTTGCTCCGGGACAATTGATAATGAAATTTCCAAAGTTTTGACTTCCTGCAGTCAACGTAGAGTTAGACGTAAATCCATTGAGATTACATGTTGAAGCAACATCCCATCCGAAAACAGGAATGACAGCCTGGTTGGTTGAATGGTTATACATTGAACCTGCGGCCATGATAAAATTCAGGGCAGTACTTGTAAATGCAGCTCCGTTATTTGTCACCGTTCCTGTTACAGTAGTTACTGCATTTGTAGCAGTATAAGTATTGTTATGGGCAGTGTTGTCGTTGATAATAAATGTTCCTGCAATGGTTGCCGTTTGAGTTCCCGCCGCAAAAGCAAGCAACGTACTGTTGCTTACTGTAGAACTTAACTGTAAAGTAGAACCTGACTGAACATCAAGATTTAATCCTGTTGACAGTCCTCCGAATGTCAACGTCTGCGTAGCCGCAACTGATGACAAACTGATGTTTGTATTTCCACTTACTTCTATTCTTCCAATTGTTTGAGTAGGAACATTGGTTGCTGTGCTTGCTCCTCCGTTGCTGAATTGAAGAACATCATTATTTGCAAGTGTAGTTCTGTTTGGAGTCCAGTTGGTTGCAATAGTGTAATCAGCACTTCCTGTAGTTGCATTCCAGGTATAAACTTTAGATGCTTCCTGCCTTGATGAAAAAGTATTTCCGCCAAGTGTTCCTGTTGTTTCTGTAAGTCCGGCCTGAGTAGCAGTAGTTGCTGTAGATGATGTACCGTATTGCGTCCATGAAGAACCGTTGTACCTGTTAAGGTAGGTGAGGGTAGAGGTTCCTGTTACATCCGCCGCGACATGAGTGAAAACCGGAGTATAAGTATACGTACCACCTGCACTTTCAGTAAAAGTCCAGAATCGGTTTACATAATTTGCAGACCCGCCATTTGCAGGCGGAGTACCGGAAGTTACATTCACCCCTACCGTACGAATGGCGGAGTTAGCAGTAAAGTTTAATGAAACAGGCGAATAAGCTGTAACACCGGAAGTCGTACCTAAAGGTATTACATACGCAGCGGTAACTCCTGCCTGGAATACTTTTTTCAACAGACCTGTTCCGAGGTTAGCATCAGCTGCAATAAAATTATTTGTTCCCGGTGAACCGCCGAATGCTGTTGTAAAAGTGGTTGTCAGGTCATTGTTGCCCAGAAATAATCTTCCATTGGTAAGCGTTACTCCTGTGCTGCAGGTCACATTTGAATTCAGGTTTACTCCGTTTGTCGGGTTGGTTATAGTAAGTGTATTAATTGTAGCTGGTAATTCTCCGCCGGTATTAATTGTTGCTGTTGCTACGGCATTACCATACGTTACATTATAAGTAACTCCGGTAAGATTAAAGGAAGGCGTTGCATCAAGTGTTCCATTAACTTTTGTAGTAGTAAGTGTTACAGCAGTTCCTGTACCAAGTGTCAGATTAGATGTACCAATCAAATCTCCATTGGTTAAATTTAATGCTGTTTTTATTACTGTTGCAGTTCCCAATGTTACACTTGCACCTGCTCCTGTTCTGTTTAGTGTAAGCGTAGGTATCACATTGTTTGGTGCAGAAGCCATATTGATTGTACCTGCACTACCGCCGGCGATACCACCAATAATTAATGATCCCGTATTTGCAACTGCAGCAGAAAATAATCCGCTTCCTGTGAAATCACCATTGAGTGTAAGAGAAATATTATTCAGTAGCATTGTTCCTGCCGTCATGGTTAATGTACCGGAAATAGCTGTCGCTCCTGTGACCAGTGAAGCGCCCTGAATTGCATCATTCAATTCAATATTAGTGAAGGATATTGCCCCACCTCCGCCATTGATTTGGTGAACGGTACTTCCACCGGTCAGTATTATTCTTCCATTTCCAATTACTGATGCAGTAGTCGTTGTGACAAGTGAATTTCCATTTACCGTCACATTGTTATTGCCAATATTTAATGTGGTTGACCCGCTAACAGAAAGATTTCCTGTCAAGAGGAGATTACTTAGTATTGTTTTTGTTTGAGCCGTAGTAGAAGTCAGTGTTAAGTTACCATAACTTGCAGGCGTTAGGGATACATCCTGCGCAACATTCGCATTGTAAGTTACAGTGCTGGTTGATGCAAGAGAAATATTTGCAGTCAGGTATCCTGTTGGAAAGGATGTGTTATTTGTATTTGCTATTCCAATCGTAAGTGCGCCGGTCCCGGAAAGATCCATTGATCCTGATGCATTTCCCGCGATCTGAAATCCCCCATCAGCAAGTGTTGCGCCTGTTGCCACAGAAAGATCACCGTTTATCGTGATGGCAGCAGCACATGTTTTAATTGAAGCATTAAGAATGGAAAGATTCTGATACGGCTTCACAGCAGAAACAACTTGCGCCCCTGTTGATCCGTATGCTATGGTACTGTTGCTTTGAAATGTAATATTGGCCGCTATATAAGCTGAAGGAAAAATTATTGCCGTTGCACTGCTTCCAAGTTGCCATGTTGCGCCTGATGCAACATTCACCAATCCGGCAGCATTACCGGTTAGTTGTGCGGTATTGATCAATGTTCCACCTGAAACGGTAAGATTCCCACTCACTGTCAATGCAGCCGTGGTTGTAGCTGTTGCCCCTGAAGATTTATTCACAATAAAATGGCGAAGGTTTCCTGAGATTGCCGGAACAGAAACATTTACAGTTCCATCAAGTGTAAGATCAGAGGAAGCACCTCCGCTGAAAGTTCCTCCTGAAATAGTACCTGAAACAGTAAGTGAATTCGCACCGATGGCAAAAGTACTGCTTGTGCCGATGGTTAAGTTACCCTGAATGCTTGTTGTTCCTTGTATTGTTTTAGTATTGGCAGTAGAGCCCACAGTCACATTTCCATAATTTAAAGCGCGAACATTTTGCGCAGCATTGGCATTGAAATTAACGGTACTTGCAGTTGCATGAAATGTATTTGAAAGAAATGCAGGAAAAGGATTTGCAGTTGTGTTGGTAAGTGTTATTGCGCTGGCCGTTGCTGTGCTCATGTCAAGGGTACCTGATCCACCCGGTCCCGATAGTAAAAATGCTCCGTCAGCAAGGGTACCTCCGGTAATCGTCAGGATATTATTTACCGTTGTGTTTGCACCCAGTGTTCCAGTAGTTCCTGCTTTTGAAATGGTGAGGTTATAATAACTCGTTCCCTTAATAGTTTGAACGCCCGCTGCATTATACACGACAGTATTTGGCGTATTCGAAGTACAGTTCAATCCGGTAATGACAGATGTTCCTGTCAACGTAAAAGTTGTATTTGCACCCATTGTAAGAGTTCCTGCACCAGCGAGTGCGGTTGCAACTGTTAAAGATGAAACACTATTGACGTAGGTACCTGTAACTGTTAAACTCGGAATGGCAAGGGTAGATGTAGTCCCGCTAATTGTTTTTGCTGCACCCGAAAGTGTATATAGGCCTGTACCTGCAGTAAACGATCCGTCATTTTGTAAATTTCCGCTTATCGTAACAGCGGAACCAGAAGTATTATTAAACGTACCGGTACCAGTGACAATTAAATCAGTAAAAGTTTTTAATCCTACTGATGAATTTGTTGCCAGGGTAGAATTAACTGTTGTGATTCCATTTACAGTTAGGTTAACTCCTCCCATCGTAAGTGTTCCATTATTAATATTCAGCGTTCCTGCAATGGTGGTGGTTCCAGCACTAATTCCTCCAGTACCAGTTTGACCTGTATTAGACCATAAAAAATTACCATACGATTGAGCAGGAACCGTTGGTGCCGTCGCAACCATTCCTGTGATGTTGCAATTTGAGTTTGCATTCCATCCTGCGGTGGGAACTGCTGCGCCATTTGCCGTGTGATTATAATTCGAACCTGACGCAAAGACTAAAGCAGTCGCTGATCCGGTAATGGTCCCCCCCGAATTAACGATTGTACCCGAGCTGCTTACAGTAACAACAGTGGTGGCAACAATGGCCGGATTAAAAGTATTGTTTCCAGCAACATTGAGTGTTCCAGAAATATCGCCTGTTTGGGAAGCAGTGGTGATGTAGTTCAATGTTAAAGAGTTTACACTTCCAAGTATAAGTGAACTCCCGTTTCCTACCAGAAGATTATTGGTTGCTGTCGGTCCGTTTATGGAAAGTGTTACTGTACCTGCTGATTGAAGTGTTATTGTTGAACTCAGGGTAATCAGAAGTTTTCCGATTGTCTGCGTCGGAACTGCAGTAACTGTATAGGTGCCGCCGTCGTCAAATTGCATAACGTCATTTGCGGCAGGTGTGGTTCGTGTTGGATTCCAGTTTGTACTCACTGCCCAACTTCCTCCCGAGGCCCCGATCCAGGAATAGCTCGTTTGTGCGTTTGCGCTTCCGGCAATAAACAGGATCATCAAACCTAGAAATATTGATTTGGGAATACCTTTGTTAAAAATTTCAAAACGTAAAAATTTGAAAACGGGAATAGTGGAGTAGTTAACTCTTTGCATGTTAATATAATTTTAAGTTTAAGTTCAATACTATCGTTCTCTACTGTCTTGCTGAAGGAACAGTTGAGAATTCATTCAATCAATAATTTTTCTCCATTGGACCTTTAAATTTTAAAGGTCAGCACCCCCTTCATAATATCCGGTTTCTTGTTTCGCAGAATAATTAAATCCTTCAATATAAAATAATGAAAAGGTTTAACTTTTCAAATATAGTATAACTGAACAATTATCCAAAAAAATGTTCAAAACAGAACTCACACGTGCTGAAGCAGTTAATCGCAAGGTACTGTCGGATCACCCTTGAAAAGCCTGATTGGGGCTCATTTCGGAGCTGCAGGCAATATTAATTTCTCAAAATTAATCTGGAATTACAGAGGAGAAAAAGTCAACAATATGTTTTTAGCAGACACATCATCCTCACAAAAAAATATTTATGGATTCTTAATTTCTGTTTGCAGCAAAAAACAAATCAGGTTTTATATTATTAATCAGACCTCAGATTAATAAACGAAACTCGATTTTTGAGTACGATGTTATTTTTCAATGACAGGTTAAATCAGGAAATAGAAAGAGCCCTCTGATTAAACAAAGGACTCTTTCATAATATTTGAAAGGGTGATTATTGAATGATCATTTTGATCTGTTGTGTAATGTTCTCACTCATAATATTGAGCATATAAACTCCTTTTGCAACATTTTTCAAATTCAAATCAATCATATTGACTCCTTCTACTGCAGTACCTTCAGTTGAAAGTACGCCCTGACCCAGGACATCAATGACTTCGATTTGATACTGACCTGCCGAAGCAGTTGAGAATTTCACCGTTGCATTATCTCTGGCAGGGTTCGGATATACTTCAGCGTTGAAACCGATTATAGTTTCATTCATCTGGCTTTGGCGGCAAGAGATCACACAAGCCAGTGAGCGATTTCCGGAAGTCCCACAAGCATTTACTGCCTGAACAGTTACGCTACCTCCGGTTGATCCCCATTGAAGAATAATTGAAGATCCATTAACAGGCCCAAGGATTGATGATCCTGCAGGAATAGTCCAGTTGTAAGAAGTGGCACCGGTGGAAGAGGCAGTATAATTTTCCGTAGTACCTGCACAAGGATTTGCATTGCCGGATACCGAGGCAGGAGTTGCCGGAGCTGCAAGTACATTCAACGTTCTCGCAATACCGGCCCCGCATCCATTGGATGCTGTTACAGCAATCGTGCAAAATGTAAAACTTCCCGGCCAGTCAATGGTAATACCACTCAGGTTATTCGGCCCCTGTATAGTTCCACAGGTAGTAGTCCAGTTATATCCTGTTGCCAATGCGACAGGTGTAATTGAATATGACACACCTGTTTCACCGCACTGACCTGATGCCGGTCCGCTGATATTAGCAGGAACACCCGGTATACCTGATGCAATACCTTTTGAACGCAGAGGACTTGAGAATGGACAACTGCTGTTTGCAGTCACCGATACCGTTGAACCGGCAGGGATGACTGCAGGAAATGCAATTGAGCAAGCGCTCGAAGTTCCGGTTACCACTGCGCCGGGAACTGATGTAGTCCATGTATAATCAGCCGCACCATTTACTGATGCAACACTATAAACTGATGAACCATTCGGGCATGGATAACTTGGGCCTGAAATAATTCCCGGAATAACCGGTGCACGGGCAATGGAAATTGTTCTGTCGGGTCCATTGTATCCGCAAGAAGTTTGTCCATGTACGCTGAGTGTACCGGAAACAAATCCCGCAGAGAAGGCAACAGCAATTGATTGCGCACCGTTACCTGATATAGTAATACCGCCTGTTGAACTCCACTGATAAGAAGCAGCACCGGCAACAGAAGCAGTGGAATATGGATTAGCAGTAGTACCCGGGCATCCGATGCCGGAACCTGTAATTGATCCCGGGGCAGAAAGCGTTGCACGTACCCATGTACAAATCGTATTTGTGTTTCCGCAGGCATTGCCACCTGCAACGCAAATGCTCCAACCGGAAGCGCCGGCAGGAGGAAGGGAAATAAATGTGACGTTCACCGTAGGAACTGTAGTTTGATAAGGGCTTGTATTACCATTGAAACGAACACCTGACTGAGAACTTGTCCAGTTATAGTATGTACAACCGGCAACAGCATTTACACTAAAGGCCACTGCCGATGCACCTACACAACCATCAGTAATAGAAGCAGTGTAATGAATAGTTCCTGAAGGTGGAGCAGTAATTACATTGACAGATACATTAACACATGCAGTGTTTCCACAAGCGCCTTCAGCTCGTACAAAATACTGGTGCAGCCCGGGATTTGGTGTTAGCACAATTGAAGTACCTGTTCCGACTGAAACACCTGATCCGCAAGTGCCGTCATACCATTCCCATGTAGCGCCTGTTCCCAATGAACCGCCATTGGCAGTAAGTGTAACCTGTGAGCCTGAACAAATCTCTCCATAGAGTGCATTGCTTGCTGCACCGGCAGCCGCTGTTGACGGAGACTGAACAGTAACAAGTTGAACACACGTTGCTGTATTATTATTATAGTCGGAGACTGTCCACGTTACATTTGTATTTCCTAAATTAAATTGCGATGGCGCATCATTGTAAAATGAATTTACAGAGCAGTTATCGGCTGTAATCGGGCTGCCAAGTACCGGCGATGTACTGCAGGACACAACGTTTGCCGGACAGGTAATTGTTGGATCTATAAAATCATAGTCTGCTGCGATAGAATTAGAGGTTGAATAGCAACCATTGGCATCAGTGTAAGTCACATTAAAATTGTCTGAATAGTCTACCAGAATACTCGCTGTGACTTCAGAAGTGGACCATAGCAAGTCGGTCGAATAATTCGTACATGAAAGTGTAACCGGTATGATCCCTGATGAATTGAAACATAAAGTAATAGGTCCTGCGGGAGAAATTATGGGGGTTGCAGGTGCTACTGATTCTGTGATATTCTTGCTGAAAGTATTAATACAACCATTGTTATCCGTTCCTGTAACAACATAGTTTCCGGAAGTTGAAACAGTGATCAGATCTGTCGTTTCGCCGGAACTCCAGGAATAACTTCCTGTAATACCTGCACCGGTTGCCTGTAAATCAGAAGTTGTTTGGCCTGTACATATGTTTGTGTTTCCAATTACGGTAATGCCGACTGAAGGTAAAGCATAGATGGTGATGGTAGCGGTTGAAGAATCCTTACAAGAATTATTATCAGTAACAACTACCTTATAAACTCCGCTTTGCGAATTAGTGGCACTTGAAATAGATGGGTTAGGCATACTCGAAGAAAATGACGGGCCTGACCACGTAAATGATGTTGCAGTTGGTGCATTCGACAGCAGATTGAGATTTTGAGTGGCCGAGCAAAATGGTGCATTGCTGCTAATTGATACTACCGGTGATGCATTAACTGCAACCGCTGTGGTCGGCGAGTAAGTAGATGAACCGATCACAATTGAAACAGAATAAATCCCTGCATCGGCAGGTGTGGCATTGGCAATTTTAGGATTTTGAGCTGATGAGGTAAATCCATTCGGGCCTGTCCAGCTGTAACTTGTGGCGCCTGCAGGGATTGCAAAAAGACGAAGTGTATCGCCTTCGCAAACCGGTGTATTGCTTGATGCAGTGGGGTCACCAATTGTTACCGTGTAATCTTCTGCTTCTCCTGTTGCATTTCCCGGAACGCATGCGCCCACGGCATTGCTATTGGTATTCCTGGCAGAAACAACTCTTAGCCGGTGGGGACCTGGTGGCGCATTTGCCGGAACATTTACAACCAGTGTGCCTGTAGTATTGGAAGCAAACTTCGTAGCACCATTATTATTGTTTTCTGAATTATCAAAAACACCATTGTCATTATAGTCAATCCAGATCGCTACTCCGGTTCCATTGGTATTTCCTGTCACCACTGTAATGGAAGCTGTATACGCAGTTCCGGGTGATAGTATAGTTGTCTGATTGATCGGACTTGTTCCATATACACTATAACCGGGCGGTGAAGCAGCGCAGGTCGCACCTGAGTTATTGGAAAGTGTATTCAAACTAAAATAAGAAATCCTGTCCGCCGCACAACCTGTGGTATAATTCGGAATACAATAACATAGCTGTGTTGTAACACGAAGGTTGCTTGTTGAAGTTGATTGCCCGCTGTTAGCACATGTTATTACACAATGGTACCATGTAATTGCTGTTTGTGTAGCCGTGTAGGTGGTATTGGTTGCACCTGAAATATTACTGAATGTTCCGGGTACGCCGCTTAAATCAGGCGCCGATTGCCATTGAAAAGTCATTCCGCTAAAGAGATAATTTGCACTAAGTGATAAAATAAATGCAGTATTGTAGCAAGCAGGATTTGCTGATGAAATCGTTGTTGATGCTGCGGGGGAACCTGAGCAAGCAGGATTTGGAACGCATGAAACTGTTGCAGCCCAGCCGGCATCGACAATAGATAAGTCAGAGGTAAACTGTATCGTTATTGCACCGCTTCCGTCAGTTGAAGTAAATGTTGGAATTGACAGCGTACCTGAAATCGGGCCATATAAAACAGGAGATGAAGTACCGGCTCCGTCATAAATGGTTATAAAATCAAAGCCTGCTTCTGATACAAATGAATTCCAGGCAACCTGTATTTGATTTCCCGGGTTCGGAAAAAAAGTATAAACATAATTTTCGTTTACTGCATAAGTACCGGAAGGACCACCGCTGTCATAGAAGTTCGCGCTGCAAGTTGTTGAACTACCGTTAGAAATATTTATGCAAACAGCGGAATTTATTTTTATAGGTGTTGAATTTGATGAAGCACCGCCATTGGAACAAGTAATTACGCAACGGTACCAGGTTGTAGAAGCCATCGTAGTAGTAAAGGTGGAATTGGTTGCCCCGCCTACATTTGTATAAGTTCCCGCAGAACCTCCTACGTCAGGTGCAGATTGCCACTGATAAGTTAAACCAATCTCTATTGCGTTTCCTGTAAGAGATAAAGTGAAACTTGTGGTGGGACATGCGGCGCTTGAGGATGAAACTGTTGAACCTGCAACCGGATTTCCACTACACTGGGGAGCATCAGCTATGGTGATTAAATAATCTTCTGTTTCACCATAATCTCCGGCAGTAAAATTTGTACAGGCAGCTCCTGTTCCCACTGCAGTTGAATAACGACAACGAACCCTCATCATGGTTTGACCGAGTTGTGCCGTAAGGGGAATTGTTATCGACGCAGAAGTAGTTTGCGGAGGACCCCCGGCAGCCGCTGCCAGAACCGATTCACCTGCTATAAAAGTAAAACTATGATCATAGTCAATCCAGGCTCGCATAGCTTCAGCATCTCCGTCAGTGGTTACCGATAATGGATAACTGAATCCCCTGTAAAAAACCGGGTTCGGAGAAGTGTAAACGCTGCGGTTTGACGGAAGAGACCCGCTGCAGGTTGTGGTATTATTAATACTACCAAAGGTGACATTAGAAATGTAATCAATACTACAGGAATAATCATAAGTACCCACACAATAACAATTTTGCAGCGGAGTTACTGTTACAAGCAACGAAGTGGAAACAGCGGTTTGCCCACCATTCGAACACGTTACCAGGCATTGATAATATGTTGCTGTTGTTTGAGTTGCAATATAACTTGAACCTGTAGCCCCGCCGATATTTGTCCATGTTGAATTATCTGAAGACGATTGCCATTGGTAAGTCAGACCGGCAAGTGTTGATGCTCCAGTCAATGATAAAGTAAAGCTGGCACCATAGCAGGCGGGATTTGCAGAAGATTGTGTGGCACCTGCAATGGGATTTCCGGAACAAGCGGTAGCCACCCCTATAGTAACGATATAATCTTCTGTTTCTCCATTTGCATTTCCGGGAGTACATGGATTCAGCGCGTTGCTCAGAATATTTCTTGCGCACATCACACGCATGCTGTGCGGCCCGAGTGGAGCACCAACCGGAATATTCACCACCAGGATTCCTGTAGTATTCGATACAAATTTTGTAGCTCCATTATTATTTCCTTCCGAAACATCAAAGAGTCCGTTGTCATTGTAATCAATCCAGATTGCAACACCGGTGCCATTGGTATTCCCTGCAATTGTTGCAATGGTAGCCGTATAAGACCCCCCTTGGTCAAGCGTAGTCGTCTGGTTGGCAGGCGTAGTGCCATAAATGCTGTAACCCGCAGGGGATACGCTGCATGTGGCTCCGGAATTATTAGTTAATGTATTCAGTTGAAAACTTGTAATCCTGTCTGCTGCGCAACCCGTAGCATATGCAGGGACGCAATAACAGTTTGCCAATGTATTCATATTCACAAGGAGTGCACTTGAATATCCCGGAGGGTTTACACCACAAATTAATTGACAGCGATAATATGCTGCAGCGGTTTGAGATGTAGATCGAGTATTCACAGTCGCTCCAGAGATATTCGTCCAGGTAGAATTGTTTGGGGAAGATTGCCATTGATAAGTTATGCCTGTTCCTGTTGAAGCCCCTGAAAGGGATAAAGTAAAATTGGCGCCAGAACAGACAGGGTTAACAGATGAAAGTGTTGTGCCACCGTTTGGTGTTCCTGAACATGCAGCAGCCGGCGTATAAACTACAGATATATTATCAACTGCCGGATTTGCAGCAGGGGCAACTCCATCACTTACATTTGTGAAAACCAGTCTCACCGTACTTCCCGCCAATGACGTTAGGTTAATAGCAGACATGGCAGTAAAAGAAGCATAAGAGGTGGCTGTGTTTTCAAAAATCATATTGTAACCGGCGCCAGGATTTGTTCCGGATACAGGCGTATTTGAAGTTGTAGTGGTAAATACCCTTATATAATCATAGGTGTTATCAATAGTTGGCATCTGTAAATAAAAAGTGAGGAGAACATTCGTGGCGCCGGCCGGAATGGTAAGGTCCCTGTAAAAGTGTCCCACCTGCGCTGCGCTTGCACCATTGTAATTTGCTGCAGCTCCCACATATGCCGCTTTTGAACCCGGAGTTACGCTTCCCGCTGCAGTACCTACCTGCCATTGACGTGTGACTGATGGTAGAGCCGTGAGCCAGTTGTTCGCCGCAAATGAACTTGTGGCATTTTCAAAGCCGCCATCTCCCGTGGGTGACAACAGTACAGTCTGTCCAATTGTCGGACCCGTTAAAAATAAAAAGAAAATGAAAAAGAAAATAAAAATTTTACTTTTTCGAATAACGTAGTTGTGCGTTTCCATAAAATATGGTTTTAAAGATTTTGGTTTATGGTTAAGTTAAAGAATGAGACTGCTGAACCGGAAATTCTAATAATGAAACTTACCCTGAGATTCGATGTTACTTTATTTCTATAAAACAAAATAACCGACCAGTTTTTGATTCCATCTACAATTATATAGACTTATATTTGAATTCCATCAGGCTTATTTAAGTAAGTTGAAATTATTTGGCGACCTGTCAAAAAAAAGGGGTAAATATTTTAAAGTCGTTGTTATTTGAAAATGCTTAGAGAAGTGAGAAGCCCATCGGAATTTTGATTCCCTGCCCGATGTAAATTATTTCTGCAATTCGGGATCTGTGCAGCTAATAAATCGTTTCGCAATCTCCCTGGAAATTGGCGGTTGGCACATTTTATATTAAAAAAAAGAGGCCTCCAAATGCAGACCTCTCTTCTTTAATAAATAAGTTGACATTTATTATTCCACTACTAGTTTAATCTGATCCCTTTGATCACCACTCATGATATTGAGCAAATAAACACCTTTTGCAACATTGTTCAGATCAAGATCAATCATGTTGATTCCTTCTACAGCAGTGCCTTCAGTTGAAAGTACGCGCTGACCCAGGACATCAATAACTTCGATTTGATACTGACCTGCAGAAGCAGTTGAGAATTTCACCGTTGCTTTATCTGTGGCAGGATTCGGATAAACTCCAGCGTTGAAACCGATTATAGTTTCATTCATCTGGCTTTGACGGCAAGAGATCCCGCAAGCCAGTGAACGATTTCCGGAATTCCCACAAGCATTTACTGCCTGAACAGTTACGCTACCGCCGGTAGATCCCCATTGCAAAATAATTGTAGAGCCGTTCACAGGTCCGAGAATTACCGACCCTGCCGGTATTGTCCAGTTATATGATGTAGCGCCTGAAGAAGAAGCATTATATAACTCTGTAGATCCTGCACAAGGAGCTGCATTTCCTGATACCGTGGCCGGTGTTGCGGGTGCTGCAAGTACATTCAGCGTTCGGGCTATACCTGCACCGCATGCATTAGACGCAGTAACAGTAATCGTACAGAAAGTAAAACTACCCGGCCAATCAACAGTGATACCGCTCAGGTTATTCGGTCCCTGAATTGCTCCGCATGTTGTAGTCCAGTTGTAACCCGTTGCAAGAGCGACAGGCGTAATTGAATATGATACACCTGTTTCACCACACTGACCTGATGCCGGTCCGCTGATGTTTGCCGGAACCCCCGGTATGCCGGATGCAACACCTTTAGAACGGACAGGACTTGAGAACGGACAAACGCTATTTGCAGTTACCGATACCGTTGAACCACCCGGGATTACCGCCGGGAATAAAATTGAGCAGGTGTTGGTAGTTCCGGTAACAATTGCACCCGGAACAGAAGTTGTCCACGTATAATCATTCGCACCTGTAACTGCAGCTACACTATAAACAGATGATGCGTTAGGACAAGGATAACTTGGCCCTGATATAATTCCCGGAATTGCCGGAGCGCGCGAAATCGTAATTGTTCTGTCAGGCCCGTTGTATCCGCATGAGGTTTGTCCGTGAACACTTAGCGTACCTGAAACAAAACCACCGGTAAAATCAACGGTGATAGCTTGTGCTCCATTACCGGTAATTGTGATACCACCGGTTGAACTCCACTGATAAGATGCAGCACCTGCTACTGATGCACAAGAATAAGGATTACCTGTAGCACCCGGGCAACCGATGATAGAACCGGTTACTGATCCCGGAGTAGAAAGCGTAGCACGGACCCATGTACAAATCGTATTTGTGTTTCCACAGGCATTGCCACCGAATACACATATGCTCCATCCTGAAGCGCCTGCTGCCGGAAGAGAAACAAATGATACGTTCACTGTAGGAACGGTAGTCTGATAAGGACTTGCATTACCATTAAAACGAACACCTGCCTGAGAGCTGGACCAGTTATAGAAAGTACAACCGGCAACAGCATTCACTGTAAATGTAGCTGCAGGAGCACCCACACAACCATCAGCTATTGATGCAGTGTAATGAATGGTGCTTGTCGGAGGAGATGTAATTACATTTACAGAAACACTTACACATGCGGTGTTTCCGCAAGCGCCTTCTGCACGCACAAAATACTGGTGCAATCCGGCGACAGGAGTAAGTATAATTGAAGAACCTGTTCCAACTGAACCACCGGTTCCGCAACCACCTTCATACCATTCCCAGGTAGCTCCGGTTCCAAGCGAACCGCCGGTGGCAGTAAGGGTAACCTGTGAGCCAACACAAATCTCACCATAGTTTGCATTGCTCGATGCACTTGATGCAGCGGTGGATGGAACATTGTAGGTTACATCAAATGAACACGGTGAATTTCCGCATGAGTTAGTAGCAGTACATGTGACACTTGTTGTACCCGGAGCAAATGTACTTCCTGATGAAGGAGAACATATTACTGAAGGAGCAGGCGTGCCGGCAGCAGTAGGTATCGAGAATGAAACAACCGGGTTACAAGTGGTAATGTCACTTGGACATGCACTGATTACAGGTGATTCATTGATGGTAACGTTGAACGAACAATTGTTTGAACCATTGATGTTTGTGACACTGCAGTTAACAGCAGTATTTCCGGTTGCAAATGTTGAACCGGATGCAGGCGTACATGTTAGATCAGGTGCTGGGCTTCCGGTTACAGCAGGACTAAAACTAACAACGTGGTTGTCGCACTGTGTGATATCGGACGGACAGGTAATTCCGGGATTGGCTGATGGAACACCTGCTTCAAATTCACTGAATGAAGTAAGCCCGGTACATTGTGTACTCGTAGATGTTCTTGTGCCAACAGTAGTAGTAGCCCAAGTTGAAGGATCATATTGTCGTACCACGTAACTTGAAGTACTGCCAGTTGCTTCACCCGATGCAAAATTAAATGTGGCATTTGCATTACTCATTACAAATCCTCCGGATTCATTCATTGTCCAATATCTGTTGGCACGAGTACTTTGATTGATACCTGATGAATTTGCAATTGGAATATTCTCGCTTGGATTAGCTCCGGCTGCAGTAAATGCAGTAAGACTTCCTGCTGTGGTTACATTAAGGGCGGCCAGTAGAACAGGTGCATAAGTTGTTGCATCGCCTACTTCAAATGTTTTGCTTTGCCCACTACCCGTATTAAAACCCTTCTGAAGATTTCCTACAATATGTCCGCTGGTTCGCGTTACACTACCACCAACAGGAATATTTACTTTCAGCACGCCTGTAGTAATGTTTCCTCCGTTTAATGTCAGGATTCCATTCACGTCAAGATTGTTGGTCACCAATGTAAGTGTTGGAGTGTTGGTCGCATTGATGGTTACATTTTTAAATGCGACCGGTGAATTGCATTTAAATGTCAGACCGGCTCCGGTAGTTGCATTTCCAAATTGAACGGTTCCACCAGTAATTGTTTTTGTTCCGGCCCCATTGGTAAACACAAGATCATTTCCAGTACTTGTATTCACATCCTGGAAAACTACAGTTCCGTTTGTAATATTCAAATTTCCTGTTGCTGTTGCACTGAATGTTGCTGTTGCACTTGCATTGCCATTTTTGTTCAGAGTAATTGTTCCGCCCGACTGCGTGAGGCTTCCGCCGCTGATCACCAGTCTGCCCGCGACATTAAGGGCACCTGCCTGTACTGTAAGCGTTCCCGTTGATCCAATAGTTAAACTATTTCCTGACGCTCCTCCGACGGTCATCGTACCATTGGATATGGTAAGATCACCGTTAAAAGTCATTGAGGCATTCGTACCATAATTTGAGACCGCACTCGCATGATTCAAAGTATATGCAGCAGTTACAGGCACTGTTGTGGTACCACTGAAAGGAACAATGGTTGAAGCACTGGATAATTTAAATGTTCCGGTTCCTATGGTTCCGAGACCACCGGTACTCATGGTTATTAAGCCGGTACAATTTATCTCATCAGCTTTTGCACTTTTGGCAAGTACCACCGTCGTAAAATTAGTGGTACCGGTTCCGCTGACTGTAGCATTGCCGGCTTGATTAAAAGTAGTTGCAGCGGTTGCCGTAATGGTTGCATTATTCACGATGTTGCCACCAATTGAAAGTGCATTACCAAGTGTTAAGGTGGAAGCTGATCTTGTATTTGTCAGGTCATCCAATTGTTGGGAACCGGAAGTGAAAGAAAGATTACCGGTGATTGTTCCTGTACCGGATACAATAAGATTGGATGCCGTGCTGCCGCCGAGGGTTCCTGCTGTTGATGTTATAGCTCCTTTTAGGGTTAAAGTATTTGCAGCAATATTCAAGGATCCTGCCGTTAGGGAAGTTGCGCCATTCACGGTGGGGGATGCAACTAATGTTACCCCTCCTGATTTATTTATTGTTAGTGCTCCCAGGTTACTTGCTCCTGATGGCAATTCATTCGCAGTATTTACAGCAGTTGTACCGGAATAAATAACATTTACCGAAGGACTAAATGTCGGAACTGAATTCAATATTCCTATGTCTCTGTTTATTGTTGAGCCGTTATTCATAGTCAACAAGGCACCATTGGTAAATGTTCCAAGGTCAAGAAATAATATTGATCCACTTGCGAAAGCTGTCGCCTGACTCAAAGTTACAGGATTGGTATTATCAATGGTTACGGAGCCTCCGGAAGTTATTGACGCGGGAAGACCGGTACCTGTGCTCATTGCAGTTCCGGCGGTATGGGTATAAATGTAATTGGCACCTCCGCTAAAGGATCGTGTGGTTAATTGAATATTTCCCGTGTTCGTCCCGGTAGCAGCAATACCCACCGTACTTCTGACTACGAGGGTAGCACCTGCGCTTAATGTAAAAGTAGAAAGTCCGCTTGCAACGGTAGAAAGAGTTTGCGTTCCGGCGGAGCCGCAATCAAATTTTCCTCCTGATGCGACACTAATAGCACCTGCTGTTGTTGATGAGCCAATAAATATCTGGCCGGTCATATTTAAAGTAGCACCTGAATTTATTGTAAGCGTACCATATCGAATCCACAAAGATCCTGTAACGCCGCTTGTATAGGATGTATAAATTGATGTTTCAACCAAAGTATTTTTTATTCCTGCATTGGTAACCAATGCTGACGCAAAAAAATTGAGGTTGTCTAACTTTAGATATCCCGAAGTTGCGCATCCCGCACTGTTATTTGAAAAATAACCGCAAATCCTGATCTTAAGGTTTGAGAGATTATTGGCTGATGCAGGTAAAGAAACATACCAGGATTGCCAGGTAGCTGAACTAACCCCCGGAGTAAATACCAACGAATAATTTGCTCCGCCATCATAGCTTGCAAAGACAATGACATCCGGATAACTTGCACCACTTGCACTATAAGTATCAAACATAAATTGCACTCCTGAAAAACCTGTTGTGTTAACAGTAAATTGATAATAGGTATTATAAGGTGTAAAGGCTGAAGTCTGCCATCCCCCTGCAGATAGTGCAGTACCTGCTGTACCTGCTGCATTGTAATAAAGTCCGTTACCCGTTCCTGCACAAACTGCAGTTGACGCTCCACCAATTTTACCGTCAAAAGTGCAACCGGAGTTCGCAGCCTGTTCTACTGTCGTTTCGAGGATTGTGCGGGTGGTATTGTTTTCAAAATCCCAATACGCAATCGGAAGTCCTATAGGATTGGTGAATTGTGCTCTTACATTACCTGCTGTCAGCAGTAATAAAAAAATAAATATCGCTGCCACATTAATGGGTTTGCGAATCATAATCTGTTTAGAAAAAAAAATAGTTTTCATTTTGTTGTGTTTATGGTTAGTTAATTGTTGAATTCAGAAATTTAAGTTTGAATTTTCAGATTTAAGGGAAATATATATTCCTTGCTGACTTAGAAATTAAAATTGGAATTTGGAAAACCTTAAAAGCAATTGCCACTCAGGATAGTCTGTAAACGTCAGGTTCTCCCTGATTTGCATTGACCTTGTCCCCGCCATAACAAAAATGAAAAACAGATTTGTTTATTGAAAGAGGTGAAGGGGCTACAATAAAAACCGGCACAGAAAATGGCTCAATCAGTAATTTTTTTTTAGCATTTAAACGAAAAACAAGTTTGGTTTTATTTTCCTCATTTAAGCCGGCATATTGTTCCTGAAAAAAAACAACCCTATTGGCTTTTTTTTCAATTGCATCAGGCGTAATAAAAATCAACCTACTTATTAAATAGATAATCGCAATAAAAAAGAAAACAATATTGTTGATTCCTGACTTCATATTCCAACAAGGAGATTTCATGATTTGAATCGCAATGTTACAGCTGAGAAACGCACCTTGTTTTATTTGATAAGTAATACAATTTTTGTCACCAATTCATTACAGGGTTTAAACATAAATAAATTATGAACGAATTAGCGGAAATTCTGAAATAAATTTTACTTTTTTGGCAAACATTGATTTTCGATTGGTGAAAACATGAAATTGCATTGTGTCATGAGATGATTTAATGACAGCATATACTCTGTGCCATTATATACAATCCAGATGATGAAGCGAAAAGTAAATGCAGAAAAATTAAACAACCAATGCAGTATTTGCCGGTTAAATGCACTTTGATAAAATGTGAATAATAGATTTATTTTATCCATCTATTAAGGCCGTTCATTTTGTCAATATCTTACATTTGCAGCGGTTCATATTTCATCTCATAAACTCAAATGCAAACAACTATTATTCCTTTGGATGCCATTTCAAAAACTGATTTTCAATTTCCCGGACAAACGAATGTTTACCATGGCAAAGTCCGTGACGTTTATAGTATCAATGATCAATATCTGGTCATGGTTGCGAGCGACCGTATATCTGCATTTGACGTAGTACTGCCCAGACCGATTCCATTCAAAGGGCAGGTATTGAATCAGATCGCAGCACAGATGATTGCGAAGACTTCAGACATTCTCCCGAACTGGATCATCAGCTCTCCTGATCCAAATGTCACCATCGGAAAAAAATGTATTCCTTATAAAGTAGAGATGGTAATCCGCGGATACCTCACCGGACATGCCTGGCGTGAATACAGTTCCGGAAAAAGATTGTTATGCGGAGTATCAATGCCCGATGGAATGAAAGAGAATGAAAAATTTCCTGAACCTATTATTACGCCCAGCACCAAAGCATCTGCAGGACATGATGAAGATATTTCAGGGGAAGACATTATTGCAACCGGAATTGTTCCGGAGAATGAATACCGCGAGCTTGAAAAATATACGCGTGCAATTTATCAGCGGGGAGTTGAACTGGCAGCCGCACAAGGACTCATATTAGTTGACACGAAATATGAATTCGGAAAAGCCGGTGGAAAGATTTGTCTCATGGACGAAATCCATACACCTGATTCTTCACGGTATTTTTATGCTGAGGGTTATCATGAGCGTTTGAAAAAAGGGGAACAGCAAAAACAACTCAGTAAGGAATTCGTCAGGCAATGGCTCATTGAAAATAATTTTCAGGGAAAAGAAGGGCAAACAGTTCCAGCGATGAGTGATGAGTGGGTTATGAAAATAAGTGAGCGCTATATAGAATTATATGAAAAGTTAATCGGCGAAAAATTTATTCGTGATGATTCATCTGATCCGGCAACAAGAATTGAAAAAAATGTACTTTCATCACTTTCTATAATTATTAAATAAATTTATCCTTCGCTTTATCGTTGATTAATGATGTTCAGAAAAAATAATTTCATCAGGGTTTTTATTTTCAACTTCCTGTCTTCCCTTTTCTTGCTCCCGTATTCTGTTTTCGCACAGGACTATACTTCCGGCAACCCCGCTGCCATCAGGGCATTTGACCAGGCCGTTCATTATTATGACCAGCGTGAAAATGAAAAGGCGCTTGAGGCATTGAAGTCTGCACTCGAAAAAGATCCGAAGTTTGTGGAAGCTTATACACTACGTGCAAACATCTATGACGACATGAGAAAGTTTGATCTTTCTGTAGAAAATTACAAAATGGCAATAGAGTTAAAGCCTGATTTTTTTAATAATAATTACTTCTCATTGGGTAATGCGCAGTTCCGGCTTGGGATGTATGAACAAGCAAAGGAAAACCTGCAGGTATTTGTTTCAGGTCAGAAACCAAATCCTGCACTTTTGGTAAGAGCAAACTTCATTCTTTCCTGTTGCGATTTCGCCAATGAATCCATGAAGCATCCCGTTCCATTTAAACCGGTTAACCTTGGCGACAGTATCAATACAAAGGATGATGAAATTCTCCCAACCATTACTGCGGACGGAAAATACTTATTGTTTGAACGGCAGTTTCCAATGACTGACATGTATGGAAAAAAATCACGCGGAGAAGATTTTTATATCAGTGAGTATAAAAAGGAGCACTGGACAAAAGCAAAACCACTCACTGAATTGAATACTGCAGGTAATGAGGGTGCTTCCTGTTTTTCTCCCGATGGCCAGTATTTATTTTTTACAGGTTGCGAAAGTAATTTTGGTTATCCGGAAGGCAGAGAGAAGGGACTGGGTTCATGCGACATTTACATTTCAAAAAAATCGGGAGAGAAATTTCAAACACCGAGGGGGCTGGGTATGCCTGTTAACACAAAGGGATATGAAACGCAACCTTCATTTTCTTCTGATGGTCGTACGCTTTATTTTATCCGTAAAGTAAAAAATGCAGCAGGCCGCGACAACCAGGATATTTTTGTTTCATTTATCACCGACAACAGCACATGGACGGAACCGGTTCAGTTGCCATCGAACATTAACACCGACAAAGATGAATTCAGTGTTTTTATTCACCCCGACAACCAAACACTTTATTTTTCCTCAGCCGGACATCCCGGCTTTGGCGGACTTGACATCTTCATGAGCAGGCGCAGGGACGATGGGAGCTGGGGAGATCCGGTGAATATTGGTTATCCGATCAATACATCAAATGACGAAAGCAGTTTGCTCGTTAGTCCGGATGGAAGTATAGCATACTTTGCTTCCAACCGCGCCGACAGCAGGGGAGGGCTCGACCTTTACCAGTTTGATTTATATGATGGCGCCAGACCCAAGCGGATGACATATCTGAAAGGAATTGTGTATGATGCGGAAACAAAAAAACCGCTAAGTGCAAGTTTTGAATTGATAGATCTTGCGACTACAAAAACGATGGTGATGTCAGTTTCTAATGATGTTACAGGAGAATTTTTAGTCTGTCTCCCATCCGGAAAAAGTTATGCGCTGAATGTTTCGAAAGACAATTATCTTTTTTATTCCGATAATTTTCAGTTAAAGGATACGGCATCTGTAAAGACACCGATTGTAAAGGATATTCCATTAAAGCCTATCAAAGTCGGTCAGACCATCGTATTGAAGAATATTTTTTATGAAGTTGATAAATATGAATTGCAGAATGAGTCGCAGGCTGAGATGGGAAAAATAATTTCCTTCATGAAAAAAAATCCGAATGTGAAGATGGAGATCAGCGGCCATACCGATAATACCGGCGGCAAGGAGCATAACCAGTTGCTGAGTGAGAACCGTGCAAAAACAGTTTACGAGCACCTCATTGAAAAAGGCGCAGATGCATCACATCTTGTTTATAAGGGATATGCTGATACGAAACCCATTGCTACCAATACGACTGAATCCGGAAGGGCACAGAATAGGAGGACGGAGTTTATGATCGTTTCGGTGAATTGAAATTCATGCTACCCACGCTCCGCTGAGAAATCGTTGCATGAAGATCATCAGAAAAATAATATTACAGGCAAGTATAGAATAATAGCCGGTGTTTTTCCAGAATTTATTTTCTGCATTGATTGCAAGCAGCATGATCAGATATAAAGTCAGCAATTCAAATTTCAAAATTGTTTGAATATGAACATAGCTTGCAAAGAGCAGCCAGAAAATTCCTGAAGCGAAAAACAGCAGCAGAATATTTTTCTTACTGAACACGATTTTTTGCAACGCATTATCAAGTGTAATAAAAAAAAATGCAGAGCAGAATAAATACCGGTTTAGGCTATTCAAAACGCCACCACGAGTAAAAAGAATAATTATAGAAAGTATTGAAAGATAACAGAGCGAAAAGACAAGTGGTCTGTCGAAGTTAATTTTTATTTTTGATTTGCCCGATAAAATATATCCAAGCATAACGGCTGATGCTATTCCAAAAAAGAATGCGATGGCATCAAGGCGTACGATAAAGCCACCCGCCCATGAATTTAAAGGAATTACAGGCATCCTCAAATAGTTTCCCCAGTCTTTCTGTATATGAATGAAGGAAAGCCATTCTCCGGTTTGCACATATTGGAGTACAAATACAGCAAGCATGCTGCCGGCACATGCGACAACCATCCACAAAGTTTGAAAGATTTTTTGCTTTGAATTGTCCCCGGTAAAATAGTGTAGAATAATAATTGCAGGTATAAAAACTGATGCAACGGGACGGGAAAGTCCGGAGAATATTATTCCTGTTATCACCAATGAAAATATTTCCTTTTTAAGACCGATGAGCAGGAGCACCGAGGAGAGAAAAAAAAGGGCTTCGGAAAAGGGAAGGAACATGAATAGGATGGACGGTATTGATGCCAGCAACAATAATTTTCTTGTCTGAATATTATAAGCGGAAGCGAGCCATGCCAGTGAAAAAATAAAAATCAATCCATTCACAATGCTGATACCGATCGGACCAACATGTAACAACTTCCACAAAAATGGAAAAAGTGGAAAGAAGGCGACCATTCCGGTATAGTAACCGTTTATGCTAATGGTGTGATAGTGCAAAGCATCCCAATTCAGAAAATTAGCAGACACAAATAATGAAGTTGAACCTGGTGTTTGCTCGACGAGCCGGAATAATAGTATACATGAAATATAAAAAAGGAGCAGAAGCAAAAATGATTTTTGAAATAATTCCCGTTCTGCTTTCACTTCATTTTTATTTGGTGATGATCAGTTTACCTGTAGCCAAAAGATTTCCTTCATTGTAAATGCCAACCATATAAATACCGGCTGATAAACTCTGAACTGAAATTTCAGCAGGGAAAATTATAGTTGAATGATTTTGTATTTCCCTTCCCGTAATATCAGAAATTCTTAGTTTGTATCCTGTTGAAATAATTGGCGTATTCGCCAGACTGATTGTCACTCTATCGTATGCAGGATTGGGGAAAATCGAAATTTGATTTCTTTCATTTGTGATTTCGTGAATACCAATTGTAGAATCGCAGGTAATATGAATACTCAGGTCATAGTCATTTACAAATGCAAAAGTGTCAATGCGTGCCAGATAAATATCATATAGTCCGCAACCATAGCTGTCGCTGATTCCTGCAAATATGATCTGGTTATCTTTTCCGACTGCAACTGAATAGCCTTCTTCATAATCAGTTCCGCCAAATGCAGCAGAGGTAATAAAGTTTGCATCTGAATCCATTCGGATCATATAATATGCTGTCTTACCATGGCCATAGGCGTCCGTAATACCGCCATCAAAAATATCTCCGTTCGGTAAACACTTCACTACATATCCATCTTCAGTGGACCCATTGTCCCCATGTATCCTCGTCCACATCCAGTTACCATTAGAATTGGTTTTTATTACGATCATATCACTCGTGGAATCGGTAGAAAAGCTTTTTGTTGTTCCGTTGGTCACATAATTTCCATCAAGCGTGGTATCAATTGCATAGCCCGCATCAAAGAGACTGATGCCATAAGTTCTTGTCCAGAGTGTATCGCCATTCTCATCTATTTTCAATATCCATATATCATCATCACCGGCGCCATAACTTCTTGTCTGTCCGATGATCGCATAGTTGTTGTCTCTGTCGCGTATAATTCCATTCGCTGATTCATCTTCCGGACCTCCATAGTGTTTTTCCCATTGAATTTCTCCCGTCGAATTAGTTTTTACAATGTATGCATCTGAACCACCATTTGTAAAAGAATAACTTTTACCACAAATAATAAATCCGGAATCTGACGTCAGCTCAATGCCATATCCAAAGTCCCAGTCAGGACCTCCGATTGTTTTTGTCCATTGAATATTTCCAAGACTATCAATCTTCAAAAGATAAATGTCATAACCGGAAACAGCATTTTGATTGGTATATCCGGTAACAATAAATCCGTTGTCATAGGTCTGCCGAATGGCATAGCCCCAGTCTATAACTGGTGAACCATATAAATGTGACCACTGCTTTACACCATTGTTATCTGTTTTAATAATGTAAATATCTGTGAGTGCAACCCCAAAACTTGAAGATGTACCAACAATAATATACCCCGAATCATTGGTGGCAATTATCATCCTGGCATAATCATTATTTGTTCCGCCATAGGTATAGATGTAAGATGTATCCAGCTGCGCGTAAGATTTCAATGAACTAAAGAACGATACAACGAATAAAAAAATAATTAATAAATATTTCATGACTATAAAATTGATTGCTGTACGCGAATCAGTTTGGTAAGCAGATCTTCAAGCAAATCCAAATGCAGCATATTCGCTCCATCACTCAACGCATTCTTCGGATCCGGATGCGTCTCAATAAATATCCCGTCAGCACCCACGGCAATTCCCGCTTTGGCTATGGTTTCAATGAGTTCAGGCTTTCCTCCGGTAACACCGCTCGATTGATTGGGTTGTTGTAATGAATGGGTGACATCAAGAATTACCGGACAATTATTTTTTTTCATCACACCGATTCCACGGAAATCAACGACGAGATCCTGATAGCCAAACATGCTTCCGCGCTCAGTAAGCATCACGTTAAAATTACCGGTACCACGAACTTTGTCCACCGCAAACTTCATTGAGTCGGGTGCAAGAAATTGTCCTTTTTTAATGTTCACTGTCTTTCCGGTTTTTCCCGCAGCGATAAGTAAATCCGTTTGCCTGCAGAGAAATGCCGGAATCTGTAATACGTCAGCCACCTGCGCTGCAAAAGCTGCTTCAGCACTCTCATGAATGTCAGTGAGGACCGGAACTTTTAATGTGTCCTTTATTTTTTTTAGAATCTCAAGTGAGGGCTCATCACCAATGCCGGTAAAAGAATCAACTCGGGAACGGTTAGCTTTCCTGTAACTTGCCTTAAAGATAAATGGAATCTTTAAGCGTGATGTAATTTCCTGTATCCGTTTAGCAATGTTCATCGTCATTTCCTCACTTTCGACTATGCATGGGCCGGCAATCAGAAAGAAGTTTGACGAATCGGTATTTTTTATGTTTGGTATGTTGGACAGCATATCAGAAACTTTTTGACAAAGATAAATAAGCGCCCTGGCTTTTTCCTGTTTTATAGGTAATCATCGGATAGATATAATTACTGCCAAGTTCAAGTTTCATCCGCCACGGAAATAAATGTACGTAATTAATTCCTGCATGAAAATCGGTGTAACCACCTTTCACAAGCGTAATCCCTACGAAGTTAGAGCGGTTAAATTTATATCCAACTCCCAGAATGTAACGAATAGAAGAATAGGTATTCAATAATAAATCAACACCGATCGTCGTGGATATTTTATGTCCTGCTGTGAAATAAGTATACGATCCTGAAATTTTCATTGGCAGTTTTGTTGTTATTCTTTGCTCTGATTTATTGCGAATGAAATTCATGTAGTAAGTACTGTCAAGGGATATATCTTTCACTTGGATAGAGTCGCCTATTTCAAATATATCACGCACGTCAATGCCGTCAAAATGAAATAATGAATCAATAGAAACCTTCGTGCTCCATTTATTCCAGTGGATATTGCCAAAGTTTTCTGCTGAAATCGAAATCAGGCTTCTTTCTGTTTCGTATTCAAAGTACAAATTTGCTGAGTAACCGGTCCCGTCAAGTCGTGAAGGATGTTGCGCGGCTGAATCATCAGTATAAATGGAGGCGTGCAGATCTGCATCAATAAATTCACCTCCCGGATCGGTATAGAGTTTTGTATTTCCGACATCCACTTTCAGAAATTTGATTCCCTGATTAATGGCAATTTCTGTTCCGGCATATATTTTTTTATTTTTTGATAATGTAAATTCATTCCCAATGCCAAAGAAAACCTGGCGATAGGAATATTGCTGAAAGAAGAAATCTGTAAGGTCTGCTGTCTTTCCACCGAACATCTTATTCCCGCGAAAGAAAAGATTGAAAAAATCTTCAGGGAACCGGGCATCAGAATGCGAGCGGCTTCTGTATCCGACTATGGCTTCTACCTTCCTGTTGTTTGTATCAGGATGAAATGTAAGGGAAGCTTCCCAATTGGCTTCAGCCGCGAAAATATTCTTTGCGGAAAGATTTTCTGATACACCATCCTTCATGTCATCGGTAAGAATTTTACCATTGAAATAATCAGTGGCAAATCCATTTGTGATGGCGTCAGAAGTGAAGAAATAATTTCCACTGATTCGAATTGAATAACCTTGAGTGGTGTCCTTCATGAAATGACTGAATGGAACAATATCTGTCTGTGCGAAAGACAAGGTATTGCAATAAAGTATAAAGAAGAAAAATAACTTCTGCTTCACGATTACCGTATTTTATAAATAAAATCTCCAACCAGTTTTAGGTTCAAAAAATAGTCTGAATATACCTGTAGCAGTTGGGGATAATTGCTTGTACTAAACCTTGCCCTTACGGCAATCCGATTTGTATTCAGGAGACTTTTTCTTCTTTCAACAGAAAGCGGAATGGAAATGATTGTCCTTGTTGATCCTTCAGCCCTGAAATTCCCGTTCAGCATTGCCGGCGAAATAATATCAGGCACAAAAAGTGAATCGGTTGCCTGGCCGGCTTCATTCAGCATGATCAGTTGCAGAGAAAACTCATAGGGGAATCCATTGTCGGCAATTAATTTAAATGTACCATCGCCAATATTATCATCATTGCCGGGAGTAATGGGAGTGATGTATTCAGTATCTACAAAAAGTAGCTGACTGGCGGCGAATCGCAACGGGAAATTTACTTTCAGATTGGCATCGAATAATTCATCGGTATAAAGAAAATCATGATGACCGGAAACATTGCCCAGCGGATTTAATTTGAAGTTGAGATTGTAATTCAGTTTCTCAGGAAGATTTTCAATAAGTGCAACGATATTGCTGTTGGTATTGTCAAGTTGTATAGAATAATAGGTAGAGTTTACCGGTGATGGTGGCGCTCCGGTTTCTGATGCACGATTCAGGTTCAATGTTCTGTTTACAAAGTCCGGAGCAACAAGATTAATTGTAGTCCCTGTTCTCTCATTCACAGAACTCATGGAAGTAAGTATGGCCTGTGCCTCGGCGCCGATGCTGTTTTTTAACGTCAGCGTTGCAGAGATACTATCAATGAGAATACTCCCGTTTAGCAATTTGCCTGTACCAATTCTATTCGTACCGGAAATGGACACATCACCTTGCCCAAGATATCCTTTTGCATATAACGGTATCAACGACTCAAAACCTGATGTGACATCTACAACAGTATCCCCGGGAATTAAATCTACCGTAATGCCTGATGTAGAAGTTTGTCCTGTAACAGTATAACTTAACCGGTTATAATCAGTTCCCGTTACTCCTGTCAGGTCAAGTGAGTACCCTGCCAAATCAAAAAGTCCATTGAAGTCAGTTACTCCACCGGGAGGCGCAGCATCAAGAATCTCTATTTTCTGAAAAGGGATTCCGTTTAGTGTTGCTTTTGGAATATTAAACGTATAAACCACCGCCGTACTCATGTGATTTTTTGCAGTGAGGTGTGCATGTCCGCTTTTAATGATTGCCTGTGAGAGTTCCACATTTTGAAGGTCGAGATCCAGATCATTCGGCTGGGAATAAAAAGTAAAGCCCGGTGTCAGTGTGATAAATCCCGGCGAAGAAAAAATAGTGCTTTGTAATGTATCCTTGATTTGAAAGACGGAATCAAGTGGTGTCGAATAAATATTGCTGTCGAATACAAGCGTTACAGCCCCGTCGGGAGCAGTGAGACTGAGCGAGTCACCGATAATATCATTTACAGTTAATGATGCTTTGAATATTGGAGTGAGAAGGTTGACATCCCATTGAGCGGAGTCATTTTCCTTTTTACAGGTTGTTAAAAACAGAATAATGAACAGGAGGAAAGCAAGACGTTTCATGTCAGAAAAATTAAAAAATGATGGCTGGAATTCAGTCAATCTTTGAGTGAAAATTAGAATTCCTGCAAAGATGCGATTCAGAATGAGAATAGGAAAGAAGAAGTCGCTATGATCAAACGATTTTTACAATAAAATGTTGAATAAAATCGTATTAATTAGTCAGGTTGCTATCGACCATTTTTCACAATACTACAAAACCGCTTTATAATGCAATGGATTCTTCTTTGTCAATGCATCTCCCGGTTCCGGCACCCAATGGTGTAATCCGCCCGCAAGTTCATCGTTAAATGTTGTGGGTATCGTTCCGGCCAGTGTCCTTTCTTTCCATGTGAGCTGTTCTTTACCGTCATCCCTTCTTTCCATCGTAATACATCCTTCAACAGGACAAACCAATGAACATAAATTGCAACCCACGCAATTTTCTTCGATGATATATGGTTTACGGTCAGCACTATTTTCTTTCAGTCCTATGGCCTGGTGGGCTCCGTCTTCACATGCAGTGTAGCAAAGCTGACAGCCGATACATTTTTCTTCATGAATATCGGCAACGATTTTATATTTCAGGTTCAGGTCTTCCCAGTGCATAATGTTTTGCAATGCTTTACCACGAAAATCATCCAGCGTCTTAAATCCTTTACTGTCCATATACTGATCAAGTCCTGCAACCATTTCACGGATGATTCCAAAACCATAATGCATTACAGCTGTGCAAACCTGAACTGATGCTGCGCCAAGTAAAATAAATTCAACGGCATCCTTCCAGTTTTCAATGCCACCAATACCTGATATCGGAATGTTAACCGCAGGATGTTGCGCACAGTTTTTCAGCATGTTCATGGCAATCGGTTTTACTGCCGGGCCACAATAACCGCCATTGGTACTTTTGCCATCAACAACAGGGTAGGGGACGAAATTATCTATGTCAACGCCAATGATACTTTGAATGGTATTGATGAGTGATATCGCATCTCCGCCACCTTCTACAGCAGCAACTGCAGGACGGGTGATGTCAGAAATATTTGGTGTAAGTTTTACAATGACAGGAATTGTTGCTACTTCTTTCACCCAACTTACAATCGTTTTTAAAACTTTCGGTTCCTGTCCGACTGCGCTTCCCATTCCACGTTCACACATTCCATGCGGACAACCAAAATTCAGTTCCACACCATCAGCACCTGCATTTGTAACATCTTTCATGATCTGATGCCATTCTTCTCTGGTCTCCACCATCAATGATGCAATGACTGCATGATTTGGAAATCTTTTCTTCACTTCTTCAATCTCTCTGAGGTTGTCACGCAGTGGCCTGTCGGTGATCAGTTCAATATTATTAAAACCCATCATCCTCGTGTCGCGGTAATTCACCGAACCATACCTGGAGGAAACATTTACAACAGGAACGCCTAATGTTTTCCACACAGCGCCACCCCATCCCGCATCAAATGCTTTCATGATCTGGTATCCGCTGTTAGTAGGAGGGGCGCTGGCCAGCCAGAAAGGGTTGGGGGATTTTATACCTGCGAAGTTGGTTTGAAGATTTGCCATTGTAGATTCCTTTTTAACGCTGATCTTTAAAATGTTCTATTTCTTTAGTGATTCTAAAATTCCTTTTGCTGCTTTCTTCCCATCTGCAACTGCATTCACTACTTCCTGTCCGCCACTCAGTGCATCTCCGGCGGCGAAATATTTTTTGTTGGAAGTCTGATAATTTTCTGAGACAATTATTTTTCCTTTTTCATCAGATGTGATATTGCAGAGTTTCAAGAATTCAACTTGCTTAGATTGGCCGGTTCCTTTAATCACCCAGTCGCAACTTTCAATTGTCTCCTTTCCATCAACCGATGATTTCAATTTTACCCCGCTCACTTTTCCATTTTCACCTGTGATCTCAACAGGCGTTACATTAAATAAGCCCTTCGCTCCAACGCTTTTTGCGAGGTCATATTCAAAAGCATAAGCGGGCATTTCACCTTTTGACCTTCTGTATGCAAGTACTACTTCAGCGCCCATCCTCGCAGCTTCACTCGCTGCATCCATGGCAGTGTTTCCGCCGCCAAGCACGACAACTTTTTGCGGTACAGAAACTTTATGATGATTCATTCGAAGTTGCTCTACAAATTCAACTGCTCCCATTACATTTTCAAGATCTTCCCCTTTAATTTTCAACGCAGAAGTTTTTCCTAATCCGATACCGATAAATATGGCATTGTAATTATTCTCCAGATTGGAAATTTCTTCTTTGGTAACAATTGGCTTTTCATACGTGATATGAAAACCATATTGCTCCTGCAGATATTTCATTTCATTGAGTGCTTCTTCATTGGTGATTTTATAAGGCGCTACACCATGCACCGTGAGTCCGGAAGGTTTTGATTTTGCTTCAAAAATGTCAACATCAAATCCATGAAGACGGAGTTCACATGCGCAACTTATTCCTGCAGGGCCTGCTCCGATAATGGCAACCTTTTTTCCATTCGGTTTTCCAATCTGAAAATATTTTTTGTTCGTGGCAATGGCCTTGCTTGTCGCAAACGTCTGAAGGCGTCCGATCTCAATTGCTTTTACATCTGAATGATTGTATACACACGCGCCTTCACAAAGCACTTCCGTCGGACAAACCTTTCCGCATGCGTATCCGAAAACATTCGATTCATAAATTGTTTTGGCCGAACCAAATTCATTCTTTGAATTTATCTGCCTGATAAAAAGAGGAATATCTATTCCTGTAGGGCATGCATTTACACATGGCGCATCATAACAAAATAAACAGCGCGAACTTTCAACGTAAGCTTCCGTTTCGCTCATCAGTGGTTTGACCTGTGCGAAGTTTTCGGAAAATTCTTTTTCTGTTTTTGGCGATTTAAATTCTGACATTTTTGAAGTGACGAAGTAATTAAGTAACTGGGTATTTGATTCTAATCAAGTTTGTTTTTCCTGCCTACTGCCGCTCTAAACTGCTGCTGTTTCACAACTCCACCAATTTTCCGTAAGTCTCCGGCCTTCTGTCGCGGAAAAACTGCCATGTTGAACGCACTTCTTCAATCATATCGAGGTCAAATTCTGCAATAAGCAATTCATCTTTGTCTTCTGATGCCTGTGAAAAAATTTGTCCGCGGGGATCTACGAAGTAGGAGGTACCATAAAACTTTCCGAGGTTCCATGGTTTTTCTTCTCCGACGCGATTGATACATCCCATAAAGTATCCATTGGCAGCAGCATGGGCGGGTTGTTCCAGCTTCCAGAGGTATTGTGAAAGTCCCGCTACAGTGGCTGACGGATTGTAAACGATCTCTGCTCCGTTCAATCCCAGGCATCTTGCACCATCAGGGAAATGCCTGTCGTAACATATGTAAACACCAACCTTTGCATACTTGGTTTGAAAAACAGGATAACCAAGATTACCCGGTTTGAAGAAAAATTTTTCCCAGAAACCTGAAGTATGTGGAATGTGATTCTTTCTATACTTCCCAAGATATTTTCCATCGGCATCAATTACAGCAGCAGTATTGTATAAAACTCCTGCTTGTTCCTTTTCATAAACCGGAACGATGATTACCATGTTGTATTTCTTCGCATACTCCTGCATCAGTTCAACTGTTGGTCCGGGAACTGTTTCAGCGCTTTCGTACCATTTCTTATCCTGGCCCGGACAGAAATAAGGCGTGTTAAATATTTCCTGCAGACAAAGTATTTGAACGCCCTCCTTACCTGCATTTTCGATAAAAGGAATGTGCTTTGCAATCATTGCATCCACAATTTCCTTTATACTTCCCTCGCCCTCCGTTTTAGGAAGAGACATTTGAATTAATCCTGATTTTATTTTTCGCATATTAATTTATTTTGCCATTAATTTCAATAATTCAAACTGCTATTGCCTGGTGTTAATTCGTGATCCCGATAGCTATCGGGATCGCGACTATATTATACCTGAAATTTTATTCCTCTTCACAAATTTCCCATATCCCTTTTTAATTTTCACTTTGCCATTGTCAACGGCAACTTCACCCCTGAGAATTGTTGTTTTTGTTTTGCCCTTTACTTTCCATCCTTCATAACCTGAATAATCCACATTCATGTGATGGGTTTTTGCTGACAAGGTATGTTCTTCATTTGGATCGAAGATTATAAGATCAGCATCGCTTCCCACAGCAACACAACCCTTCTTCGGAAACATACCAAATATTTTTGCTGCATTGGTTGAACTTACTTCTACAAATTTATTCAATGTTATTTTTCCTTTCTGCACGCCTTCGCTGAAAAGTAATTCCATCCTGTTTTCAATGGCAGGATGTCCATTGGGGATCTTTGAAAAATCTTTTTCTCCCATTTTTTTCTGCTCCCACATAAAAGGACAATGATCAGTTGCCACCACCTGAATCGTACCCTGATTAATGCCGGCCCATAAAGTGGCCTGGTCCTTCTTCTCACGCAAAGGAGGGCTCATCACCCATTTCGCGCCTTCAAAATCCTTTTCATATAAACTTGCATCAAGTATTAAATACTGAATGCAGGTCTCAACATAAACTTTTTGATTTCTTTTTTCATTATCCCGTATATGATTGAGTGCGCCTTCACAGGTCATGTGGACAACGTATGCAGGGCAGCCCGTGTAGTTCGCCATATCAGCAAATCTTCCTGTGGCTTCAGCCTCTGTAATTTCAGGTTGAGAGAGGTAGTGATAGAGAGGAGACAATTTCCCTTCCTCACGGTGCTTTGCGATTAAAAAATCAATCATGTCGCCATTGGTTGCATGAACGGTCACCATCCCTCCGCACTTTTTTACTTCATTCATCAGACCTACCATTTGCCTGTCATCAATCATCAGTGCACCTTTATAAGCCATGAATGTTTTAAAAGAAGTGATGCCTTCATTATTAACCATTTCAACAATTTCCTTTTTTGTATCTTCATTGAAATCGGTAACGGCCATATGAAATGAATAATCGCCGTAACAATTTCCATTGCTTCTTCCTTGCCACTGCACCAATGCATGACGAAGTGATTTGCCTTGCGTTTGAAGAATAAAGTCAATCACCATCGTAGTTCCCCCATGCAATGCTGCAAGTGTTCCGGTTTCATAATTGTCACTTGAAAAGGTTCCCATGAATGGCATGTCAAGGTGAACATGCGGATCAATTCCCCCGGGAAAAATCATTTTGCCGGAACCATCAATGGTTACATCAGCCTTTATTTTCAGATTTTTCCCTATGGCAGAGATTACTTCGCCGTCAATAAAAATGTCAGCAATATAATCTTCAGATGAGGTAACAATTCTACCGTTGGTTATCAGTAATGACATGGTTTCAATTTGAGACTTGAAAAATAGGAAAAATTATAACTCGCCAATGTCTTCATTCCAAAGTTCGGGCTTCTCCGAAATAAATTTGCGCATCATCTGCTTGCATTCTTCTGATTCAAGATTGATTACTTCAACTCCATGCGACTCCATAAATTCTTTTGCACCTGCAAACGTTTCGTTCTCTCCGGCATAAACTTTTTTGATTCCAAACTGAACAACAGCACCAGCGCAAAGATAACAAGGCATGAGGGTAGAGTAGAGGATAGCATTTTTATAATTGCCAAGCCTTCCGGCATTTCGAAGACAATCAATCTCAGCATGTGTAACCGGGTCGCCATCCTGCACACGCTTGTTATGCCCGCGCCCGATTATTTTTCCAAATCGCACCAGTACAGATCCTATCGGTATTCCTCCTTCAGTTATTCCCTGCCTGGCTTCGGCAATTGCTTCATTTAAAAATTCATCCATAAGATTTTAAATAGTTGAGTGATTGATTTGTTGATTGGAATTCCGGTTTTTTTGTTGCATGAGTATCAGGTATGTGAAAAACGAAACAGCAAACCCTACAAACCATGCATAATTGTAAAGATGAGAAATCCATTCCGGAAAAATATCTTTTGAAATGACATTTATCGTAAGCAGGAAGCCGGGAATGTTGGGAATGATTCCTGCCAGCAGTGCGATGAGCGCAATCCTGTTCAAACCATTACTATACTTGTAAATTCCCTGATGAGAGTATAAATCGTCTGTAATTAATTTTTTATGCCGGATAAAAAAATAATCAGCAATCATAATTCCTCCGACGGGTCCCAGTAAACTGGAATATGCAATGAGCCACGTAAAAATATATCCTGATGGATCTGAAATCAGTTTCCAGGGGAAAATTAATATTCCGATTACGCCTGTAATATATCCTCCCATTCTGAAATTTATTTTCGCCGGGTAAAGGTTTGCAAAATCATTTGCCGGACTTACAATATTGGCTGCAATATTGGTAGCCAGCGTTGATATCGCCACTGCAATCATTGCCACACTGACCAGAAATTTACTTTCAAATTTTCCGGCAAGGACCAATGGATCCCAGATCGTTTCTCCGTAAATAATTAATGTTGCAGAGGTAACCACAACTCCGATAAAACTAAATAAGGTCATAGAAGGTGGAAGCCCTATGGCCTGACCGGTAATCTGCGCACGCTGACTTTTTGCATACCGCGTAAAATCAGGAATGTTTAGTGAGAGTGTAGCCCAGAATCCAACCATCCCTGTTAATCCCGGAAAGAAAAAATTCCAGAACTCAGCGTTGGTCGCAAATTTAGAAGGTTGAGAAAGTATCGGACCCAAACCATTTCCTGCATTGATGGCCCAGAACAAAAGTGCAAGTGCCGCAATCGGTAAAAAAAATGCTTTGAAGACAAGTAACTTTTTGATGCTGTCTACGCCAAGGTAAACAATATACATATTCAACAACCAGAAAATGAAAAATGAAATAGCGGGCCCTGTTTGCAATCCGAATGAATCAGGAAATATTTGTGGCAAATTTTCAAACGACGGAAACCATATCTTAAACATGAGGTACAGGGCATAACCACCAATCCACGTTTGAATTCCAAACCATCCGCAAGCAACAATAGCACGAAGCATAGCAGGTATGTTGGCACCCTTTACCCCAAAACTCGCACGGGCCAATACAGGAAATGGTATACCGTATTTCGCTCCGGCATGTCCGTTTAATATCATCGGAATGAGCACCACTGTATTGCCGATAAATATGGTGAGAATGGCCTGCCACCAGTTCATTCCACCTGAGATGAGCGAACTGGCAAGCATGTAAGTTGGAATACACAAACTCATGCTGATCCAGAGTGCGGCATAGTTCCATGTGTTCCACGTCCTCTTTTCCTGTGGAACAGGAGCAAGGTCCTCACTATATAAAGTTGAATTATTTTTCACATCAGTCATATAGTTTTCTGATTATGGTTTGAAGCCAATTCTTTTACGTGGTGGATTTGGAGCTTGCAGCAACTGCTTTAGTACTTTGAAAATTGTTTGAATATCAGTGTCACTATCGTTTACCTTCTTCTCAAGTTTTTCCAACTTCAACAATATATCTTTATTTGATGCCAATATCTCTCTCATTTTAGTAAATACCCTTATAATTCTGATATTGACATCTATTGCTTTTTTACTGCGTAAAATACTTGATAGCATCGCCACACCTTGCTCTGTAAAACAATACGGCGCATAGCGAAGCCCCATTTTGTCAGATGAATTGGAGGTCACATATTGTGACCTCCAATTCCGGAATTCCAATGGTGACATCCGAAACATAAAATCCGCAGGAAATCTTTCCTTGTTTCTCTTCACAGTTTGCTTTAAAACTTTTGTTTGAACTTCATACAAACGCGCAAGGTCTCTGTCAATCATTACTTTTTGTCCCCTGATAAAATAAATTTTATCAATAATTTTTCCTTCCGGAATTAAACTGCTTTTTTTCATACCACATTTTTTTAAAGGGTACAAATTGCAAATTCTTCATCCCTCAGGAAACCGAATTAAAAGGTATTTTATTTTAGAATTAAAAGAACTAATTGCAAAAATCATCTGCAACGGAAATTGCTTTTGAAATTATATCCAGCCCTTCATCCATTTCATCTTTTGTAATGCACATGGGCGGACAAGTAAAAATATAATTCCATCTGACGAAAGTGAAAAGTCCCAACTCCACAAGCCTGGCATTTACTTTATTCATAACTTCCATTTCTGAAGGCGATGCGTTCCATGGTGCCATGGGTTCTTTGGTTTTTCTGTTCTTCACCAACTCAATACAACCAAGTAAACCGGTAGTGCGAAAATCACCAATGCTCGCATGTTCTTGTTTCATCTTTTCAACCCGAATGGTCATGTAAGTTCCCATATTATAAGCATTCTCGATCAGGTTCTCATCTTCATAAATTCTCAAAACTTCAACGCCCGCAGCGCAAGCGACTGCATGGGCAGAGTAGGTGAGGCCTATCGGGAGCGGCTTGTCATTAAAATGATTAATGAGTTCTTCCTTAATAATCATTCCACCGAGGGGAATATATCCGCATGTCAATCCCTTTGCAAAACACATGATATCAGGAACCACATCATGATGATCAACGCCAAACCATTTTCCCGTTCTTCCAAAACCACTCATCACTTCATCTGCAATGAGTAATATTCCATACTGATCTGCCAGCGTACGAACCCGTTTCCAGTATCCCGGAGGATATTTTATGCAGCCACTGGAGCCGCTTTCACCTTCCATTAATATTGCAGCAACATTGCCGGGGCCTTCGTATTTAATTATACGCTCCATATGAGCAATGGCGTTCTCTGTGCATTCTTCAGGCGTTTTACTATTCCATGGACAACGGTAGAAGTAAGGATTCTCTACATGAATAAAATTAGGTGACTGCTGTGCATCGTGCGGAAGTTTCCGCGGGTCACCACCAACACTCATTGCACCATACGACGCGCCATGATAACTTTGATATAGAGAAATGATTTTATGTCTTCCCGTATAGAGCCTTGCAAACTTGATTGCATTTTCAATCGCTTCAGCTCCTGCATTGGTGAAAAATGTTTTCTTTAGAGAGCCCGGAGTTATTTCAGCAAGTTTTTTTCCCAGCTCGCCACGCGCACCGGTAATCATTCCCGGATGAACAAAACTAACTTCATCCATCTGTCTCATCACCGCTTCCTTTACACGGGGATGCCCATGACCAATGTTCATATTCATAAGCTGAGATGAAAAATCCAGAATCTTTTTTCCGCTCCTGTCATAAAGATAAACTCCTTTAGCAGTTTTGATATTCAACGGATTTAATCCCGACTGCTTACTCCATGAGAATACGGTGTAGTCTAAATTATTCCGAAGTATCTGTTCTCTCTCTGTAACGGTTAATTCTATTTCCATCTGATATTAAATTAGTTTATGCTTATCAATAATCTCAATTGGTATTTCTTAATTCGTTTTCATTCGTACTTCGTATACTCGTATGCATTGGATATTCGTTCTTCGTTGCTAGCTCATCCAGTTCGTCTTCCCCTCCGGATTCCATTTTACCGTTGTCTTCTTCAACTTCGTCCAGAACTCAATAGAACTTTTACCGGTGATATCACACACGCCGAATTTGCTGTCATTCCATCCGCCAAATGAAAATGGTTCGCGCGGAACAGGGACACCCACATTGACGCCGATCATCCCCGCACTTGCACGATCCATCACTTGTCTCGCTAGTCCACCGCTTTGTGTGAATACTGAAGCCGCATTTCCATAAGGCGATGAATTTTCGATAGCTATGGCTTCATCAAGATCTTTGGCTCGAATGATTGCAAGCACAGGTCCAAATACTTCTTCCTTTGCAATGGCCATATCGGGTTTTACAAAATCAATAACTGTTGGCCCAACATAAAAACCATTTTCATGTCCTTCAACTTTCCAGTTGCGGCCGTCAACAAGCACTTTCGCACCTGCATTTTCTGCTTCTGTGATGTATCGCTCTATTCTGTCTTTTGCTTCTTTGCTGATGACACTTCCTAAATTTTTTCCGGGAATAATTTTCTTCGCCTCTGCACATATTTTACTCACAATTAAATCCATTTCGCCAACAGCAACCATTGCACTTGCAGCCATGCATCGCTGACCCGCACATCCACTCATGCTTGCAGTCACATTCGTTGCTGTCATGTCAGGATGTGCATCAGGTAATACGATGAGATGATTTTTTGCACCACCAAGAGCCACACACCGTTTAAGATTTGATGTCGACCTTATATAAACGATTTTTGCAACCTTCGTTGAGCCGACAAATGACACCGCTTCAATATCAGGATGATCGCAAATGGCTTCCACAATTTCCCTGTCGCCATTTACAATGTTGAATACGCCATCAGGTAAACCGGCTTCTTTTAATAGCTCAGCAATCCGGTTAGAAGATATAGGAACCTGCTCACTTGGTTTTAAGATCATACAATTTCCCAATGCAAGAGCATTCGGAATGGTCCAGTGTGGAACCATATTCGGAAAATTAAAAGGTGCAATGGATGCAACCACACCCAGTGGTTTATGTTCAACCCTGCATTCAACACCTTTGCTTACTTCAAGTAATTCTCCCGAAATCAGTTGGGGCAGAGAGCAGGCAAACTCAGTAAGCTCGATACTTTTTTCCACTTCCGCCCTTGATTCATCCATCGTTTTTCCATTCTCAATATGGACCAATGCAGAAAGTTCTTCAATGTTTTTTTCCAGCAAATTTTTATACCGGTAAAAAACCTGAACCCTTTCTTTTATTGGCATGGCGCTCCAAAGAGGGAATGCTGCTTTAGCGGATTTAACGGCTTCATCAAGCTGACTTGCTGATGACAACGGGACAGTGGATATCTTTAATCCCGATAATGGGCTTAATACATCAAGTGTTTTTAAGGTTCCATTTTTAAAGTTTCCTCCTACATAATTTTTTACTTCCTGATATTCCTTCATCTGTTGATTTTTGACAAAAATACAAATAGAAGCGGGTAATCACCCTTTACTATATATATGCTTGTGTAAGATTTCACCCCACATTTGTTAATGATTTCTGAAAATAAATTTGCAAACCAAGAATCTACCATTTATATTTGACAAAACTTTTAAATAATACAACCGCCCATCGAGTAAACTATACTCTATATTTTCAGATTAATTTTTAAACGCGGTTATTCTATAGTCAACTTCTACTTTACGGTTTTCACTCTGGCAACAGAGCTTCTTATCACTTTAACCATTAAAGCGGAAACACTATGTCCAATCCACATCTGATGACTGACGAGGAACTCGTCCACGCCTACCAGAAAGGCAATGACCACGCTCTTGCCGAACTGTTAGTTCGGTACAAAGACCGGATTTATGCTGTGATCTTCTACCTTGTGAGAAATCGCGAACTGGCAGAAGATTTATTCCAGGATTGCTTTGTCAAAATTATCACCAACTTACGTAAACAAAATTACGACGAGCAGGGGAAGTTTTTGCCATGGGCAATGTGCATTGCACGCAACATTGTGCTGGATTATTTCCGGACACAAAAAAACAAGGTGATGATTCGTGAAACAGATGAATGGAGTCCGTTTGACATCATCCCTGAAAAAACGGCAAGCCCAATGGATAAAATCATCGAGGACGAAAAAACTGCGCACGTCAGACGCATGATTGAACGCCTCCCTGATCATCAGCGCGAAGTAGTTATCCTCCGGCATTATGGCGGTTTGTCGTTTAAAGAAATTTCAAAACTGCTTAAGATTAATATCAATACCTGTGTAGGAAGAATGCACTACGCTGTAATTGAATTAAGGAAAATGGCCGGGGTTACCCCAAAGAAGTCTGTTTCATAATTCAGGAGTTATAAATAATAATCTCCCGTCAGTTCTCTGTAATCCTTACTGAACTGATCAATGGCATCATGAATAATAATTATGGATTCATCCATCACGCCAAAGCGTGAACTGAATTCCATCATCACCCGCTTCTCAGGCCTGTCCTGTTTCGTTTTTACTTTCAGCATCCGCTCGCAGAATAAACCATGTCGCATGGCGATGTCCATAAATTCCATTCCTTCTTTTATGGGGAGTATGACACACAGTTTGCCATTTGAAGTCAATATCTTTTTTGTTCCGAGAATCAGATCCTCAAAGGTAAGCTGGTCGTGATGCCTTGCCTGTGATCTAAGCTCCTCCGGTGGTTTGGATGCATGATGAAAGTAGGGTGGGTTACTTACGATCAGGTCGTACTTTTCATTTGTTGTCCCGGCAAATTCCTGAAAAGAAATATGAAAGGGGAGGAGCCGCTCCCACCACGGAGATATTCTGAAATTCTCTTTGCATTGCAGAAATGCTCCTTCGTCAATATCCACAGCATGAATAATCCCGGAAGACTTTTGTGCGATCATCAGGGAGATTATTCCTGTTCCTGTCCCGATATCGAGAATCTTTTTTGATCCGTTTACATTTACCCATGCGCCAAGCAATACCGCATCAGTGCCCACTTTCATTGCACACTTATCCTGATGAATCGTAAACTGTTTGAAACGAAAGGTAGTTTCGGACATAAAAAAGGAAGGTCCAAAGTAAGAAGTATTAAGTAGTAAGACAAATCAATGATTTTTTGAAAGTGGCTCGTATTGGATTTAAAGATTCCTCATTCCATTCGGAATGACAATTAGGTTGCTGATTAAGTTGGCGGAAGAGAAAATTTGCCTCCGAGCCGCAAATTTTCTCTTCCGCCACAAACATCATTAATATCATGTCATTATAAATGCAATGAGGAATCTCTCAATCTGAGCCACTACAAATTTTATTTGAGTACTGATATTTTAATTACCAGAACAAAGACGGCAGTATTAAGTATTAAGACAAATCAATAATTTCAAATGAAGTACAGTACCACTACTTAATACTCTTTACTTAATACTCTTTACTTAATACTTTTTTTTACTCAATGTACAAATCAATCAATCCGGCCGGAAGCGTCATAAGGATGTACATTCCGTCTTCATCAATGGAATCAATAAAATCTTCGTTGAGCGGAATCAAAACCTCTTTGCCTTTAACATTGCAAACTGCAATTTCCTGCTGAGGGAATTCATCGATCCTGATAATTGGTCCGAGGTCGCCGTGGACAGCGTCGATGATACGGAAGTCTTGAAATCCTTTCGCAGAATCGAATTGATGTTTTTCCTTTTTTCCTGACTTTTTCTGCTCCTTAAAAACATTTTTTTTCAGGAACAATTGTGCCTTATGTTCGTCATTGATATCTTCAAATTTAACAATAACATTTCCTCCCTTTTCAAAAATATCAACGACTAAAAAAGGAACTTCAATTCCATCCATGCTGATGAACAAAAATTTTTCATCAAAAAAATCATCTTCATTTGTTGCAAGCACGAGCTCACCACTAAAACCATTCAGCTTACTGATGAATCCGATTTTTTTAAAAGCCATTTCGCTCTTCATTCAAAAAAATAAATTATGGGAATAAATATTTCTGATTGCTATCGGGAACAAAGATTCACAAAGAATTCCGGCAAAATAAAATCCGTCCTGACATCAGAACGGATTTTATTTTCTTGTCTATAGTTTCTTGTCTGTTGGTCGCATTTCTCGATGACTAATGACCAATGACAGCTGTTTATCCTTGCGCTTCACCCTCAGCAGGTGCTTCCGCAGCCGGAGCCTCTCCTTCAACAACTGCCGGTACTTCTTCAACCGGTGGAGGCGTATTTTTTACACGCACTTTTTCAGCAATGACTTCGCGTTTCTTTGATTCATCAGCAAGACGTCCTTCCATTGTCTTGGAAGATTCACCCGCTAAACGCGCGCGTTTCTCTTCAATTTTGTTGTGCTTGTCCTCCAGCCATTTCTGGAATTTCTCATCGGCCTGTTCCTGTGTCATCAGACCTTTTTCAATACCACGCTGAAGGTGGCGTTTGAAAGTGATTCCCTTGTATGAGAGAATTGCCTTGGCGGTATCAGTTGGCTGTGCGCCTTTACTGAGCCACTCCATGGCTTTCACATCGTCAATGTGAATGGTTGCGGGGTTCGTGTTGGGGTTGTATTTACCGATGACTTCGATAAACTTACCATCCCTCGGAGCACGACCGTCCGCTACCACGATATGGTAATAAGCCTGGTGCTTCTTACCGTGACGTGCTAAACGAATTTTTACTGGCATTTTGCTTTAATTTTTGTTATTTGATGGTTATTTCTGCCTTTTCCTGAGTCATGTCAGGATAGCCATTCTCCGCTGGCTTTTTGAAAAGGGACGCGAAGATGCAGTTATTATTTGAATTGAGCAAAGGTGGGTAGTGAAAGTTAATAATTACTTATTTACCCTTTTTCTTAACATCAATTATTAACTGCTAAAGGGGCATGCAGTTTTTGATTTTTGACTTTCGATTTTTGCCTTTTCTTTCAAACAACCCCTTGCACAGTTATCCCCAAATTATACCTTTGCACCCCTTTTTTAAAAAACCAAAGGGCTTTTTTTATTTTTATTACTAACCAATAACAACTAACGAATTCAGAATATGGATATGTTGATCTACACAGTGCCGGCAATTGCAATTTTGGCGCTTATTTACTCCGCAATTATCACCGCTCGCATCTCAAAAGAGGATGCAGGAACTGACCGCATGAAGCAAATCGCGGGATTCATAGCAACCGGTGCCATGTCATTCCTTAAAGCTGAATATAAAATTCTTGCTGTTTTCGTGGTAATAGTTAGCATCATGCTCGGTATCACTGCTGATGCGGAGACCTCATCGCCACTCATCGTTCTTGCTTTTGTTACCGGCGCTTTCCTTAGCGCTTTTGCCGGTTTCATCGGTATGCGCGTAGCGACAAAAGCTAACGTTCGCACGACCAATGCTGCAAGAACCAGTTTATCAAAAGCATTGAGTATTTCCTTTTCAGGAGGTGCTGTAATGGGGATCAGCGTGGCTGCCCTTGGTATTCTGGGACTCAGTTTATTATTCATGTTATTTCAACACATGTTCAACGGCAATGCTGAACTCGGTGCTCCGTTAAAAAGGGTACTTGAAGTGTTAACCGGCTTCTCCCTCGGAGCAGAAAGTATTGCGCTCTTCGCACGCGTTGGTGGCGGTATATTTACAAAGGCAGCTGACGTGGGCGCTGACCTCGTTGGTAAGGTAGAAGCAGGAATTCCTGAGGATGATCCACGCAACCCTGCCGTAATTGCTGATAACGTTGGTGATAACGTAGGTGACGTTGCAGGCATGGGAGCTGACCTTTTTGGTTCCTATGTTAGTACTGTCCTCGCAACAATGGTATTGGGTGCATCAGTTGTCATGAGCAATAATAACCCTGATCAATTTGGTGGTATGTCTGCCGTTATACTTCCATTGATTATCGCAATCGTTGGATTGGTTTTTTCAATTGTAGGTACCTGGTTTGTACGCATAAAAGAAAACGGAAGCCCTCAGCGGGCATTGAATATGGGTAACTGGGGTGCAATAGTTTTCACTGCTATCGCTTGTTATTTTGTAATCACTGCAATGCTTCCATCTACTTTTTCTATTAAAGGAATTGAATATACAAACGTTGACGTGTTCTATACCGTAGTCATCGGATTGATCGTAGGTGCATTGATGAGTCTCATTACTGAGTTCTATTGTGCCATGGGCAAGAATCCTGTGATGACCATTGCGCGTCAATCCATGTCAGGTGCTGCAACAAATATCATCAGCGGATTAAGCGTGGGAATGATTTCTACTGCACTTCCAATCCTTGTACTTGCAGGCGGTATCATCGCATCATTCAGTGTTGCCGGAATTTATGGTGTGGCTATCGCCGCTTCAGGTATGATGGCTACAACGGGAATCCAGTTAGCGATAGATGCTTTCGGGCCTATCGCCGATAATGCCGGTGGTATTGCTGAGATGAGTCATTTACCAAAAGAAGTTCGTGAAAAAACTGACATCCTCGATTCAGTGGGTAACACAACTGCTGCCATAGGAAAAGGTTTTGCAATCGCATCTGCTGCTTTAACTTCACTCGCTTTGTTTGCTGCTTTTAAAGAAATTACGGGAATTGAAGTAATAGATATCTCCAACGCGAAAGTGCTTGCCGGTTTATTTATCGGCGGTATGATTCCGTTTTTATTTTCTGCTTTGGCAATGCGTGCCGTTGGTCGCGCTGCCAACGCTATGGTTGTTGAGGTTCGTCGTCAATTCCGTGAGATTAAAGGTTTGCTTGAAGGCAAAGAAGGAGTTGAACCCGATTATGACAAGTGTATCCAGATTTCAACTTCTGCAGCTTTACGTTTGATGCTATTGCCGGGAATCCTTGCCATTTCTACTCCAATCATTATCGGTTTTGGCTTTGGAAATGACGGTGCCCAGGTACTTGCTTCTGTAATGGCCGGAGTGGCTGTAACAGGAGTGTTGATGGCTATTTTCCAGAGCAATGCCGGTGGAGCATGGGACAATGCAAAAAAGAGTTTTGAAAAAGGAGTGGAGATTGATGGCAAAATGTATTACAAAGGAAGCGAACCACACAAAGCTGCTGTAACCGGAGATACTGTCGGTGATCCGTTTAAAGATACTTCCGGACCGTCTATGAATATCCTGATTAAGCTTACAGCGATTGTTTCACTTGTAATAGCTCCTTTGCTAAATAAAGGTGGTGATGGTAAAATAGATCATGCCGGAGTTATAACCAATGAGGCTGCAATACCTAATGCTGACATTAAATCACTCAGTGGAGAATATCCTGTTGACGCAGGTCACTCTTTTGTGTCTTATTCTATTAACCATTGGATGGGAAAAGCGCATGGCGGAATGCCACTTGATTCAGGTATGATCATCATGACCGGGGACCCGAAAACATCTTCTGTATTTATTCAGCTCAATGCTGCCGGAATCAATTCTGGAAGCGAAAGCAGAAATGAAAACATGCGTGATACAGGGTGGTTCTTTATTTCTGAGTATCCAAAAATTATTTTGAAAACAAATGGCATAGATGAGAAATTCAGTAATGGAAATCATTATTCTCTGAATGGAGAAATTACAATCAAGGGAATCACAAAGAGCATTGCTGTTCCGTTTAATTACCTTGGAGAAAAAGTGACTTCATGGGGAACAAAGGTTTATACTTTTGAAGGAGAAGCAGTGATCAACAGGAATGATTTTGGAATCGGAAAACCAAATCTGGAATTTCTTGGTGATGAAGCCAGAATTGAATTTACAGTGGAGTCAAGTATAAAAATCGAGTAAGAAATCAAACTCAAAATAGAATCCGTTTCAACCTGATACTTCAGATGGAACGGATTTTTTTATGACCACCCTTCTTCAAGACTTTTTTGTTTCAGGTCTTTGATACTACGGCAACCGGTTTTTTCAAGTATATGCCTGCAATGGGCACGGACTGTGAAATAACTAATGTGAAGTTTTTTTGCGATTTCCTTTTGCGACTGACCGGATAATATCTGATTCATTACCGAATTCTCGCGTAAACTCAGTCCTGCCGGATAATGCACAAATTTTTCTTCAAAAAGTTTCTTCCATTTTTTTCTGGCTGATTCAAATCCGGTTACGACCAATAACATTGCCGTATCTTTTTTGTATTCACTGATATCTGAAATATGGGCCAAAAGTACTTCAGGTTCAAGAGAGGAATCAATTTTCAATATCGTAGACTGGTGAAAAAGATGTTTAAACTTTCCGGGCGCTATTTTAATCCGATAATTCATGGAATATTTAAGCAAGGAATAATCACTTTCACCTTTTCTCGATAATATTTCCCTTATCCTTGGATATGCTCTGGTTGTGATCATTTCAATATCAGCAGGTATAAGTAAATCCAGAAACGGCTGAAGATTTCGCTGCTTAAATTCAATTTCAGAAACACCGGTGAGATCTTCAAACTCCTTATTGTGAAAAAGAAGTTTACTTCTCTTTCTATCATAAAGATAAATACCGCCGGTAATCTGATCAAGAAGAAATAATCTTAAAGCAGAAAGCGTTTTTCGTCCAGATAAAATGGATTCAAAATTTCGGTAAGAGGGCATAAATTAATGCAAGAAAAAACTAAACAGAGATGCAAGAAAAGCAAAGTTTAATGAAATTGTCCAACTTCAGCTAAAAATAGTACAGATGTTCTATTGCACAGCGGAGACTTAAAATACACTTTTGCCATGTTTCTATCAAGGGTTGTAACTCTGTTTAGTTGTTTGCAGGATAACTTTTTTTTCAGAGCGCAAATCCCCCCCTCGAAGAAATATATCCCTTTTGCGGCCACTGATTCTATCATGTGGCTGCTTTTTTTTTAATGTACTGTCGGAACAATATACCGGTAACTCGGTATAGCCTGAGGAAGCATCGCGTCCAAAGGGAGGATGTGTTTAAACCGGAATAATAAGTCATAAACCGTCAACAGTGACATACTTTAATCATTCATTCAATTGCGAATTGTAAAATCAGCATCATCCTGATTTTTCTTCCGTGCATCAGTGCCCTGTTGTGATATAATATTGTGAACACGGAGTCTTTTAGTGCCAGGAAAGAAATAAGTTCTACCCTTGTTTTCAATCCACTTTTCAAGTAGTATCTTTCGCTCCCTTTTTTACAATATGACAGAAAATCAGGCAAGAAAGAAAATTGAGCAGTTGTCCAAATCACTTGACGAGCACAATTACAACTATTATGTGTCGGATCAGCCGGTGATCAGCGACTATGAATTTGATCAGATGCTCAAAGAATTAATTCAGCTCGAAAAGGAATACCCTCAGTTTCTTTCACCTGAATCCCCCTCTCAAAGAGTCGGAGGACAGATCACAAAATCGTTCAACTCCATAAAACATAAATACCCGATGATGTCACTGGGAAATACATATTCCCGTGATGAGCTGAAAGATTTTGATGAGCGGATAAAAAAATCGCTCGATCACAACTATGAATATGTCTGCGAATTAAAATTCGACGGCCTCTCCATCGGAATTATTTACCGCAATGGAAAACTTTTCCGCGCTGTTACCCGTGGCGACGGAGCGCAGGGAGATGAAGTTACCACCAATGTAAAAACCATTCGCAGCATTCCCCTCGCACTTCCTGACGGAGATTATCCTGATGAATTTGAAGTCAGGGGTGAAATATATATGCCGCTGAAGTCATTTGAAAAAATCAATAAGGATATTGAAAAACAAATGACTGAAGACGGATATGATGAGGAGGAAATTTTTGAGAAGCTGTTGAAGAATCCGCGCAACGCAGCTTCCGGCACCATTAAAATGCAGGACTCAAAAGTTGTTTCCAAAAGAAACCTGGACTGTTTTCTTTATACTGTCCTGGGAGATGATTTGAAAATTGATTCACATTTTAATTCGCTCCAGAAATTAAAGCAGTGGGGATTCAGGATTTCCGAACACGTGAAGCGTTGTAAAAATATTGAGGAGGTTTTTCAGTACATTGATCACTGGGAAAAAGCAAGAACAAAACTACCATTTGAAATTGATGGCATCGTAATAAAAATTAATTCCTTTGAAGAACAACGGCTGCTTGGCTATACCGCAAAAAGTCCGAGGTGGGCTATATCTTATAAGTACAAGGCAGAAAGTGTTTCAACCGGGTTGATTTCTGTAAGTTATCAGGTTGGCAGAACAGGAGCCATCACACCTGTGGCAAATCTGCAACCCGTTTTCCTCGCAGGCACCACCGTAAAGCGAGCGTCCTTGCACAATGCTGATCAGATTGAAAAGCTGGGATTGCATTCAGGCGACTTTGTCTTTGTTGAAAAAGGAGGAGAGATTATTCCAAAGATTACATCAGTTGATCTTTCAAAGCGGGAAAAAAATTCGAAAACGATAAAATATATCAGCGTTTGTCCTGAATGCGGAACGGACCTGATTCGCAAAGAAGAAGAGGCCAATCATTATTGTCCCAATGAAACAGGATGTCCTCCCCAGATAAAAGGAAAGATTGCGCACTTCATTTCGCGGAAGGCCATGAATATTGATTCGTTGGGAGAAGGAACAGTAGAAATGCTCTTTGACCATGAATTGATCCGCACACCTGCAGATCTCTATCAACTGAAGTATGATCAGCTTATCGGACTTGAGAAAATTATTGTCAATGAAGAAGGGGAGAAGCCGAAAAAAATATCATTGCAGGAAAAATCAGTTCAGAATATTCTCGCCGGTATAGAAGCATCTAAAGCAATTCCTTTTGAAAGGGTATTGTATGCAATCGGAATCAGGTATGTAGGTGAGACAGTCGCAAAAAAGCTCGCCATGCATTTTAAAAGCATTGACGCCATTATTCATGCTACTGCAGAAGAACTCATTGCAGCAGAAGAGATCGGTGAAAAAATTGCGGAAAGCGTAAAACACTTTTTCAATGAGAAAAAAAACGTGAAGATGATTTCGCAACTTCGTGATGCAGGTTTAAAGATGAGTATTGTAGAATCAGCGTTACCTAAGAAGTTAAGCAGCAAGTTGGAAGGGCAATCCTTTGTCGTGTCAGGACTGTTTACTAACTTTAGTCGCGATGGAATCAAGGTCCTGATCGAACAGCACGGGGGGAAAAATCAAAGCGGCGTTAGTGCGAAGACTTCTTTTCTCCTCGCAGGTGAGGAAGCCGGTCCCAGCAAACTTGAAAAGGCGAAAAAACTCAAGGTTAAAATTATTGATGAAAGTGAATTTGAAAAAATGTTAAAGTAGTTTCCATATGTTTATTGATACATTTCGGAATGCAATTGCTGATTACAGATTCAGACGGGAAGTAACCGAAAACAAAAACGGTCATGAGACGGTTAATTTCGATGCGGCAAAAAACATTGGACTGCTGTATGATGCTACTGAGCCGGGAAATTTTGAAATTGTAAAGGAGTATGTAAAGGATATCAGGTCGCGACAGAAGGAAGTACTTGCACTGGGATACGTAAATAAAAAAGTGCTGCCGATGAATCAGTTTGCACAACTGGGTCTTGATTTCTTCACCCGTAAAAATCTGAACTGGCAGTTGTTTCCCGTTTCAAAGGAAGTTTCCAATTTTATTAAAGAACCATTTGACATCGTACTCAACCTATCCGATAACAATATATTTCCACTTCGCTATATTGCCGCAGTATCAAAAGCAAGGTTCAGGGTGGGAAGGTTTGACATTTCAAGCGTACCTTGCTACGATATGATGATTGAGGCAAAACCGGAAACGGAACTAAAACAATTTATTAAACAGGCGGAGGATTTCCTCAGAAAAATAAAATCAAGATGAATGTCAATAAACTAAAAGGAACAGGAGTGGCGCTCGTCACACCATTTCACAAAGACGGCAGTATTGATTTCAAAGCATTCCGTAAATTAATTGATCGTGCAATTGATGGTGGCGTCGAATACCTTGTGCCACTGGGTACCACCGGCGAGTCAGTGACGCTTACCAAAGATGAAAAGCGTGCTGTGCTCGACATTGTCATTGAAGTAAATGAAGACCGCGTACCTGTTGTGCTTGGATTGGGAGGAAACAATACGCAGGAAATCCTGCACAACATGGAGGACATCGACTTCAGTGGTATTGATGCTATCCTTTCGGTATCTCCTTATTATAACAGACCTTCTCAGCGGGGAATATATCAGCACTACAAATTAATTGCCAACTCAGCACCCGTACCGGTTATTCTCTATAATGTTCCTGCACGAACAGGAAGTAACATGGATGCAGATACCACACTCGAACTTGCGCACGACATCAAAAACATCATTGGTATAAAGGAAGCATCAGGCAATGTGGAGAAGGCGATGAAAATAATCAAAGGAAAACCAAAAGACTTTCTCGTGATCAGCGGTGATGATGCACTGGCATTGCCATTGATCGCATGCGGCGGTGATGGCGTAATCTCCGTTTATGCCAATGCTGTTCCGAAAGATTTTTCTGAGATGGTAAGGTCAGCACTTGAAGGAAATTTTGAGAAAGCAAGAAAGCTGCATTACAAGCACATTGATATGATCCATTCAATTTTTGTTGATGGAAATCCTGCAGGCGTGAAAGGACTGCTAAGTGTGATGAACATTTGTTCGGAATTTCTTCGCCTTCCACTGGTTCATGTTACCAAACCAACGCTCAATAAATTTGAAGCGATGCTCGCAGGTTAACAAATTCCTGTTCCATTTCTGCTTATTCTGATTTTCAACTTACTTTCGTTTTATGGCTGAGCGCCTTTTCGCCGACGTAATTTTACCATTGCCACTTCCGAATCTGCTGACGTATGAGGTAGGGGAGGACTTCATGGGTGATGCAGTCGTAGGAAAGCGCGTAATTGTTCAGCTCGGCAAACAAAAATTTTATTCAGGAATAGTCAGAAAATTGCATCACGTTGTTCCTGAAACGTACGCCGTCAAAAAAATACAAAGTGTTCTTGATAAAGATCCTGTCGTCAATGAAAAACAACTGAAATTCTGGGAATGGATTGCAGCATATTACCTGTGCCATATCGGTGAAGTGATGAATGCTGCTTTGCCGGCCGGGCTCAAACTGCAGAGCGAATCAAAGGTTATACTGAATCCCGATTACAATCACAACCACGAAGAACTTTCTTCTCCTGAATACCTGATATATGAAGCATTGCTCATCAGACATGAACTCAGCGTAACGGAAGTCGCCAAAATTCTGCAGCGAAAATCGCCACACTCGGTTTTAAAAGATATGATTGAAAGGGGAGTGGTGCTCATGGCAGAGGAGATGAATGTGCGCTACAAACCGAAACGGGTAGTGCAGATCTCATTACATGAAAGGTTGAAGGATGAAAAGCTTCTCCGGGAAGCCTTCGAACAACTTGAAAAACGTTCGCCGAAACAACTGGAGACGTTTATGATTTTCATGAAGCTTTTCTATGATCAGAATTCAAAAGAAAGCATCCTGAAAGGGGATTTACTAAGCAAGGAAAATGTAAATGCTGCCGCCATTTCCGCATTGGTTAAAAAGGAAATCCTGGTAGAAAATACCATTTTTGTTGACAGGATTTTGAAGGAAAATATCAGCCGTTCTGACTTTCCAACCCTAAGTAATGCTCAAAATATATGCTTTACAGAGATAGGAAAATTATTTGATAAAGAGGATGTTGTGCTCATTCACGGAGTTACTTCTTCAGGTAAAACAGAGGTTTATATCCACCTCATTGATGAAGCAATTAAAAAGCGAAAACAGGTATTGTATCTGTTGCCCGAAATAGCACTCACAACCCAAATGATTAACCGGCTCAGGAAGCATTTTGGTAATGCTGTCGGCGTTTATCATTCCAGACAAAACAGTAATGAACGGGTTGAAGTATGGAAGGCCGTAAATAATTTCAAACCGGATTTTGAAGGGGAACAATCAGCGCAGATTGTGCTTGGTGCGAGATCATCACTTTTTCTTCCTTACTCAAACCTCGGACTTGTAATCGTTGACGAGGAACATGATTCTTCCTACAAACAAAATGATCCTGCCCCAAGATACCAGGGAAGGGATTCGGCACTCGTTCTTGCAAAAATGTTTGAAGCGAAAACACTGATGGGTTCTGCAACGCCATCCATGGAAAGCTATTTTAATGTAAAGGAAAATAAATATGGTTTCGTTCAGTTGACTGAACGCTATGGCGGAATGGAAATGCCCGTCATCAAAGTTTGCGATGTAAGAGAAGCCACGCGAAAAAAAATAATGAAGTCGCACTTCACGCCGGATCTTATTGAAGGTATCGGAAATGCCCTGAAAAATAAAGAACAGGTCATTCTCTTTCAGAACAGAAGAGGTTTTGCCCCGGTACTGGAATGCGCCAATTGCTCCTGGTCTCCGGAATGTAAAAATTGCTCCGTCACGCTGACGTACCACAAGCAACAAGGCCAGTTGAAATGTCACTATTGCGGATATACAGCAAACCCGCCTGCAACGTGCCAGCGATGCGGAGATCATCAGTTGCAGATCAAAGGATTCGGTACAGAAAAAATTGAAGAAGAGATTTCCATTTTTTTTCCTAATGCGCAAATCATGCGGCTCGATCTTGACTCAACGAGATCACGAAATGCCTATCATAAAATCATTACGGATTTTGAAGACAGAAAAATTGACGTCCTCGTGGGAACACAAATGGTAACCAAAGGACTGGATTTTGATAATGTATCAACGGTAGGTATCATTAACGCAGACCAACTGCTGAACTTCCCTGATTTCAGGGCACATGAAAGGGCATATCAGCTAATGAGTCAGGTAAGCGGTCGGTCAGGAAGAAAATTGAAACGTGGACTGGTACTCATTCAGACGCATCAACCGGATCATTGGGTAATACAGCTTGTCATTCAGCATAACTACGAAGCCTTTTATAGCCGTGAATTATTTGAGAGGAAAAAATTTAATTATCCGCCACACACGCGATTAATTGAAATTGTAATGAAGCACAGGGACAACGATTTTCTGCATGAAAAATCTTTTGAATTTGCTGACGGAATCAGGGCGAAACTTGGTAACAGGGTGATCGGTCCGCATCAACCATTAATTGCAAGAATAAAAAACTTATGGTTGAGAAGAGTCCTCATTAAAATAGAAAGAGAAGCATCTACGGGCAAGATCAAGAAAATTTTACGCGAACAGATTGTCGGGTTTAATAAATCTCAGGCAAATCATTCAATCGCTATTATGATGGATGTAGATCCGAACTGACAAACCGGAAATCACCGGTTTGGAAGAGAGGGGTGAGGCGTGAAAATTGTTTCTGCAGCTATTAGTTTAAATTATAACTTTGACCTACACATTAACACCTGCAAAGATGAAGGCAAATATGACACTTCTAAAGGGGCAATTAATCGTTTCTTTAAGTCTGATTTTTTTTTCTTCCTCTTATTCTCAGACGGCCGATCCATTGGCTAACGCAAAAACGAAATGCATTCTGCAATACATCAGCGGTCTCTCATCAGGACCAGACAATAGAGTTATCAGTGGTCAATGGATGAATTGGAGGGGACTGCCAAATACCCCGGCTTCGGAATTCGATACCGTTATCACATCGCTTTACAACCAGACAAATAAATGGGTTGGAATAATTGGGACTGATTATGTGCGGGAACATTTTAGTCCATATTATAAAGCAATCGAAAATCTTAGACCCGTTAATCAACCACTTATTGATTATTTTAATCAGGGAGGTTTAATTGCTGTAATGCTTTCATGGAAAAATCCATGGACCGGAGGATTTTCAGGTGATCTGACAGGTTCGAATAACCTCCTCGACATCGTGACAAACGGGCATCCGGCAAATACATTTTTTAATAAAGAGCTTGATAGTATCGCGCTGGGTTTTCAACAGTTGCAGGATTCAGGCGTTACAATTCTTTTCAGACCATTTCACGAAATGAACGGACAATGGTTTTGGTGGGGCTCAAAATCCACGACATTACCTGTTGCATCCGACTTCGCAGCATTGTGGCAGTATACTTTTGATTATTTGACCACCACGAAAAATCTTCATAACATTTTATGGTATTATACTCCGAGTGCAAGAGAAAGTAATGTCTCAAACCTTGCATTTAAAACAGAGGTGTTTTATTATCCCGGTTCAAATTATGTTGATGTTGTAGGGCTTGATGTTTATAATGACACCCTTGATATTCCAAATTATTCATCTGTAGTTTCATTGGGAAAACCTATCGGATTGGCTGAGTTCGGACCGAAAAAACAAAATGCAACCAATAATCCTTTTTCATATGATTATTCAACATTGATTAATCAGATACGGACTAAATATCCGTTGTTGTGTCACTGGATTTCATATAACCATTTCAAGGCGGGACAAACCAATAACTGGATTTACTATTCACTTTGCACCCAAAATAATACAACAGCATTACTCAACGACAGTTGGGTAGTAACACAGGAGGAAATTGATTATTCAGGTTGCCTGGTAACTTCTTCAACACTTCCTATCGAATTAATTTCATTTTCAGGAACAGCTTCCGGTAAAAAAAATATCCTTTATTGGGTTACTGCAAGTGAAGTCAACAATAGCTATTTCACAATCCTTAAACGGGTTGATGGAAATAATTTTCAAATCATCGGAACTGTAAATGGAGCAGGAAACAGTTCACACGTGCTCAACTATTCTTATACTGACGAAAACCTGACAGAGAAAGTTAATTATTATTTGCTTCAGCAAACAGACTACAACGGTCAGCATACATTTTCAAATACGATTGCAATTAATAATTCTTCGGATAAATTCGGTTCAATAATTATTTCGCCAAATCCATTTTCAAATGAAGCAATTTTTCGGACAGACTTCCAGATGCAGAATGCAACACTGACGGTTTACAATTCAATGGGGCAGCAGGTGAGGCAGCTGGTAAATATTTCCGGGCAAACAATTATTCTGCATCGCGACGAACTTCCCGCCGGAATCTACAACGTGAAACTTACCGGCGACAATGAACACGCTGAAATGAAAAAACTGGTTATAGCTGATTGAGCCGATAAAAGGCCGGACCTTATTTCTTTTTGTGTTAGGCTTTTTAGCTGTTGCACCAATTTCTCAATTCCCTTTTCCCTAAGTTCTTCCTGTCACAAGTGGCGCAACAGCTAAAAAACTGTGAGATGGCAGGGAGTAATTTAACATAATGGTCTTAATTATGTTGTTCGCCCGAAGGGAAAGAACTATAATTCAAGATTATGTTGAAATTCAGCTTTAAAATTCTCTATTGTGAAAACATGAAAGAGAAATTTTAAACAAGGGATTCGGAGAGCGGGAGCGCAAAAACGGTTTTAAAAATGGGCGGCTGTTGGCTGCTGAAAATATAACCCCAAAACTATTCTTTCCAGAAGATATTTTATTTCCGGGGTTAACGCCCGTTAATTATACAGTAGTTGGAGTTTCAAATTCTTGGATAAAAGGCCTCATTGATAAGTTCAAGAATTTCACCCTCAGAATATGGTTTAATATCAAACCCAACAGGAAGTGACTGGCTTTCTTTTTTAACCTGTTCTCGAAGATCGTCAATCATTAAGGTAAATGGGTATATAAAATCCTCATTTGGTGGATTTATCCTAAAAAAATCAGGGTTTGAAATTTCCATATTATAAGAATTATGAACTTTTGCCTCTGTAACCATTACATCCCACATATCAATCCATCTATAAATAGTCCCAAGTTGTAGGATTGCCCTTTTGTTGTTTTTTTCGTCCCAATGAATAGATGGCTTGATAAATAATTTCTCACCAAATGGTTGTGGTTGGTGTATCTTAACTTTAATTTCAAGGGAAAAATCTTTAGAAAAAAATGGAGTAAATATGACTCTTGAAATATTGTCCATGACATCATTTTAACCCGTAGGGTGGGTTTTGGCTGCTTATCTTTTTACGCCCTTAAAGGCGTGGGGCTGTTGCCCATTTTTAAAACCGTTTTTGAGACTTGGTTTTTATGGTGGGGTGAACGGTGGCGAAAATATAAAAAAAGATTAATACCAAACTTACTATCATTTTCGCCACCGTTCACCCTAAAAAAAACTCATCTAAAAATGAGAAATAGTTTTTTTAATAAAAATCAAGTCTGTGAGATGGCAGGGAGCAATTTAACATAATGTTAATTATAGATAGAAAGGGGCATTTAATTGGGCGCCCAAATGGGGCCATTCGCGCTACTGACGCGGGGTTTAGCCACATATGGTTAGCCCGTTCACCAAATAGAAACCCGGATTCACCACTCCCGGGCTTTCTTTGTATTTGAAAATTACAACACAGCCATGTGTAGAAAGCGAAAACTAAAATTTATAAGTCATGAGAACCTGTTGTTGTCATTCCAAACACTACAAAACCGAAAATCAGTTTTCGGTCTGCAAGAATCCGGATTGCACAAATTATCTTGCTCCGACTCTATTGAACGGTACTAAGTTCATCAAACGCTTTACAGCTACCCTTGTAATTGTATTTATACTCTGTTTCTGTATGAGCGATTATAGTTCTGTTGCCAATATTGAGTCCCGGACTACACCTGAGTATTTTCATAAGCAGAAATTTCCGCTGATTTGTACTGAGGAAAATCTTAAGAACGAAATTCAGCAGAATAGAATTATCTGTCCGGATGAAGTTTATGCCCAGATCATCATTGAAAGCGGTCACTTCAATTCATTCCTGTTCAAGCGTGCCAACAATCTCCTCGGTATGCGGTTTCCGTGTCAGCGTACCACGACTGCCATTGGAATTTACTTACCTGACGAAGACACGATTATTAAAGGTACACAGGCTGAACTGAAAAAATATGCGAAGAAAAATAATTTCGCAGTTTATGAAACGTGGGCCGATTGTGTTGCTGACTATAAACTCTGGCAGGATCAGTGTTTTCGACTCACTGAAAAGTACCTGACCTTTCTTGGAAGTTATTACGCCGAAGACGCAAACTATGTAGCCAAAATCAGAAAAATTACAAAGTAACAGGTATTGAATTTAACCCCAGCGCAGAAATGAAAAGATGCAGAAAAATATTACCGTGATATATAAAAATGCAACTACGGATGCACCTGATTCACCAAAATAAGTGTACCAGATTCCTTTACTGTTTTCGCTGTGCGCTGATTCGTGATTGTTTTCCATCTGATTAATATTTGTTTCGCAAATATAGTATGCCTGTGTATTTTTTAAAAGTATTGTTTAAATATTTTTCAGCCATATTCCGGTAATACTCATACCCAGTTTATTCCTTTCCTGAGGAACTGCTGCGTTCTTAATTCTTCTCCGTCAGGCTGATGATCATATTCCCAAGCAGCCACTGGTGGCAAACTCATCAAAATTGATTCCGTACGGCCGTCCGTTTCCAGCCCGAACCGCGTACCACGGTCATAAACAAGATTAAACTCGGCATAACGACCCCTCCTGATCAATTGCCATTGCTTTTCCTTTTCACCGAAATTTTTATTCCGGTTTCTCCTTACAAGTTCAGTATAAACCGGAATAAATGAATCCCCGATGGCTTTCGTAAATTCAAGTATCTTCTCCATTGAATTTTCCTGTGTCGCTTCCAGATGGTCATAAAATATCCCACCGGCACCACGCGTTTCATTTCTGTGCCTGATGAAAAAATACTCGTCAGCACGGTTTTTAAAATCCGGATAAAATGAAGAATGGAAACGATCGCATACCGTTTTTAAATGACTGTGAAAAAACCGGACGTCATCCTCTTTAAAATAAACCGGCGTCAGATCAATTCCACCTCCAAACCATCGCTTCTTATCATCCAGTTCAAGATATCTGATATTCAAATGAATAATCGGGATCATCGGACTAATCGGGTGAATGACAATGGAAACTCCGGTGGCATAAAAAGTATTATAATTATCTCCATTTTCCTGCAACATAAAGCCGGGAGCCTTGCCAAAAACTTCTGAAAAATTAACCCCGCCTTTTTCAAATACGTCTCCGTGTTGTATTACCCTGGTTCTTCCGCCGCCGCCGCCGCTGCGATTCCATTTGTCTTCGATAAATTTTGCTTTGCCGTCTACCCCTTCCAGTCCTTTGCAGATATTGTCCTGGATAACCCGGAATACAGAAGCAATTTCTCCTTTAATAATCATACAGCAGATTGAAATAATTATTTGGCTTCAACAAGTTTATAACCTTCGTACCGTACGAAACGAATAAATTGATTTTCATTCATTCCATTTTCGGGCTTAAAACGGTAAAGAGAATATAAGCCATTATGATCCTGTATTTTTTCCTGCCCGGGCATATCTCCCGGCTTGCTTTTTCCAATCAGCATCATTGCATCATACCCCTGGTAAGCCGATTCAGAAGGTTCTGTCAGATATTCATTCCTGAAAAATTTTCTGAATAGAATCGTGGCGCCATCTTCATAATCAAGAACAGACGCTGTAAAAAGATGTGTGTGAAGATTTTCAAGCGCTGCGGGATCATTGCTGCCGAATGATTGCCAGGTTGGAATACCGATCAGCGAAATGCGGTAAACGTCCGTGGTATCATTCAGCTTGGTGACAATTGAATTGACGAAGTCCTCATTGGAGGAAGGAATAAAAATAAGATTATTGGCGCCCTTTACAAGTGATGCGAGCAGAAACTTAAATTCACCTTTCGAATAATCTATACTCCTGCAATTCACTTCTGAATTTTCATTCCATCCGTTGATAAATGCAATCGACCTGTCATTTTCTCTTGATGCACCTGATTTAACAACTATGGCATTTGATCTTTTGAATTTCCCGGCGCAAATTTTCCCCGCTTCATAACATTGCATAACCGAGCCCGGCGACAAGGCATACGCCAGTGAATTATTTTTCATCACCTCCGACGCATTCAACACAGGCGTCAGCAACACAATCTTATTTGCAATTGAAAATTTATTCAGCCGGAAAATTATTTCCTGGCTTCCGGTGGCAATAATGAAATCAAGCGCTTTCATCATCGGATTTTTCAACAACTGACCCACATGCACAGTATCATTCTCAGTATCGTAAAGTTCAAGATGAATTCTTAAATCGGATGATGCCAGAGAATCAACAGCGTGCATCGCCCCTTCGTAAAATTCGATCTGAGAAAGCGATTCGTCATCAAAGGCCTTGTGGATGGAATCTGCATAAACAGAATCAGGTATCATACATTTCCAGATATTAACCGGGAGCATTAATCCAACCCTGATTTCTCTTCTGGCATTTTTTTTATCCTCGGATTTTTTTTCGGGTTCTGTATTTTTAGCCAATGGTTTCGCAGGAATCAGCAATTGCATTTTTAGCTTTAATCCTTCTTTCAACTCGGGATTGCTTTTCAACAGGTCTTCTTCAGTAACACCAAATCTCTTTGTAAGCGAATAAACTGTCTCACCCTTGGAAACTTTGTACAGGTAAAACTTCGATCCTTTTATCCACTGAACCTGCATGGTATCCTTACGGACAAGTTCATCCCGTTGCGCAAATGATGCTGTCGCAAACAGGAAAAATAAGAAAGTAAAAAATAATTTCTGACTACTCATATTGAGTTTCTTTATTCCCATTCTATTGTTGCAGGTGGTTTTGAACTGATGTCATACACTACGCGGTTCACACCTTTCACCCGCCTGATAATCTGGTTCGATACATCAGCAAGAAATTCATATGGCAAGTGACACCAGTCTGCAGTCATGCCGTCAACGGAAGTTACCGCGCGCAGACATATTACATTTTCATAAGTCCGCTCATCACCCATCACGCCGACACTTTGTACGGGCAATAAAATCGCACCGGCCTGCCATACATTTTCATATTGATTATTTTCTTTCAGGGCTTCAATAAATATATCGTCTGCCTCCTGAAGCTTATGCACTTTCTCTTCTGTAATTTCACCAAGTATCCTGATCGCAAGTCCGGGGCCCGGAAACGGATGACGGTTCAGAATATTTCCGTCAATTTCCAATTGCCTTCCCACATTCCTGACTTCGTCCTTGAAAAGAGATTTGAGTGGCTCCACAATTTTTAATTTCATTTTATCAGGCAATCCACCAACATTGTGATGCGATTTAATTGTTGCAGACGGTCCATTCACAGAAACAGATTCAATCACATCAGGGTAAATCGTTCCCTGGGCCAGCCATTTTACATTTTGTATCAAATGAGACTCCTGATCAAAGATATCTATAAACGTTTTGCCTATGGCTTTTCTTTTTTGCTCCGGATCACTCAATCCTTCAAGTGCAGAGTAAAATTCTTTTTTAGCGTCAACCCCTTTTACATTTAATCCAAGGTGTTGATAAGAGTCCAGTACTTTGTTGTATTCATTCTTGCGAAGCAAACCGTTGTCTACAAAAATACAATGCAGATTTTTTCCGATGGCTTTATGAAGCAATACAGCAGCGACTGAAGAATCAACACCCCCTGACAGACCGAGTACAACCTGATCATCCTTTAACTGAGACTTCAGCCAATCAACAGTTTCTTCAATAAAGGCTGCCGGTGTCCAGTCACCTTTGCAACCGCAAATATTTTTTACAAAATTCTCAATCAGTTTTTTTCCATCAGCGGAATGTGTGACCTCCGGATGAAACTGAATGCCAAAAGTTTTTTCGTTTTTTATCTGAAAAGCAGCTACTCTCACGTCGGCTGTACTTGCTACTACTTCAAAATTTTCGGGAACTTTTGATATGGTATCAGCATGGCTCATCCATACCGTTGAATCAGGCTGAATATTTTTTAGCAGGTCGCAATTGCTGTTAATCATTTTCAGATTGGCCCTGCCATATTCACGGATTTTAGAAGGAATCACCTCTCCCCCACTGCCGGAAGCAAGCAATTGGGCACCATAACAGACTCCGAGAACAGGTAACTTATTCCTCAGATGTTCCAGGTTGATGGAAGGCGCATTGGCATCTCTGACAGAGGATGGACTGCCACTAAGGATAACTCCCTTAATAGAAGCATCAATGTCAGGCATATGGTTGAAAGGATGAATCTCACAATAGACGTTCTGTTCCCGAACCCTCCGGGCAATCAGTTGGGTAAACTGGGAACCGAAATCAACGATAAGAATGGATTCATGCATGGCGCGAAAATACAATTTCGGGCATGTGGTTTGAGATTTATCATTAAATAATATCAGGGCAGATCTTCCGGGGACAAAATTGTGATCTCATTCCCGGATCAAAAGAAATTGAGATGGAATGGGATTGAAAAGTTCCAGAAGTTTATCAAAGAAAGAATCTCCATACTTCAGATAATATGAAATAAAATTTTCGTCTCTTTCCTGCATCGTTCCGCCCGGGAAAAATCTGTCCTTCAGTTTTTGAATCTGCTGTAAAGATACTTCATGCTTTTTCTTTTCGGCCCGGATGATTTTTTCCTCCAGTACCTTTAATGAATTAAGCTGCTTCTGCTTTTCTGCCTCTACCGACTTTGCAATGGTAACATCAGTAGCAGCGGCCTTTTGAATCAGGGAATCATAAATCAAGGTCATTTTAGAAACTTCATCTTTGATAGAAACAGAATCCTGATTCCGCATCACAAAATCCTTTGCCAATTCATCATACGATCGGAATATATCTTCTGCCGGGATATGAAGTTTCTCAAGGCGTTCAGCTGAAACTTTATCAACTATCATTGCACTGTTGCGAAGTACGAGGGCCGGAAAGCTGACTTTGAAATGGTCGAACATGGCTTTGAACTCAAGCCAGTAAGCAATCTCTGAGGGTCCGCCGATATAGCCAATATTTGGAAGAATCGTTTCCTGGTATAGCGGGCGCAACACGACATTCGGACTGAAGTTTTCCGGATGGTTTTTTAATTCTTCCAGCACTTCCTGCCGGCTCCACTTCTTCTCAGTGTTAACTACTTTATATATTCCGTCATCGGTTACAATCCTTTCCCTTGAATTTTCCGAGATGTAAAATAAATTAATTTCCCTTGGATGCACCTGAACGCCATACCCTGCTTGTTCCAGAAAAGAATTAGACTCATTTACCTTGACAAAAGATGACTGATTCAATATTTCTTCTTCCAAAGAAGGTGAAAAAAGTTTTTTCAGTCGGACATCATCAGCATCCAAAATAACAAGTCCGTATTTACTGAAGAGCCCCGCCACCAGAATCCGCGTTGCATCAGAAAGCGAATGTTCCTTAGCATAGGCTGACGTGAGGAGCCCGATAATTTTATCGGCATTTTCACTTTCACCCAATACAGACTTCAGTTCCGGAATCAAGTCCTGAATACCATCACAATTAATTTTACCCGCAGCACCGGTAGCTTTCGTATCCCACAATATTTTTTTTCCAAATACTGAGGTGTGATTTATTTCTGCGATGTCATGGTCTTCACTTGCCATCCAGTACACCGGTACAAAGTCATTTTTGGGAAAAGATATTTTAAGCCACTGCGCAAGTTTTATTGTCGAAAGTATTTTATAGATAAAGTATAACGGTCCGGTAAAAAGATTCAGCTGATGACCGGTTGTAACAGTAAACGTATTTTCGTTCAACAATGAATCAATATTGTTGATAACCAAATCTTCACTCCTTTTATTTTGTTCCTTCAGGACTTCTACAAGCACTTTTCTGTGAGATGAAGACATTCTCCGGTTTTCAATAATTTTTTGAAAACCATTTTTGTCGGGAAACCGGTCGTAAAACGGTTTCAAGAATTCATTGCGCTCCAGGTAATTTGAAACAATGGCAGGTATTGAATTCGGGACATTAAAATCTATTTCTTGCTTTGAGAATGACATTTCTTTCTTTTCTGGTGGCTAAAGTAGTGAACTGCTCAGGATTGCCACCTTCAACAGCGTCCAATTATTTAATAATTTACTCATGCATTTCTGTTAGGTTTGCGGGATGAAACATTTGCTATTGGCATTTTTTGTATCCTTCTCATTTAGTGCTATGAAAGCGCAACAACCCGGTGCAAAGCCCGATTCCATGATGCTGCAGGAATCCGTCATGGTTACCATAGAAGAAAATTTCGGCCCTGCGGTCAAATCAATTGCTGATGCGCTGACTCATATTGAAAGAAAGTACCAGCCCTTCGACGGGCAAGGAAGAACATTTGCAATACTCGATGCTTTTGGAAATAAGATGCCTGACGGAAGAATGCACATTTCAATGCACATCAGTTCTGAGAAAGCCGGTGGTGCGCAACTGGTTCTTGCCTCAACCGGAAAGGTATTGTGGAATTCTAAAATATATCCCAAGGCTGACGGAACAAAAGTAGCCGCACAGAAACAACTCAACATTTATATTGAACGGGAGAACGAAAAGGATAAATTCTATACGATTGACGGAAGCGGAAACCCGGCTAACATTTTCAGCTGCAAACTGAATGAAACAAAAGCATCAGTCAATGATTACTGGAAAAACAATACGGTAAAAGAATTTATTTTTATTTACAGTGCCTGTGGATGTCCGGTGCATGTTAAATTTTTACGAAAAGGAAATACGTCTGTTTATCAAAGCGGCGACAATGTGATTTTCCCCGATGATAGCGGTGTACTTTCCATGATTCACAAGTTAATGGCGTGGTAGAATAAAATACACAAATGCCATGAAAACATGGTGGCAATTGACTTTGAAGAAAACCTATTTATTGTAGGCTTCAATAATTTCCCTCACCAGTTTATGCCGCACCACATCCGTTTCGTTGAGGTAAATAAAATCAATTCCTTTTACTGAAGACAATAAACGGATAGCCTGAACAAGGCCGGAAGGCTGGTTTTTAGGCAAATCAATCTGAGTGATATCACCCGTCACAATAAATTTAGCAGTGGGTCCCATCCGGGTTAAAAACATTTTGAGCTGGTTTTCTGTGGCATTTTGTGCTTCATCAAGGATCACGAAAGCATTGTCAAGTGTTCTGCCGCGCATAAATGCAAGTGGTGCAACTTCAATGACGCCACTTTCAAGATAAGTTTTCACTTTTTCTCCCTGAATCATATCAAAAAGCGCATCATACAACGGTCTCAGGTACGGATCAATTTTTTCTTTCAGGTCGCCGGGAAGAAATCCGAGGTTCTCACCTGCTTCCACAGCAGGCCGGGTAAGTACGATTCTTTTTATTTCACGGTTTTTCAGCGCGCGAACTGCAAGGGCAACAGCGGTATATGTTTTACCGGTACCGGCAGGACCGATGGCAAAAACGATGTCATTCTTATCACTGCTTTCCACCAGTTTTTTCTGGTTGGCAGTTTTCGCCCTCACCATTATTCCATTTTGTCCGAATACCAATACATCAGTTGGTGGAATGCCGTTTCCACTGGTTTCCTTTGCTTTGTCCGACAAAAAATGCTGAACATTATCAGCAGTCAGGCTTCCGAATTTCTGATAGTGCTGAATCAGCCGGTTTATTTTTTCGCTGAACAGGTGGATGTTTTTTTCATCCCCCAGTACTTTAATTTCGCTGCCACGGGCAACAATTTTAAGTTCAGGAAAATTTTTTCTTATGACGTCGAGGTTACTGTCGTTAACACCAAAAAACTCAACCGGATTGAAAGTGTCGATGGGAATAATTACTTCGCTCAATGAATTATGTATTTAAAACTCCTCCGGAATGCCTTATTGACAAGGCACTTGTAGAAGTTGTGTGTAAAATCGATTCAAACCTATTTAATAATACTTACTTTTGACAGGAGTAGAAAACTGAGTTATCAACACCACAATACTGTTTTTGTTTTATGCCCATCGTTACACTAACCACAGACTGGGGAAACAAGGATTATTATCTTGCTTCATTCAAAGGGATGCTGGCGACTCATTGTTCAAAAGCCAGCGTGATTGACATTTCAAATGACGTGGATCACTTTGATATTTTACAGGCTTCTTTCATATTGAAAAATTGTTTTGAAAAATTTCCTGAAGGAACGGTTCATTTTGTCGGAGTAAAGGGAAATGATATGCGCCATAAATCGAATGGGTATCTTTTAATTTCCTGTAACAAACACTTTTTCATTGGTTATGACAACGGCATTTTCTCGCTTACCCTTGATGATGCAGAAAAAATAGTTTACCAGACCGGGATCAATCCTGCTTCTCCTCAGCATGAGATCAACGAAAGAATTGTAGAAATCGTTTGCTCTCTGACCAGTGGAATTCATCCGGAAAAATTTTGTTCACCGGTAGAGGAACTGATCAGTGTGATCAACTCCACTCCATCTTTTGACCAGGATTCAATTCGCGGATCAATTATATATATTGATTCTTTTCAGAATATTGTTTCCAATATTACGCATGCTTTGTTTTATGAAATGGTTGGGTCGCGGAATTTTTCTATAATAGTCCGTAATCACATTTGTAAGTTCAAGAAAGTATTGACCCATTACACTGATGTTGAAAGTGGCGAGCCTGTTTGTCTGTTCAATGAAAAAGGTTTGCTTGAACTTGCACTTAATGGAGCGAATGCAGGCGGATTACTCGGCGTCAAGGTTCTGGATAACATCCGTATTGAATTTCAGGATTCACTGCATTCACCAAACAAAACACATGTTTCACCAAGTAATGTGAATACCCTTATTGAGAATAAGGCCTGAAAATTTACACGCTGATATTTTTACGGAAAACTTTTGCGATAAGCATATTAATATGTATTATTGTGACCTGAAACATTGATTTATTAGTTGTTTAATTTTTTTCTAGAGTGAACTGTTTTATGAATACTATATATTTCTGCACAAGAATGCAAAACTCATTGCTGCGGAACGACCTTGAAATTAATACTGTACTATTATAATTAACTTAATCTATTTTCTATGAAATCAAATTACAATTACTTCAATCGCCAGTCGCAATTTTTAAAACTATTTTTTATTGCAGCGTTGGCACTCATCTTAGGTACTCAAAGTACTTATGCCAGCCACGCAGCCGGTGGTAACCTTACTTACTGTCACGGAGTAGGTAACAACTACACAATTAACTTTACCCTTTACAGAGATTGCGCCGGTATCGCAGCACCAACATCAATTACGGTGCAGATTTCATCTGTAACATGTGGTCAGAGTTATTCCCTGACATTGACACCGGTTCAGGGAACAGGTCAGGAAATTACTCATCCTTGTACAGGTACTTTCAGTACATGCCAGGGTGGTTCAGAACCGGGTATTCAGAAATGGGAGTATGCAGGAAATTTTGCATTCCCTGCCCAATGTACAGATTGGACAATAAGCACACAGGTTCAGGCCAGAAATACAGCCATCACTACTTTGCAGAATCCGGGTGGTACTTATCTTTATATTGATGCCAACCTGAACAATTCTACAGTGGACAATTGCTCACCTCAGTTTAGTGTTGACCCGATTGTTTTTGTTTGCATCGGTCAACCTTTTGTATATAACAATGGTGCAATTGACGCTGACGGAGATTCACTGGTTTATTCATTTATCATTCCGCGACATGCTGCAAACGTAGATGTAACCTATGCTCCGGGTTATTCATTATTAAACCCAATCAGTTCTAACCCCGCAATTTCAATTGACCCTGTAAACGGTGATATTATTTTCAATGCAACTGCTCAGGAAATTGGTGTGATAGCTGTTCTTATACAGGAATACAGAAATGGCGTTCTCATCGGAACGGTTATGCGTGATATTCAAATCTATACTGTTCCATGTGTAAATGCATTACCTACTCTTACAGGAATTAACGGAACATCTAATTTTTCAATGGTGGCATGTGCAGGAACAAATATCTGCTTTGATATCTTCTCTGCCGATTCTGATGCCGTTCAGATTCTCACTGTAAACTGGAACAACGGTATCCCTGCTGCTTCATTTACTTTTGACAATACCAATCGCCCGACAAGTCATTTTTGCTGGGCAACTCAACCTTCAGATGCAAGGACGCAACCCTATACTTTCACTGTTACGGTGAGGGATAATAATTGCCCGAGTACCGGCGCACAGGTTTACTCCTACTCTATCACATTGGGCTCACTCACAGCAGCCGTAAACAGTACGCAGCCAAGTTGTAACGGCGGACATAATGGTACGGCCACCTGTACGGTGACGGGTGGAAGTAGTCCATTCCAGTATTTATGGAATCCGGGTCAGTTGGTGGGTCAGACAATTTCCGGTCTTGGCGCAGGATCTTATAATGTATATGTAATTGACTCTAATGGATGCCAGGCAATTCAGACTGTTGTAATTTCAGAGCCCACAGCCATGCAGACTTCCGTTTCAAATCTTGTTGATGCTAGTTGTGGAACACCGGGTGGTTTTAACATTAATACTTCCGGTGGTACTCCTGCTTACTCATATTATACCAATACTGTACCTCCTTCTACCGGAACATCAGTTTCAGCATCCGGTGGCAATTATACCGTTACAGTACGTGACGCAAACAATTGCAGGACGCTCACACAAGTTACCATTGGAAGCAGCGGATCATTGGCTGCAACTGAATCCCATACTGACGTTTCATGCAATGGTGCAGCAGATGGTACTGCAACCATTACACTTACAGGTGCTCAGGGAAATGAAGTGTTTATCTGGACTCCAAATGTGAGTACGACAAATTCTGCAAGCGGATTATCCGGCGGAAGTTATGTAGTTGATATTTCCAATGGTACATGTTCAACGCAGGTTGTTGTTAATATCAATGAGCCTACTGCTATTCTGGTAACTGAAACACATACTAATGTAGGATGTAATGGCGCTACCGATGGAAGCATTGATTTAAGTGCATCCGGCGGATCAGGAAACTATACTTATGTATGGATTCCGAATGTGAGTTCAGGTGCGACAGCATCCGACTTGATTGGTGGTACCTATTGTATTGATGTTACTGATGACAATCAGTGTACTTCCAATATTTGTGTAACATTAACTGAAGCTGATCCTATCGTTCTTACAACGTCATCCTCTCCTGCTTCATGTTTGTTGACCAATGGTTCAGCGACTGTCGTAGCGTCGGGCGGTGCAGGCGGATATTCATATTCATGGTCTAATTTTGAAACGACCGCTACCATCAGCAATATCGGAACAGGAACATATACTGTGGATGTAATGGATGCAAACGGATGTATCGCTTCTGCAAGTGTAAATGTCAGTTCAACCGGCGTTTCGGTTACTGAAACACATACTGATGCTACTTGCGAAAATGGTGATGACGGATCTGCAGCTGTGGTTGCTTCCGGCGGACAGGCACCTTATACCTATTCATGGAGCCCTGTGGGTGGTACCGGATCTTCAGCATCAGGTTTATCTTCCGGAATTTATACAGTGACTGTAACAGATTACCTGGGCTGCTCAGTAATTATCAGCATCAACATTGGCTTTGATCATGCTGCTCCTTCAATCGAATTGGGGGCTGATTCAATTGCGTGTAATGGCACTACAGTAACTCTTGATGCCGGAGCCGGTATGGCTTCTTATTTATGGAGTGATAACAGCACCAATCAGACCCTTGATGTAACCACATCAGGTGCTTATGGTGTAGTAATTACTGATGCTAATGGATGTCAGAATTCAGACCTGATCAACGTCACATTTATCCAGTGTAATGCACCACTTGTCGGTCATGTTTCAGGTAATGAGTTCTCTGTTTATCCAAACCCTGCTCATAGTGTACTTAGTATATCAATCAGCAATGTGAAAAATGAAAATATAAAAGTTGAACTTACCGACATTCTTGGGAATAAGGTTTATTCTGCTGCTGAAAGATCAACAATCGGTTACAACTCTGATATTAACATTTCTTCATATCCTGCCGGAGTTTATCTGTTGCGGGTTCAATATATGAATGAAGTAAAAACCATCAAGGTGGTAAAGAACTAATATTCTTATTTAGGTTATGAAAAAGGAGGTCCTGATTTCAGGAGGCCACTGAAAAAGTCCTTATAAGACTTAAATGTTAATAAAAGGGAGTAGAAACGCAAGTTTATCTACTCCCTTTTTTGCATCTTGTATTAGATTAAAAAAGCCTTCGTACAACTCAATTTCAAGGTCATTTCAGTTGACTTTCTCACCCTGGATAATGAGTCCTTTCTGCCCTGGGAATTGGTTCCGGATTGACCCTGTATTATACAATTTTTTTTTTCAAATATCACTTGATTCCTTCAGAACATTTTTCTAATATTGTGTCCTCAAAACGTGGATGATAACAATTGATTAATGTTTTGCAATGTGCTTGTATTTTTTCACCATGCGATTTCTTGAGTTCGCATAAGTTTCTTGCTATTTAATCCTATAAATAACTATATTGCTTTGTAATTTGTCCTTAAAGATTAACCTCTAATAAACTATCTTAACGTGTACATTATGACAACTAACTACTTTCGATTAAGCCCAAAAGCTAATCTTTTCAAACTATTCTTCCTTGCCGCGTTCTCTCTCATTATGGGAGTCGAACGTTCTTCTGCCAGCCATGGTGCAGGTGGTAATCTTACCTACACACATTTGACAGGTAACCAATACCTTGTACACTTTACGTACTATCGTGACTGTTTCGGTATTTCCGCACCAACAAGTGTAGTCGTTTATATTCAATCAAACGCATGTGCAATCGGACAGCAGCAGTTCACAGCGCCTCAGATCGGAGCCGGAGTTGAGATTACATATCCTTGCGCAACGTCAAATACAACGTGCAGCAATGGTACTGCTCCCGGAATTCAGAGATATGATTACGAAGTTACCATTGCGCTTCCGGGTCAATGCCCCGATTGGCGTATATGGGTTACTGATTGTTGCCGGAATCAGGCTATTACCACCCTCAATGGTGCTGCAGGACTTGGCATTTATATTGAAGCCAGATTAAACAATACTATTTCCGATAACAGCTCGCCACAATTTAATATTGATCCAATATTATTTGTTTGTACCGGTGCTCAGTTTGCATTTAATAATGGTGCCGTTGACCAGGAAGGTGATTCACTTGTTTACTCTTTTATCGCGCCGAGAACAGATGCCAATACCAATTGCGCTTACAATCCCGGATATTCTGTTTTGAACCCGATTTCTTCAACTCCTTCGGTTAACATCAACCCGGTTACCGGTGACGTCTCCATGTTCCCTACCAATATTGAAGTAGGCGTTATGGTTGTTCTTATTTACGAATACAGAAACGGAGAACTTATTGGAAGTGTGATGCGCGATATCCAGATTTATACTGTTGCATGTACCAATACAGCCCCAACTGTTGGTGGTATTAATAATACAGGAACCTTCCAGACATCAGGATGTGCGGGTTCTACAATTTGTTTTGATATTCCATCCACTGATCCTGATGCAGGAGATACTTTAACCATGACTTATAGCGGTGCAGGTATCCCGAATGCAACATGGAGCACTACTGGCGTTCAGTATCCAACAGGACATTTTTGCTGGACTACAACTGCAGCAGATGCACGTACAGCACCTTATACATTCTTTGTGACTATCCGTGATGACAATTGCCCTAGTAATGGAGTTCAGATTTTCTCTTTTAATATTGTTGTCGGCGGAGGTCTTACTGCTTCCATAACTGAAATACCGGTTTTTTGTAATGGCGGTAGCTCCGGCTCTGCTTTGGCTACAGTTACAGGCGGTGGAAACGGTCCATTTACTTATTTATGGTCTGATGGTCAAACCACACAGATGGCTACTAATTTAACTGCAGGTCCTTATACAGTATTGATCAGTGATCCGAATGGTTGTCAGTCAACACATGCTGTTACTGTTACAGAACCTTCTGCGGTTACTACAAACATCACCAATATTATTGACCCAAGTTGCGGAACTCCGGGAAGCTTTGATATCGTTGCTTCAGGCGGAACTCCGGGATATACTTACTACACCAATACAGTTCCTCCATCACTTGGAAGCCATGTGAATGCAGGTACAGGCCCATATTTAATAACCGTCCTTGATGCGAATAACTGTCAGTCAACAGCGAACGTAACCCTAAACGGTGGCGGAACAATTCAGGCAACAGAAACCCATACCGATGTAACCTGCAACGGTTCTAACGATGGTACGGCCACAGTTAACCTTACAGGTGGTAATGGAACTGAAATTTATACATGGACTCCAAACGTAAGTTCAAACGGAAATGCATCTGGATTGGGAGCAGGCACTTATACCGTGGATATTTCAAACGGATCTTGTTCTACCCAGGTTGTAATTGTGATTTCTGAATCCTCTGCAATTGCAGCCGCTGAAACACATACTGATGTTACCTGTAACAATGCTGCTGACGGAGATATTAATCTTTCTGTTTCAGGTGGATCAGGCGTATATAATTATGCATGGACTCCAAATGTGAGCAGTGGCGCATCAGCATCAGGATTAAGTGGCGGTAATTACAGTATTGTAATTACAGATGACAACCAATGTTCAACCACTATCTCTGTAACAATTGCTGAAGCATCAGCTATTGTATTGAGTACTTCATCTGCTCCTGCATCATGCTTACTCACTAACGGGTCAGCTACTGTTGTTGCCAACGGAGGTGCCGGCGGATATGCATATTCATGGTCAAACGGCGAAACTACTTCTACAATCAGTAATATCGGAACCGGAACTTATACAGTTGACGTAATGGATGCAAATGGTTGTGTGGCCAATGCATCTGTAAACGTTTCTTCTACAGGAGTCAGCGCAATTGTATCAGCCCAGACAGATGCTACCTGCGAAGGCGGTGATGATGGTTCTGCGTCAGTGTCAGCTTCAGGTGGACAAGCACCATATACATATTCATGGAGCCCTGTAGGAGGTACTGCTGCATCAGCAAACGGACTTGCTCCGGGAACTTATGTTGTTACTGTAACCGACTACCTCGGTTGTTCAGTAATCGTGAATGTTGTAATTGGTTTCGTTCATGCTGCACCTGTTGTTGATTTAGGAGCTGATTCAGTGGCTTGTATCGGAACAATAGTTACGCTTGACGCAGGTGCCGGTATGGCTTCTTACCTGTGGAGTGATAACAGTTCTAACCAGACACTGAATGTTGGAGCAGATGGTTCATATGGCGTCGTTGTTACAGATGCAAACGGTTGTCAGAACTCTGACTTGATTGATGTTACTTTTGTTGTATGTCCTTCCCCAATTGTGAATCATGGATCAGGAAATGTATTTAGTGTTTATCCTAATCCTGCACAGCGCAACATTACTGTGATTGTCAATCATATCAGGAATGAAAACGTACACGTTGAATTGATTGATATTCTTGGAAACAAGGTTTATTCTGCAACAGAAAAATCAGAAATCGGATACAGATCAAATATCAGCCTTGAAAATCTTCCGGTAGGAATCTATATGCTTAGAGTTCAATACATGAATGAAGTGAATACGGTGAAAGTCGTTAAGAACTAATTTCATTTCATAGAAATAAGAAAAGGCTGCATCGTTGATGCAGCCTTTTCTATTGTGATGATTTTGATTTCAGGTATTGACAATGTCCTTATGCCAGCTGTTCTTTAAAGGTACTTCCCATGCGGCTTTCAACTCTGCCTTTGTAGATACCAGGTTGTTAAAAACAATAGAGTTGTTGTCAATCGCTCCATTTGAAAAGAGTTCCCCGAATACTTTTCCCGATACCACTTCTACCCTATCGCTTTGCTTGAAAGCAAACTTCATTCTATCCATAAAGGATGTTTGGTATTTTTTTTCAAGTGACTGGATGAAATGCACGGATTTATCAATGGAGCATCCACTTGCACCGGCAACCTTTTCATCAATCATCAGAATAATAAATCTGTTGTAACGGATTTCAAATCCCGCCATTAAGGCATTGTCGTGGGCTGTCCATGTCTCAAGAAAATTTTGTGTTTCCTTGCCAATGGATTCTATTTCTGCACCGGTTAATTCACGGTTACTTTGATAAATCCATACTCTTGAATGATCCGGAAGTTTCTCTGTAGCTGAATACATTGTAAAAATATTTCTGCAAAGGTGCAGATAAAATGCTACTTCGCAATCTCACCTTTCATTTCCAGTATTACTTCAGGCTTTTCAGGATCATTTAAAAAGACATTCATTTTTCGTGAATCTTTTCCTTCCTTATTATATGAGTCGAACTCAATGGTAATGTATCCTGTTGCACCCGGTGCAATGGTATCGGTAGTCGCACTGGTTTTAAGGCAGCCACAATTTGTTTTTGTTTTCCGGATATACAAATCACGTTTACCTTCATTTGTCACCGCAAAATTATGCGTGATCTTTTCTCCTTGTCTGATTCTTCCGTAATTATAACTGGTTTCCAGCCAACCGGCTTTTTGCACAACGCCTGAATCCTCAACTGTCATCGGTGGAAAGTATTCAATGATACCGGCCGTTACACTGATAAATTTAACCGGCTGAACGGTATCATTCGTTATCAATTCAAAGCGGTCAAGTACAAAACCATAGTCATTCTTTTTGGCTGCATCATAAGTCACAGAAATCCAGCTCTCGGCTTTTGGTGCCAGACCGGATGAACCCAATATAACGGTGAGGTTAGATGGAACCGAACCCAAAGAAATTGATAGGTCAGCCGAGCCATCATTGTAAAATTTCAATGTATCAGTGCGGGTTTCATTGTTTCTGATGCTTCCGAATTTAAGTATCGTTGACGAGAATCGCATACTTCCCGTCTTCTTTGAAAACCGGTCATTCATCGTTGGCCCCGAATTAACAATTACTCCCTGAGAAAATACCATCGGGCTGATTGATGTCAGGAATAGAAGGATGGGAAAAGTTATTTTCATATTCATTTTCAGTGGATGCAAAATAGGTAATTCAGATTATACTTCCATTTTGTTTTTATCCATTAGCTCATTTGCAAATAATTCCAGATCAATGCCATCATAGTTTCCGGAGCTCATCATCAGTAAAACATCTTTTACATATTTTCTTTCCAGTAAAAAATCCTTCAGTTTTCGTGAATCCGTAAACACCTGCAAATCATCTCTGTCAAATGCGCCTATGACCTGTGCTTCAGAAACAGGTTTTAATTTTTTATGCGCAATTGTCTTGGGGTTAAAATACACAATGGCTTCGTCTGCCTTCTCCATTGTTCCATGATACTCTGCCAGGAAATTCTCCGACAAACTTGAGAATGTATGTAGTTCCATGCAAGCAATCAAATGTCTTTCCGGAAACTGATTTTTAGCTGCAGCAATCGATGCTTTCAGCTTTGACGGTGAATGCGCGAAATCTTTAAAGATGGTGAGCGCCTTACTGCCACCCAGTTTTTCCATTCTTCTTGCCGCACCATTGAAAGTTTTAATTGAATAATAAAAAACATTTTCACTGATTCCCAATAGCGCGCATACTGCTTTTGCTCCTTCAAGGTTCATAAGGTTGTGATTTCCGAAGACCTGAATTGCAGTAGATGACTTTCCGTCCACCGGATTGTTGTGGGTGATATAAGTGGTTCCGTTCTCAATGAAATGTTCAGGAATAGTGTATGCGACTTTTTTGCAGTAGCTGGAAGTGTCGTCAATAACTTTTAAAACTTCATCGTCATTTGCACAATAGACGATTGTTCCGGAAGGCGGAATCTGATCCACATAAATCTGAAATTGCCTGACGTATTCTGCATAGGTCGGAAAAACGTTGACGTGGTCCCATGCAATACCGCTAAGCAACGCGATGTCGGCATGATAGAGATGAAATTTAGGCCTTCTGTCAATGGGTGATGAAAGATACTCATCACCTTCAAGTACAATCACAGGGGCCTTTTCAGTGAGTTTTACCATGGTGTCAAATCCTTCCAGCATTGCTCCCACCATGTAATCAAAATCAATATTGGCTTGCTTAAGTACATGCAGGATCATGGCAGTAATTGTTGTTTTGCCGTGACTACCACCAATTACAACACGCGTTTTATGTTTCGAAAATTCATAGAGGTATTCCGGATAAGAAAATATTTTTAGGCCCAGTTCCTGTGCCCGAAGCAGTTCAGGATTGTCGGCACGTGCATGCATTCCAAGAATGATGGCATTCAGTTGTCGCGTAATTTTATCAGGGAACCATCCGTTCTCCTTTGGAAGAAGTCCTGCATTTTTCAACCTCGTGCGGGAGGGTTCATTTATTTCATCATCAGATCCTGTAATAGTAAATCCTTTGTGATGCAGTGCGAGCGCCAGGTTATGCATTGCAGCACCGCCGATCGCTATAAAGTGAATATTTGTTCCGTACTTTTCCATGCTATTAATAAGTGCGAATTTAGTTCAGACAGAAAAGTATTTGTTCTTTACATTTATTTCTTTTCAACAGAGTATTGCTTTCTTTGCAGTAAATAAAAACAGGAGATGAAATTATATTCAATAGAGACCGGTAACTTTAAACTTGATGGCGGAGCGATGTTTGGCGTCGTTCCAAAATCCATATGGAACAAGTTAAATCCTGCTGACGGGAATAACATGTGCAACTGGGCCATGCGCTGTTTATTGGTAGAAACAGACGGACGATTGATTCTGATTGATAACGGACTGGGTAACAAACAAAGCGATAAGTTTTTTTCTCACTATTACCTGAATGGAGATGACACGCTGGATAAGTCGCTGGCCAGGCATGGCTTCAAAGCTGAAGATATTACGGATGTTTTCCTTACCCATCTTCATTTTGATCATTGTGGCGGGAGTGTGAAATGGAACAAAGACAAAACCGGTTATGAACTTGCTTTTCCAGATGCTACATACTGGAGCAATGAAAAACACTGGAATACGGCTACCCATCCCAATGCCAGAGAAAAGGCTAGTTTTCTAAAAGAGAATATTTTTCCCATACAGGAAAGCGGACGCCTGAAGTTCATTGGTGACGGAGAAGAATTGCTTCCCGGCTTCAAATGTTTTTTCGTTTATGGTCATACAGAAGCCATGATGCTGCCTGTGATCAATTACAATGGGATTACTGTTGTTTACTGTGCCGACCTGATTCCGTCGTCAGGACATATCCCCGTGCCATATGTGATGGCGTATGATATGAATCCGTTGATTACGCTGGAGGAGAAATCCCTATTCCTGGAGGAAGCAGTCAATGGAAATTATTTATTGTACTTCGAGCATGATCCGGTGATTGAATGTTGTTCGTTGGTGAGGACAGATCGCGGTGTACGCGCAGGAGAAGCCATAAAGGTCAGTACTCTTTAATTTGATTGCAGGAATACAATGCGCATCGGACTTCTTTCTGATACTCATGGCTTTCTCGATTCACGGGTCTATGAACTTTTCAAAGATTGTAATGAGGTATGGCATGCAGGCGATTTCGGTGAGAATGTAGCGGGTGAGATAAAAAAGTTCAGGCCACTACGAGGGGTATACGGCAACATTGACGGACAATCCATCAGGTCATCATTTCCGGAAGAATTATTTTTTGATTGCAAAGGAAAAAAAATCCTGATGATTCATATCGGGGGTTCACCGGGAAATTATTATCCGCAGGCAAGGAAAAGTATTGAATTGCATCAGCCGGATATTTTCATTTGCGGACATTCACATATTTTAAAAGTGATGCAGGACAAAAAATACAATATGCTTTACATGAATCCCGGAGCTGCAGGGAAACAAGGATTTCATAAAATGCGAACCATGCTTCGGTTTGAAATCACCGGAAAGAAAATTGAAAATATAGAAGTGATCGAACTCGGACTAAGGGGTTCGGTAGGTTGATGCAAGCTTCACGAATTATTTTGCTTAGCGTAATCTGTCGGCTGACCTGACCAATTCATCATCTTTTTTTATTGAGCGGTGCGCAAGGAAAACAAAAACAACCTGAAGCAAAGGAACGTATGAACCGATTTTAAAAACGACTTTTTGATCAAGGCTATTTGAAATTGTATCAGAGGTATAAAATAAAAGTGCAATCATTACAATAATCAGAATCAATGTTGCCCGGCATGCTTTCAGTTGAAATGACCTGTTCCTGAAAAAGAATATGATGATGAATGAGAGTAAACCAATGGCTGCAGACAAAATAAAAAGGAGTGCGTTGGAATCGAGCATAAACAGTCGGGGGGCATGATCCGCAGCCACAGCAGGCAGTTCAAATAATGGGGTATATATCAATGCTACCGAAATGAGCACTGAAAGCAGTAAATAAATGGTTTGTATGCGTTGTATCATGGCGTAAAAGTAATGTGAAAGTTCGTAACTTTGCAATCGGCATTAAGCACCGGATATTGGTTACTCGCTCCGGGCAGATATGATTCTGAAAACCGTTGATAATCCTGTGATAAATTATTAATTGGTTTTTGCAGATCAGAAGAAATCCTGTATTATTGCAGTCTGTTTCCGCTCAGGATTTTTGTACACCTGAAAATTTTCCGAAGCACTACTTCCCGTTTGTATCTAACTACATAACCATTCGTTCTTACTGAACTTCCTGTAAATTCAGGAAACAATCCGACTCCCTATTATTCATAAACCAAATTTTGTAAACCGTATTTCATGTACGACATCCTTGAATTAAATGACAAGCTCGTGAGTGAGCTGAAAGAAATTGCACGCCAGATGAAAATTACTGACTATGATGAATTTCGTAAGCAGGAATTGATTTATAAAATCCTGGATCAGCAGGCCTTAAATCCCTCAGGAACGGCATCCATTAAAGAAGCACTGTCTGCAAAAAAAATCGGTGGTGATGAAAAAGTAGAGATAAAAAAAGCTGAAACTGTAAAAGCAGAATCACCAAAACCCTCCCCTACACCTGGTGCAAATGAAAACAAAGCCCAACAAATGAGACGTAAGCGAATTATTCCTGCGAAGAAGGAAGGTGAGGCTTCCACTTCAGTACAGACAACTGCACCGGTAGTAAGAACGCCAACCCCTAAACCGGTTATTCAGAAAAATGAACCTGTTGAAGTTAAGTCAAAAGAGAATTATCCTGAAGTAAAAGAACAGGTTAGAGAGCAACAACCTCAGCCTCAGCGCCAGGATTTTGACAGAGGAAATGGAAATAACAACGGGAATAACGGAAATAACAATAATAATTACCGACAGAGAAAAGAGTTTACCATTCAGGAACCTGTTTACGAACTTGACAGCATCATTACAGCAGAAGGAGTTCTTGAAATAATGCCGGATGGATTCGGATTCCTTCGTTCTTCAGATTATAATTATCTTACTTCACCTGATGATGTTTATGTTTCTGTTTCGCAGATAAAGCTGTTTGGAATAAAAACAGGAGACACGGTGCGGGGAACCGTTCGTCCTCCGCGTGAAGGTGAAAAATATTTCCCACTGGTAAAAGTGGATCTTGTAAACGGACAAGATCCAGCTGTTGCAAAAGACAGGATACATTTTGATTACCTGACTCCCCTATTCCCTTTTGAGAAACTGAATCTCAGCGGAGACAAGTCCAACTACACCACGCGGGTGATGGACATGTTTACGCCTATCGGAAAAGGGCAGCGCGGACTTGTAGTTGCACAACCGAAAACAGGAAAGACAACAGTACTGAAAGATATCGCCAATGCCATTGCAGCCAATCACCCGGAAGTTTACCTTATTGTATTGCTCATTGATGAGCGTCCGGAAGAGGTTACTGATATGGCAAGAAGTGTAAATGCCGAAGTGGTGGCGTCTACATTTGACGAACCTGCTGAACGCCATGTTAAAATTGCAAACATTGTTCTTGAAAAAGCGAAACGCATGGTTGAATGCGGACATGACGTAGTGATCGTACTTGATTCTATTACACGGCTGGCCCGCGCTTATAATACGGTGGCGCCCGCATCAGGAAAAGTATTGTCGGGTGGTGTGGAAGCAAATGCACTTCACAAGCCGAAACGTTTTTTCGGCTCAGCAAGAAAAATTGAAAACGGTGGTTCACTAACAATCATCGCTACAGCACTTACTGAAACCGGATCAAGAATGGATGAAGTGATTTTTGAAGAGTTCAAAGGAACCGGAAATATGGAACTACAACTTGAGAGGAAACTTTCCAATAAGCGTGTATTCCCTGCCATTGACCTTGTGGCTTCCAGTACCCGCAGAGATGATTTACTTCTCGATAAAGAAATGCTGCAGAAGATGTGGATCCTGCGCAACCACCTTTCTGATATGACGGCAATGGAGGCAATGGAATTCCTGTTGCAGAACATGCGAGGAACAAAATCAAATGAAGAGTTTTTAATTTCTATGAACGGTTGATTTCTCAATCAACGAATTCCGGTTATCCAATATGAAGATTCTGATATGTGAAGATGATGAGATGGTACTTAAGATGGTAGAATTCAAGCTGCGTAAGGAAGGCTATGAAGTACATCTTGCACATGACGGCAAGGAATCCGCGGCGAAAATTGAAGAACTTAAACCCGATCTCATTGTCACTGATATCATGATGCCATACCTGAATGGACTGGAGATCGTTAACCATGTGAGAAAGACTTTAAAGTACAAGACCCCCATCATCATCGTTTCTTCAATCGGTCTTGAAAAGACTGTTCTGGAAGCCTTTCAACTTGGTGCTGACGATTTCATCACTAAGCCTTTCAGTCCAAACGAGCTTTCAGTTCGCGTAAAAAAATTGTTGATGAAAGGATAAATATTTCATCGCACAGAATTTTTTTTTCCTTTTCTTTCCAAAATGTTTCTGAGGATACTATTTACAGCTTTGGTGACCGTTTTCATCTTACAAAACCCCATTCCCGGTTTTGCACAGAAAAAGTCATCGCCTGAAGCCGGTGTTGTAATTTCCGATACCACTGATCTTGACGCACTTTTCAAACGCGCAAGGAACCTGGCCTATGAGAAGGACTTTATTCAGTCAAGGAAAATCCTGAGGGCCATATTAGAGCGGAAGCCGGAGTATTACGATGTAGGCTCATTTCTTGGCCGCACTTATTCATGGGATCAGCAATACAATGAGGCAAGGACAGAATTCAGTAAAGTACTCATTGAGAAACCTGATTTCGCAGATGCACTTGATGCTTTGATTGATGTGGAAATCTGGACTGAACAGTTTACCGTTGCCAATGAATATATCAATGTTGCACTGGGATTTTATCCAACGTCAGAACAGTTTCTGATGAAGAAGGTAAAGGTGAGTTTACGTCAGCAGGATAAATTAACGGCTTCTCTTACTTTAAGAAAGATACTTGAGCTGAACCCCGGAAATAAAGACGCATTAAAAATGCTGAATGAAACGGGCGGTTTGAAACTCAACAATCATTTTACATTTGGATATGTTGTTGATTTCTTTAACAGACAAAATGGCCCACAACAATTATCTTCAATTGAATATGGCAAGAGTTTCAGGTTTGGTTCGCTGAACCTGCGTGGTAACTACGCCGACAAATTCGGTAAAGGCGGATGGCAGGGAGAACTGGATTCCTACGTCAATTTTGTAAAAGGCACCTATGCTTATCTCAACGCCGGTTATTCACAGGTCTCTATTTTTCCGGATTATAAGTTCGGTGGGGATATTTATCAGAAGTTGATGGCAGGATTTGAGATGTCGTTGGGCGCAAGGTATCTTCATTTTGATTCGAATGATTCACTTCGGTTGAAAGTCGGTAAAAAGGTGAGCCGTCCCTCTGAAGACTCTTTGATCTACGTTCAAAAAAAACAGGGAACTTTATTATTTACAGGCTACGTGGGTAACTATTTCAGAAATTACTGGTTTTCATTGCGGGCTTACTATACGCCACAAACAACATTAAAGAACAACTCAGGTCATTCCATAAAAAAGGATGCAAGTACGACCCTCATCATTAACATGAGGTATTATACCGGTGACGCCAATAATTATTTCGGATTAAAATTCGGCAGTGGACGGTCGCCTGATGTTCCTTCAGCGGCAACGCTCGACCCCGCAACGCTTCAGGCCAATGCAGTAAATACTTCTACACTTCAAAGTTATTCCGGGGGAATTGAAATGCAACGTGCTGCATTCGGGAGGTGGATTGTAAAAGGTGATGTCGGGTACGCGAGAGAACAAACAGCAAGTGACCGTTTTTTACAACGGATTACGCTGAATATATCACTTAAAAATATTTTTTAATCATTATGAAATTTACGCTGACTCTTTTCACCGCACTTTTTTTTCTCCTGAACAGCGTCGCCGGTCAGCAGCCGAATGAATCTAAAAAAAAGAAAAAAGAATATGGGGAAGCTTTTTTTGAAAAAGATACGCTACATTCATTTAAGATATATTTTACCCAGTGCAATTATTTTGATTCATTAAGGATTTACAAACACTTTGGAGATTCGCTTCGCAATAACAAATATCTGCAGGCGAATATCATCGTTGATGGTAAAATGATTTATACCTGCGGCATCCGTTATAAAGGAGAATCCAGTTATGAATTTTATCCCGGCGTAAAAAAATCTTTTCGTATTAAGTTTGATAAGTTCAAAAAGAAGCAGAACTACAAGGGACTTCAGGAAATAAATCTCACCAATAACTTCAAAGATCCAACGATGATGCGCGAGAAGATTTATCTGGATCTTCTGAATAAAAACGGCTTGCCTGCCCCGCGTGCTGCGTATGCAAAGGTTTATATCAACGATAAGTTCTGGGGATTTTACCTCGCTACTGAAAATATTGATGATGTTTTTCTTGAAAAAAATTTCCATGAGTCAAAAGGTAACCTGTATCAGGGTGAACCACTGGCCAATTTTGTTGATTACGGAAACAGACAGGATTCTTACTACAATAAATATGTACTGAAATCAAATACCAAAGTAAATGACTGGAGTGACCTGGTAAGATTTATTCAGCTCATCAATGATTCTTCCGGCACAGATGTGGACTATCAGAAGCGCCTGGAAGCAAAATTTTCACTTCACAAATGTTTAAAAGCATGGGCGATCAATAATCTGATCGGAAATGTGGATGCGTATAATATGTTTTATCCGCACAATTTTTATATCTACCATGATACTGTCGCGAACAGATGGCACTGGATATCGCTTGATGGAAACTATGCTTTTGCTGCTTGGAATCCGATCTTAAATTATGACCAGTTGTTAAGAATGGACATTCTTGTTCCTGATTCAGTACCCTATCGTGATGAGCGACCGTTACTAACGCGTACCCTTGGCAGGAACAAAGCAATTCAACGGCAGTACATTCTCTATTTGCGTGAATTTCTTTATACTGATTTCACTCCGGAGAACATCAACAAAATGGTTGATAGTCTGTCTTTGAAAATCCGGCTTGGGGTTTATGCCGACTCAAATAAAATGTATTCGAATACTGATTTCGACACGAATCTTTCAGGCATTATTGGTGATCCGACTGATCCGGGTAATTTTATTCCCGGATTAAAAAGTTATATCGCTGACCGCAGAAAAAACATCATCGAACAGCTTGATGTATTGTTGAAAAAGTTAGAATAAGTTTCGCTTTTCAGCGCCCTGCAGATTTACTTTAGCTTTTATTTTTAAAAATATTTTTTGCCGGGGTCACCGGCATACCACTATGATATTTCTGCAGATAGATTTTTCTGAAATTCCCGCGAATGCTGATGAGTGGGGAAAATTGCTTTACTCCTTCCCTATTCACATCAGGATACTGATGGCGGTAATATTAATTTTCTGTATGATCATTGCTTTACTTTTTTCGGTGATAATAGGAAGCCGCATTCTCAAAACCAAC
>JBBRAY010000006.1:0-129030 GCA_038206355.1 Bacteroidia bacterium
TAAGTAAAAGGGGAGTTTAGCTCAGCTGGTTCAGAGCATCCCGTCTTAAAAACGGGAGGGTCACAGCCGGTAATTTTGAAGATAGATAAATAAGTAAAAGGGGAGTTTAGCTCAGCTGGTTCAGAGCATCTGCCTTACAAGCAGAGGGTCACTGGTTCGAACCCAGTAACTCCCACTAAAGTCCCTTAGGGGACTTTTTTTATGCAATACATTGTTTACATACTTTATTCTCAAATAAAGCAAAAATATTATGTTGGATTTACCGGAGATGCAATTGCCGAACGTTTGAGAAAACATAATTCAAATCACAGCGGATTTACAGGTTCTGCCAATGATTGGCAGTTAATCTATTCCGAAAATTTTGACCACAAAGCCGATGCGATCCGGCGCGAAAAAGAAATTAAAGGGTGGAAATCCAGAAGTAGAATTATGAAACTGGTTCAGGGCATTCCGTCTTAAAACAGGAGGGTCACTGGTTCGAACCCAGTAACTCCCACTTCGTAATCAAGCGGTTACATACAAAATATGTAGCCGCTTGTTTTTTGGTTGAAGCTTTGAAGTACGCAGAAAATAGGTAGGTCGAAGACGTCATTTAATGAAGCCTAATAAACCCCTCTATCACATCCATATAACTCTGAAATCCCATCGTCGTTTGAATGGTTTTATGGTTTGCTCCGGGTATGCGATGCGCTTCGCCATAGCTGCCGCTGTAATTATCAAAGACGACCTGGCCATGGGTATCAATATTTAAGAAGTCGTCGGCTTCGCCATGGATCCAAAAAAAGGGCTGTGAGACAGATTTTATTTCTTCTCCGTTATTGATTGAGAGCGTGGTAAAGAAATCTCCCGGCAAGTCCATCCCTGATGCATCCTGTATCATTGTTTCTGCCGATGCAAATGGTGCTTCAAGCATGAGCTTCTTAGGTTTCATGCTGTAATTTTCTGCTGCAATTTTTGTTGCCGGTGCTGTGCCCATACTGAATCCATACATTACAAGTCTGGAATCAGAAAGTCCGTTGCTTTTCAACCATTTCAAAGCTGCGTCAACGTCAGCATACAAACCATTTTCAGAGGATTCTCCTTCGCTCTTCCCATAGCCGCGGTAATCAATCATCATCACACCAAAGCGATTTTTGCTTCCTGTGTTTGCCAGTAATTCGCCGCGCGTCCAGTAGCTGTCCATGTGGTCTTTGTTCCCATGACAATACATAATCACCGTATCTGTTGCAATGCGTGTAATGCTGCCAATGTAAATGGCGTAGATTGTTGTAGCACTTGATTCATCACTCGACTGAGATGCCAATGTAAAAATATGTACAAGTGAATCCGGGATGCGATAGGAGAGGTCGAGGTGAAAATCAGTATCGCCGGTGTAGTTGTCTAATTTATATTCTGAAATCTTTGAAGGATTGTAAAGGTTGTTGTCAAGATCAAAACAACCCATGAAAATGGTGACAGTGATAAGCAGTAAAATTATTTTTTTCATCGCTTAAAATTTACGAGTATATCCGATATAAACTCCGAAAGCTCCATTGGTACCAAAGGGCGTCCGGTATTCAACCACCAGCTTTTCATTGGAGAGGTTAGGGGCAATGGCGCGCATTTCTGTTGTGAAACTTCCTTTCTTCCCGCAAAAACTATGTCCGATGGCAGGCATAAAAAACCAGTGGTTCTCCTGTGTTTTACCGTAAGCTTTTTTTGAAGCGAGTTCAAACCAGTTGTCAATACCGAGATACACGAGATTGTTTTTCTTTCCATATTCCCAAAATGCATTTATTGCAAGCTGCGGATAAAATTTGGCGGCATTTTTATTTCTGTAGATAAAATCAAAGGATGGAGTAATGCTGACAGCAGGGAAATAAATATTCTGTTTCAATAGTTGTTTTGTCGCACCGAAATTCATCTGGAAATTTCCAAAGAGCGCAGACGTTATGTTCACTGAAGCAAAGCCTGTGAGTGCGCTGTCAATTCCATAGCCATAATTAGCGGTAAGAAACGGAACAGGAATAGTTGAGGAATTGTATTTTATCAGTTCACCACCGAAAGAAAGATTGGCTGCCTGCTGATTTTTTTCCAACGGCTTTACAAAACGCATCGGAGCACATGATGAAAGCATACAACAAGTGATTGCAAGAGCGGGTAATCTTATTTTTAAAAAGACAGTGTTGCGGAATAAATAGAATAAGAGACTCCGAAGATTCACAGATAGATTTTTTCTGATGTTAGTTAATCTGCGCATCTGTGGCATATGGATTTTCCTTTTTTAAATCCTGCTCTTCTTTGGCTTCAAAAAAATCTAAACCAATCCCTGCGCAAGCATTGCATCGGCCACTTTTACGAAGCCACCGATATTGGCGCCTACAACATAATTGGTGAAGTAGTTTTCGTCTGTTCCGTATTTCACACAGGTACTATGTATGCTGCTCATAATACCGAGGAGGCGCTGATCTACTTCTTCACGCGTCCATGAAAGGCGCAATGAGTTCTGACTCATTTCCAGCCCTGATACTGCTACACCGCCGGCATTTGAAGCTTTTCCCGGTGCAAAAAGTATTTTGTGCTCAATAAAATAGTCCATTGCTTCAGGCGTTGAAGGCATATTCGCTCCTTCGGCAACAGCAATGCATCCGTTTTTCACAAGCGCTTTTGCATCTTCACCATTTAATTCATTTTGTGTAGCGCTTGGCAAAGCAACTTCACATGTTACGCCCCATGGCGTTTTGCCGGGAATGAAATCACATTTAAATTTATCTGCATACTCTTTAATGCGTCCGCGTTTTTCATTCTTCAATTGCATGATGTAGTTGAGTTTCTCCTGGTTGATGCCGTCCTTGTCGTATATAAATCCATCACTGTCGCTAAAAGTCAATACCTTTGCACCGAGTTGTAAACATTTCTCCGCTGCATATTGGGCTACATTACCTGAGCCGCTGATGACTACATTTTTTCCCCTTAAACTGTCACCCTTGGTTTTTAGCATCTCCTGAGTAAAGTAAACACAGCCATAACCTGTGGCTTCAGGGCGTATCAGGCTGCCGCCAAACTGCATTCCTTTTCCGGTGAGTACGCCGGTAAATTCTCCACTCAGTCTTTTGAATTGTCCGAAAAGAAATCCGACTTCTCTTCCGCCAACACCGATATCGCCTGCAGGCACGTCTATATCTGCGCCGATGTGACGAAACAATTCAGTCATAAAACTCTGACAGAAACGCATCACTTCATTGTCCGATTTTCCTTTCGGATCGAAATCAGAACCGCCTTTTCCACCACCCATGGATAATGTGGTCAGACTGTTTTTGAACACTTGTTCGAAGGCTAGAAATTTTAAGATGCCGAGGTAAACAGTAGGGTGAAAGCGAAGTCCGCCTTTATATGGGCCGATAGCGCTGCTCATTTGCACGCGGAATCCACGATTAATTTCGAATCCTCCTTTGTCGTTCATCCAGGGAACACGAAACATCACAACGCGCTCCGGTTCGGCAATGCGTTCGAGTATTTTTGTTTTTTCATATACAGGATGATCTTCGATAAAGGGCATTACTGTCATCGCCACCTCGTGAACCGCCTGATGAAATTCTTTTTCTCCCGGATTCTTTACCGCGATGTGCTGCATGAATCCATCCACTTTTTTCTGAACGCCTGTCGAAAGTGTACTCATATAATTTTGTTTAAATGTTTGAGATTTTTCCGTTAGCAATAAAGTGGGACGAAGGTAAAAAAGGTTTTTATGTGTGAAAATGTTGGCAAAATTGTCGTGGCAATGCGTTTAAAATAAATTATAGAGAGGAAAATGGGCCGTATCAGCCACAAATTCCACGAATTAACACCAATTAATTGTTTGCTTTCTTCTTCGTGTTAATTCGTGTTCCCGATAGCTATCAGGATCATGGCTGACTTTAATTCATGATACTTACGGTTTATACTTCAAAAAGAAATCATGAACTTTGCATCTCTCAGATCTTTTCAATGAAAATATTTTCTTCAGCAATTATTTATTTCTTCATCCTTTTTCGCTTTACAGATTGTTTAGCTCAAACGATTAAGTGGAGCGCACCGATGACGGACGACAAGAAATTTCCTTACCTGAAAATTCTTGGCTCGACTGATGAAGGTTATTTTTTATTGAAGAGTAACCTCACTTTCGGTAACGATAAAAACCGCAGTGGTTTCCGAACGCGCAAATACCTTTTGCAATTGTTGAATGAAGACCTGAGGATAAAATATACCAGGCCGCTCACAATGGGATGTGAAGGCTGTCGCATTGCCGACGTAGGAATTGTGGGTTCGCATGTTGCAATTCTCTATTCAAGATTTGACAAACAAAATAAAAATCTGCAGTTGTATATCACAAAGCTTGGCAATGATGGCAGGCCATTCGGTAATGAGGTTTTGCTTCTGGAAACCGCTGCCGATAAAGTAGATCAGGATAATCAGCCCGACCTTATTTATTCCCACGATGAAAACCTGGTCTCATGTGCATTGCGTGCTGTCTCCAAAGAAAACGACGAACAGATTTATACTGTTGCTGTATTTGACACCGCTTTGTCAATTGTTGGCCGAAAGGAATTTACTGTTCCTGTCAAAGCAAAATTATTTGGCCCCATTACATCCGTACTTACTGATGAAGGTAATTTTTATCTGCTCGGAATTGAATTCAGAACAGAGAAGCGCGTAAAAAATCCGGGAGAAAGTTTTTACAAACTGATATCATACAACTTAAAAGAGAATGCCGTTTTCAGGAATGAGATCCGCCTCGAGGATAAATTCCTCACCGATGTAGCCATCAGTGCCGATAACCTGAACCATAAGATTGTTGTTTCCGGATTTTATTCTGATAAAACGGCGTTTAGCACCACCGGCATATTTTATTATTCACTGAGTGAAGATTCTCTCATTCAGACTCCAATCGTAACATCATCTTTTTCAAATGATTTTTTGCGAAAGCTCGTGAAAGAAGGAAGAACCAAAGACAACGAACTGGTCAATTATTCCATCGACAGGAGTGTGCTGAGAAAAGATGGCGGCGCTGCCATCGTAGCCGAATCATTTAACATCACTTCCCGTTCTTACTGGGATTATTATATGCAGACGTGGGTTTACCATTACTACTATCACTATGGTAATATCATTGCTTTATCCATAAATCCCGACGGTTCATTGCTGTGGAGTAATTCGATTCAGAAGGACCAGAACTCCAGCGACGACGGTGGATATTATTCGTCATATTTCTCTGCCATCATCAATGGAAAGATTCTGAATATATATAATAAATATATCAGTGATAACAGTTCAGTATTGATGACGAGCGTAAATGGAGTAGGGGAGCAGCAAACAATAATCCTTTTTGAAGAATCGCTCAATGCCAGCGTCATTCCTCATTCAGCAAAGCAGGTAGATGAAGATACTATTTTGATCCCGGTAGAAAGGGATGGGGAGCCTTTTTTAGTGAAGATTGTCTTTTGATTTTAGAATGTAAATCGGGTCATTTGTCACAAGTCATTCGAAACAGCCACAGCCATTGCTATTTTTTTGTTGCCTATAGTCATTTGTTTACTACTCATCAGCCAAATGACAGATTCACGTCTATGACTAATGACCCAATGACGGCTGCTCCGGTTTCCCGCGTTCACGTCTTCCCGATAGCTATCGTGACCTGAAGGGGGGCATTCGCACGGAGTACGATTTACAATCTTAATTTGGTGTTGCAGGATATACCGATCACATAATGACTCAATGACTGCTGCATTTCTTCTAGTCACAAATTGCAATACAGGATTTACGGGCAGAAATTTCAGGGTCTCAACTAATCGCTGACTATAAATAATGCGCATTAAATGGATTAGTGCACATTGCCTACTGCATACTTATTCACGACTTCTTACTCTGCAAATACACCCTCTGCCCCGGTTTCACCTCAGCATTTTCACTGAAGTTGTTCCATTTCAATATGAGTCGCAGCTTAACGCCTTGTTCCTGGGCAATGTCATGGAGTGATTGTCCCGGCTTAGCAGTATAAAAAGAGCGCTCGCCTGTGCGTCTTTTAGGTTTTAAATAAATTTTTTCACCGGGATCAACAGGGGAGCCCTTTTCAAGCTCATTGTATTTTAAGATCTGCCATTCACCCATTTCAAATTCATCGGCAATGCCACGGTAGGTATCTCCGGAAGCTGCAACGATATAGGGCGTTTCATTATTAAAGAAAACCTGGTGCCCGCCGAAAGGGTTGATCACCTCAGAAGTAGGGACAATGATTTTATTTTGTGACGGCACCGCTTTCTTTAAAATTGGTTCAGGCCTTGCGCTTGCAACGGGCTCATACATCTGTCCCGGAAGGTCATTGCCCCGATCGAGTTCAAAGAGGCGATTGTCTTCGATAATTTTTATCAGGCGATCAGCATACTGCGGGTTGGTAGCATATCCTGCTTTTTTCAATCCGCGCGCCCATCCCTGATAATCTTTCATATCGAGGAGAAATAATTCAGCATAGCGCTGGCGTGTGCGCAGAAAATCGGAATGGTCGTCATAAGATTCCAGCGCGTTTTTATATTTTCTGAAGCACTCATCACGAGTATCATCATCCTGAATGTAAGTAGCGCCTGTCCAGTTTGCACATTTTATCCCAAAGTGGTTATTGGCATTGGTGGCAAGGGGACTGTTACCGTCCTGGCTTTCCAGGCATGCCTGTGCAAGCGTGATGCTGGCAGGAACGCCTGTCTTTTTCATATCCCGCACGGCATCGTTTTTATACCTTGTAATGTATTCTTGCCGCGTCATTTTATAGTCTGAAGCAAATGAAGTGGCGGTTCCAACAAGAAATGTTGAGAGAAAAAACAAATAAGGGGTCAGGTTTAACCTTTGCATAATTGACTAACGAAATTTGAGTGTGGTTATTCTAACGGAAGAATGAAGTGTAAGGTTTTGGGGAATGTTGAAATTTTTTTCCTGCATTTGTTTAAGCCGCCGGCAATCGTCATACAGATCTTGTATTTTTCAATACTTTGACAAACTAAATCCATTCACCCATCATTTCTATCCATTCCTCAATTATTCCCTGCCACCGTTAAATGATTTGGTTTCCGGATAATAATTTTATATACGTTTGAGGTAACATTTTTTTAGATTCATGAAAACAGAAAACGGTTCACGGTTCACGGTTCACGGTTAGAAAAAATAACCTGCAAGATATTCAGCATTCCCGCTCGTACCTATGGTGCAGCGGTTTTTTTATGTCCTTTTTTTTTCAATTTAATTTCATACTTAACCCTAATCCCAATGAAACATACCTCAAAATTTCTGCTGCTGTTTTTTTTTCTTGCCTTTTTTGCGGGGCCATCTGAAGCACAGCAAAGCACGTATCCTGTTTTATCCACATCAGTAGAAACCACCTGCATCACTAACTGTATTGATGCCGATTCAATTCCATATATCAGCGACAGCACCGCCATTGCCGTGGTGATGACGATTGATCTTTTTGAAGTTACCGGAATTACTTCCCTGCACGTAAAGCTTGGAACAACAAGCGGCAGCGCTGATCTGCTTGATAAAACATTTGCCTTTGATGTTTCAGGCAGTGTTGGTAATGGTTGCACCTATAGCCGGACTGATTATACGGTAACACTTGGTCTTGGCAGTTTCACCGGACTTACTTCCTACTTCAGTGAAGTGATTCTTGAACGAGATGATCACTCATACACCGATGCCATTGTTTTTAACCGGTAACATTTCACCAACCAAAAAAACCAACACCAATGAAAACGAATAAACCCTCCATACTCGCCGCTATTTTCTTTTTCCTTTCATTTTCAATTTCCTTTGCAGGGAATTATTCCTGGACAGGAACAACCGGCACCGACTGGTCAACAGGAACCAATTGGTCTCCTGCGGGTACGCCGTCTGCCAATGATTCTGTCACAATCACTAACCAGACGAACAATCCGGTTTTGGCAGCCAATACGGACATCAAGCGCATCACCATGACTTCCGGCGTATTGGATTGCAATGGGTACACCCTGACTATTTCCGCCCTTGCAACTTTTAATGCAGGAACAATTAACAATGGAACTGTTACTTGTTCAGGAACTTCCACCATAACATTCGCAGGAACTACTTTTGGCGCAGCAATTAGTGCTACGGGAAACAATATCCTATTTAATGGTTCAACCTTTAATAGCACACTCACTGCAATCAAAAAAGGTAGCAGCAGTGATAACGGAACGGGCGGTAATATTTTTAATGGGGCGGTTACCTTTATTGACAGCGGTTCAGGTAATTTGGTGCTAGGGAATAACACGGCTGCTGATACTTTTTATGCAGCACTAACACTCACCACTACGAGTACAGGTTCAATTTTACTGGCTCACCAAAGCACAGGGAATTATTTCAGTGACGTAACGTGCAACACCGGAGGCATTGTTTTTAACCAATATGGCTCTTCTTCATTTACCGGAAACATTGTACTAAACAGCAGTAGTCGCAATATCTATTTTGGATATTCAACAGGTAGCTCTACACTTTCTTCCGGCAAGAGTATTTCAATAGGAGGGAGCGGGTTCAGTGCAGGGACCCTTACATTAAAAGGATTTGTGCAAAGCGGCAGTTCCCTTGCTATTTCACTGTCGCTTTCAGGCAGCGCAACACTTGAAATTCTTTCCGGCAGTATTTTTAATACAAATCTAAATGTAAGCGCACCGATACTTACGCTTTCGGGTGCCAGGTTTCTGGGAACAGACTCACTCACTCATGCAGGTAGCCAGAACGGAAGTTCCAGCGGTTGTTATTTTGGCGGATCAACATACATCTCCAATACTGCCCCTGTCACCAATTACACTTTTACCCTTGGCACATCGGTAGCAGATACTTTTGCAACCACAGCCACTATCAACGATGTTGGTACAGGTACAATTGCGATAAAGAACGGGTTATTCAAGGGCTCCACATTATTTAAGAACAGCGTTACCACCACTCTCTCAAGCAGATACTCAGTTGCTACTTCGGGTACGGTAACGATTAAAGGAGCATTGACGCTTGATTGTATTTATTCAGGTATGCTCTTTGGAAGTTCTGGCGGAACGACCGTGCTGGACACAAGCGCAACGATTAGTCTTGTAAGTGGTTTTGCCGGAGAATTGAATATGAAGAATGTGACACAGAACAACACTACTGCCACTTCATTCAACATGTCCACAAATACAGCATCAGGAAACAATACGATCTTTAAGGCTGGTGCAGGCTGCATCTTCAACGGCAGCTTTACTTACATAGGGCAACGCCTGCAACTCAATGGTGCCACCTATAACGGGACTACCAGGTTTACCAGGTTTAATGCAAGCGATGATGCCAGCACAGGAGGAAATGTATTTAACGGTACCACATACATTACTGATTCGGTGATTGCGCACAGCCATACATTTTCTTTGGCAAACTCAACAGCCGATGATTTTAACGGCAATGTTACTTTTAAACAATACGGAACAAGCAGCAGTTCTTCATTGGTAAAAATTTATCCTGCTTATACAAAGAATTCAACCTTTGCAGGGAATGTAACGGTAGATGGAACAAGTGCAATTGAGTTTGGCACAAATGGAGGAAAGGTAATTTTTGATGGAAGCGGAACTCAAACACTGAGTAAGTCGGGTTCTTATGTTCCTTCATTCAAAAGAATTCAGGTAAATAAATCTGCGGGAATTGTTTCACTTGGGTATCCACTGACATTAGCTGATACTCTATTCCTTACGAAAGGGGTTATAGCAACGGACACCACGAATCTTATTACGGTGCCTGATAATGGAATTGTTTCGGGGGGCAGTGATTCGTCCTATATTCATGGACCATTAAAAAAAGTCGGTGATGATGCTTTTACTTTTACCCTTGGGGATACTTCATTGCATACTTATTCTTATCACCCATTAGGATTGACTGCCCCGTCAAGTAACTCCGATTCCTATACAATTAGCTATTATCATGCTGCACAAGGGCTAGGGAACACTACAGACAGTACAATTGAAAATATAAGCGTTTGCGATTATTGGAAGTATGACCGTAACAACGGAACTTCAACAGTGACTGCAACCCTTGGATGGAATTTAAATAGCTGTAATGTCTATCAAGTAACAGATATGCGAGTTGGTTACTGGAATGGTATAAAATGGATAGGTAAGGGAAAAGCATCGACTACCGGCAGTACTTCAGTTGGTAATGTTACAGCATCAGCAACTGTGAGTTCATCTGGATACCTTATTTTGGCTGATGCTTATTGTAGCACCTTTACTTCAGCAATTAGCAATAGTGAAAATGTAAAATGCTATGGTGATAGCACGGGTTCCGCAATTGCTCTTGCAGCGGGCGGTACTTTTCCAAGCACTTATTCTTGGTCTTACGCAAGTGGAACAAACGATTCTATTTCCGATTTGCCGTATGGCACCTATACAGTTTTCATGGCTGATGCTCATGGATGTAGCGATACGGATACCGTAACTATTACTCAGCCTACGGCATTATCCTTAACTGTAGCATCGACAACAAATTTAACCTGTTATGGCAGTTCAGATGGAGAGTCAACAGTGCATGCAAGCGGCGGTATTACACCGTATTCTTATGAATGGTCACCCAGTGGCGGATATGATACTACCGCTTATGACCTTGACTCAGGAATTTATACTGTTACACTCACGGATTCTAATAGTTGCATAAAAACAGTATTGGATACTATTGATCATCCAACACAGGTTGTTTCAGTTTCTAAATTTTCTACTGATGAGACTTGTTACAATAGTTCTGCTAACGGAACAGCAAAAGTTATTCCTGTTGGAAATCCGAATATTTATACATATAGCTGGAATATTTATCCCGACCAAACAGATACACTTGCAAGCGACCTTGTTTCTGGACAATACAAGTTAACAATTACTGATTCGCTTGGGAATTGTCAGATTGAAACATTGGTTGTCGGTTACGAAAGTAAAATTCAAGCGTCTATTATTGCTACAGCACCCACTCATGAAGATTCAACAAATGGTACAGCAATAGTGAATGTTGTCGGGGGAGTAGGAACCTGTTCCTATTCATGGAATACAAGTCCAACACAGACAAGTGATACAGCTACAGATTTGGGTTGGAACATTTATAAAGTTACAGCAACAGATTCACTTGGTTGTACAAGTGCTAGAGAAGTAAATATGAATGTATTAGGAGGTGGTGGATGTATCAATCAATTGGACGTACGAGGCCCAATTTCTATGTGCAGTGACATTAATAATGACTTAGAATATTTTCTCGTTAACGGCACCAATGGAATAAATTATAATTGGGCTGTATCTAATGGTGCAACGATTACAGTCGCTCCGAATATGTTATCAGCGAACATTAATTGGAATGGAACTCAGGGCTCATTAACTGTTTCAGACGCAAGCTGTACTACTACTATATTCTTGCAGGATTGTGATTGCAATTCAGCATTAGCAATGATTATTGATTACTCGGATGAGTATGGTCCAAATGGAGCGAGAACTGTAGCGAATGTTGCAGCAGACTTAACCTATGCGGGTGCAACTTGGGCCGGTGGTGTGAATCCAGTTTTATTTACTGGCCGACAGCTCTTTTTCCGGGGCAGATTTGACATTGAACATACTCCAATCGTTTTCGATCATTGCACCATCTATATGGATAAGGGAGTTATTATTTATACTCCTCCGATTACTGCTTTAAACTCCATGATATTTCAAAATAATTCAGTACTGCTGGCTGGCTGTGAATATATGTGGCAAGGCATTAGAATTGGACAAGAAGGTGCCTTAACATTTAATAATTCTTCGTTGTTTGATGCTGAATATGGTATCGTAATAAATCACAAAATGCTTTTAGATGCTGAAAATAGTCTCTTTGAAAGAAATTATGTTTCAATATTTGGAAATGACCATACCGGAACTTCTTTTGATTGCAATTCAATCATCCAAAGCTGTGAATTTAGTGGGCTGGCTAGCTTGGTTCCTGGACACTACATTGGTCAGAGTCCTGTTCCGCAAGCAAACACATCTTTTGCAGCAATGGAATACGAGAATTTACAGGCCCACCTTTGCGCTTTTAATCAGGGAGCAATTCCTTTTAGTACTGACCCTAACACGTTCAATCTTTTTCACGATTTGAATATTGGTATTATGGGTGAACTGAGCGATATTGATGTATATAATTGTTGGTTTAGGGATATTCAACCAGTAACTGCTTATTCTCAATCTGTTGGTTTCAATGGTTCTGCAATATATTTGCACTCGATTGCCATTGGTTCAACTCTTAGCGTTGGCAACCCTAACACACCAAATGATCACTTTGCCAATAATTTCTTGCGATGTAAAAGAGGAGTACTTTCAATTGGAAGCATTAACTCTTTTATTAATAATAATATTTTTACTTTAAGTAGTTGGGCTGCTGCTGAATTGAAAAATGCATCTTTCGCAAATAGAATAATCTCAATAAACAACAATAGATTTCGAACTTACTTTTTTGGAATTAAGGGTGCAAATAACAGATCAGCAACTTATACTATTAACGGAAATGATTTTATTGATATAACCCCACACACTCCTCCTTATTTAGGACGTTCGATAATTCTGGGCGAGCAAACTGTTGGAACAATAGTAAGTGGATCAATATTAAGAAACACATTCACTAATGTGGCTATAGGAATATCTTCAACAAATCTTGCGGGCACTGCTGTTTCTCCTATTTCTATTTTAGGTAATAGAGAATTTTTTAATCTGAATCAAACTTTTATAACCGTGCCCCATATCGGAATTCAGTTGTTTAGCGCAGATCACTTTGCTGTTACAGAAAACCTCTTCTCCAGAAATACGGCTTATACCGGTCCGGTAAATAACTTGCGTGGTTTTCTTACCTATCAATCATCCAATACGGGAGTTAATTTTAATAATTTTTTGAATTTGGGTACTGAAATCGAAGCATTGGGAACATGCAATTCCACTCAATTCTCATGCAATGCTTGTACTACAAGTACTCGAGGGTTTTTCTTAAATAATGCTTGGATACCTAGTCAAGGTGGAGCAAATAATGCGAATGGTAATAGCTGGAGTAACGTGCCATTGCACGCAAGCGGTTTTATTTCACTCCCGTTGAATATTAATTGGTTTAATACAGGCGGTCTATTTGATCCAAACCCTTTTTCATTTACCGGGCAGGGTATTTTTTCTGCAGTGACAACAGGTGGACTACCCTGCAATCAAGCGATCGCTTCCCCTACCATGACGGATTTGGAAGATATTGTTTCTGCAGAAAGAATGTATGGAGATAGTTCTGACACCTCGCAATTTAAATTCAAGGACATTGAATATGCGTATAAGCTTATCAAATCCTACCCGGCATTTCTTGATAGCAGTGACGACATTTTGAATTTTTACAATGAGCAAAGTGATGGAAACATTGGAAAGTTTTACCTTGCTGATTCGTTAGCGCAATTGAGATTATGGGATGATGCGCTTGAAGCTCTTGAAGATGTAGACGATACAACTCAGGTTGAATCTTTAAAGAAGTTTACAATGCAGATCTCTTATTCAATTTCAGGGGAAGACCGCGAACTTACAACGGAAGAACAGGATACACTAAGAACTATTGCCGAGATGACTGGCTGGTATGGCGGTGACGCTGTATTTAATGCCCGTGCATTATTAGACACTATTATTTACGACAGCATTTACATGTGTCTACCTCCTCCTAGTCCTGGACCGATTACTGGAAGTGAAATCGCACAGTGTGGCCAATCAGGTATCAGTTATTATATAAGCCCGGTCACTGATGCCACCGCCTATTCATGGACAACAAGTAATGCAGATCATGCTGTCATTTCCGGACCGAGCAACCTTAGTGGTGTATCAATTAATTTTAGTGATTCCCTGGATACTGTTTTACTATACGTAAGAGCAAGTAACTCTTGTGGTAGTAGTGACACAACTTCAGCGATAACAGTAACGGGTCCTCCTTCAACACCAGGAGAAATTAGCGGAAGCACTTCTGTGTGCGCGTATGATGCAGGAACATACACGACAACGGGTTCTTATGGTGCCACTTCCTACGCATGGACAATACCTGCTGGATGGACAATTTTTGGATCTTCCACAGGATCATCAATTAATGTATTTTTCGGTTCTTCCGGAGGAAATATTACCGTTGCAGGGGTCAATGATTGTGATACATCGGCCGCAGAAACACTTGTTGTAAATATAACGTGTCGCCAATTGCTTTCACAGAAATTTGGAGAAAATAATAATTTCACAGCATTTCCGAATCCGGTAAGCCGAAAGCTCACTGTAAAGTTTACAAGCATTGATGATAGTTATTATGAATTAAAAGTATCAGATGGTCTTGGAAAAGTTCTTATTTCCAAGACAGGAAAACCGGTAATTGGTGTAAATTTTCAAGAACTTGATATGGTAAACCTGGCCAATGGAATTTACTTTTTAAATATTGAAACAACCGGACAAAAAGCTGTTATTAGAGTAAGCGTGCAATAATAAATCAAAATGAAAAAGCGGTTTCAGAGTACGGGACTGCTTTTTTTGTATTTTTGAATAATGAAAAAATCAGTATTCTTTCTCTGTTTTATTTTCACCGCTTTTTATTCATACGCCCAGTACAGTAACCGTATCTGGTGTTTTGGCGATAGTGCGGGAATTGATTTTTCAAATCCGAATTCTCCGACAACATTTTCAACTTCAGGTGACAGTCGCGGCTCGTGTTGCTCGATCGCTGATTCCGGAAATCAACTCTTGTTTTATGCACATAGCGATTGGTATTCCTGGTGGGATTATTCCCCTTGTTATTGCGCACATCAAGTCAAAAATAAAAACCATGAGAAGATGGAAAATGGGGATTCATTAATCGGAGAGATATGGTATGATCAATTGCTTATAACTCCTTTCCCCGGTGATTCTACAAAATTTTATCTTTTTAATCAGGCGGTATTTATTTATTCGGGCGTATATTATAATGTTATAGACATTACTCAGGATAGTGGACGTGGCGCTCTTGTTCAGAAAAACATCCAGCTTTCCGATACTCCTATGGTTGAAGGGATTGCATCGATCAAACATGGCAATGGAAGAGACTGGTGGGTAATAGGAAGAGCATGTTATGGTCAAATCGGAGGATTGCCCACAAATGAATTTTATTTATTTGAGGTTACTTCAACAGGAGTACAAGGCCCCTTTGTACAAGCGTTAGGGAGTTTGGGAAATTCAGATATTGGGTCTGTAAGATTCTCTCATAACGGGAAGAAAATTGCATTTGTAAATGGGGCAGGGTTACTTGAATTATACGATTTCGACAGGTGTACCGGTGTTATTAGTAATCCTGTAAATATTAAGCCGGAATTAACTCATGCCCCCTATCCATATACATGGAGCGTTGAGTTTTCCCCTAATGATTCGATTTTGTATTCTGCTTCAGATGCTCTTCCTTCAGACATTCTACAATACGATTTAAATGCTTCTAATATTGGCTCATCAGAGGTTACAATTGCGTCTATAAGTTATCCTCCATATAACGGCGGTTATTTGCGACTTGCCCCAGACAATAAAATATATTGGAGCTTTGCTTGGGCTGATGGAACAAATTGGAATTACCCCTACCCGGATACATCAATTGCATACAACATGTACAATATGAATCTTAGCGTAATAAACAACCCAAATTCATTAGGCGCCGCCTGTAATTTTCAACCATTCAGCTTTTACCTTGGAGGGAAACGAACCTATTGGGGTTTGCCAAACAACCCAGATTACAACATGCCCGCTTGGGGAGGGTCGCCCTGCGATACCCTTGGTTATCCCAATAGTAATCATGCCATTGACAATGTAGCACTTCAGCTGAATATCTATTATCATCCCGACTGGCAAACGGTTTTCATCAATGCCTCCGGGCTGTCAGGCAACTGGTGCTCGATCCATGTTGTGGATATTTCCGGCAGAGAGGTATTCTCAGAAAGCAACGCAATCCAGGGTGGATATTTTACCAAAAATTTGAATTGCAGCCGGTATTCAGCGGGAACTTATATTGTGTTGCTGGAAACACTAAATGAAAGGCTTGTTAAAAAGTTTATTATTTCAGGAGAATGAAATTTTTTGTGTCCGCAGGATGTTTTGCGGTGCATTTGGCAGAGGCACCCTGCGAGCTTAATTAATTTTATTCCGAAGTTGATATATCAAAACAGCATCTCACGAAACTTTGGTGTTTCAGGGTTCTTTATATCTTTAACGAAGCAGCTTCCGGAGTGCTGTAGATTATCGCTTTTCATCTAGGAAATTTTGCAATGATGAAGTAACGGGTTCCTTGAAAACAACACATTATCTTATGGCGATTGGCGTATCAGTTTAGTATAGCTATTGAATTATTTACCAATCAGGGTGCGTCCTCGAGGACACCGCGAAACACCCTGCCGGCACAAAAATATTTACTAAAGGCAAGACACCTCCACGCCGTCAACGAAAACACCCTGTATTCACAAAGAATATCTACAACCAATTAAATAGAATTTTATTTCGTAGGTTTGAAATAAAACGCATTACGTAAAAGTTAGTTTTGGAATAGGACGTAGCAACATGCTACGCCCGGCGAGGGAAGGGTGATAACAAAAAAACTTGTGTCGGAGTAGGATAAATTGGCAAAAAAAAATCGCAATCGAACCACCCATCTGCAACCACATAACACCTGTACAAAAAGCACAAAATGTATCGGAAACCCGGCGTGGTGGCGCCCTTTAGGGTCGGGGTGAGGGCGGCGATTATTATTACGAAATCATTTTTTCTTTCACACATGACCGGTAATCGATTTATTTCCTTCGCTGTTCTTCCCGATCCCGATAATCCCGATAATTTTTAGGATTGGGATATGAACTGTCGGAATTACTTGTTCAATATTCGATATTTGTATTTTCATACTTTTACCTATGCTGGTCGTTATATGTTGAAACGACTTTTTTTGAATAATAAATGCAAATAATGGAAGGTGGCGCTCCTTTATGTATGGGTGAGCAGCGTAATTGAAAACTGATTTGTATTCGGGATATGTTTCCCTCACCTTTGAACGGAGAGCATTGCAAGTACTCGATTCCATGCGTTCTTTCTCAAGCATAAAGGATCAACCTCTCCCAACATGGCATACAATAGCTGATGCAGTTTCCAATATTGACATTATTTTTTGATGATTTTGTAAGTTTATTCATTCATTACGAATCCAACCAAAAAAATATTTGCATTTGAAAACTGAAACAACCATTTTTGAAAAAAATTAGCGTTTTTCATACCGCTAAATCAAGGCAACTAAAAAAGAACCAATGAAAATATTTCTTCTTACAATTCTATCAATAACCGTTTTTGCCTGCCCTGAGGTATCAGCACAAAACAAAAAGGAAAGGATTTTTATTTGCCGGTCAAATCTCTATGAAGACGAGCATACTACGGACCAGAAATTTAACAGGATGGTTGACAGCGCATGTATTGAAATCAATTTGAAACATTATAGTATCGGTTTACAGATATTAAGCGAGGCAATTGAAATGGATAGCACCAATACAGGCATTACGAATGAATATTTCAAGGCGCAGCGAAATAAATTAACGAATTTCATTAAAGAAGAAGACGCAAGGAATAAACATACCGTTCAAAGTGAGCCACAGGCTCCCGTCGCGACCGAGCAGGAAGTTGCGGGTGATGACAAGACACCTGAAAAAGAACCAATTCCTGCAGCTGAACCGGTAAAGCCGGTTAAAAAAGAAAAGGTAAAAGCTGCATCCCGTCAAAAAGGCAAAGCGAGTGATAAGACAGTGGTTGAAAACGTTCAGCCATCAGAAAAAATGGAGTCGGTCAATGAAGTTCCTGTTGATAAAATTGAAGCAAATCCTGCTCCTGAAACAGAAATAAAGAGTGAGCCGAAAGCTGACAGTGTTGAAGTAAAACCTATTGTTGAGGAGCCGGTAAGTACGCAAGTTGCAGACCCGGAACCGGTTTCGGAGCCAATATCAACGCCGCCTGTCGAGCCGGTTTCATCTCCTGAAACATCTATAAACTTCGAAGAAAATAATTCTCCTACGGAAGTAAAATCATTTACTGAAGAGGAAAGAGAAGAATTTCATGCGAAGGGAATGCAAAAGGTTAAATCGCTGGAAAGGTATATTCAGCAGTTGTCAAATATTCATACCTCGCAGATTGTCGCTGATGAGGCCCTTGAAAATGCAGTTGGATTATTCGACAATGAAGACAGAACGGTGGAGATTTCAACGTTGAGAAGTCCTGAAAAAATAAAGCTGAAGGTTAGAAAGTATTTTCAAAAACTCCAGATGATACCTTATGACAAGGTAAGCATTGAATGGGCAGATTTGCAATACACTTCTGATTTCCGAAAGGGTGTTGACGGAAACTATTACGGATATATTATTTTCAGGCAGCGATTCAAAGCTGAGAAAGATCAGGTTGTTGTGTATAAAGACCTCACCACTAAAAAGACAGAAATAATTTTAAAACCATACAATAAGAATATCGAAGGACAGGCAGTTCAAAACTGGGAAGTTTTTCTTGGTGATATCAGTGTTGAGCAGACTGAAAAATACTGATAGTATGCAATTCAGGCTGATTTGCATATTGGTATTTATGATGCCGGCTGTATGTAATGCACAGCTTGACGACAAAGATTTCAAAACAAACTTTGCCTTTAGCGTCCATTCCATGGATGATTTTTTCGACCGGTTTAATTTCAAAACAAATACCATTTTCGAAAAATATGTTCGAAGACAATTCCCGGAAGCTGTTTTTACCAGAGAAGGACTGCTGTATAATTTATTCAATAAAAAAAATCAGTTCTTTTATCAGAATAATAATGCAAAAGAATTTGTACAGCAGGTAACAGATACGGCAAAACAGCAGTTCATTAATTACAGTGATAAATTCTGGTATGCAGAAATAAAATGTAAGGTGACCTATATGGCAAAGCCTTATACAATCATAATGGTGTTAAAGGTTGAGCAACCCGAGCCTGACATGTTTCTGTGGGCAGTGGTTTCCGCAAAGGGTGAATTTTTGAAGAGCACAACTGTGGCAGCTCATCCGGCAACGTCGAAAGTAAGTGTGTCAAAAGGCAACACAAATTCCGCAACGACGAAATACTTTCTCAGCCCTGTAAGCCACGGAATAGATTTTACAAACCTGGAAAATTTTTTTATCAATCGTTCCCATGCGCATGATTACTTATATAACGGAGTGGTTTCTCCTGAACTTAAACAATTGATTTTCCTGATAGAAAATAACAGGATAAAATTTCATCAGGTTAGCAGTATTAAGTATCATTTGCTGCAAGTGAATGGCTGGATTATCAGTGTGAGTTACTTCAATCGCAGTACATTGAATTCCGGCTGGCTGATTAACAATCTGATGAAGGTGACTTCTGATGAGAAAAGACTATTCTTGCGAAAACAATTGAACGTGGTATTATGAGAACTATAGGTTGTCTGCTTCTTTGTTTTTTATTCTGTTCTGAAATTTTTGGTCAGTCGGATAGCCTCACGATGCGCGAGGATCAGCGGTTTCAGTATATCATCAGGAAGTCATTGCTTTCGCGGTATGAAAAACTATTGAACTTTATTTCTGATAAATCAAATTTTGAAAATGAAATTCCTGAAATCATAAAAACCCATGTAAAAGGAAGCCGGGAGCAAAAGCTTTTCAGTGATGAGCGTGTAATTATTGAGAACGACCTGAAGCCCGGAGGTGAATCGGATAAACTACTAAGATCTGATCAGGAAGTAACTGCATATCTGAATAACTTTAATACAGGATATACAAAGTCTGAAGACAAAACAGTTTTTCTGAATTACGTCGGTATCTCTCCCTTAAAAAAAACCAGCTACTTCTATTACAACCTGACATTTGAATGTGTTTATAAGAGCACCAATTCAGCAGGGCAGATTTTTAATCCTTTTACAAGAGTTGCTGAGATAAAACTCGTGAACGACAGCGGCTGGCACATGTATATCAATGGCGTCCGCTTTATAGCAGGAAATGAAAATGACACCCTGAATACATTTCATGATCTTATCCCTTCCGATACCAATCTGGTAAATATTTACAATGCTTATGATGATGAGGAGCAACAAAAAATAAGGGAACAGAAACGATTGATGCAATTGCTGATGGATGAAGGCCAGGACAATTATAAAATCGGCAACCTCAATGATGCAATGAAAAAATTTCATGAAGCGAGGATGGCATTTCCCGATGCGCGTGAACCGAAAGACTGGAGTTTGAAGGTGAGAAATGAATTGGAAAGGAAACGGGCCGATGCGGAAAGAAAAGATTTTCACGATCAGCGGGTGACGTACCTTAAGAAGGAAGCCCTGTTGCAGAAAAGCAAATTAAATTTCCCGCTTGCCAAAACACTTGCTGATTCATTGATATATGAGTACGGTGAAAATGAGTCGTGGGTAAAACAAATGTCGGCTGACCTTTCTATTGTGAATGCAGCCATTGAGGGAATCAACAATACCCGCCTGAAAGGAAAAACGGATGATGCCATTAAATTATGTCAGAAGAAACAGGTAGAGATAACTGATTCATTCTACTGTGCACATTTTTATTACCTGGAAGCAGAATTACTTTCGGCAGATCCTAAACCTGCTGTCAGGCACATTACTGAAATTCTCAATAAGGCAATTGACCTGTCGGAAAAAAGGCACATGGGTGCATTGAAGATGAGATCTTATATCAGGATGGAAAAGCAAAAAAACCCTGCAGGCGCTATTGAAGACGCAACGTTATTGGTAAACAACGATCCGCGGAATCCGGAGGGATATGATTTCCGGGCATCCATTTACGAACGGGATCACAATATCATGGCAGCGATAGCAGATTATAACAATGCCATTGCAAACAAAACAAGAGATCCGTTAATCTATTTGAAAAAAGCGCAATTGGAGTATGCAGAAAAAAAATTCAACGAAGCCATTAAATCAGCAACAGACGGAATGGAATTTACCGGATGCAATGCGCTTTTATATTTCTACCGTGGACTTGCAGAATTTTATTCACTCAAAATTCCTCAGGCAGGAAAAGATTTCCGGAAGGCGACTAAAGAATGTAATCTTGGAGATAAGGAAAAAGAAATAATTAAATCGATTTCAGATTCATGCCTGAACAGTGGAAATAGTATGATGGCAAAGGATCAGTGGATGGGCGCTGTACTTGACTTATCGAAATCTATTATGGTTGACAGTAATGACAATGCACTATATCAGCGCGCTGTATGTTATATCGCAATGAATATGAATGACAGTGCAGTCAATGACCTGTACATGTTGTCGGCCAGGAATCCTGTTTACCGAAACGTTTATGCACTTCGTGGGACTGCGCAAAGTAACCTGGGAAGGTACGATAAAGCGAATAGTGATTTTGCAATTGCTGTCCGGCAATTTCCCGACGATACGATGGCATACTATAGAAAAGGGAAATCTGAAATAAATCAGAAAAATTTTAAAGCTGCGGTAAATAGTCTGGAACAATCGGCAAAATTATTTCAATCCGATTCCGTCTATTACCAGCTTTCTGTTGCTTCATACTATGACAGGAATTATGACCAGGCCATTAAGTACAGTCTTAAAGCGAGGAGTAAGCGCACAAATAATTTTGAAATTTTCTATATCTGCGGCAGGGCATATTATGACCTCGGAGATTATAAATCTGCGCTGGAGCAATACGCATTGGCGAAAGCCAATATCAGCTATGATCCTCAATTGTGGTTTTCGAATGCAAATGCATTGGAAGCGATGAGATCTTTTTCAGCGGCATCAGTCGAATATGATCAGTTGACCAGCAGTCCTGAATTTCGGGATACTTCATCTTACCGTGCTGCTGTTTGCAAGATTAAAAACGGTGAGGTCGTAAGTTTTCCGAAAGCAATTTCACAGTTAAATCAGTATCTCCGTTCAGCGACAATGAATACGGATAAGAGTGAACCCTATTCATGGAAGGCCTATGCATACCTGATGAGGGATTCCGTTTCTCAGTCTGCCGACGCCATCACTGAAGCAAAAAAATACAATGAAAGTAATGCACTCCTTCAGCTGGTACTTGCCTGCAGGAGTACGAGGGCTGAGGACTACGAAAATGCCTGCATTTTTTTAGAGCGGGCACTCTCATCAAAAGAATTTAAGAAGGAAGATATTGAACAGATGACGATGTTAACTCCACTGAAAAAGAAGAATAAAAAATATAAGATGCTGATGCAGGTTTACTTCCCATAAGGATATTGTATTAGAAAAAAATTATATTTGCCAAAGCACCTCATTTATTAAATCAGTTATTTGGAAATTATAACCCAACAACCCAATTAAAAAGTATACAGATGAAGGGAAAATCTACCTATCGTAACTACCGAATTTGTTTAATTTTTATCTTCTCAGCTATATTTTTTCAAATTCCATTTTCAGATGCTGTTATGGGTGCACCATATGTAGCAACTATTGCTTCTCCGGGTCAGATTGCTGCCGGAAATATTTGTTCCGGTACCACTAAAGCGGCGATTTTCAGTTTTGTTATCATGTTAGACAATGGTACCGGGATTACTGATTTAACCGGTTTGAATTTCAATACTACAGGTACTTATCAAACCAATGAATTGGATTCTTTTTTTCTATGGTACAACATTACAAACGATCTGAATTCAGCCAGCCTGGTTGTTAAAAGCTTGGATTTGGTTTCCGGTCCGCAAACTTTCCCTGCTTTTACAAAGACACTAGTGATAAATGATACCTCCTTTTTTTGGATTACTACAAATACATTACAGGCGGCAGCAAACAGAACCATTCAGGTTTCGACAATGGATATGTCTAATTTTACGATGGCTGATGGTACAAAAATAGGAACTACAACAGCGGGTGGACTTCAAACTATAATACAGACTGTTTCTGTACCTACGGGAACTGCAACACAATCATTTTGCAGCGCTGCAGCTCATAACGTTTCAAATCTGGCAGCAACCGGCAGTAATATCAAATGGTATGCTGCTTCAACGGGTGGATCTGCATTAACCGGTGGTACTTTATTGACTACCAATACCCACTATTTTGCAACGCAAACGGTGAATGGATGTGAAAGCACTTCACGGTTTGATGTATTGGTAATTATTGTTGCCACACCCTCAGCACCTACGGGAAACAGCACGCAGACATTTTGCACCACTTCAAGTCATCTTGTTTCAGATTTAACCGCAACCGGTACCGCTATATTATGGTATGCGGCTGCCAGTGGTGGGGTGGCATTGGGAGGTGCCGTTACATTGGTCAATGGCACACATTATTTTGCCTCACAAACTGTAAACGGGTGTGAAAGTACCTCCCGGTTTGATGTCACAGTAACACTGGTTTCAAATCCTGCAGCGCCCACCGGAAATGCATCGCAGTCATTTTGTAGTTCATCCGGCGCAATGGTTTCAAACTTAACTGCTACAGGAACTGCAATTCAATGGTATGCTGCATCAAGTGGTGGTGTGGCCCTTGCGGGTAATACCCCGCTCGTTAATGGTACACATTATTTTGCATCACAAACCATCGGTGGATGTGAAAGCAATTCACGATTAGATGTCACTGTTACCATCGTAACCAATCCTTCCGCGCCTACAGGAAACGCTGCGCAAACATTTTGCAGTGGAATAAATCCGACTGTGAATAGCTTAACAGCTACCGGAACAACTATACAATGGTATGCAGCGTCAACAGGAGGATCAGCATTAACAGGGGGGACAGCCCTGGTAAACGGTACGCATTATTTTGCAACGCAAACAGTAAACTCATGTGAAAGTACGTCGCGTTTTGATGTAACAGTAACAATTGTCACCACTCCATTAGCCCCAACGGGCACTGCCGGCCAGACATTTTGCAGTGTTTCAAACCCTATTGTATCAAACCTGGCTGCAACCGGAACCGTAATACAATGGTATGCTGCGTCAACAGGCGGATCTGCATTATCAGCCGGTACAGCACTTGTAAATGGCACTCATTATTTTGCATCACAAACTGTAAATGGATGTGAAAGCATTTTGAGGTTTGAAGTAACGGTTACAATCATCTCCAATCCGGCAGCGCCGACAGGCAGCAGTTCGCAATCTTTTTGTAGCGCATCTCTCCCTGCAATAGCAAATTTAACAGCAACAGGAACTGCTATTCAATGGTATGCTGCGGCAAGTGGAGGAACCCCGTTGGCTTCGGTTACGCCGCTTGTAAATGGCACACATTATTTTGCCACTCAAACGATTAATGGATGTGAAAGTAATTCCAGATTTGATGTCACCGTTACCATCATTCCGAATCCTTCAGCACCAGCAGGAAATATATCCCAGTCGTTTTGCAGTGCGACGAATTCTACCATTTCAAACTTAACAGCCACCGGAACTGCAATACAATGGTACGCAGCGGCGACAGGCGGATCAGCATTGGCAGCGGGTATAGCACTTGTAAATGGTACACATTATTTTGCATCGCAAACTGTAAACGGATGCGAAAGCACTTCCCGTTTCGATGTCACAGTTACCATTATTCCAACTCCCAATGCGCCTACAGGAAATTCGGCTCAGGCATTCTGCAGTGTATCAAATCCAAATGTTGGAAATCTTAGTGCAACAGGAACTGCCATTCAGTGGTATGCTGCGTCCACAGGTGGCTCGACCCTGGGTGTCAATACTCCGATAACAAATAATACGCATTATTTTGCAACACAAACGGTGAATGGTTGCGAGAGTGTTTTAAGGTTTGATGTAACAGTTACCGTAATTACAACTCCCAATGCGCCAAGTGGGAATGCAAGCCAGTCTTTTTGCAGCGCCACAAATCCAACCGTCGCGAATTTATCAGCGGCAGGAACGGCGATTCAGTGGTATGCAACATCAAGTGGGGGCGCGCCATTGACGGGGGCAACTGCTTTAACCAATAGCACACATTACTTCGCAAGCCAGACAGTAAATAGTCTTTGCGAAAGCACTGCGCGGTTTGACGTAACCGTTACAATCATTCCCAATCCGCCGGTTCCTACAGGAAGCGCAAGTCAGTTATTTTGTGGCAGCGCGAATCCGACGCTGATTAATGTATCGGCAACAGGAACGACTATTCAATGGTATGCTGTAGCAAGCGGTGGTTCGCCATTGGCATCGAATACTACCCTTAATAATCTGACGCATTATTTTGCTACACAAACTGTAAATGGATGTGAAAGTACAACGCGTTTAGATGTGACGGCATCCGTAAGAACATTAACCACCTCTGCAGGAAGCAATGCCGCTGTATGCGCCGGCTTGCCTGCTACACTTTCAGCAATTAATGTTTCGAATGGTTTCCCCCCATATAGCGTAACCTGGGACAATTCAGCCGGAGGTTGTTCTTCTGTTTTGGAAAATGGTACCTGCACCGTTCAGGTCGTGCCGCCGGGTTTCATAACATATACTGCTACAGTAACCGATTTGCAATCCTGTTCTACAACCATTGCACAGACAATTAACGTAAATCCACTTCCACCGAATGATGCCGTAATTAACCCGGTTGAAAATCAGGTTGAACTAAACGTATGCGCCGGCAGCGGCAATTTAGCTTATGCTTTAAATACTTCTTCCACTCCTAACGTGACATGGACAAGTATTCCCTCTTCTGTAAGTATAGGTGACGTCAATGCAATTAATAACATTATTACTTTTCCCGATTCAACAGTTCCCTATGACGCAACAATAAATATTCAGGTTCTTGGAGCAAACGGTTGTACAAATTCTCAATCTATTACTGTTCATGTATCAGGAAGCACGTCTCCCGTTCCTGCTGCTATTGTGGAGAAAAATATCGGGCAGGGGCCGATTTTAGTTTACACAGATCCTTCCGTTAGAGGATTCAGGTGGGGTTACGACAGCGTTGCAGTAAATAAAATATTGAAATCCGCTTTCATTCCCGGACAGGTTTATCAGGCATTTATTCCGTCATCGCAGTTTTCAAATGGTTCAGTGCTGGATACAGTTAAATACTGGTATTGGGTGATGGTATATGACCTCGGAGCAAACAATGACACTTGTAAAACCAAGGTTTACTACAACGGTATTTTTTTAAGACAGGGATCACCTGAAATTATTCCTGATGATATCCTGGCCATTGTTGCACCCAATCCGAATGACGGAAACTTTATACTGAAATTGCAGGGAAGTATTTATGGAAATATTAATGTCCGGATTATTGACATGCTTGGCCGCGTTCAGTCTGACATGGCATTTATAAAAACAGATCCGAAACAGAATTTTGACATTCACCCTGAAAAAATCGCTGCCGGATTATATTCTGTTTTAGTGACAGGAGAAAATGGAGAAAAAGTAGTTGTAAAATGTATCGTCAAAAACTAAAAACAATAAATAGCCATATACAATTGCATACCAAAGGATATGTATATGGTTGACCATTGTGAAACAAAAAAAAATATACAAATGAAAAATATTTTATGCTATTTGTTTACGTTGTTTTTTCCTTTGTTATGTATTGCGCAAGGTTATTCACAGGAAGACAAAGCCATTATCTCCGCAAGAATTGATACACTGCTGCAGTCTTATTTGCAGAAGAGTTCATTAACACTACAGGGCGGCAATAAAAGAAATGATAAAGTTGTCGGCGATCTGCGTGGCATGTTTACGGTAGATGCTGAAATTTTTGACGACATCAATGCAAATTTCAACGAGAAGACTACCGGCAATCCTTATGAACTGAAAATCAAAACCAGGAACTCATATATTGAGGATCTGGTGGATGAATTTCCAAGGGGATTGATCATTAACAACAAGCGACTCAACATCAACTACAATAATTTTGACAAGGGTGAAGTAACTGCTGCGCTCGAGCGAAATATTCAAGGGACAAATACAAGGAAGTTTACCTTTTTCAATGAGGATACTTTGTTGATCATGATCGGCATTCAACCGGACATGTCAGTAAAAATTACCGGCATTAAAATGATCGGATCAAATATTAAATGTCTGAATGATGACGACATTGATGGCGTGATCAATGAAGCTGATGATTGTCCAAATGAAAAAGGTGTCATTGCACTTAAAGGTTGTCCTGACCGCGATGGTGACGGATTACCTGACCATAAAGACGACTGTCCTGATTTTGCCGGACCTGCTTCCAATGGCGGTTGCCCGCCTTCAACGTTTGCCTATCAGTTTGTTTTTTCTGCCGGAGCAGGATACCAGATCAATAACAACATATTAAAAGCACGGGAAGGAACAATTGGATATCCCGGTCTGGAAAAATCATCTTCATCTACTTTGGCTGACATTGAACACAATGGAACCGACGGAAGTATTGTAATCAATGCAAACGTTGCATATTACTTTGGAAAAAGTAAAGCCAACAGAAATAAAGGAATCTCTGTAGGATTTACGGCAACCAATTATACCGGGCAATACGACATCAAAAATGTGAAATATGTTTTTACCGGGTTTTATGCTTCAAATGAAAGTTATAAAAGAATTGTTACGCTGAGAAAAGGACATGAAGATTTGTCATTCTCTATTCTCAATTTTCCGGTCATGCTAAAGTATAAAACAAAACTCACGGCTAAGCTGGCCGCAGAAGTAGGCGCGGGTATTTCTTTGGTTTCATTTATTACAAACCTGAAAGCATCATCTTCAGCGACATTTAATTTCGAAGGAATTGATGACGGAAGTAACTGGTACAACGTAGGTGATTCGATTAATAATCACTGGTTTAATCCGGACGCCAACCTTTATTTTGATTCCTTACTTACCGGCGTTGGCTATGATTTTTCACTGAACAAAGAAGTATCACCGCACACCAATACTTTTAATAAATTCAAACTTGGTTATATCGCATCTGCAGATTTATTTTATCACATCACAAAAAAGAATGCATTAAAGTTTGGTGTTTCATTTGCATATTCTCCTTCGAAAGAAAAAAATTCCGATTATCAGATGGCAAATGCTACAAAAGATTCATACAATTCAGTCTATTCAAGCAATATCAGAACTACATACACGGCACTGGCCTTCAATGTAGGAATCATCATCGGCTTAAACGTTCAGAAACATTAACCTAAAACCAAACGGTCCAAATAATCTTTTATGGATAAACGAATTTTCATCACGTTAATTGCCGTCATTCTGCTCATCGGAGCATTCATTGGTATAAGATCAATGTTAAGTAATCATTGTGAGATACCTGAAATAACTATTGATCCTGCATTGCCGGAAGCAGGACAGCTGGTGAAATTTTCATGCAGCAATTCAGAGGAAAATATTTCATGGAATTTCGGTGATGGTAAAACATCCTCAGGCGCTTCTGTAGAACACCTTTACGAGGCATCCGGCGTTTACAATGTAGTAGCCAAAGTTGACAATGAATGTTCGAACACGAAAGAAGTGACCATTCGGGATCCGCGTAAAGTGGTAACGATTGCTCCTGTAATCAATATCCCTTCTGAAATTCATGCCGGAGAAGAAGCAAAGTTTTCAGAAACGTCATCCGGTGCATCTATTAGAAAATGGACATTGAAGGAAACCAATGAAACGAAAGAAGGGGAATCATTTTCAACAACGTTTAAAAATCAAGGCATATATCATCTTGCAGTTTCCGTTTCGGGAAATTATGTGATTGGCGATTCTACATTTGCAATTACAGTATTAAGGCCAAAACCTGTTGTGAAAACAGGTCCATCTGAAGAAGAACTCGCTGCCAGGAGATTGAAACAACAGGAAGATCAGCAAAGAGCTGAGGACGCAAGAAGGCGGCGTGCTGAGGAAAATAAAAACAGGGAAGCGAACAATGCTCCGAAAGCCAAAGCATTTTTAAACGATGCAGAATTCACTGCTAAATTTGAACAGGTTGTAAAAGACCTCGGACCGGATAACAAAGACAAGGGCCAGGCAAGCGATGACTGGAGGGACGTGATTTCAAAACAGGTTTGTTCGGGTCAGTTTTTACAGATCGGTATGCTTGATGAAACAGGTAAACAAACCCTGATCAGCGATACTGATTTCAGGAGACGACTGATGACAGGGCAAACTTCTGAAGTAATAGTTTCAAGAATAGAACGCGGAAAAGACAATTGCATTTCGAAGATTTTGATTAAGGCACGGAACAGATAGTGCTGAGATAAAGTAGTCCAACATTAATTATTACCCATGAGAAAAGCATTCTTTTTGACAATAATTTATTTCGTGCAGTTGTGTTTTTGCCGCGCACAAACCAGCCCTTTACCATTTAATACGCTGACGTTTTTTTACATAGATAACAGCGAAGGCTATAACAGCGATCCATTGAATTCATCTTTGAATGCTGAAGTGGGAGAGGAGTTTGTTAAGAAACTGAATGGCGTTGCCGACAAACCTGACAATTATTTTTATCTGATGGGCTGCAATGGTGACAATCCCAAGCAATCGAACAATGCAAAGGCATTGCTGGGATCCGACTGGGTGAAAAAATATCTTGGAAATACTTCACGTGAATCAGACTATGCAACTGAGAGGATGCTCCTCCGTGAAACATTTACCTTAAATAAAATCAGGATTAAAAAACAAGTGGATGTTTATCTGTTTCTTTCCGGATTTGCGATTGGTCAGATGATTAAGAAAATAGAAGAACTTCCCACACCTGTACTTTTTACAAAGGAGATGGAGATTTACCTGAATAACAATGACGTTGTTTTTAATATTTATTTATTTACAAATAATGAAGCTGTAGAACAATTGACGGCTGTAAAACTGAAAAACTATTTTCTTTTTTGTAATGGTTCACTGCACCTGAATAATTACAATATGGAAGTGTTTCAATTCTAATCCTGATGATGTCCGTTTTTATATTAAGCTGACATGATCACACAAAATATCCGATATGAAAAAAAAGTTATTGATAATTGGATTACTGGTATTCGCAGGATTCCTTGACGTTAAAGCACAGGTAACCGGCGGCTCGCTTACAAAACTTACTCCCGTTAAGGTACCTGAAGCTTATAAAACCCCGTTGGGAAGAATTGCGCCAATGAGTGCGTCTAAAATCAGGACTAATTCTTATCCTTATAATAGCAGCTACTGGATTGTATTTTCTGATCGCGACGAAAATCAAACCTATAAAGATGCAAACCTGCAACAGCCATATTCAAAGGTAAACTTTAAAGAGATATTTATTGTAGCAGCAGAAACCGAGAAAGCAGTTCGGCTCGTTACCTATGACGCAGCCAACCCTGCCATTGAGGAGCAAAAGGGAAAAGTGAGTTTTCTCCCATCAGCACAGGATGCCGGGTGGATTAGCAAGAAAAACCTGTTACTGTGGTCCGTATGCGAAGTTGATTCTTCAAATGGATATGCACGAAAAGCCGTGGCCATCAAAGTGCTTAACAATGATGAGGATTTCTTAAAAATTTTAAAACGGGGTGTTTTGGATTTCTATGATGCACCTGATAATAAACACGAGAATTCGGCTGACGTAAAATTATTCCAATACCTCTTTATTTTCAAAGAAGAAAACGGGATGTACCTGTTGGGTAACATCAATGTGATAAAAGCCAATACCATTACTTATGATTTGTACGGGTGGGCGCCCAAAATCCAGGTGCGTGAATGGACAAGTGCAATTTGCCTTCGCGTAAATTTTGACCCCCAAGCCATTGACGAGCGCGAGAAAAAACAACTGGAGCCGAATTTTTTCAGGACAGAAGCACAGGCCACAGATTACAAAGAAGGCAAACCCGCCAAATCACTATTGTTTTATTATTCTGATCCTACTGATAACAATACAAAAAACGATAACCCATTCCTTCTGGGATATCCTATTCTTTCCTCTTGTAAGGATCCTTCAGTTTTCAGAACAGGTTATGTTACGGATACAAGGAATAAACAGGGAAAAAATATTTTCACCGCACTGGCCACCGCAGAACTCACACGGGATTTTGAAAACATTAAAAACCAAAAGGAAAAAGTAAACCTTCTTTTTGTGCTTGATGGCGCCAACCGGAGTTTTTATAAAACTTTGATTCAGGCAGTGGATGCAAATGCAAGCATCGGAAATTCAAACATCACAAATAACAAATATCAGTTGGGTGCAATAATATACAATGACCTGCAATGCGGAGAAGACAATGCATTCACGAAAATAAGATTCAGGGACAAAGATAATTTTCTCGAAAGCTTAAAAACTGAATCGGATAAAGTTCCGCCGTGCTCTGTGAACAGGAGTAACGGTGCTCCGTTGAATGATGCACTTAAGATGGCAAGCAATTTATTTGAAAACAATAAAACGACAAATGTGATTATTGTTGTTGGTACTGTTACCGATAATGACCAGGCCAAAAAAGAAGCTGCGTTAAAGGCAATGATCGGTAAAGATGTGAAGCTCGTGTTTTATCAGACGGCAAATCTTGACGGGCGATACTATGATTATTTCTTTGATAACATCAACTATTACCTGAAGGGAATTTCTGAAGCTGCTGATGCTTCTTTCCAGGCCTCGATTGAAAAAAAGATCAGGAAAAAAGCAGAACTGTATTGTGCAGGTGAAAGATGTGAACTTAAGAATACCTCTGTACTTGGTATCGGACATTTTAAGGACAGAGGGAAGCAGTTCAGTTCTCAGGAGATTGGTTCAAACCTGAAGGGACTGTTGCTCAAACTTGAAAATGATTTGAATGAGACAAAGGCGAGATTTGACCAGAATATTGTAGGAACAGGAAAAGATGCCCAGTCCCATGATGACGAAGACAGGATTAAGGAATTTCAATCCTGGCTGTACGATGCAGGAATCAAAGACGCTACCATTCAGAAACTTTCTACCATGGATAACTACCAGATATTTGTGGAAGGATATACAGCACTTAAACCAAAGTCGGCAGTGAATCAGATTTTCGAAAGAAATTTATTTGTAGCAGAGAAAGAGTTTTTGAAACTGTACGACATGGTGGAGAAAGTAACTGAAGCTTTTACCTCCAGCAATAAAAGGGGATCTGTCGTAGGAGCATGCCGGGAAATTATCCTTACCTATAAAGGTCCGATGGACGACAAACAAAAAGACCAGTTTTCGATGGAGCAGGTTTATCAGATGATCACCTCGTTGAAGGGACAAACAAACAATAAACTTTTTAAGAAAAGCCTGAAAAGCCTGAACAACGAAAAAGAAACTACGCCTGATGAGATCAATAAGCTTTATGACAGTTTCCACCAGGTATATGAACGGTTAAAAGGATTGAGAAGAAATCCTTTTAATAAATATGAACAGGATGACCAGCTTTTTTACTGGGTTCCTGAATCGAAACTAAGCGTTGATGAATCCTGAGCCGATGAATGACAACCTGATCATTAACATTGACAATCTCTCTTGCAGTTATTCCCGAAATGAAAAAGACAAGGTACTTTTCATCAGGAACCTGAAACTGGAGCGAGGCAAAATTATTTTTTTACTCGGCGCTTCAGGCACCGGGAAAAGTACATTGCTTGAGACCCTCGGACTGATGAACAATACAATTGCATCGGGTACCGTTCAGATGATCAATGGTGCCGAGCAATATGATTATGCAAAATTATGGAATAGCAGTTCCGTTGATGACGTAAATAAAATCCGTAAAAGCGCACTCAGTTTTATTTTCCAGAATACCAACCTCATGGAAAATTTTACGGCCTATGAGAATATCTGCCTTTCACAGATGATTAAAAGTGATGTGGTTCAGACGAAGGCAATGGATAGAGCTGTGTTACTGATGCGGCAGGTGGGTTTGCCTGAGTCAGACGTCGGATACAATACTTTATCAGTCAACCTGTCGGGCGGACAGAGGCAACGTGTATCTTTTGTACGCGCCCTCAACAGCGATTTTAAACTGTTGCTCTGCGACGAACCAACGGGTAACCTCGACGAAGTGAATGCTTCTGAATTACTGAATATTGTAAAGCAGAATTTAGCCAGTGACAAAACTGCAATCCTCGTTTCTCATGACGTCAATCTGGCATTAAAATATGCCGATCAGATCATTCTCATTACAAAAAATAAGGAGCACGGATTCGGTGAAATATCAGATGAGAATATTTTCGACAGAGGGAAATGGACTGCATTGACTCCTGATGAGCTGGCCTCATTCCGCAGCAACATTGTAAAGTTGTTTTTGCCCGATACCACAAAACTTCAGCATCCGGGAACGGGCGAACAGATATATAAACTGAAGACTGAAAATACGTATGCAAAGCTTTTCAGGAAAAAGGAAGGTCAGGTATTGCTTGGTAAGTCTTACTCAAACCTTTTTATTTTAACGCTGATTATATCGTTTACATTTCTCGCCATCGGCTTTGCAAACGGAGCGCTGGAATACCTTAATGTGAAAATAAAAGATCCTTTTGTAAACTGGATTACGATTCCGCTGCCGTCATCCAAGAGCAGCGGTAGTGCTTTTCATCAGATCATGGATAACCTCAATGATAGGAAAGTCAGGAATGAGTTTTATATTGATTCTGTGACTTCCTATAAAGAAACGCAATTGCTTTTTTTTCCGGTTGACAAAGAGGAGTCGGAGTTCTCAAAGGGCCGGATACTCACTTTTGATGACCCGATAGCGCATGATTTATTCGGACCAAATAATTTAATTGAAGGCGATACTGCTTTTACGGGTGAGAATGACCTGGGCATTGTAGTTACAGAGAAACTACTGAAGCGATTGGGTTACGACAAGGACGCTAAGTTTATTTACTTCGACGATAACGATAAAAATGTGATTGGTGAAAGTAAAACCAATTTTAAAGTACCGGTTCCTGTTAGGGCGGTGATCAGAAATATTCCCAACAGAAATAATTTTCTCGTCACAAAGTTTTTTTACCTGAGCTGGCTGGCACATGAAGACTGTGTTTTTGATTACAATTTTCAGAAGAAGCGGATTATTTATTTTGTCGGAGATGATAAAGCACTAGTCAAAGAGATGCAGGAAGAAGTAATTAATAATTTCAGCAAACTAAGTGAAGAAATTCCAAGCGATGAAATGACAATTGATTACGAGGAATATGATAAGCTGAATACACCCGGTTATGCGTTGTCTGTTTCTTTCAATACTGCGCCCGAAGAAGCGGTTGTGACCGAGAAACTCGCACAGCGAATTGAAAAACTGAAAATATTTGAAAGCAATAAGCGTAATATTTTCAGAGTGTTTGACCTGGACATTGCACAGCAACAACCTGAAAATGTAATCTATGATTACCTGAGTATCAATTTTAAGAAGCTTGATAAGATAGAAGACTTCTCTAAATATATCGTGAAAAGTCTCAATTCTTCTACTGTGAAATCTGAAAGTAACATCGTAGAAGTGGATGCCGGTATAGTAAAGGAAAAAAATAATTTTAATTACATGAGTAAAATGACGTTGCTCATTTCAAGTTTACTCATTGCATTTTCTATTCTGTCTATTCTCCTGTTTATTTCTAATCTGCTAAAGAAACATTTGAATAAAGTAAAGTCAAACCTGGGTACTTTTAAAGCATTCGGACTCAGTGACAAGGAATCAAAAAGCATTTATATGACCATTATGCTGAGGTTTATTACAATCAGCATTCTTATTTCACTGGTTGCCTCTTTCCTTACCGGGAAAGTTGCTGAGATGGGATTTGCATCGCAGTTGCACATTGAAGACCAGGCGGAATATTTCAGGTTGTTTGATGCCCAGACTTATGGCGTGATTGCAATCATTATAGCAGTTACAATTATTGTATCATATTATAACATCAATAAAATCCTTTCCAAAACACCGGGGGATCTGATCTATAACCGTTAGTCATTGGAAAATATGGAAGTGGCTAAGTTTGGATTTTTTAGATTCCTCATTGGATTCGGAATGACAAAAAAGGATGCCGATTAAGCTGGCGGAAGAGAAAATTTGCGGATCGGTGGCAAATTTGCTCTTCCACCACAAACATCATTTATAACCTGTCATTCCGAATCCAATGAGGAATCTTTTAAAGTGAGCAACTACCTAATCTGTGGCCTTAATTGCAATATAATGCAGAATGTCTAACTTGCCCATGTTGCTTCAGTTAAAGGTTTTAGAGAATCACTGAGGGGAAAAGTATAAAAGCAGGAATTGTTTTTTAAATTTTAAATCACGAAATATTTACTTTAAAATAATTATAAACATAATATATCAATATGAGTACAGCCAATATTAATGAAGAGGTAAAACGCGCCATTCAGATTGCGCAATCAATTGCAAAAGATAATTCCAATGCTAATTTTTCTTCTGCGCATTTGTTGCGGGCCATGCTGCACAAAGATTTATCATTGCGCAACTATCTTGAAAACGGCGGCAAGGATTTTTATTTTATGGAAGACTGGGCCGATGTCAGGATTGAATCCTATCCAAAAGCATCAAAAGTAGATGAGCCCTCAGGAGACGATAAAATAAAAACATTATTTGACGAAGCAGATAACGTCCGGATTAAATTATCGAAAGATGACGTTGATCTTATCGCTGTTCTTGCAGCTATCTGTACGCCGGGAATTGCATTCTCTTACGATCAATTGAAAACGTTTCCGATTTCAGTTGCGGAAGTAATGACGGAGAACATCGAGAAGAATGTAATTGATAATGCCATTGGCAGTGCACCGGCAAAGAAAAAGGGCAGTTTGAAATCAGGAGCGCTTTCGAAATACTGTATTGATAAAACAGGTCAGGCGCGGGAAGGTAAGCTGGAACCCATTGTTGGAAGGGATAAAGAGATCAGAATGATTTCTGAAATTTTAGGAAGAAGGTCGAAGCCAAATGTGATCATCACCGGTGATCCCGGAGTTGGAAAAACGGCACTGGTAAATGGTTTTGTTCTGAATATTCTCAATGGAAAAGTTCCGGAGAGTCTGAAGAAAGCAGTTGTATTTGAATTGGACTCAGGTGCATTTATCGCAGGCGCTTCTTATAAAGGAGAAGCAGAGGACAGGATGAAGGGGATTGTTACAGAGATAAAACAATTTGAAAAAGCAATTTTATTTATTGATAACATTCATTCTCTGTTGGATAAGAATGGTGCTACTCCAGGACTTGCGAATATTCTCAAGCCCGAACTTTCAAGAGGCGAGCTGACAATCATCGGCGCAACCACAAATGAAAATTACCGCAAGCACATTGAAACAGATGAAACATTTAACAGGCTTTTTGAATTGATAAAGCTCGAAGAGCCCGACGAAAATACAGCGATCAGAATGTTGAGTCTCACCATTCCAAATTATGAAAAACATCACAATATTAAACTGGCTGATGACGTCATCGGGGAATCAGTTCGCTTGTCTAAAAGATATATGAAGGAAAGAAGCTTACCCGATTCCGCCATTGATTTAATTGACCGCACCATGTCTGCAATTAAGATGATGGGAGAAACAAGTAAAGAAGGAGTGGAGTCGGTACAGACTGAGTTGACGATTTTAATAGAAAAGAAAAAAGATTTTACCGACCAGGATTTTCTGAAGGAACTCCAGTGGCTGGTAGCATTACTGAAAAACAAAGTGAGCTCTGTATTATTCAGCCAGGTGGAAGAGGAATCTAAAGTGGACCTGGATTCCCCTGATCATTTACACACACATCTTAAGGGATTGCTGGAGCGATTAAGCGTTGCTGCTGCTGTGAAGCGCGATCAGATTGAGAAGACAGATGTCGCTGCTGTTGTTGCACACAAGACAGGAATTCCATTGGGGAAATTACAGGCGCAGGAAAGAGAGAAGCTGTTGAACATGGAAGATTTGTTAAAGAAGAGAGTAGTAGGGCAGGACCATGCAGTAAAAGCTATTTGCGAAGCGATTCTTGAATCCCGTTCAGGGCTTAGTAAGCCCGGGCAACCGATTGGTTCGTTCTTTATGCTCGGGCCAACGGGTACGGGCAAAACCGAACTTGCGAAATCACTGGCAGAATTTTTATTCAATGATGAAAATGCACTCATCCGTTTCGACATGAGTGAATTCAAAGAAGAACATTCAGCAGCACTTCTTTATGGTGCACCTCCGGGATACGTGGGTTATGAAGAAGGCGGTATGCTCGTGAATAAAATCCGTCAGCAACCTTATGCAGTGGTGTTATTTGATGAAATAGAAAAGGCGCATCCTTCAGTATTTGACTTATTCCTCCAGATCATGGATGAAGGTAAGTTGCACGACAGATTGGGTAAAGAAGGCGATTTCTCGAACAGTGTAATTCTGTTTACATCGAATGTAGGATCAGATTTTGTAATTGATAGTTTTGGAAAAGGAAAAATTCCGAATACCACCGACCTGATGGAAATCATGACGAAGTTTTTCCGCCCTGAGTTTTTGGCAAGGTTAACTGAGATTGTTCCTTTTTCTCCGATCACAGAAAAAATTGTTGTCAGCATTTTCCAGATTCAGTTGAATAACTTCATCAAAATATTAAACCGTCAGGGAATACAACTTGAAGTTGACAAGAAGGCAAAAGAATATCTCGCGAAGACCGGTTTTACTCCGAAGTACGGTGCACGTCCGATCTCAGGCGTCATCCGCAATCAGATCAGAAGACCGATGAGTAAGAAAATTATTTCTGGAGAATTGAAAAAAGGTGATTCCGTAAAACTCTCCATCAACGACAAGAATGAGTTGGTGTGGACGATTTAATCAAAAAAATCCCTGCAAATTAGCTGCATGGTGAAAAAAGAATATTTGCCACAGATGCACAGATAGGTTTTTTTATTATTTAATCTGTGAAGCTGTGGCAATCAGTTTTAATCTGCGGTATAAGCGTTATCAGCGAGGCATTTTTTCCACTTTCCAATCTGCGTCCCGACGGATCGGGACGGTTTTTTCTTTTCTCTGAATTCATCTGTGAATCTGTGGCAATTTATTTTACTTATTTCTTAAATGCAAATCAATTTTCTCCTCCATCATCAAAGAAATTATCTTCTTTCAGATTGGTTTCAGCAGAATCCAGCAATTTCTTCAACGCAAAAAGTTCTTTGCTGTAAAGCCCTTTTAAAGAAAGCAAGTCAGTTACCTGTTTCAATAGCTCAGGATTTTCCTTCAATGACTTTTCAAAAGTTACCCGCTCATTGTCATCCATCCTTTCATGAATGTAATTTTCAATCTGACGGTCCAGTAGGTCTTCCTGATTCATATGTTGTACTGATTAAATTAGTTCTTTAAAAACAGGGTCGGACTGTATCAGTTTTTTAAGATTTTCTATGCACCTGTTTTTTGCCACACGGTAATATTCGTATGATGAATAACCGAGTTCACTCGAAATTTGTTCACCTGGCATTCCTTCAAAATACAATTTAATAATGTTCTGGCATTTTTCCCCCATGCTTCCAAGGTGTTTAATCAATAATCGTTGACGCTGCTTTTGTTCGTCATCGTCCACAAATGATTTTTCATCAGCCTGTTCTTCCGTGCCATCGAGTCCGGTGATTCTCCCGTGGTCGCGAATGTGTTTTAACCATTTGTTCCTTGCTATGCTGTAGAGATATGTACACGTCCCGACATTCAGTTCAAATTTATCATTCGTGCTGTTTTGAAAAAGAACGAGAATCGTATCCTGGAAAATATCCCTTGCATCGTCAACGGTGCCTGAATTTTTAAAAACCATACTGCGAATCATCGGGAAGCAGCTCGTATAAACCGACTTATAGTCTATTTCATTTTTAGTGAGAGACCGGTTAAAAAAATGCTGGTGGCTATTTGTTTGCATCCCGAAATGTTTCAGTAAACAGGGGTAAATCTAACCTAAATGTTGGCCATTTCAAACCATCAGACCATGTTTTTTTTGTCAAACGGGCTTGTTACTTAAAGATAAATATCTTTACTTTGGCTAAATATAAACACTGATTCAAACACAAATCGTTATCATTAATAACCTCTAAAACTATAACTAATATGTTTAACTACGGAATTGGCGGACAGGAAGTCCCAAAAGATGCTAGTGAAGGTATTTCAGAAATACCGATGAACCGCACCCTGATGATTGAAAAACTGACGGCTGATGATGCAATCAAACCACAGATAACAGAGGGTCTGAAAACGATTGATGAAGTTTTTTCAAATTACAAACCACAGGTTAATGTCGAGTTTCAGAAAGAGGATGGATCAAACCAGGAAGAGAATTTAAATTTTTCCAACCTCGGCGATTTTGGGGCCAAAGGAATTACTAACCAAAGTAGTTTTTTAAAGGACCTTGACTTAAAGAAATCAGAGTATGCGAAAATTATTAAGCAACTGAAATCGAATAAAGTTTTAAAAAGCGTATTGGATAATCCTGAAAACAAAGCAGCATTCATTCAGGCACTTGCTGCAATGGCGCAGGAAATTGATGATGCGAAATAATTGTTAACCTGGAATAAGTAAATAATCATTTTATTTAAACATAACATCAAATACTATTAATATATGGCAGAGCAAGATCAAGCCGGCCAACAAGGCCAGGAGTTTAAAGAAAGAGAGCGTTTTGAAAATGCATCTCAGACGTTGGAACAAAGTGCAAACGCACTGGTGAAATTCGGAGGATTCGATTTACTGGAAGCCGTTGTTGATGGCGCACAAAATTTAAATCCTGAAAAGAAGGCAAGAAAAAAAATATTTTTAAGTGAAAGTGCAAAGAAAGCAGAGCGTGATGCGCTAAAGAAGACGCTGAATTTATGGGTTTCATTGTTGCAGGAATCTGCCGCTGTTTCTGATATGGTGGAAAAAGCAGAAGCCAATTCAAAGAGCGCTGAACAGAGCCTGAAGTCAAATCTTAAAAGGGCATTGGACGCCACCAATGACCTGGAGCGTTCATACAGATCAGTGGCATTGTTTTTCAAAAATACCGAATCCGATAAATTGAAGAATGTCGCATTCATGAATGCTTCTCTTGACCAGGTGAAGGACCTTGACAATCCATTATTCTTCAATTCTGTTCAGGAAGAAATGAAGCAGAATTACGACAGACTTGATTTACGTGACAATTATTCATTGCTCGTCATTCCGGGATACCTCGGGTCAAATGCCGTGGTAGAGAAGTGGGCCAAGATGGCGTACCAGAATAAAGTCATGCTCGTTACAGATTTTGAACACCTCGATACTCCGGATGACGTAATGGAACTTTTCGAATCGGCCAACCTGACGGGCGGTGACATCTATCGCAGTAATGTAATGATGGCTTGTAACTGGCTTGTTGGAAGACAAAAAGTTGCCGACGTTGGTGAAGACGATAACTTATACGTGCCACCAAGTGGAGCACTTGCCGGAACCGTATATAAGACACTCATGAGCCAGGTAGCTGCAGGTAAGAAACATGGAGGCCTCAGTGAGGTGGATGGGGTGAAGTTTGATTTGAAGAAAAGTGAAATCGCCAACCTGGAAAAACTGGGATTGGTTCCGATGGTAAATGAGTATGGTAAGGTGATGTCATTCTCGGCTAAGACTTTATTCAATGGAGATAACCTCGGACTGCAGACTTATTCAGTGGTTCGGGTATTTGATTATGTCACCAAGGTGCTTATTGATTTTCTCAACAGGCGCGCTTTTGAAAACTGGAATTCTCAAACTGAAAAAGATTTACGCAGCCAGATTACCAAATGGCTGGATAGTGTTACAGGTCCCGGAAAATTGATTGAAAGTTTCAGAATCGGACAACTGAAACAGGATCCGAATCAGAAAGACCGTGTGATGATTGATATTCACATGACGCCGTATTTCCCTTCCAAGGCATTTATGATCAAACTCGACGGACAAAAGGGAGATGACGGTATGCAGTGGCTTTCTGAATACGCGAAGGCGTAGCCGGATTGGCATTTGTATTTTCTGATTTCTGACTCATAGTTTTCAATTTGAGTAAGTGTTATTCTCACCGGAGTGAATTATTTCTTCCCAATATTTATGTCCATCGCCGGCATGGCTGTGGCATGAAACTAAATTCCTGAATATGTCATTTGAAGCTACACTTGTAATAGATGAAAAGAAATTCAAAGTAATCAAATTAGATTATTATACAAAACGGGATCATGATAGGTTTGGTCGCCCAACGTCTCAGTTACACGGCCTCATGCTGGAAATCACCGTTGAACATAATCCCGACTGTGTGTTGTTGCACGACTGGGCTTATAAAAATCACGAAGTAAAGAGCGGTACGGTCACCTTTATGAAGCGCGATAATTTTCAAAAGCAAACAGAGTTGAAATTCAGCGATGGATATATTGTGAGCATCAGGACAACCTTTGTTAACTCAGGTGAATTGCCAATGGCTGAACATATAGTTATAAGTTCTAATACCTATGAATATGAATCGGAGGGTAAGCAAACAGTTTATAATGGAGGATGGCCTGACCAGGGAGCATGATCATAGTATACTTTTAGTTGTAAACTTTGTTTTACAAGGTTAAGTAATGATATTAATATGATAATAGTAAGCAGGTTGTTTTATTTAAAAATATTTTTTAAAGCATGATAACAAACTGCCGGTAAAAGGAATCAAACTACAAATACAAACAAATAATCTATTAATTAATTTTAGTTTAACCATTTAAAACCCCAAAATTATGTCATTCAAAGCAGAATTCGAAGTAGGCGGCAAAAAGTACAGAGTACTACACTGCAGCTACACCATGTCTCAGGACACAGATGCAACAGGTCGTCCTTCATCAGGCGCACGTGCAGGAACAATCCAACTCGAAGTTGAATCAACAGCCGATACTTCCCTTACAGCATGGGCTTTCGATTCCTTCAAAGAGCAGGATGGAAAAGTAACTTTCTTTCAACGCAACAGCGATCAGAAAATGAAAGAGCTGAAATTCAAAAACGGTTACGTGGTAAATTACTCAGAAGCATTTACCAACCAGGGCGACAACCCGATGTCAGAGCACTTCGTGATCACATCAAAAGAACTTTCGATGGGCGACGCAACTCACAAAAATGAATGGCCGGTTTAATTTTAGCAATGAATTTCTAAAAGTGTCGTATGGATCTTACTGATCTGTACGACGCTTTTTTTTTATATTCAATTTTTAAATCACCTTATTTCAAATCAAAGCTTCTGTTCAAATTAACTGGTTTTTTGAATGACACTCGTGTTTTTGAAATTGACAATCATTACTGTCCGGCTAAAACAAAAGGAGAAGTCCCTTTGGGACATATAACATCGGATGCATAAATATTTTATCAGTTGATTGCTCCTTCGGATCAGAAATGAAATACTGTAGGGACTACCGCTTGGTAAAATAAAACTCGAATTAGGTGGAGAACCCCAAGGGGGTTCAACATACCGGTTTATGCTCCGGTTAAGGGATAAGTAGAGACATATTAATTTATCCCTGACAGTAGAGATTGACAATCCCGGAGTTGAACCTTATTCGTCTCAGCAGCCCGGGTAATAAGCTCTGTAAAAGTTAATTCTTTGTTCTTAAAAAGATTATTTTAATTTTGGTGATAACAAAAGGTACGTTTACGGTATTAAATAAAGTAACACAACATTATTATCTAATTCTAACAATTAAATTTTATCAATTATGTCATTCAAATCAGAATTCGAAGTAGGCGGCAAAAAGTACAGAGTACTACACTGCAGCTACACCATGTCTCAGGACACAGATGCAACAGGACGTCCTTCATCAGGCGCACGTGCAGGAACAATCCAACTCGAAGTTGAATCAACAGCCGACACTTCCCTTACAGCATGGGCTTTCGATTCCTTCAAAGAACAGGATGGAAAAATAACCTTCTTTCAACGCAGCAGCGATCAGAAAATGAAAGAACTGAAATTCAAAAATGGTTACCTGGTAAATTACTCAGAAGCATTTACCAATCAGGGCGACAACCCGATGTCGGAGCACTTCACAATCACCTCAAAGGAGATCTCCATGGGCGATGCAACTCACAAAAATGAATGGCCGGTTTAATTTAACCGCAGTTTAAAAAGCATCACATTGGATTACCGTAATAATTTAATGTGATGCATTTTGTATCTTCAAAAATTTAACAACCCAACTAACCAACACCCGATAATATGCCTCCTCCTACAATCCCAACCGTTTCAGTAAACATCCAAAGCCACAGTGGATCTGTTGTTTATCGAAGCCTGGTCATTAACCAGGTGGTAAATGGCCATCACCAATTCAGTTTTATCTGGAACATCGGCGAACTCAGTCACGATTCCGGTTCCCAGTTGGATGTGATCAGAACCAATATCGGATCGATGGTAACCATTACGATTGACGACTATAATTTCAAAGGAATCATTACACAGATTTCCGTTCATGAGCAAACAGACCACTCACAATCCTTTACAGTAAAGGGACAGAGCCTGACCATTCTTCTGGATGACGTGCCTCATTCAGCAACATATTATAAGAAGGACCTGAAAAAAATTGTGAAAAAAACACTCGATGGAATACCGGCTAACGTAATGGAATCAGATGTGAACCCGAAATCATCTGCAGAACATCATTACGTGACACAATATAATGAAACCGATTTTCAGTTTCTTCAGCGCCTCGCAACCCGCTATGGAGAATGGTTCTACTATGATGGAACAACACTGAAATTCGGTCAGACCGGCGACTCAGGTGCAAACCTGAGAAGCGGAAGCAACCTCACCAGTTATTCTGTAAAAGCCAACCTCGTTCCAAGTCGCTACAGCTATATGAGTTACGACTACAATACCGGTGATCCCGTCAACAAAGAATTACCAAGCTTCTCTTCATCTGTGCACAACGATTTTTCCAGTGCAGCGGCTGATAAATCAGGAGAGGTGTATACCCGTACAACAGACAGGCCCATGCACAATTTCAACCTGCTGAATAAAAATATGATGGACTCAGTGGCAGAACTCGAAATGCAACGTCTGGCTGCCCAGTTATTATTTGCCAAAGGTGAAAGCAAGCACCACGCGCTTCGTCCCGGATATAAGTTTGTTGTTGAAACAGCAAATGGTAACTACGACTATGTGGCAACACACGTAACGCACATGTCGAACCAGTCAGGACATTATGAAAATACATTTCAAGGAGTACCTTTCTCAGTGGAAGTACCTCCATATACCAACCCGCATACCTTCCGCCAGGCAAGTCCACAATCCGCAATCGTAAAGGAAAATCATGACGCAGACGGATTGAACAGGATCAAAGTTCATTTTGCATGGCAGCGTTCGGCCGATAATACACCTTGGATAAGAGTAGCCACCCCGCATGCAGGAAGTGAAAAGGGATGGCATTTTATTCCTGAAAAAGAAGAAGAGGTGATTGTTGATTTCGATGGAGGAGACGTGGACAAACCTTATGTGATGTCTTCACATTTCCATGGGAAGGCGAAATCAAAAATCAGTAATTCAGGCAACAACATAAAATCACTGATTACAAAGAGCGGCAACACGCTAACGTTTAACGACAGCGAAGGAAGTATTACCATCACTGATCCGAAAGGCAGTACGATAATCCTGAAAGGCGACGAGACGATAGAGATCAGAACCAAAAAGAAAATTCTTGTCGAGTCAAAGGACATAGAGTTCAATGCAGAGAATGACATAACGCTGAGCGCAAAAAATAATATCAATTTGAAAGCAACCAAGGACATCCTTGCAGAAGCACAAGGCGCTCTCACGGGAAAAGCGATGAAAGCCGTAACGATCAAATCCTCTTCAGATAAAGTTACAATTGAAGGATTGCAGGATGTAGGTGTAACGAGCGGAACCGGTGCAGTAAAAATCGAAGCGATGACAGAATTCAAAGCCAAGGGAACGATGGGAGCAACCGTAGAAGGGTTGAAGCTCGATCTGAAAGGCACGGCCATGGCAAGTTTGCAGGCGGCGTTGGTGAAAATAAATTAGTAAAAACATTCGTTAGTTGATACTGAAGAAATTCTATTTTACATCTAATTATTGCAGCAAATATTAATATCGAGATTAAAAAATAATAAAATGGCATATCACGAAAGTATTCACAAGGCAAAACAAAATGGGACCTGTATCAAAAGTGGTTGGTATGGCGATTGGATAAATTCCTACGAAGTTATCCTGATGATTGAAAATGCAAGTCAGTCAGGAAGACACACTTCAGTCAGGAAGATGGCAAACATGCTAATTGAAGAAATGGCAAAACAGCCATGGAATGTTACAGCCGGCCCGCACAGTTCAGATCGTCTTGGTGGAGACAAGACAAAGCATATTACGGTTAATGCGAAGGGCAGGACCTATCATTTGCGACTTGACAAGGGAAACCAGATTTTTGAAATCACCAATCAGAATACCGAACGACTCATCAGGCCATGGACAGCCCCGGGATCCATGAACACTAAAAAATAATCAAATGGGAAAACCGGCAGCAAGAATAGGCGACATGCACGTATGCCCGATGGTAACACCCGGCACACCTCCGATACCACACGTAGGCGGACCGGTAACCGGACCGGGATGCCCGACTGTATTGATTGGCGGAATGCCCGCAGCAGTGATGGGGGATATGTGTGTTTGCACAGGACCGCCTGATACCATCGTACTTGGCAGCGTTGGTGTAATGATTGGTGGTAAACCCGCTGCACGGATGGGAGATATGTGCGCCCATGGCGGGACGATTGTATTGGGTTGTCCTACGGTATTGATAGGTGAGATTATGCCAAGCCCGGTTACGCCGCCTGTTTTTATACCGGATGCTGTAGTGGTTGTGGTCCCACCTTTAAAAGTAGATACTCAAAAAGCAATAAAGGATGCCAGGAATGACTCCGTGGTTTTACAGGCGGTTGGAATGAATGCATCTTTTGCAACAAAACAATCAAGGATCAATGCATTGATTGATGGTGCTGAAAATGGAGAGGAAACAGTTCACGGGCATAACGAATCGGATTGTAAAGTACAATATGAGGTGTCAGGTATGGGTGATGAACCGGCTAAAGATGTCCGCTATGAAATTAAAACTAATGATGGAAAAATTTTCAATGGAGTTACAGGAGCCGATGGAAAGACACAGCAAATATCCGGATACACTGAAGGTGAATGCACATTAAATTTTCCTGATTAAAATAAATACAAATGGGACCCTGGGCCGTTGTTGCACTTATTGCCGCTATTATTTTAGTTATCATACTGGTTGCTGTACTCATATATAATGCGACGAAAGCTGATGAAGATCCACTGGCGAATGCGCCGGGCCATGACCACAGCCATGGGGGCGCAGCCGGATGTGCAGCCTGCCAGGCAGCAGCAGCAGCCATAAAGAAAAAAATCCCTATGAAGTGCATGGTTCAATTCCGACCTTTGGATTCATGGAAAGGGGAATATGGCTTTGACTGGTTGAGGATTGGCGGTGGCGGTGGGGAATTGGAGGCAAAATCTTACAAGGAATTAATCAATGGCGGATTTGGATTTCCAACCGCTGCCAATGCATACACCTTTGGAATGAAACCGGAATTTAAAAATACTTCAGTGCCTACGGAAATAAAATCAAAACCGGAAGACCTGAAAGAATATTTTGTTCCATATCTAAATTTATTTCCTGAAAAATATGTAAAGGCACTTCCCCAAAGTGACCCGACAGTTCCGCTACCACTATTTGAAGCCGAACTGAAAATACTGATTACGGTAGAAAGAGATGCAGATGAGCCGGATAAAATTGAACTGGAATATGACGGCTCAGACAAGAATTTGCTGGAATTGAAATGTAGCTTTGGCGACAAAACAAAAAAGAGTGGGGTAAAGAGACTTTCATCCGATACCTTGAAAATAAAATGTCTCCAAGATTTATCTTCAGATGTAGAAGTCCGGGTACTGGCTTATCCAAAAGGATGGAAAAGCAAGAACGATGCGACATTGGCGGGGAAATTATTGGTTTCAAAAAATGATACTTCCACCAGGAAGGAAATGAAATACGTTCTTGTAAAGGTGGCTACCAAGGTAAAAAACACCGTAAAGGTTGGCGTATTTTCAAATGCCGAACTCAAACGCTTGAAAGATTCATTGCACCAGGCGTTGATTCATGGTACCTTTGAGAACGGTCACGACCTGAATCTGAGAAATGATAAAGACTACAAAGTGATTAAGAAAAGTGGAAAAAATGTATTTGGCAAATTCATTTTTAAGACCGATGGTTCCGACGGAAATATTCCAAATGGATTAAACGAAGACTTTCCGAATGATGCTACCCCTTCCAAGGAAGCTTTCTTCATCGACCTTCGTACTAAATATTTAGCGGTTAAGGGCAATGCTAAATACAACAATCACTTTACGGTTTTTTGTTTTAAGGAACCGACGTATGACCCGGTAACCTATGGACAAATTCAAAAATTTGGTGTCAAAAATCTCGCGTTGTTTTTAAATCCGGGAGCTGATAGGCCTGATGGAGTCGCTGCTCACGAGGCCGGACATGGTTTAGGTTTGGAACATACACATGAAAGCGCGAAAGCAACCATCAATAAATTTGTATATCCCAAAGGTGTAACCGATAATATCATGTCTTATAATTTTCCGGCCATGATGAGTACCTGGCACTGGCAATGGGAGGTAATGAGAAATAATGCTTCATAGATGAACTATTTATATATACTGCTTTTCCAGCTAATCATCGGCAGTTGTAATTTACAACAAGGCGATAACAATTATCAATCTAAAAATTATCAAATGGAAAAATTTGATCTTGAAAATTTTAAAAAAAATCAAAATGGAGGACATTATAACTTCATATTGAAAGAAGGTACGGAAGTGAATCAATCTGAATTTCCCGGGGAATTTTATCTTGAAACGAGACGCAATCCGGGATCACCTTTTGAAACCTACCAGGAGTTTCATTACGATAGCCTGTACCTGAGTAAAAGCGGTACTGAATTTTATGGTTTCCCCGTGGGTGTATGGAAAGAATTCGATGCTAAAGGAAAAGTGATTGGCGAAACGAACGAAGATGAACCATTCAGATTTTCAATTGAACAACTGGATGAGAAGATGCAGAAGTTAAAAATTTATATTATGAATCAAGTCCAGGGCATTACTGTTTCACGCGATGCGGATGAAAATCCTGTTTATATTGTTGCTTTTCCTGTTTCTGTTGACTTGTCAGAATTGATAGTGATGACCATTGACGGGAATACCGGGAAGACATTGAATCAAATTACAAAAAAAAGAAAAGAAAATCATTAATGGTTTTGAACAAAGAACTGACCTGACTGATAGTAACTGAAAATGAAATTTTTAATTTTAGATGCTGCACGTATTTTAGGAGAGATTGAAACTGCTCAGACTTTGCAGGCAGATTTTCTGAATCTTTACTTGGGAACCGGCGAAGAATATCTTAGTTCTGTGGCTCCCTACTTGTTTCCTTTTCAAGCCGATTCGGAATTCGGAAAGTGGTTCCTGGAAAAAGGCTGGGGCAATTCATGGGGAATGTTTATTGATACAAATGTTTTGATGGAAGATTTGCAAAAACATTTCCGTAAATATTTAATGGTGAAAACAGAGGATGGAAGGGAAATGTATTTCAGATTTTATGATCCCCGTGTGCTGAGAAAATTCCTTCCTTCCTGCGACGAAAACAAACTGAAAGCTTTTTTTGGTCCGGTAAAAATTTTTGGAATGGAAAGCGATGATCCCGAATTCGCCCTTGAATTTTTATTGGAAGATGGAAAATTGATCTCCCGGAAGGTCGCCAAAACGAATTTTTGGGACCACCTTAATGGGTTGAAAATTTCTCCTGATGTCACTTCAGAAATAATTGCACCTGATGCCGAAAATAAAAAAGGAAAGCCCGGGCAGAAATGGAATTTTTTAATTGACTAACAAATCTAAGTACCAATTAAAATGCGCATCGTACGAACAAATATTGAACTCAACTGGGCTCGGTTTGATGCCACTTTGGATACCGGAGGTGTGGATTCGCATACCAATGCACAGTTGACAATTACCTTAAAAGTTTTTCTCCGGCAGAACGCAGGCGCTCCGAGAAGGATGATAATGCCGCAAATGACCTCCAGAATTCGCAGGGGCAGCGAAGGTTCAACAAGAGACAGTGATAGTAACGAATTTGTTTTCGACAGATTTACACTTGAACATTGGAATCGCTTTACAACCTTTTATCAGTCGGAAGGACAGGCATTCTGGGATGGAAATTTCTGGCTGGGTGTACCTGATACTTTTGATACATCTTCATGGGGTGAGGATTTGGACGACAGACCTGAGGATTACGGGCACACTTCTACACTGGCGCCTTATAGGTCGATTCGTCCGAATGTTGATTGCCATTTTATATTGGAACTGGTAGATAATTCTGCACATGCACATATTACAATTGATGTTTTTAATATCGTTAGTGGAATGACCCCCGAGCCAACAGTACCGGGTGCAACCAGATTGTTCAGAGCTGATAGTGAACACTATTCCCAGTCTGCAATTGATCGCGTTGAACACCGTTTGCCTGATAGTAGCCCACAGGGATTTATTCAGACTTTTCAACGAACTTTTATACATGAAATTGGCCATGCAATTGGGTTGGAGCACGTGGGTGTGAATAGGAGAATTGTAGGATGCTTCGATGCTGATGATCATAATATTACCATTTGCTATGGTAATACACTCGCAACCCGTGACAATATAATGGGAGGAGGGGAATCATTGTCATGGCATGAAGCACTGCCCTGGAGAAGAGCGATGGAAGTATTGACCGGTACAAGCCGCCATTCTTGGGAAGTACACCAGAGTTATTTTGGTCCTCAGGTGATGGTAAGAACATCTTAGAAAATATCCTTCTTAAGCCTGGCAAATACAATGTAAAATTTCAATTGAAAACAATATGCCTGATTTTAATATTATTTTAGTTGACTATGCCAATCCTGCTGATCCGGGTTCAAGGATGCATTTAAATCAACCTGAAAAAGATTTTATTCAGGCCGGAGTGCGCAATTTATTTCAGCGTGTGGCTACTGAAGGAAAAGCAAGGGCTGATGCAAATCCACCGCGAAGATCAGGGGCAAGAAGAAGCCCGCCACCTTCAAATCCCGTATATAATATTATTGTGTCGTGGTCGAACCAGCCGCCTGTATCATCCAATAATTATATTTGTTATTTCCTTCGTACACAGTCGTCGAGTATCATCAGGCGACTAATCCATGACGTCGTTCCGGAGGCGCAGGGACTTACTACTGAAATAGGCAGTCAGTCCATTTCTGAAGTGTACGTCATGGATCAGACGAATATCAGAAGACAGTTGGGCAACGAGCAATTAGTAGCTGTGGCCTTTCATGAGTTTTTACATAACAGGCTGGAAGTACCGGGAAGTATCTCCGTACATCACGATGTTCATGCCGAAGATCCTACAGGATATGGTACGCCCGGTACCAGTGAACGAATGACCGGTATTGAAGCCGATGATCCGGAAACTGTTGCAGATGATGAAAGATATCAGGTTATTACAAGACAAGGCCGTGCTGTAATCCTTACGGAGGAATTCGATATAGATATCGTTTACGCTTCCCTCGCTCAACCAATCAGCCAGTATATTCATCTGAGAACTCCGCCGCCACCTCCGTCCACGTCGTCTTCATCTCCCGGATTTGCAAGTGAACCTTCTTTAGCCGGACTTTAATAGCAGGATAATTTATTTTCGTTATCGTTGGAATTAATTTATTTTTAACAACGATATCCCGGAGGTCATTCGTTCAATAAATCAGATTTCAGTTGTTGAAATACTACAATCAGCCCCTAAATTTTTTTGCCCTGATAAACGGCGCTGAATTCTTGTGTCCTCAGAAATGTGAGAATAAGAAATATAGCAAGCCCGGAAAATGTTCGATTTGTGAACGCAAACTTGTCGAATCTGTTTTGACTTGTTCGGTAAAAGATTCAATTGCCCAACGGCTTCACCTGATTCTGATTACCAACCTTGGCGAATGCCGCTTCGATAAACAATTCGGGAATTTAATATGGGACCATGATTTTGAAAATATCGCCAACATCAATACCTGGAAAGATACGATGTCGAAAGCCGTGAAAGAAGCTGTCGAAAAATTTGAATACCGCCTATTCAACATTAAAACTTCACTTGATGTTACCGAAGAGGAATTTATGGATAAGGATAAATTAATGATGAAAAAATTAAAGAAAAAAGTAGCCGTAAAAATTCAGGGAAATATCAAAACAACCAATGAGCAGTTTTTCTTTCAGGAGTTGTTGTATGTAAGTCCGCTGTGGATGGATTAAGAATTATTGTATTAATTAATTCCGGTTTCTGTTTATCGGGAAGCAAATTGAAACATGAATAACATCAAAGAACTTAGTGTAGAAAATATCCGAAGCAGGATGATAAAGAATGCTGCCCGGATCTGGGGTGTGGAAGGGGATGACATAGAGTCCACTTTTGATCCGCTCGTATCCATGCTCATTGAAGCTTGTGCATACGAATTGAATAAAGTAAACAGTGAGGTTGCGGATACACAGCTCCGGATTCTCGAACGCCTTGCACAGGTGTTGTCGCCGGATACATTTACCGGTGCGCAACCGGCCTATGCTGTTGCTCACGCAAGATCATCAGATCCGGAAACAACATTGTATAGCGAGGTGCAGCTATTTGCACAACAAAAAATAATTACACCTGAACAAAAAGAGATTGTAAGGGATATATATTTTTCACCTGCGGGTTCTGTTAAAGTATTTGACGCTGATATTAAATTCATGGCCGTTGACAATGCCATCTATGAGTACCGGTCGCCGTCGTCAAAACAATTAATAGCAGAGGAGAAATCGGGCAATTCACTCGATCCGCACCATGTGTGGATTGGAATTGATTGCAATAAAAAGATTAAGTCATTAGAGGATTTTGTTTTCTATTTCGATTGGAAGAATAACCCCGAAAAAGAAAATTTTATAAGTCTCCTTCCGCTTGTAAAATGGTTTTGCAATGGGAAGGAACTTTCTTCCCGCAATGGGATTCTTCAGAATACTTCATCTGATAAACCAAGAAGGGGAGTGGCGGAGCAATATGATGTTTCTGCCCGCACCGAAAAATTTGTGCAGCATATTTTCGAAAAGAATTTTTTTACGCTGCATGGTGATGAATCAGGATTCCTTTTGTCTGACGTATTGCCTGATGAGTTGCAAAAAGTATTTTCTTCTGATACGCTTGAAAAAATTGCCGGAAATCTTGTTTGGGTGAAATTGGTTTTCCCGGGGGCATTCAATCCGAATGTACTTGGTGACATGTATGTTTCCATGAATTCAATTCCTGTCATAAACAGAAGAGTAAATAAAATTACTTACCAGCTGAGGAGTAACCTGAATATTGTTCCGCTTAAAACGGAAGAAGATTTTTTTGATATCATTCATATCCAGAATTCAGAAGGGGATTTCTTCAAATCGAATCCGTTGGAAAGTGGTTTTAAAAATGATGCAGGTTTTTATACGCTGCGTTATGGCGGAGTGGAACGGTTTGACAATCGCGCAGCGACAGAGTTTCTCACCTCCACCATTGATCTGCTTCGAGATGAAAGTGCTTCCTATAGTTCGCTCGGAAATGATTTCATCAATAACCACATCAGTCAGATCAATCAGGCCATTGCCATGATAGAAAAACGATTGGATGATAAAGGTGAAACTTCAAAACCTTCTCACTTTATTATTATTAATCCGAAGAAACAAAATGAAAATGTATTCATCAGGTTTTGGTCAACTTATGGCGCAGAAGGAAACCTGGTAAAGGCGGGAGCGAAATTAACACTCAGTTCCGGTGGTATGTTGCAGTCTTCATCATTGCAATTACTCAGTACTTCAACGGGTGGAAAAAAAGCCCTTGGCGGCAGTGAAAAAATTACAGCATTCAAAAGGGCAATACTTACGCACGACAGGATCGTTACGCAGGAAGACATTAAAACATTCTGCAACCATGAACTGAATAAACTGGCGGCTCATATTGAAATAAAGAAAAACTGGAAGTTGTCAATGCTGCCCAATGAGGGAATGATACGCATCGTGGAGGTACATATTACACCGGCTAAGTCAGGTAATATTTCTGCTTCAGAATGGCTTGACCTGGCGAAGGAACTGGAAGTGAAAATCAGTGACCATTCCAATGGCCTCATCCCTTTTAAAGTGCTCATCAACGGACTGAATTAATACCCTGTTTTTATGAATGAAGAGCAAGTAATAGAAATCATCAATGAATTGCCGCTTGACCTCAGGGTGGAGATTGTGGTCAGCGATATTATTGCATCAGGGTTTGATGTGGACGAACTCTTAATTAATCCTGTGGGTATTTTTCAACGAAGATTTGACAAAGACATTCTGAATGCCGAAGTGATGGATTTCAAAAACAGTAAACAGGCCGTAGTGGTGAATACCAATCGGGAAGGATTGTACGATATGTTACCGCAGTTACTGTTTCACAACCGGCCTGCCAAAAGTTCTAATGCATTTAAAAGTGCACGCAACATGGTTGAGGAGTATAAAATGCGTGTGGAGGAGGAAAAGGAAGCGCGGAGTTTTTTTATGATTTATGAAATTGAATTTTACCGACAGCGGGTTGCGAACGCTGTCCAGGAAAGAAATCTGGCAGAGGCAGTTTCTTACAGTATGAGTGACAGCGAGATTGTGGATTACTGGAAGCTCCCGTCATTTTTCAGCAACAGGCAGAAGGGAATATTATTTTACCTCTTGCCGTTGTTTCATAAGATCAGGGGATCAGTTGACTATATGAAAGAAGTGTATGGATTGATTCTGCAGAAGAAGGTCGGTATTTCCAGAAGTGAAAAACTAAAAGTGCTTGAATTTAATAGTGAAAATATGCGGCTGGGAAATATGGTGCTCAGTAAAGACAGCGTCATCGGAAGCAGCTTCCCTTATTATTATCCGTCATTTGAAATTACCATCCGGGAACTGGAGCAGGATTTTTTTTATGACTATTTACCGGGCGGCAGGAACTGGCAGATCATTGAGAAGTTAAATGAATATTTTGTTCCTGTTTTTTGCGAAACAGAAATTCATATAGAAAAGAAAACAGCTCGCTGGACGCTCAACGACAAACAACGCAACGAAAGTCGCCTCGGCTATTCATCGGTATTGTAAAAACAATTATTATTCAGCTAGAAAACTCCAACCCTTTTTCTGATCCTGCGGCTTCACTTCCTGCTTCACCTGGTCCGCAGGAAGCTCAGTAACAAAAGCGCCGCCGCCTTTTTTCTTTCCGATAAAGTCGAGTGAATTGAGCTTGGTAAAAATGGTGTGTACCATCAGCATAAAATCTTCTGCTTTTGAAAGTGATTGCTGAATATCATCATGGTTATATTCGCATCTCAGCATTCCTGAAATGCGTTCGTTGATCTGAGAAACATTCATATCCGTCCATTCACTGAAATAAGTAAGCAGCTCTTCTTTGTCTTTCGGTGGCATCCTTTCCAGAGAGAAGCGGAGCATGTAGGCCAGGCGTATAAAATTTTCAACGAGATATACCGGAGGCATTTCAGAAATAATGCCCATAAATTTCGGGAGGTTTTCAGCAAGGAAGTCGGAAAGTTTTTCACTGAGTGTCATAAAACTTTTAACAATAGAAGTGGCCTGACTCTTTGCATGAATTTTCTGAACGATGGATAAATTCAGATTGGCGGTTTCCCCCAATTGATTGCCGAGTAAATAATATTTCTCAAGAAGCAATGGGAAATTCTTTACAGCAGAAGAGGGTGGAATGAAATCATCAATGACCTGCAGCCGTCCGTCTGTAGTATGTAGTTTGCCGATGATCAGTAAAAAATTCTCAGCACCTGATAGCTGTGATTCAGGAAGTATCTCCAACTGATACGAGGGTTCACAGTAGGGGAGGCGCGCAGGTTCCTCATTGGCATCCGGGCTCCCTGTTGCCTTTCTTGCAAACAGATTAACGCTGATGGTTACATAAAATGTTTTTTCTTTCGAAGTGCTGTAGTCCAGGTCAGCAGTAAGTTTGCCCCCTGCAATGGTAATCCTTTCACCTGCTGTATTGATGGCATTGCATTCAAGCAAATGCGCCTTGATGATTTTCGCGGGATCAACAGTAATTTTTACATTCAGTGATTTTCCTCCGTCATGGCCGGCGGAGAGTAAACCGTAATTCAGATTGTTGATGGTCGCTGAGGATGCATCCCTGATGCGTTCAATTAAAAACGACTCCTGATGTATAAGGTGCTCTTTGGAAATTTTCATCCCATCCACCCAGTTCACCGCTTTGTATTTTAATGGCTGCATTTATTCTGTGTTAACGATTCAGTTGCCTATGATTCTAATTTACATGAAAACGGTCAGATCCTGTCAGGTACAATGATTCCGTTTTCTTTAATTTTATTTTCTCTCACCGTTAATGACGGGTCAATGATTCGTTTTGAATTCCACCAGTGCTGCGGCTTGATATAAAATAACCACCCGTAATTTTTCTGATTGATGTCCATGTATTCAATCGGTCCCTCACGATGTGCTTCATTGTATTCATAGAGATACAAAAAAAACATGTCGCCGAAATTAATATTATTCAGCGGCGCTTTGAATTTCATTAGCGTGGGCGTGCGTTCGTTGTCTTTTTTCCTTACTTCCAGCGTAAGTACATAGCTGTTTGTAAAATCTACTTTGTCGAGATCAGGCATTTCCACTTTCTGCGGATAAAACCATTTTTTATATTCTGCAGCGGGAATAGCCATTGCATAGTCAAAGATGGATTGAAAAAGCATTGGAAAAATAAAAATCAGTGCAGCAGACGGAAACAAAAGAAAAAATGGACGGAGTGGGGAGAAGTACATTACCGCAGCAGAAAGTATATAGCTCATGATAAATATAAGCAACGACAATTCAAGCTTTTCCCAGAACGAATAACTGTTTTTCCATCCGAATTTTATTCCCATCAGCATCACATGAATTATTCCGGCGATGAGGATAAAAATCTGAATGCCGATATAGAAATATAAATTATCATCAGGCCTTAGAAAACTGATGGCAAATGGAATAGAAAGTACTGCAGAGAAAATGATTACATACCACATGTATTTTTTTGGTATGGCTTTCTGAACGTTGCCAATTGCCTTTGATTTGGCAGCACTTACTTTAGACTGAAACAGTGATCGGAGCATAAATTATCTATGGTCGTGCAAATCTGTATTGTTCAAAATCTTTAAATAGCTGGTCGTATTTTTCCTTGAGTGCTTTTATTTCTTCATCCTTCTTAGTAATGGTCAGGTTTTTATTTGACTCCCTGATTACAGAGGCGATACTATAGGTCCATTCTTTAAACAATTTATAAACACCCACTTTAATCTTGCTGAGTTCACTGGTATCCTGAGCGTCATTCATCAGTAAATCTTTAAGGTCATCTACAAATCTTTTTCGCTGCTCATCGTATTCTGTTTCACTCATCTTGCCGAAAGTACCGACTTTTCCAATCAGGGAATCAATTTGTGCATGCAGATCAGATGAGGTGATCAGGGTGTTTTTCAGGATCTTGTTTTCAATTTTTAATACCTCGTAGTCTTTCGCTTTTATCCGGTAATCGAAGAAAACCGCTACCGTCCAGACGACAATAAAAAGGATGGACAGCGCCAGAAATTGAAAATAAGCAATCGTTCGTTCTTTGTCATTGATCGGCTTCATAGTCCTGAACTTAATTTTTTGTCTGTTTTTTGATGGAATGCAAATATGCCTAACTATTTTTAGCTAACCAAGTTTAATTTGTACCGTCTGGCAGTGATAATTGACAATTCCGGTGAATTATTTTTTGAGTCGTAACGCAAAAAAAGAATGACTCATTTCCAATATTATTTCATTCCCAATCGACTGGAATTAAAGGGTGATTTTGATAGGATATCGGATGTGGGTTTGATTTTTTACCGGACGATACTTCCAATGGAATAGGAATGATACATTGTCCCGTTAACAACGGGACTTCCCCTTTGATTATAGTCGGACAGTAATGTTTTTGAATAGAGTTTTTTGGAGTGAGGCTGAAATAGCAATTGATAAAAAAGTAAATTCAATCTGAAAAGGTATCCGGAAAAGTGAAATGGCACGGGAGAATATGACTAAATTTGCAGTTGCAAAAAATGTATGTTAATCAAGCCATTAACCTTTTGCCACATGACAATAAAGGTCTATATTCGTCCTTAACAATTTCCGGTAATAATTAATTTTTACATGAAGTTGTACCCCGATGCGTAAATTTTATTTAGCACTGTTTGTCGCTGCATTTTTATTTTATTCTGTTTCCTCTCATGCGCAAAGCACCGGGATTAATTATGCATATTCTTCAGGTTCGAATAGCTGGATTGCCAATTCAAGTCCGGTAATTATCATTGCCGGTGGTGTTGATGATCAACTCGTAAATATTTCCGGAGCTGCATTTCCTGCTACCTGGTCAGGTATTGATTACGCAGGATTTACGTTTACAAGTGCAACAGGAATATGGATATCATCCAACGGATTTATTTCTTTGCTGCCACCGGGAAGTTCATTGCCGACCAACAGCCTTGCCACAAATCCATATGGAATCATTGCTCCTTTTTGGGACGACCTGAAAACAGGGCCTGCAGGAAACGTCAATTATAAATTCAGCGGTTCGGGAATAAGTGAATTCCTTACCATCGAATGGCTTCAGATGCTTTGGGATCATAATGGTGCAACATGGGCAATCAGTTTCCAGATTCGTTTATATGAGCGAACACATATTACGCAACCAAGTATTATAGATTTCAGGTATAACCTCAATGGTCCGGGTGCAACAAATTATAATGGAGGATCAGGCGGCGCTTCAATCGGACTAAGCGGTTTTTGTGCCGGTGACTTTTTTAACTTCTTTAATCCCGGCGGAGCCCCTACCAAAGCAATGCCAGAAGTCACCAGTCTTATTTCCAAACCTCCTGCAACTTTATACCAGCGGTTTGCTCCGATAACACATCCAAACGACGAATGTGCATCAGCGCAAAACCTGACTTTTAATTCCGGCCTGCCCATCATTCAAACCCTGGCTACCACATTGCATGCAACACCATCTGCACTTCCTGCAGCATCATGCTGGAATGCAGCTGCGAATTATACCGACGTCTGGTTTACTTTTTCAAAACCGGCGGGAATAACAAACTTCGAATTGTTTACCGACAGCCTCGATTGCAGAGGAGCAAATTATGGAATGGGAATGGAGGTCTATAATTCTTGCGGAGGAGCCGCGATTGCATGTGACGAAAACAGTACTGGCCCGGCGGGAACAAATGCTACATCATACATTATCCTTACGGGTCAACCATGTGCTGCAACAACATACAAGGTGCGCGTGAAAACGGATAATTCTCTCGCAGGATATTTTCGATTTAATATCCGTCCGCCGGGAAGAGATTGCGCATATGCAACTGACATTACCTCCTGCGTACTGCCGTATAACTCGCCGACACTTTTGTCTACCTGCGGATTCACCAATGACTTTGATAGCGCGAATTCTGCATGTGGTAGTATTTTACAAACGGGCGAGGATTATATTTTCTCTTACACGCCTCCTTCCTCAGGTTGCATCAATGTATCTTTAAACAATACACCATCGAATTCAAATCCCGGTTTATACATTTACAGGGGATGTCCGGCTTCAGGGGTATGCCTGGGTTCGATAACATCAACTGGTGGAAGCCCGCTTACTTTCAACAGCCTGACACTCGCCTCAGGTTATACATATTATTTTGTTGTTGACTACGACTCACTCACTACCAGTTCCTGTCTTAGTGGATTTGATTTATCCGTCTCAGCGGCCGGAGCAGCACCTTCATATGATATGTGTTCATCAGCGGTTTTATTGGCTCCTGCAGTTGGATCACCACCTTGTACCGGGGCGGTTACGTTTAATAATAACTGCGCGACCCCATCTCTTCCTGATACCATCATCACACCGAATCCGGGATGTGGGGTATTTACCGCAGGAATAACCCCTGACGTGTGGTTTACTTTTACGGCACCAAGTATTCAGGCCCACCAGATCGTTGTGAATCAGTCCGCAGTCAACCCGGCGCAGGATCTTGCCATGGCTGTGTACACCGGAACATGTGCGGGGTTTACACTCGAGGCATGTGATGACAATACCAACGGACTCATGCCTTCAGTTGCCGTACTGCCGCCTTCTGTTGGGACCGTTTATTATATAAGAATTTTTTCTAACGACGGAACCCCTCCCGGTGGTTTTAATATTTGTATCAGATACGGTTGCACTCCGCCGAATGACTTATGTATCAATGCAATTTTACTCACACCCGGACAACCGGTATATGGAGATAACTCCTGTTCTACCGGAACCAATGAACCGCTTGCGGCTTTGGGAGGGCCGGTTTGCTGGCGAACGGGGAATGTCATGAATACCGTGTGGTATAAATTTGTCGCCACAAACTCATCCATGAATATTAAAACGCAACTCCTGACGATGTACAATTCGCAGATCGCGCTTTATGATGGTCCGTGTGGCTCGGTAATGACGGAACGATATTGCAATGATAATTTTACGTGGTGCAACGGCGCTCAGGACAGGAATTCCCGCATCCAGGCAACAGGGCTTGTTGTTGGAAATACTTATTACATCAGCGTTGACGGAAGAACGGCCGGCACAGGAACTTTTACCATTCTTGTAAATGATGCCGCATTACCTTATCCTCCTTCATACGCACAGGATTGTATTGTACCAATTGCGCTTTGCAACAATGCAACTATCTCAGTCCCGAATCCCGGCTGGGTGGGAGAAGGAAATATTTGTGATGTGCCTCAGGGTACCGCCAACACCTGTATGTTATGGGGAGAACGAAGAGGCGTGTGGTATACTTTTTCTGTTGATGGAGGAGCAGCAGGTCAGACATTGCAGTTCAGTTTCAGTCCCAATAATGTAATCAACCACGACTGGATGATGTGGGCGATAGACACGGTGTGGAATAACAATCCGAATCATGTATTTCCTACCGTCGCCAATTATTGCAGCCAGCTTACTAACGAAGCGGCATATCCATTGGTGGTTTGTAATGCTTCTTTGTATTCTCCCACCGGATGTAATTCATCTGCGGGAACGATTAGTATTCCTCCCACAGTCGGCCCATCTGTACTAAGCACAACATCAAATACCTTTTGTTGTCATGGAAATAGTCCGGCGGTTTTTATTCCGGCAAATGTAAAGGTGACATTCCTTCTCAGTTACAACCACGCAGTTAATTTATTCGAAAGCGGATATACTTTGAACTGGTTGGGATCAGCCATCAGCAGCACTTCGCCATCAGTTACGTGGATCAATCAGGTGACAATTCCGAGTGCTACATGGGACGGCGTTTCCAACGCACAGGCATGGGTGCCCAATTGTTTTATTCCCGATTGCAGTACACATCCGATACCTGCATTCATTGCTCCCGGCGGTGTGCAGCCCATCATCAATGCGAACGTCAGCGTGAAAGACCTGACTATAAATGCAGGTGCAGTGCTCACCATTAATTCAGGTCGCACACTTACTATATGCGGAAACTTTACCAACAACGGAACGCTGATTTGTCAGCCAACGAGTACAATAAAATTTATCGGAAATACGAATACGACCATCAGCGGTGTTTTCGCGCCCACAGGAAATTCATTTTACAATGTTGAGTTTGCAAAATCGGCAGGTTCATCAGTAACACTGAATACAAACATTTATATTCTTGGAAACGATTCCATTTACAGCGGCATCGTAAATAACAATTCGAAGATCACTGAAGTAGGAGGTAATTTCTTTAACTACAACGGATCAACAAGCTTTACAGGTTTGGGCTCAGGTCTCGGTGGCAGTACCCTCTCATTCACTTGTAGAAATAATGGAGGACTCTTACAGCAATTCAGGAATGACGGAGTAGCACTTACACTTAATAACGTTACCATAAACCAGATTATTAATTCTCAAGTAAGATTGAATGCCGGGGCTTTCAGCGACATGATACTTGGTACCGGAGGATTTCTTACGCTTACTAACGGAAGGATAGTTACCACAGCAGCTGCAGCAAGGGAAGTATTTGTAATGAATGCTACAAGTCTGGCCTGCAACACGGGCAACATAAACAGCTATGTAGAAGGAAACCTTCGTCGGGCAATTGGTGCGACTGCCAGCTCCTATGACTTCCCTGTCGGAGACGGAACCTCAGTGCTTGCGCCGGGAATTGTCGGTTATGAACGTGCCAACATCACCTTTACCACTGCACCTTCTGCTGCATTTAATTTACTCTCCACTTTTTACAGATGGTCTTTGGGTGGTGTAGTTTATCCCGGCAATGGTCCTGTCGCCAGTGAATGTATTACTGCAACTTACAGTGCATTGCCCACTTTTAATCATGGATACTGGCGCATCAACGACAACGGAGCAGCATCAGGAATTTACCGCATCACACTTTATAATTCGGGGATGAATAACAACACCGGCACGGGCTGGACTGTAGTGAAGGCACCTGCAGGCACAGGAACTTTTAGTTTGTCGGGCGCCTGTTTTGTTGCCAGTACCGCTGCGCAGACACGACGAGATAACTTAACCGGTTTCTCTGATTTTACCACCGTGCAATCCCAGACACCATTGCCGATTGAACTTTTATATTTCGCAGCTGCTGAGGATGGCGAAGATGTAAATTGTACGTGGTCAACGGCATCGGAAATAAACAACGATCATTTTATCATTGAGCGAAGCGACGACTTCGAAAATTTTACACCGGTGGGAAAAGTCAATGGATATGGCTCCGGAGTTTCAACGCAAGTCCTTTCCTACCGTTATGTTGATGAAAAAATTTGCAGTGGAATCCTTTACTATCGCCTCAAGCAGGTGGATGTAGATGGAAATTTTACGTATAGCAATACTGTTGCTGTGAAGTGCGGTAAAAGCAAAAGTAATTTTTCCATTTCACCGAATCCTGTAAATGAGAAATTATTAGTTCACTCCCAATGGCGTTCAGGATTTCAGGTGACCGGGAAGGCTGTACTTTATGTTACAGTTTATACAATGATAGGGGAGAAGGTGATGGAAGATGAATTGTCGCTCAACGAACAACAAACCCAGATCTCTGAACTGGATGTGCGCGCACTCCAATCCGGACAGTACCTTATTGAAGTCGTCTCACCAGAAACTGTTTTTCGAAGCAGATTTGTCAAGAGATAATTTTTGAATAAGCCTTTCCATTCGCAATCAGATTTTTCCGCTTTCTTTTTTGGATTTTATCCGCGCATCTGTGGCAATTAATTTTTGGTGTTAAAATGCGGAAGTCATAATTACATAAAATTACAACTATGGTAGGATTAATCTCTTCGAAATCTTCTTTTCTCTGAATCCAATCTGCGCATCTGCGGCTCTCTTTTGTTTTTTTATTTGCGAATCTGCGGCCATATTTTTTAGGTTTTTATCTGTGCATCTGCGGCAATTAATTTTTGTTATACGCAAATCCTTATTCGCCTCAGGCATTAATCCGCAGACCATTCGCGTTAATGAAGGTCGATCGAAAGCGAAGCAAATCTGTAATCTTCACCTAAAATATTTCTTTGCCCTTTTTATTTTCCGGAGTATCATTTGCATAATCTGAAATAAAAAACACCACCCATTTGTCCTTTATCTGACGAATGGGTGGTGCAATGGAAAATAATTTAAATTGTTTAATCGTTCGCCTTAGGATCAGGGGCAAAATTAGCGTGCACCAATTTCCAGCTGCCGCTTACTTTTGCATAAACGCGTGTTGATTTTGCGCGGATTGATTTTGTTTCACCGTCTTTGTTTTTTATCATTCCTGCATAGTTGTAGGATAAAATCGCGACGTCGCCATAAACCTGTACTTTAGGATTTAGCATTTCTCCTACCAGCGTACGTCCCGGATCTTTACTCAGGCCCTCTGCGAATCTCATGTTCGTCGCCTTTCCATCCACACGCGTAGAAAAGTCACCGTTGAATTCAGTGTAGTCATCTGCAATGTTTTTGAATTGTTCCGCGACATTCGTCGGATCGGAAATTTCAGATGCCCACTGTGCCTTTACCATTTTAATAATTTCATCAGTTGTTTGTTGATTTGTACTTGCTTGTGCATAAGTCATTCCGGGCAACATGGTAATTGCCGAAAGCATAAAAATTCCAAGAATTAGTTTTCTCATAGTGATTGGTGTTTATATTATTGCCTACTCTGAAAGGTTTTCGGCTTACCCTTTTTTAATTCAATCTGAACTGTCGCTTTAAAAAAACTGAATGGACTTTTTCAATAATCAATAGCGTGATTATTTCTCTGGACAAATATAGGGAGGTAAAATTCAATTCAAAAAACCTTACCTGAAAAAAACCACAGGACATTACCTGCAAAGAAATTTGATTTGCCGCCAAATATGAAATATTTTTTGTCCTATTAGCTGTGTTCAATATTTTTGACTTTGCAATTAAATTGCAGTTTCGTTGCTCGTACGGTGCTCAAAACCGTCGTCCCTTTTCACTATTCCGTCTTTTTCTACCAGCGGATTTTCCGGAAGGTTTTTGTTATTGTTTGGGTCCTGCTTATTGATTCGCTTATTAACTTGCTCTTTATTAAGAGTCCGGTCTTTTACAATTGGTTTTTTCATTAGCAATATAATTAAGATTTACATTTTGATAAAAAGAATCACTCGTGAGGCTGTAAAATACAAAAATTTAGAGAACGACTGCAATGAATATTACTCCGGACTATGTTTCCATTTTGACTAATAACAATCATTCTCTCAAGTTCTAACCGGATGATTACACTTTATAATATTCATGGACAGGTCATTATAAGGTTTATTGTCTTAAACTTGCTTAGCCGATTTTGTTCCGAATAATTTGCGATAATCTTTTTTGATCTGCTTCTCTGTAAAATTGTTGACCCATTATGAATTGTATCCAAAAAAATATTTGAATTCTTTCAGGTACCATATAAAATAAAATAATTTTCATTCTTATTAAATGCTCAGGTCATGAAAAAAAATAATTGCAACCGGAGATTACTAAATATATTTTTTATTCTTTTCTTTTTTTGCTCCTCTACAATGGCTCAGAATGTGGCGTTTATTGGAACAGACAATGGCGTCAATACCTCAACTGATTATCCCTGCCCGATCCAGGATTTTTACTATGCCACACATGCACAATTTCTTTATTCGGCAGGCGAATTGAATATAGCAGGAATTTCACCGGGCTCCTTAATTTCAGAAATCGGATGGGTCGTTGATCCGACTGTAGCCAGTGGCCACCTCATTGAAGATTATTCAATATCCCTTCTGAGTACAAATGTTCCATCGCTTTCCCTCAATGCTTGGGAACCGGGTGCTGTACAGGTTTATGGCCCCGCAAATTATGCTTATCCTTCCGGGTATTCCGGCAATGTCATGTTTCCTGTATCACCTTTCTACTATGCAGGAGGAAATCTGTTGGTTGAAATCTGCGGGGGACTGATGTCGGGCGGTTATACAATAAATCCAATCTGTCATTTAACTACCGGTTTGCCTTTCGATGCATCCCACCAATGGGATCAGGATGTAGCGAATGGATGTGGATCTGTTGACCCTACCAACAATGCAACATCCACCAATCGTCCGGTGTTGGTGATTAATTTCATTCCAGGCAATCTTAACGTACCGGCCATTGAAGGTGACATTTATTATGATGTGAATCAGAATGGTGCAAAGGACACGTTGGAAATTGGTTTGGCCAATCAATTTCTTACCCTCAACCCGGTCGGTTATTATGGACTGACTGATGCAGACGGCCACTATAAATTTTATTGCGACTCGGGGAACTATCTTGTTAATTGGAATGCAGTTTCTCCCTGGACGCTTTCCTCTTCTCCTGCAACCTACAGTATTTCAGTTCCGCCTGATAGCGCGGGTAACGACTATGGTATATGGGCGCCGGCAGCGGCAGTAGAATACACCCAGCTTGTTGGTTACTACACCGGTTTTATGCGCTGCAATACAACAGGATATAGCACCATAAGTATCAGGAATACGGGACTCTATCCTGCTAACGGAACAACAACGCTGATTCATTCTTCAAACCTTCCTCTGGATACTGTTTCTTCCACTCAGGGTTTTGTCATAACCGGCGATACGGTCACCTGGAGTTATTCCGGTCTTTTGCCGGGGCAGAATTTATCGTTTCATGGCAACTTCTACGACGGAGCTGCTGGTGATACGGTTACATTTACTTACATTGATTCGATATTTGATTTATCGTGGAACTTCCAGCGCCTGTATTCCAATTCATTTAAATTTATCATTCCCTGCTCGGCGGATCCGAACGATAAATCCGTTGATCCGGTAGGCGAATCTGCTGCCCACTATACATTGATGAGTGAAGATCTTATGTACACGATCCGTTTTCAGAATACAGGAAACGACACAGCATTCAAAGTGGTAATCCTTGATACGTTGGATGCAGGCCTCGACATATCCACGCTAAGAATACTGGCAAACAGCCACCCTGTTTCTGTACAAATGACTACTGGAGGGGCATTGCGATTTTCGTTCGAAGGAATCCTGCTGCCCGATAGCATTGTGGACGAGGCAGGCAGTCACGGTTATGTCGTCTATTCCATAAAACCCAATACGGGTCTGATGGATGGAACGATCATTAATAATCCGGCGCATATCTTTTTTGATTTTAATGCCGATGTAGAAACCAATGCAACGTTCAATACCATGGTGTATAACATTCCGACAAGCATTCAGCAATCAACTGCAAATGTTTCAGCTTTTATTTATCCGAACCCGGTAACCGGTAAGTCAAGGATATTTTTAACAGGCCTGGCCGGTGAAAAGCATTTGGTTCACATTTACAACGCCATAGGAGAAAGATTGATCTCCGAAACTTTTAATGGGAACCAATACGAACTTCGCTACAATCTCCCGGCAGGAATTTACATGTTCAGCATTACAGACAGCAGCGGAAAATTAATTTATTCTTCGAGATTTATACGGGAATAAATGGAGGGGGCAGTTGATGGCAGAACCTGAATTTTATTTTGGGGGGGGATTACTTCCCAATACAGAAGATGCAAGTTACTGAGGTATCATTGGTTTTACCGAATTGGACTAAAATGGTCAGCAAGATTGAATGAAGTAAGTGAAATTGCCGCACAAACAAATGAAGAAATATTTAGGAGCAAATAGTATTCAGGATTGTATAATAATTATTGAGATTAGTCAATATTTAGAAACCTTATACAATTAATTACCCAACTAAATATGCTAGTCCGCTATTTACCGGATCACACAAATTACTTATTTTTTTGTCTAGGCATATTTTTTTGAAAAGCTCTCTAACGACTTTATATTCTTCATGAATTGGACAAGGATGAGAAGCGGAACATTTACTCAACCCCAAACCACATTGATTGAATACCTCTTTGCCATCTATTGCAAAAACAATGTTAATAATGGGCTGCTTATATTGTTTAGAATTAATGTAAAAACCACCGTTTGGCCCTTTTGAACTGTTGATCACATTTTCTTTTACCAATGTTTGAAGCATTTTTCCAACAGTATGTTCACTGGCATCTATATATTCAGCTATTTCTTTAATACCGGATTTCTCTCCTGTTTCTAATTTGGAAGCCAGATAAATACCCGCTTTAATTGCCGTTTTACAAGTAAGACTCAGCATAATAATATATAGTAGTTGTATTGTTTACTTTATTTTCCAGGTAGAAGAATAAAAATTATTTATTATTTAATATTTTCCTGTTTTTCAATTTGTTTCATCAGATTATCATCCCATTTACCTTCCACTTTTACCTGAGCCACGGCTCCAAATTCAAATGCTTCAATTAAATTATGATTCAGGTATGCATATGTACCGGGCTGCCTGAATTGATACAAAGCCGCAACTGCAGAGCCTCCAACTACGGACCATGATTCGTAATTGGTAGCTGGCTTATCATTAAAGGAACCGCCTAACCATACAAGGTCTGCATGACCGCCAATTAAATGGATACGTGAATCCCTGTTTGCCTGGGAAGTAATGAATAAAACTCTATCGCCAACATTTGCTTTAAGCGCATTTTTTCCGGTAAGAGCGCCGGTAGCTCCGTTAAATACAATATGTGTGGGAGTGAGTGTTTTAAAAACTTTAGTCATATCGTCAAATCCATCTGCAGGTTTTTCATATTCCTTATATTTTCCATTAACATCTTTTGGAACATAATAATCCTGTTCGGCTATGTAAAATGCTTTATCGTAATGCACCGAATTTCCATGCTCATCTTTTAATCCTTCACGAGGCAAAACCATGATAGCACCATTCATTCCAGAAGTTACATGCAATGGAACCATTGCGCCGCCTGGGGCACAGTGATATACAAACACACCGGACTTAGTTGCTTTGAACCGAAACGTAACCTGCTCACCAGGATTCACTAAAGTTAAATCGCCTCCTCCCATAGCTCCGGTAGCTGCATGAAAATCAATATTGTGCATTAAAGTATTGCCAGCAGGATTTACAAGTGTTAATTGAACATAATCATTCTGATGAACAACAATAATTGGCCCCGGAACAGAACCATTAAATGTAAGTGCCCATATTTTAACACCGGGTTCAATTTCCAATTGCTTTTCCTGTACGGTTAATTTCACATCAACTACCACGGGTTCGCCTGATACAGTCTGCTCATATTTGGGTAAATACGGCGGTTTAACCAATTCCTCTGTTATGTGTTTTAAATTGTCTGGGTTTTCTTTGCCGGGTAATGCAAATACTGAATTTGTTTCTGAACCGGAATTACCTTGTTTACAGGCTGTTTGGGTGCATGCAAATAACAGGACTGCTAATGCAGGAAAAATTATTCGTTTCATAATATTTATATTTAGAAGTCATTGAATTTTGTTTTGGTCTGTTACAAGTTTTTTTCCTGCTCTATACAGTATTATTCAATATAGTCGCTGTAGTTTTCTATATGCTTCCTTATCATTTCAAATAACTCCTTCCCTTTTTCTGTTGTTGTAACTTCCGATAATTTTTTATTTTCTTCCATTAATGGTTCCAGCCACTGATGCAATGCATCATGATCGGGTCCCTGCATCCTGCATTCACTAATCATTTTATTAATAACTGCTTGTATTGATTTTCCCGTCTTCCGGTAATCTTCCAGCATCACCGGGTTAGCATCAGCAATCACATTATATAAGTTCGATACATTTTTATTTGTACTGGAATCGGCCTTCCATTTTGCACCATTATTTAAGTTGAGACCGGCAGCAGCTTCATGTTCGTGATGCACATTTCGCTCTGTTGAGGGACCAGGTAATTTACCTTCCTTTTTTTCGGGCTGATTGCAGGCCATTAAAAGGCCGGCAGCCATAATAAAAACTGCGGCATGTTTTACTAATTTGTTTGTGTATTTCATTTTTGCAGGTTTTATAATTAAACGAAGTGAAGGATCATATGTAAAATATTGCCATATCCAGTTGATGAGTACAAATAACCGGTTCTTAGTGCCGATGATCGACAGCAAATGCACCATCATCCATGCAAACCAGGCAGTAAATCCTCTTAGTTTTAATTTACCTGCTTCTGCCAGTGCTTTGTTACGGCCAACTGTTGCCATGCTGCCTTTGTCTTTGTATCTAAATTCAATAAGTTCTCTTTTCAGATAATCATTTTTCAAATTCAGTGCAAGAAATTTTGCCTGCTGAATGGCGACAGGAGCCACTTGCGGATGTCCTTTCGGAAAAAGGTCTGACTGCATCAACGCAATATCTCCAATTGCGAAAATATTTCTTAAATCCCGCACTCTATTGTGTTCATCAACTATTAACCTTTCGTTAGCAGCTACCGATGTTGCAGGAATACCTGGCAATCCAATACCTTTTACACCTGCAGCCCAAACCAAGCAATTGCTTTTAAGTTCGCTACCATCGCTCAGCAATACACTTTCGCCATCATAATCTTTAACAGCGGCATTCAGTTTAACCCCCACTCCAATTTCTGTCAAATATTTTTCAACTGTTTTACCTGATACTGCAGACCTACCTCCAAGCAGTTTGGACGCAGCTTCTAAAAGGTAAATATGCATTTGCTGAAAATTCAGTTCTGAATAATCTTTGGGGAGTATTTTCATTTTCATCTCAGCAACTGCACCTGCCAATTCAACTCCCGTGGGGCCACCACCAACAATTACAACATTCAATAGTGCTTTCCGTTGCTCGTCCGTTTTGGCTATTAATGCCATTTCATAATTCTGTAATAATGTGTTCCTGAGCAATAACGCCTCCGATACCGATTTCATTGAGAAGGCGTTTGTTTGTATTTCCTGATTATTAAAAAAATTGGTGGTTGCTCCATAAGCAAGTACCAGGTAGTCAAATTTTACCTCTCCAATATTTGTATTGATGACTTGCTTATCAGGTTCAACACCCGTTACCTCTGCAATGCGGATATAAACATTTTTTTTATGCTGAAATATTTTACGCAATGGAAAACTGATGCTGCTTGGCTCCAGGCCGCAGGTAGCTACTTGGTAAAGCAATGGCTGAAACTGATGATAATTATTCTTATCTAACAATAAAACCTGAAAGCATTTTTGGGAAAGGCTTTTTGCTAATTTTAATCCTGCAAAGCCGGCTCCCACAATAACCACTCTTTTTTGTCCGCTATTTATTTCAGGTAAGTCCATAATATTACTATTTACTGATCCAGAAATGGTCATCCCATTTATCGTCTGCATCGCCTTCCCGTTTGCTGTTGCTATCTTCCAGTTCTTTTAATTCACCGGCAGATAAATGCTGTTGTAGATGATTAAATAAGGTTCTCTCTTCAAACCGGATATGGCTTTCTAAGGTATCGGCAAATTCTTTAAGAAGGTTGATGTTCTCTTTATCTTTTTCAATTCTGCTAATCAGGCTGTAAATTCTCTCATGCTCTGCAAAAGCCTGCTTACGCAATAAATCATCAGCGGAAAGTTTTGAAAAAAGATCCTTTTCTTCTTCCTTAAAATGCTGCGTTAATTCATTTTCAAAGAAAAAAATTGTGTAATTACCTATTCGCTCCGATTCAATATTCTTTTTAAACCCCTCTCTTATTTTCCAAACTAATAATAACCCGAAATGATGCTCACGGGAAAACTGTATGAGTGCCTGGCTACGTTTGATTGGTGTTGTTAAATTGTTCATGCTTTTGTTATTTTTAATAAACCAGTTATTATCACCTAATGATTTTAAATTAATTTAACTTCTTTTCCATACCCAGTGCTTTCGGAAACAGAATATTGTTCTCCAGGTGAACATGCAAATGCAGATCATTTTCAAATTCATCCAGCATTTTATACAGCAGGCTATATGAAGCACAACCATCTTCGGGCAATGTATAGTTATTTGACAATGCTCTTATCTCAGCCAGTTTTTTTCCAACGAGTTCATGTTCCATTTCCATCATGTTGATTGGATTTTGAATGGTGCCAAAATGTGCAGCTTCTGGAATTTGCTCATTTGAATCAGCTAATACCAGCGTTTTGATATAGGGGAACAATACCTTTTCTTCTTTTACCATGTGACCGGATAGTTCGGCATTCACAGCATCCACCAGACTTTTAATTTTATTAAGTTCCGGATGCTGTTGACCATGCACATCAGCAACTTTGTTGGCATAACCCACCAGTTCTGGCAACGTATTCTTAACATAGCTGTGGTGTGTATTTACAATATAATCCGCTAAAAAATCCAAATTCCATTCGTTATAAGGAATCGCACGAGAAGAAAGTGCTTCGTCTGCCTGTTGCAATTCCTGTTCAATTTTAGTTACGTCCAGTCCTTTTTCTGCGCAGGCCTCCTTCACCGTTTTTTTACCGCCGCAACAGAAATCTATGCCATATTTTTTAAACACATCAGCCTTGCGTAAATCCTTTGCTGCAATCTGTCCGAGCGTTTCATCATCTTCTCCTGTAATCCGTTTTGATATTTTTACTTTCCACCACTCCGGTCCTTGTTCCAGATATTCCCACACAAAAACATTTCCCCATTCGCCAAGCATTTGATAATACAAAGGTTTGGGATCATGATCGTTATGAATGGTTAAGCTTTCGCCTTCGTTCAATTCATCAAAACGAGCAAAGATGGTAGGATGTTTTTGTCTTGGCTCAAGTAAAGTTACATTGAGGATATTTTCTATAGTCATATTCATGTATTATATTTTTAAATGTTAATTATACTGCAAAGATAAGAATAAATTTATAATAAAAGTAATTAAATACTTTTATTTACGTGAGTATGACATACCCCGGTACTCCATTTCGAATTGGCGAAGACAACAAGGGGATTGCTTCGGAGTGAATAAAGATTGAGAGTAAGCTACCGACTACATTTCAAATTAACCACATTATACTTTAACCGGTCCCTTGTAAATACCTAAATTATACTATTTCCCGATACAAAACTTCCCAAAAATATTCGCCAGCAACATATCATTCGTCACTTCTCCTGTAATCAATCCCAGGTGATACAATGCATTCCTGATTTCAGGGGCAATTAAATCGCCGGAGAGTTTTTTTTGTAGTCCATCCAGTACGATGCGCAATGATGCATTGGTGTTTTGTAGCGCTTCTACATGGCGCGCATTGGTGACGATGGAATTGTCCAGACTTGTTTTCGAGAGATTGATTTCATCAAGCAGTTTTTTGGTGAGGTGATGAATGTTGATTTTTTCTTTTGCAGAAATAAAAATGACGTCACCGGATTTTTCAAATTCTTTTTTTAGTGCGCCGGAATCTTCTGTGTCAATTTTATTCCCGGTGAGAATTATTTTATAATCATTGGTATGGATGTTCTTTTTTAATTCCGCAAGTTCAGCGTTCAATCCGGCAGTGGTGGATTCATTCACGTCGAATAGATAAATAAGCACCGGGCTCTGGCTTATCTTTTCCATCGTTCGGCTTACGCCAATGCTCTCTATGGCATCACTCGTTTCGCGGATTCCGGCAGTGTCAATAAACCTGAATTTTATTCCGGATAAAACAATTTCCTCTTCAATGGTATCACGCGTAGTTCCTGCAATGTGACTTACAATGGCGCGTTCGTCATTCAGCAATGCATTCAGCAATGTTGACTTTCCTACGTTGGGACGCCCGGCAATCACAACAGGGATTCCTTGCTTAATCACATTGCCAACTTCGAAGGATGAAATCAAATTTGAGATGTGAGATATGAGTCGTGAGATGAGATCAGCAAGTTCTCTTCTGTCGGCGAATTCAACGTCTTCTTCGCTGAAGTCTAGCTCCAGTTCAATCAGTGATGCGAAGTTGATTAGCTGATCACGGAGTTGTTTCATTGCAGATGAATATCCTCCGCGCATTTGTTTTAATGCCAGGTCATGAGAGGCTGAGGAATCAGATGCAATCAGGTCCGCCACAGCTTCCGCCTGCGACAAGTCCATTTTGCCATTCAGAAATGCCCGCAGTGTAAACTCGCCTGCATTTGCATTACGGCACCCGTTTTTAATCAGCACCTGTAAAATCTGCTGCTGAATAAATAATGAACCATGACAGGATATTTCAACTACATCCTCGCCGGTATATGAATTCGGATTTTTGAAAACGGATAGTAACACTTCATCAATCGTATGATCTCCGTCTTTGATCCATCCGAGATGTATCGTGTGAGAATCAAGCGCGGTAACTTTCTTTTTATTTTTTCCTTTTGAAAAAAAAACTGTCTCTGCAATTTCAAACGCCTTCTTCCCTGAAATCCTGACTACAGCTATTGCTCCCACACCCGCTGCCGTCGCAAGCGCAACGATCGTATCATCATTTATTAATATGTTTTGCATCAAACTTTATCCTCCTGCTTTGTCTCTTAAATCTTACATCTTACATCTTACTGCTTCTTCCTATACACCCTCGCCGCAATCGCACTCAATATCAATCCCCAACCGAATGAAAATACAAACAGCAGGAAGAATGAAATCACAGATCCACTGAAACTCATTTGCATTCCGTCAATCGTTTTTTTGATGTCTTCTTCGCTTGCATTTCTCTCTTTAAGTTCACTAAGTGTAAATGTCTTCAGCGTTTCAAAAAAATCAGGATTGATAAATTTCTGATAGAAATAAAGTATGACCGTAAACCCGGCTGCATAGATGAACGACATAATTAAACCGTCCCTCAGGCCTTCACTGAATGAATAGGTTTCCCGCTGTCCCCGTGATTGATTTACCCCGACAAATATCAAAACCCAGAATAATACCATCGGAATCATTCTCGTGTACTGGCCAATATCATGTCGGGTCGAATTCCATCCCATGAAATGTTCGATCATGATCCAGGCAGCACTGATTGCAAGTGCAATAATTGCATATTTGATGGATGGTTTTGTTGGCATGTTCAAATTTATTGTGAGTTGCGACAAAGGAAAACAAAAAAGGAAGAAGAATGCTAAATGCACGATGCACAATCTTGGACCAATCACCAAATCAACTAATCAACCAATCACCTAATCAACCAGGTCCCATTTCAAATAAAACCTCTACCTTGTTCGGGCAAACTCTAAAAACCAACCCCATGAAAAAAACTTTCCTCGCAATCATTGTTTTCATATTTTCATTTTCCTCTATTCATGCACAATGGGTCGCACAAAACTCAAATATATCTGCAGGATTTTATGCGCAGTTTATTGACGCTGTGAGCCCTGATATATGCTGGGGCCTTGTGGCTGATCCTGCGAATAACCAGAATCCGGTTCAGGAATATACCCGCACAATTGATGGTGGGATCAACTGGATAGGAGGGAACATTACCAATTGCGCGGGACGCTGCCCGTCAAGTATATTCGCATTGAATGCTGATACGGCATGGACTGCTATGTTCAGCGGAGCAGGTGGTCCCGGTACCGGAGCTATCATGAGAACTGATGATGGGGGAACAACATGGTACCAGCAAACAACGGCGCTTTTCTCTGCAGTAGGAAATTTTCCAAACATCGTCTATTTCTGGGATGCCAATAATGGAATTTGTATGGGAGATCCGACGGGCGGATATTTTGAAATCTATACGACTATTGATGGAGGAACAAACTGGAACAGAACAAGCAATGCCGAAGTCCCAACGCAGGAGAACGGAGAATTTGGAATTACAGATGTATTTACTGCTGATCATGGAAGCACACTTTGGTTCGGTACAAACCATGGTCGTATCTATAAGACCATTGATGGTGGTTACAACTGGACCGTGGCTCAAACTCCTTTCGCTGATTTTATCGGAGCGATTGCTTTCAGAGATGCCAACAATGGATTGTGCACCAGCGGAGGATTGACCGGCTCACTTGATGTGGCAAGAACAACTGACGGAGGCTTGACCTGGTCGCTGGTCGGAACCAATACCGCCGGAATGTTATTGAAAGGCGGACTTTGCTATGTGCCGGGAACTGATTCCACATATTTTATCTCCACACCTTTTGCGGGATCAGTTGACGGGACAACTTTTAGTCCCAATGACGGAAGCGCATGGATCCCCGTTGACAACCTCATTCATACTGATATTGAATTTGTAAATGACTCAATCGGCTGGACTGGTTCCAATGAATTGGGTGCGCCGATGTTCAAATGGAGTTCTCCAATTACCGTTGCCTTAAATGATGTTGCATCGCAAAGTATTGATGTTACCACCAGCACAGGATTATTAACACAGATCCCTAAGGCAACCATAATTAATAATGGACTAAATGTTCAATCATTTAATGTAACGATGACAATATCAGGCGGATATACGTCAACAAAAGCAGTATCAAGTTTGGCTTTTTTCAATACTACGCAGGTTGATTTTGATCCCTGGACTCCGGCAACAACAGGAACATATAGCATATCTATTTATACTTCTCTTGGTATCGATTCAGACCATAACAATGATACAATCGCAAAAGCGGTAGACGTTTTTGAGGCATTTCCGAATTGCGGATGGTATAACAAAGCACCCATTACTACAGGTACATTCGGATTGGCCGGCGCATTTTACCTTGATGGATGGTTGTCCAATTCTCCGGGAAATTTATACTCTGTAGGTGGTGCAGTAGCCGGTGTTCCTTCGCCCAATATGCAGGGTTATTCAACAATATCAGATAGCTGGAGTGCTTCTCCTTCAATGCCAACAGCGAAATATCAGTTCAGCGCAAATACTGTGGGTTATAAAATCGTTTGTGCCGGTGGGTATAGCAATGGATTCACTCCTGATCCCAATACTTATGTATTTGATATTTCTAGCGGACAGTGGACCACAATGTCACCTATGCCAATACCCGTAGGTGATTATGCTTCAGGAGTATATAAAGATTCATTGATCTATTTTATAGGTGGATATAATGGCGCACAGGACGTAAACCTCGTTCAGGTTTATGATGTTGAAAATGATACATGGAGTTCCGGATCTGTAAAAATCGGAACGCCTGTTGATGCATTGCGAGGGGCAATAAATATGGATAAGATTATAATCGCAGGCGGCTATTCTCAAACGATGATGACACCCATTGCGGAAGCATATATGGGTACTATTGATGCCTTAAATCCGCTCAGCATTTCATGGACTGCAATAGCTGATTATCCGCCCGGACCGGCATCACGGCTTGGAGCAGGAAGCGTATTTATGGATTTGCGTCCGCTCGTAATTTTTACCGGCGGCGATCCTACAGGTGCAGGTCAGGAAGGACTTGCAGAAACATGGGGATATGACGTTGTTGCTAACCGGTGGTTGATCGGGACTGCAAAAACAACAGGAGTCAGTAACATCAGTAACCTCTGCGGCATGATTGCAAACGATACATTATGGATGGCATGCGTGGCAGGATTTAATGGGAACGGAGTATTTGGAACACAGAATGAATGGCTTTGCCTGGGACCTCAGCTTTGGACCGACGTTCGCGAAAATCAATTGACATCAAATTCATCCCTGTTTATTTACCCTAATCCCGCAGGTGAAAAACTGACTATCGGAAATCAAAAGGAGGTGTTGACTTCAGTACAGGTATTTAATGTCCTGGGCGAAATAGTTCTCACGCTTCAGCCGCAAAATATTTCGGCAAAAGCACAATCATTATCGTTTGATATCTCCGGCTTTAAGCCCGGAGTTTATTCAGTGAGAGCAGTGACTGAGAGCGGTTTTGCAAATGCAACATTTGTGAAACAATAGGTCCTTATCTCCGGACGGATATTCTTAAAAATGGCGGACCAAATCCCGTTTTTTTTAATGAGACTATGATTTCAGAAGCTGCCTTGACTCAGGCTTTGCTCCGCTGAAGCTTTGCGAAAGCGATGCAAAGCAGAGTCATTTTTTTAATAACCAAAAGGAACTTTTATCGTAATACAACAGTTATTAAAACAAAAAAAATATGTCAGAGACGACAACAGGAAGTCAAACCAAAGGGGGGGAGTTTTTAATCAAGGAAACGCATGCACAGGATATTTATATTCCTGATGAATTAACCGAAGAGCAGAAGATGATGGTGGATGCATGCCGTGATTTTCTCGAACAGGAAGTATATACAAAGATTGACAGGATCGATGCCCAGGAAGAAGGTCTGATGCAATCATTGCTTGATAAATCCGGAGAACTTGGTTTGCTTGGTATTTCTATACCTGAGGAATATGGAGGACTTGGAAAGGATTTTACAACAGGAATGCTGGTGACTGATGCTTTGGGAGCCGGTTACTCTTTTTCTGTGGCGTATGCTGCACATACAGGAATCGGTACGCTGCCAATTTTATATTACGGTACCGACGAACAGAAGAAAAAATATATTCCAAGGCTGGCATCGGGAGAGTGGAAGAGTGCTTATTGTCTCACAGAGCCGGGATCAGGGTCGGATGCCAACTCAGGCAAAACCAAAGCCGTGCTTACGCCCGACGGAAAACATTATTTGCTGAACGGACAAAAGATGTGGATCACCAATGGCGGATTCGCTGATCTTTTTATCGTTTTCGCCAAAATAGATGACGATGAAAACCTCAGCGCTTTTATTGTAGAAAAAACTTTTCCGGGTATTACATTGAATCCTGAAGAGCATAAAATGGGAATCAAAGGAAGCAGTACGCGCCAGATATTTTTCAACGACTGCAAAGTTCCTGTCGAAAATCTCCTCAGCAAAAGAGAAAACGGTTTTAAGATCGCCGTGAATATTCTCAACCTAGGAAGAATAAAGCTTGCCGGTGCTGCAATCGGTGGATGCAAACGCACCATCACCCAGAGCATCATGTATGCAAATGAACGCCAGCAGTTCGGTCGTCCCATTTCTAAATACGGCGCCATCCGTTATAAGATCGCTGAACAGGCCATCCGTACTTATGCTTGCGAGAGTGCGATTTTCCGTTGCAGTAAAAATATTGAAGACGCCACCAATGAACTGATTGCTTCAGGAATGGAGGAGGGTAGGGCAAAATTAAAAGGTGTAGAGCAGTTTGCTGTCGAGGCAGCCATTCTGAAAGTGAATGGCAGTGAAGTTCTCGACTACGTCACTGATGAGGGCGTTCAGATATACGGAGGTATGGGTTACAGTGCTGATGCACCCATGGAACGTGCTTACCGCGACTCCCGCATCAACAGGATTTTTGAAGGTACAAATGAAATTAACCGCATGCTCACGGTGGACATGATGCTTAAGCGAGCCATGAAAGGAGAACTGGATCTGATGACTCCGGCCACAGCCGTTTCAAAAGAGCTGATGAGTATCCCTGATTTCAGCAATGGCGAAGACAAACTTTTTTCTGCAGAGAAGAAATATATTTCCAATTTCAAGAAAGCGGTATTACTTGTAGCCGGAGCGGCAGTACAAAAACTCATGATGCAACTTGCCAAAGAGCAGGAAGTACTGATGAATATTGCCGATATGATGATTGACCTTTACATTGGTGAGTCCATGTTATTGCGAACAGAAAAACTTTCTTCGGTTCGTGGAGCAGAAAATTGCAAAGAGCAGATTGACATGATGCGCGTATTTTTAGCTGATGCTTCTGATCGTATTCACAAAGCCGGAAAAGATGCCATCAACTCCTTTGCTGAGGGTGACGAACAGCGCATGATGCTCATGGGTATCAAACGTTTTACAAAAGTGGCTCCGTTAAATGTAAAGGATGCAAGAAGAAATATTGCAGCGAAGCTGATTACAGAAAATAAATATTGCTACTGATTAAACAGTTTTAGAATAAAATTATCGCACTGTACTTTCTAAAATCCCTTTGCGGACTTTGCGTCCCTGCCTGACAGATTGTTTGCTGCAATTATTGGCGGGGATTTTTATCTAACATGTTTACCTTAACAAGAACGACCTCTGAAGATACAGCTTTTCGAGAACTCGTAAAGCTCCTCGATGCTGACCTTGCCATTCGAGACGGAAAGGACCATTCTTTTTTTGCGCAGTATAATAAACTGGATTCCATTAAGCAGTGTGTCGTTGCAGTCTCTGCAAACGAACCGGTAGCCTGCGGCGCCATCAAAAAATATGATGAAGAAACAATGGAAGTGAAACGCATGTTTGTGATACCTGAATTCAGAAGAAAAGGTTTTGCCCGTTTGGTTTTGTCGGAAGTTGAAAAATGGGCAAAAGAACTTGGCTATTCTTATGCTATTCTTGAAACAGGAAAACGCCAGCCGGAAGCCATCAGTTTGTATCAGTCATGTGGATATGTTGTTATCCCAAATTACGGACAATACGAAAACGTGGAAACAAGTGTGTGCATGAAAAAGAAATTACCCGGGATTTCAAATAAATAAAAAAGTCCCTGTCAGAATTATATTCCGACAGGAACTAACTTAATAAATTATAGAAATTCTTTGCAAATAAATTACGCTCGGAAGCGAAGGGCTATTATTTTGATAATGCGGGGTTGGATCTGTAAAGTGCATCTCCATGCCAGTTTTCAAAATAACCACCCATTTTATCCATAAATGCTTTACGTACCTTTTCATCGGGCCATGCTTTTTTCTCGAGTTCATCATTCAATGCAAAAGCTTTTTCCAACGTTTCGTAATTTTTGTACTCTTCAATAACCAGGTAATCCTTATTGTCGGCAGTAAACCAATGTGCCAATTCCCTGTGACTTAAAACAAACTCATTTTTTTTAACCACATTATTATTATAAATAGCAACCAGTGAGTCACGCTCTTTTAGGGTTCCTTTATCGGGCCATTTAGTTTTTAGGGTTTGAACATTTAATAAAGTGTAATTTTCCGTTCCCGGCTGTGCAAATGTATTTCCGTACATAAACAGAATACAAATTGCCATCGCCATTGAAATAATAGTTTTTCTCATGATGGGTTTGTCGGTGTTTATCGTGCTGACTCCGCACTTTTATATTTGCCTACTCTGATCGGTTTTCGGCGACTCCGTATAAATTACTAATGAATAATGTTTTTGTCCGGACGGGCAGAAACAACATCCTTTTTTTGAAAAGTCGGGTTTCAAAGAAAAAAGCCTTGAATAAAAGGCGCCTAAACTACACCGCAATATAATAAAAAAATCAAGGGCAATAAAAATTGTCGAGAATACAAATCGTCAAATCGAAAAAGACTATGTTCTTACATGGATTCTCAACGGAGTTGCTGCTCATGAAATACTATAAGCAGCACTAGTCTTTAAAGGCGGAACGGTATTAAAGATGTGCTATTTTGAAGATTATCGTTACTCGGAAGATTTGGACTTTACTTTGATTGATGAAAAACTTTCACACGATGAATTGAAAAAATTATTGAATGAAGTTTTTGATTGGGTAAAGGAAGAAACAAACATCACGATTCAACACAAGGCCGATGATACACATGTCGCCAGTGGAAGTTCTTTGTTCTGTGTTGATTTCATTGGCCCATTAGGCGGCAATATCGGAAGCAGAGATATTAAGATTGATATTACTCGTGGCGAAAAAATGCAATTCGAACCGGTAGTAAAAGAAATCTTGTCTAATTATTCGGATGCACCGGAATCACCTTTTAAGTTGCAATGTTATCCGCTTGGTGAAGTGTTAATCGAGAAAATGGCAGCGTTGATGGGTAGAACAGAATCAAGAGATCTATACGACTTCTGGTATTTAATGGAAGTTGAACAGTTAGTTTTCGATGAACATGTAATTGAGTACATTGAAAAGGCAAAATATAAAGGACATTCACCAGAAAATTTTTCGACAATCGTCCTAAAAAAAGAAGTAATCTTTAAACGAGATTGGGAAACAAAACTGAGACACCAAATTAATGATCTTCCAAAATTTGAAGATGTGATTCGGGAGGTAAAAAGGCAATTGAATATTGTAGATAAAGTATTGCATTCGTCAAGGTGAAAGTTCTATATCCGTTTTTATTGGAATTTTGAGACAGACCAATGGGCAATTGTTGTTTCGATATTATTATTTTTTTTAAAAAAAACACCTGAATGTTCTAAAATTCAGGTGATTATGAAATTTAATAAGTAGTCCGGGGAGGCGGAATATCTAACTTTTTATTGAGGATTTTTTGAAAATCGTGAATTTAATTGAAGATAATGAAGCAGACCCTCCTTCGTCAGATTGCTTCATACCACAAAGCGAAAATCCTGACCAATGGCCAGGATTTTCTGCTTTGTGGTAGCGAGAGGGAGAATCGAACTCCCCACCTCAGGGTTATGAATCCTGCGCTCTAACCACCTGAGCTACCTCGCCATTTGTGGTAATTTTTTTGGGGCTGCAAATATACACGCTTCGATGAATCGGCAAAGGGGTTTTATTGTCTCTTTTCATATCTTTGTGACTTAATGAGAAAAGGCTTGTTTAAATTTATTTCGTTTTTCCTTACCGCCGCTACTTTATTCGCGTCAACCGGAGTGGTTATCGCTTCTCATATTTGTTCATCAGCGCAAAAGCAGGAAGTTTCCCTTTTCGAAAATGATGGATGCTGCGGTAAAAAGGGAAAGCATTGTGAGCCTGTTCCTGTCTCATCAGGAATAAAGAAAAACTGCTGCCAACTTTCTGTAACATACCACAAAATTGAAATAAACTCCATTCAGCATTCTGTATCAGTTGATCAGAATGCCATGGCACAATCTGTTTCATTTGTTTTTCAAAACACCCTTTCTGAAATCATCGCAGAAGTACAATATCCTGATTGTAAAATACGGGGTAAGGATTTCCTGCTCTTCATCCACCTGTTATTGATCTGAAAACATTTTTCTTGCAGTGCAAAACTGCCGGTGTTTTTTATTTTTTTTATCTAATTCAGATCAATCATGTTTAATAAAATAGTTCGAATTGCTGTTGCATTTTTTTGCACCGGCATAATTACGCAACAGGCATCGGCCCAGTCATTAACCGGAAAAGTAGTGGAGTGGGATGAATCCATTAAAATGGAAATGCCATTGGCCGGCGCGAATGTGTACTGGCTGCATACCACAACGGGCGTGAATTCTGATGCCAATGGGAATTTTTCGTTGCCACCCGACGAAGATAGCCGGCAACTGGTTATCAGTTTTGTCGGATATCAGAATGATACCATTCAGATCAAAGACAACTCGTACCTCAAAGTATTGCTGAAGAAATCAGTTGACTTAAAAGAGGTGAATGTGCAGGCCAGAAACGGTACCACATCCATCTCCTTACTGAATCCGTTGAATATTGAAACACTGAATGAAGGTGAAATACTTAAAGCAGCCTGTTGCAATCTTTCAGAAGCATTTGAAACAAATCCATCAATCAACGTCTCCTATAAAGATGCGGTGACAGGTGCAAAGGAAATTCAGCTCCTCGGATTGAGCGGAATATATTCCCAGCTTTTAACAGAAAATATTCCAAATATGAGAGGCATTGCCGGTATCTATGGCCTCACTTTCATTCCCGGTCCGTGGATGGAAAGTATTCAGATCACCAAAGGTTCCGGAAGCGTGGCTAACGGTTTTGAATCCACCACAGGACAAATAAATATTGAATTTAAGAAACCGGAAGAGAAAAAGACGCCGCGCTTTTACCTCAACCTTTTCGGGGAAGTAAATACCAATTCTGAAATCAATACTTTCTATAAGCATAAGTTCAACAACAAGTGGAGTTCCATCCTCATGGCTCACGGAAATTATATGAACTGGACGGTAGACAGGAACAATGACGGTTTTTACGACATTCCCAACACCAGTCAGATTAATCTTTACAATCGCTGGAATTACCACAGTGGAAGAAGAACTGAAAGTCAATTTGGTATTAAATATACACTGGACGAGAGGCATGGCGGGCAGATTCATCCGGAGAATGACAATGACCCGACAAAATATTATATCAGCGACATCACCAATAAACGCGCTGAAGCATTCGGTAAATTCGGAATCGTATTTCCGAAAAAGCCTTATCAAAGCATCGGCAATATTGTTCAGGTTACATGGCATGATCTCGGTTCTTCCATCGGCCTTAAAAATTATAACGCCATACAGAAAACAGATTATTACCAGAGTATTTTTCAAAGTATCATCGGCAGCACAAGCCACCAGTATAAAGTTGGAATCGGATATCAGTATGATTTGCTGAATGAGGAATACAATCTGATGCGATCTTCAATGGAGCAACAGGTTCCCGGAGCATTCGGAGAATACACGTACTCTTACCTCGAAAAATTTAAAATCGTTGCCGGTTTTCGTGGCGATTATCACAATGAATACGGATGGATATTTACTCCCCGACTGCATGGTAAATTTAATTTTACTGACGATTTAATTCTGAGGTGGAGTGGAGGAAGGAGCTACAGGGTGCCCTATGCCATTGCAGATAATATTTCTGTACTTGCCAATTCAAAACAACTTTTGTTTGATGAAAAGATAAAACCGGAGGAAGCCTGGAATTATGGAGTTAATCTTACGCAACGATACAGACTGGCTGCTCAGGAAGGTACTGTAAGTATTGATTTCTACAGGACTGATTTTCTCAACCAGTTGATTGCAGACCAATATACTGATCCATCTATTATTCATTTCTATAACCTCCGGGGAAAATCCTCGGCCACAAGTTTTCAGGCCATGGTTAACCAGGAATTGTGGGAGCATTTAAACATCAGGGTCGCATATAAACGGGATGATGTGGTGGCAACTTATAACGGTATTGAGGAAGAAAAGCCACTCGTTGCACGCGACCGGGCACTTTTAAACATCGGATATGAAACAAAGAACCAACATTGGCGTTTTGATTATACGGTGGTTTGGGAAGGGAAAAAACGACTGGTCAATTCTATTGCAGATGATCAGTACGGAAAACTACCCGATTATTCACCGGATTTCTATTTCATGAATGCTCAGATTACAAAAGTTTTTAAACGGTTTGAGTTGTACGGTGGCTCTGAAAATTTGCTCGACTTCAGACAGGAGCATCCCATCATCAATGCTGGCAAACCTTTCAGCAATGAATTCGATGCCACACAGATATGGGGCCCGGTGGAAGGAAGAAGAATTTATTTCGGACTTAGATTTAGTATCAGTTAAAAAAATTAAACAGAAAAAATATCATGATGAAAAATGGAATAATGTTAATACTCGCACTGGCATTTTCTTCAATTGGATACGCGCAGACCGATACGGTAAAAATTAAAACTACGGCTATCTGTGATGATTGCAAGCAGCGTATTGAACACGACCTCTCCTTTGAGAAAGGCGTGAAGTCGAATGTATTGAACCTGGATACCAAAGAGGTGACGGTGGTATATAATTCGAAAAAAACCGATCCCGATAAAATTCGCCTGGCAATTACAAAAATCGGATATGATGCCGATTCATTGAAAGCACAAGTCAAAGCTTTTAACAAATTGCCTCAGTGTTGTCGCATGCCTGATCTTCATTGAAGTTTTCAATTATTTAAAGAGACGATGACTTCATTTGCCGTGAGGATTTTGTCAAAGCGGAGCCATTCATTCTCCGTAAACCTTCTCTCCGTTTACATACGTCGAAATAACTTTTACGCCGGGAATTTTACTGCCCTCTATTTTTAGGATGTCCTTGTCGAGGATTACAAAGTCTGCAAATTTTCCTTCAACAATACTCCCTTTTTCATCCTCTTCGAAGTTGGCGTATGCAGCCCAAATCGTCATTGCGCGCAGCGCATCTTTTTTCTTGATGTTATTTTCCGGCTGAAAACCATTTTCCGGAAATCCTTTTAAGTCCTTTCGTTCAGTCGCTGCATAATAGGTATAGAGTGGGTTTATACTTTCAACAGGAAAATCGGTTCCGAAGACAATTCTGTTGTCTGAATTCTCAAACAAGTCGTCATACGCATATGCGGTTTTAACCCTCTCAGTACCGAGACGGTCGGCGGCCCAGTACATATCACTCGTAGCATGTGTGGGTTGCACAGATGGAATGATGCTGAATTTACTGAAGCTATTCAAATCCTTTTTGTCTACCACCTGACAGTGCTCTATCCTCCAGCGCCTGTTATTTTCTGTTCCGAGATGCTCTCCGTATATTTTTATCATTGCATGTATTGCCGAATCTCCGATTGCATGCGTACAAACCTGAAATCCTGCTTCGTGCGCTTCATCACAGATTTTGTTGAAAAATTTATTTTCATGTAGCATAAATCCAAAATGACCCGGCATGTCACTATATGGTTTTGAAAGGCAGGCTCCGCGTGAACCCAAAGCGCCATCAGCGTACATCTTTACACTTCTTACATTTAACCGGTCAGTTTTATAAGGTCCATGACCAAAAAAATATTTCAGCGTTCGCTCGTCATCTGCAATCATGGCGTAGATGCGCATTTTCAGTATGCCTGCTTTCTGCAGACTATCAATGAGCTGAATGGTGTCTCTTCCAAGTCCTGCATCATCAACGGTAGTGAGGCCTACGGCAAAGCAATTTTTCTGTGCATCAAGTAATGCCTGTGCGCGTTGTTCCACAGAAAATTCAGGAATTACATTCTTGACGATGTCAACGGCATTGTCAATCAACAGTCCGGTGAGTTGTCCATCCATTTGAAGTATTTCTCCGCCAGTAATTTTTGTATCAGCAGTTATTTTTGCGCGGTTCAATGCCTCTGTATTACATAGCACTGCATGACCATCAATACGCATGAGGTAAACAGGCGTCTTTGGAAATAGTGAATCCAGCTTTTCCCGGGTTGGATACTCCTTCACTTCCCAGTCGTTCTGGTCCCACCCACGTCCGAGCAGCCATTCAAATTTATTGGTTGAGGCAAACTCATTCAACCTGGTGATGACTTCGTCAAATGAAGTAGTGCCGTATAAATCACATTTCAGCATGTCAATCCCGTAACCATAAAAATGACAATGTCCGTCAATAAATCCAGGGTATACAGGTTTTCCTTTCAGGTCAATTTTTTCAATGGCATCATAATCGTCAAGGATATCCTGCGTGCTGCCGATAGATTTTATAATTCCGTTTTTTACCGCAACAGCTTCCGCAACAGTGAATGATTCATCAACAGTATAAATGATTCCGTTGTATAGAATCAAATCTGCATTTCTTTTGTGTGAACACGACGTAAAAAACAACAGGATTACAACAGCATATATAATTTTATTCATTTTATTTTTTTTTGACTGATTTCCTATTTTATCTTTTGCTGATTATTTTACTATTACGTGAAACAAACACATCAGGACTTACTTAATTGAATACTTCATCTCGCCAATGATTCGCAGACGCGATTTTATGATTGAATTAAATTTTTTAGTTTCTATAATTTTGGCAAGATATGCCTTTTCATTTTTGGTTTTTGACCGTGCATCCGTGGCAAGTTGTTTTTTGTGTTTTACATACCTCGACTTAAATCACATTCGCAAAGTGGTTCATTCATTTTTGATATTTTAAATTAATTTTCATTGGACTATCTTCGTACGCAAAGAAAGTGAAAAGATAATTGTAAATTTTATTAACTGTTTAGTTTAAATACTGACATGATTGAAATTGAAAAACTCCGTTATCCGATTGGGAAATTTTCGGCGGCTGAAAGCATCTCTGAAGATGACATCAGGAGCAGTATACTGATCATTGAACGGCTTCCTTCCCGGCTAAGGAGTGAAGTTGTAGACCTTACAGATGAACAGCTTGATACGCCTTACAGAGACGGTGGCTGGACGATCAGGCAAGTGGTTCATCATTTACCTGACAGTCATTTGAACGCTTATATAAGGTTTAAGCTTGCCATTACGGAGGACAATCCCACAATACGTCCGTACATGGAAGACAAATGGGCTGCGTTGCCTGACGGAAAAAGTGCAGGCATAGTAGTTTCACTGGATCTTCTTGAATCTCTTCATAAACGCTGGGTAGCCGTGATTCGAAATATGAGTGTATCGGATTTTAGCAGAACGTTTTACCATCCAGAAGATAAAGTTACACGCACGCTGGGCGTAAATTTATATCTGTACGCATGGCATAGCAGGCATCACCTTGCACACATCACTGAATTGAAAAAAAGAAAAGGATGGTAACAATCAGAATCGCTTTAAAACACTGATCGTTTTTTCAATCATGGTATCATCAACATCCAGATGAGTTACAAAACGGATCGTGTTTTTTCCAAATTGCCCTGCTTTGATTTCATTTGCTGAAAGGTAGTTGAGAAAATCACCCGCGTTCTTATCATCATTCAAAGTAAATATAATGATGTTTGTCTCAACGGGAAGCAAGTCCTTGACATAGCTGAGATTTGAAATAATGCTGCCCAGTTCTTTTGCTCTGGCGTGATCATCTTTCAACCGGAAAACGTTGTTGTCCAGTGCATAAATTCCTGCAGCGGCAAGAAACCCCGCCTGACGCATTCCGCCACCCAGTACTTTTCGGAAACGACGCGCCTTACTGATGTTTTCTTTTGATGAAATAAGCAATGAGCCTACGGGCGCTCCCAGTCCTTTGCTCATACAAAATGAAATGCTGTCAAATAAATTCCCGACTGTTACAGGGTCCTCTTTGGTTTCTGTAAGCGCATTCAGAATTCGCGCCCCGTCAAGATGTAGTCTTAAATTATTGTTTTTGCAGACCGTGGAAATTTCTTTCAGCGTTTGAAAGCTGTAATAGCTTCCGCCACCTTTGTTACTTGTATTTTCAATCGATACCAGTCCGGTAGTTGGAAGATGCACATCATCGTCATTGATATTAGCAAGAACATCTTCGGCCGTTAGTCTTCCCCGATTTCCATTGATTAGCCTGATTGAACATCCGCTATGGAAGGCCCATCCACCTCCTTCAGAAAAATAAATATGAGAATTTCTATCACAGATGATTTCATCCATCGGATTGGTCAGAATTTTTATTGCAATCTGGTTGCACATGGTACCGGATGGACAAAACAATGCAACTTCCTTCCCGAATAGGGCAGCGCCTTTTTCTTCTAATGCGATAACTGTAGGATCTTCTCCAAAAACATCGTCACCTGTTTTTGCATGTATCATGGCATCAAGCATTCCCTGCGATGGACGTGTCACGGTATCTGAGCGGAGATCAATAAGCATTTTTTTACTGATGATAATTTCTTGTCAATTAAATAATGAGGAACAGATGGTTTTATTCTGACGGATGAAGATAAATATCCTCCTTGGTTTTCGGCCTGTCATCATTTTTCCATAAAAATCCTTTCAGCCGGAGTTCTTTAGTGGTTAATTCATTGATAGGATATAGAGTACCATCCGGTTCATTGAGCAAACTAATCTGCTGAACTTTATTTTCGTTGATCCTGATATCAAGATCACTGCAATCGGCTCGGTTGACTCCGAAGTTTTTATCATTTTTATTTTTTCCGTAGTAAATGGTCTGCCCGTTTCCGCTAACAAGAATTTTGTAGAGTTTATTGTCGCTGAAATAGCCCGTCATATTTTTTCCCCGGATCTGATTGAATCTTAGAGAATCAAGTTCGCCTTGCTGTAAGCTGTCGGCACGGGAAACAATAAAAGAGGAATTGACAAGATACATTTTATCAATTTTTGAATTGGCAGTTTGAATAGTGATGGAATCAGCTGTCAACTGGTTGAGGCCGCTCCACAATACAGGATCCTTGAACATATGTATGCTGGAATCTGAAGATGAGTAAACCAGAGAATCACATTTTCCCTGGAGATCGCTTCGAAATAATTTCACATGGTGATATGCAAACAGATTTCTTTTTCTGTTCCCGCTGCTGTCCACATACTGAATGGATGAATCAACAACCGCTTTAAGGGTATCACCATGCATGAATAGAGAATCATTATCATAAATCTGTATCATTGTTGCATGCCCCGTCACAAATGAGGAGTCCTCTTTTTCATGGTGCTCTGCATAATCACCGCTGATGATCACTTTGTTAGTAGAATCATAAACGGAGACATTTCCGTATCCGGTTCCGATTGCCGGTATCCTGTTATAGGTTACGGTATCACCACGAAGCGTTTGTTCTTTTGACTTCAGGTATGAATTGCCTGTAAAAAGAGAAGTTTGTTTTTCTGTATTGTACCACCCACTCTCACAATAAATCAGGTTCTCATCACTGTAAATATAAGTGGGTCCTATGAAATAGGCTGTCTTCCCGACAGTATTATAGCGCAGCGTATCGCATGTCAAACGAAATTTTGGATTGACAAGTATTACATCTTTCTTAAAAAATAAATCACTTGTTTTACTGTAATAGTAGCCGGATCTGCTTGTAAGTATATCTCCTGCATCTACAATATGTGCGCTGTCAGTATAATATGCCATGTCTGTTTCCATATTGTAATCAAGACGCTGGGTATTCAAAGTCATTTGTTTGTCTTTCATTTCTACGTCATCAAACATCTGCGCCAGTTTTGAATCACCAAGATAAATGAGGTGCCTGCCGGTCATGGTTGTTGTATCGCCCTTGTTGATTCGCACATGCCCGAATGCTTCCAGATTGTTTTGTTCCTTATAAAGGTATGCGCTATCGCAGGTCATCACGGCCCCCTCATGACTGAATGCAACGTTTCCAAGAAGTCTGTCTGCTCCGGCATTAATCGTATTGTCAAATTCACTAACGTCAGCATGTAGAAGTTCAATTCGCGAGGGCTTTTGTGCAAACAGAAACAGGGGAAAGGTTAGAAGCAGGACAGCTGAACAAATTTTTTTCATATTGGCGGGGTAAAGGTAAAAATCAATTATTGAGAAGGTGTGTATAAAACAATCACTTTTGCATCCGCGGTATAATGATTTTACGTACATTTATAGTTGTTATTAATTTGTCTACATCGGTAACCTTCCAAAAACGATATTAAACCGGCAAACTCAGGTTCAGAAAATTTAAAGGTCGTTAATTTCTTACATTTTTTAATTCGACCTGTAGTATTGGTAACCTGCACATTTTAAAATGATATAATAACAATATATAAATCCCTCTATGAAAAGGTACTCTAACCTCAGAATTGCTTTTGTAGTAGTACTCTTGCAATCATTATTATTTCAAAAATCTTATTCTCAAACTTATCAATGGGCTGTTGGTGCCGCCGGTCAGGGATATGATTATGGTAATTACATCACTACTGATGACTCAGGAAACGTTTATGTTTCGGGACAGTTTGAATATGACTGTAATTTCGGAACGAAGACCATTTCTACTGCCGGTCAGCACGACATATTTGTTGCCAAATATAACGCTGCAGGTACTCTGAAATGGGTGAAGCGTGCAGGGGGAACTGATGGCGATGCAGGTCATGGAATCGGAATGGATGCCAACAGGAATATTTATACTACCGGTGAGTTTGAAAAAACTTCTTTCTGGACAACAACGGATTCATTGGTTTCAGGTGGTTCAAATATTAACAACGCCTACATCTCCAAATATGACAACAACGGAGTATTTCAATGGGTTCGAAGGGGAGGCAGTACTGGCGATAGCCGGGGGCGTGGATTGGTAACTGACCCGGCCGGAAATAGCTATTTTACCGGGAGTTTTGCCAATACAATTTCCTTTGGTTCGATTAACCTGACCTATAGCGGATCAACTGATATATTTTTAACTAAATACGATAGTAATGGTAATGCTATCTGGGCAAAGAAAGCAGGCGGTACCAAGGACGACAAAGGAAAGGGAGTTGCGATTGACGGAATGGGAAATGTTTTTATGTGTGCAACTTTTACTACCAGTGCAAATGTCTCCGGCCATGTACTAAGTGCGGTCGGAAAGTATGATTCATTTATTGCCAAGTATGACACGGCAGGAAATTACATCTGGACGGTGAAAGCAGGTGGTAGCGATACGACAAAGATGTCAGGAATAACTACTGACAATGATGGCAATTGTTATGTGACAGGATATTTCAAAGACTCAACAATTATAGGGACAACAACTTTACGATCCCTGGGCAGCTATGAATTTTTTCTTGCAAAATATAATGCGAACGGAACTTTCGCGTGGGCAAAACGCGGTGGTGGTGTGAATGAAGATTTCGGACAGGGTATCTGTTTCGACAAGCGAAGGAACCTTTTATATGTCACAGGTCAATTTGATTACCAGGCAAACTTTGACGGAATTGCAGTAGCCAGTGCCGGCAACAGGGATGTATTTATTTCCTGCTGGGATACGAGTGGTTCTATTCAATGGATTAAAACCGGCGGAGGAACACAGCGCGATGCAGGATTTGCCGTTGCCAATGATACACTTGGAAACATAGTAGCCACGGGTTTCGCTGACAAAGGCGGAGTATTCGGCGGCTATACGACTGCCGGAGACAGCATGGCAGATATATTCGTTGCGAAAATTTCTCCTGCAGGAGCAAGTCAGCCTACATCTGCGTCTTCAAATATTTCCTCAAGTGTTACCAATTGCACAGATATAAACCTGAGCTGGACCAGCGGAAACGGAGCAAATAGAATTGTGATCGCTAAGGCCGGATCAGCGGTGAACGTTCTGCCGGTCGATGGAAACTTTTATACTGCCAATTCAGTTTTTGGAAACGGGAGTTACCTTGGTAGTGGAAACTATGTTGTGTATTCCGGTTCAGGAAATTCATGCACAGTCACCGGATTGACAACAGGAACGATGTACTATTTTGCTGTGTTTGAATTTAACGGAAGCGGCGTTACCACAAACTATAATACCACTACATATCCTGTGGCCAATGCGCAGGCAAATAGTTTTGCTGTCACGGCATCTGCTTCTCCGGTTGCAATTTGTCCGGGCTCATCTTCAACGCTCTCAGCTTCCGGTGGAGTTAGTTATACATGGTCACCGGCTACCGGATTATCGGCAACAACAGGAGCAAGTGTTACAGCTACATTAAATTCATCCATCACATATACCATTACCGCTATAGATAATAACGGATGTCAGGCAACAACAACGCTGCCTGTCACTGTGAATACGCTGCCCACTGTAACACTTGGCAATTTTACCGATGAATGTATAACCACAACAGCTGTAACTCTTACCGGTGGCTCACCCGCAGGAGGAACCTTTAGCGGAGCGTTTGTAAATGCAGGAATTTTTGATCCTTCTGCTGCAGGTACCGGACCACATACAATTACCTATTCATATACAGATGGAAACGGATGCAGCAACACAGCAAATGCTAGTCTGAATGTACGTGCATTACCTAGTGTAATCGTAAATACCCAAAATGGTATTTGCGTCAGCGGTTCTCCTGTTGCATTGACAGGCGGAACACCTTCGGGAGGAACATATAGCGGAACAGGTGTAAGCAGCGGAAATTTTGACCCTTCAGTAACAGGAGTCGGACAGCAAATCATAACCTATTCTTATACTGATGCATTTGGATGCAGTAATTCTGATACGGCAACAATAACTGTGAATGCACTTCCATCAGTATCCTTATCTTCATTCAATTCACTTTGTCAGAATGCACCTTCTTTTGTACTGACAGGTGGTAGTCCGGCCGGTGGAACATATTCAGGTACTGGAGTTGTGTCAGGAAGTTTTTATCCGAATGTTTCAGGTTCAGGAACGCATACCATCAATTATCAGTATGCTGATGCAAACGGATGTTCAGCAAACGCAATCAATACAATTACAGTAAATGCACTTCCTGTTGTAACACTGGGAGCATTTAATCCTGTATGTCAGAACTCAGGAGCGATTACGCTTTCAGGTGGCAGTCCTGCAGGAGGAACTTATAGTGGAAGTGGTGTTTCGAACGGATTGTTTACGCCATCAAGTGCCGGAAATAATAACATCATCTATACTTATACTGATGGAAACGGATGTTCGGCTTTTGCAACATCATCAATTCTTGTAAACACACTTCCTGTTGTAACGGTATCTCCGATCAGTGCTGTTTGTCAGAATTCAGGATCATTCGTGCTGACCGGTGGAAGTCCGGCAGGTGGAACATGGACTGGCAGCAACGTATCATCAGGAAGTTTTAATCCTGTGACTGCCGGCAACAACATGGTGATTTACAATTATACAAATGCAAACGGATGCTCTAATTTTGCATCAACTACAATACAGGTAAATGCAGCACCTGTGGTTACGATAAGTCCTATCACAGGAGTTTGTGTAGGATCTCCATCATTTACACTTACCGGTGGAAATCCTGCGGGCGGCATGTGGAGTGGTACCAATGTAAGTGCAGGAGATTTTAACCCTGTTACAACGGGTACCAATGCTGTGATGTACACTTATACAAATGGAAACGGATGTACAGGATCAGCCTCGGTGAATATCATGGTTTATGCATTGCCGAACGTTGCGTTTTCTGCGCTCGCTGATGTATGTATGGGATCTGTTGCGGTAACGCTTTCGGGTGGAACTCCTGCAGGTGGAACGTACAGCGGTACCAATGTAAACGCAGGACAGTTTACAGTTGCATCCGTAGGCAATTTTCCAATTCAATATGATTATACTGATGTTCATGGATGTTCAGGATCAGCAACCTCATCAATCACAGTAAATCCTTCACCTGTTGTTTCATTGGGTGTTGATACTACGATATGTATGTACAGCAATATTTCCATTGATGCGGGAGGCGGATTCAGTAGTTATTCCTGGAGCAACGGAGCAAACACACAAACCATTCTTGTTGACACCACCGGAACAGGAATAGGAACGGCAACATACACAGTAACGGTTTCAAATTCTTTTAATTGTACTGCAAGCGATGGCATCAATATCACATTTGATATATGTGCAGGCATTGCAAATGCATCAGATCCGAAACTATTGGGAATTGTATATCCAAATCCATTTACCCGTGAGTTCAGCGTTATTACCGACGCAAAGGAAACCGGCATTCAGGTTACATTCAGCGACGTACTTGGAAATATTATATTCAAAAAGATGTTGACTTCTGCAACGCAGGTATTGCACCCCGAAGTGAGTGCAGGTATTTATTTCCTAAGGATTGAAAAAGGAAAGACCTCAAGTGTAATAAAGTTGGTGAAGACGAACTAAGTCACAAACTGACAGCGTCCTGTAACAGGTATTAATTTTTAATAAGGTTTACCGGCTTCATTAACCGAACTACCGGATAGCGCTTGTAACTCTTCTCAAAGTACGGTGAGTGTTCGTAAATGTAATTGAGCTGCGCATTGGCATCAGTTGAAAATTTCGGGTCTGAAGTTTTCAGTTTCTCAAATTCCATTTTCAAACCCGGATTGCTATTCAATATTTCTTCTGCCTTCTCTTCAAAAACATAGGAGGAAAAATATTCTTTCTGCTGAAGAATAGCGTCAAATATTCCCCATGCAAAATAGCTGTCAACACCCTGTGGTTCCAGCGTTTCAATAATGAACCTGTTTTCGGGTTGATTCAATTCAATCACATAATCTCCTTTAAAGAAATGAATCTGTTGTGATTCACTCCTGACATTTACGTTGTAATGCAGGTAATGTCCTTCGTAAGGATATTCAGTTGTTTTATAATTTTCAATGAAATATACATTGCAGTTTATTGTGGTGTCATTGGCAAGTTGATGTATTTTAATTTTGTTGACCTGAAATTGTTCAATTACTTTCTTCCAGCATTGTGGTACGATGTAAGCAAAAGGTTTATCAACCTTTACTGTTACGCTGTATTTATTGTAAAAGCGAATTTGTTTTTCGTAAGGCTCGTTCTTATCATAATATAACCGCTGCATCCCTGTCACATTGCTTTGTTTGCGCTTTGCTGCATATCCTTTGAAAGCAATCATTTCGTATGAAGTAGTATCCAGTTCCCATTGCAGTGGAAAAGATTTTTGCTGTGCGCATTCTTTCCGTGCAGTTTTTCTTACGTTAATAATCTCTGCCGCATGCGCACCGGTATATTCAATTATACTTTTTACAATAGCATACGTAGCTTCCACCCTTTGTTTGAATGGTTTCAGCATGTGGCTTTCTGTAATGAATCCGAAAGTATGAAAGAGGGCTGTATATCCGCTTGCAAAGCGTGGCGTTTCAAGAAACTCAACAAGTCCGTCATCCGGTGTTTCACCCCATGTGTTTACGTACGGACACATCATCACTTTTTTTTCGTCCATTGATTTGTACAAAGAAGGAATCATTTTTTTTACCAGGTATTCTCCGGCCGTCTTTCCCAGCTTATCATGTTGCGTGGCAATGAGCGTCATGGGATACGGATAATCGGCGCCATCGCTGACGTGGGTATCTATGAATACATCAGGGTCCCATTCGCGGAAAATGGATTGAAAAGAACGCGTGTTTTGCGCATCACATTTATTAAAGTCCCGGTTAAGGTCAAGGTTCTGATAATTCCCCCGGAAACCATATTCTTCGGGGCCATCCTGGTTTGCACGGCTGCAGCAGCCTCTGTTTATAGCACCATCAATATTAAAAACAGGAATAATGCAGACCACAACATGGTCGAGCAATGACTTATAATCCGGTTTAGTAAGCAGGTCTTCGGCTAGTTTCATGCTAGCGTCAATGCCATCAGGCTCGCCGGGATGAATGGCATTGTTGATAAGCAACACCGCTTTATTTTTTGCCTTTATGGAAACGGGATTCATATCTCCGTCGCCGGAAATCACAAATAAATTTAAAGGCTTGCCTGAATCTGTCAAACCATAATTCAATAAAGTGGCATTTGTATTTTGCCTGTCGAGGTCAGTATAAAAACGGATGGCTTCTTCATAAGTATTGGACTGATTGCGGAGGTATTTTTCAGTGGCTTTTTGGGCAAGAATACTCTGAAAGCAAAAAAAGAAAATAAATACTGACAGCTTCTTCATCATGAGGATTGTTTTTGTGATGTCAAACCTACAGGATTTTTTCTCATGCTCAACAAGCAAGAATTGAAATGGGATTTCCTCACATGATTTTATGAATAGAAATAGTCCTATGAAAAAAAGTTAAAACGATTCGAGACTGTTCAATCTAAAGGATTGCACGCTAACCTGATCTTGGTTGATAGAAAAAATATTTGCCTCAGTAATTGTCACGAAATGATAGGATCTGCAGATTGTTTTTTTGTATAAAAATCTATGAATCTGCGGCCCTCTTTTATTTTTTTATCGGTTAATCTGTGGCATATCAGAAAGGAATAATGATGTATCCTGTCTGCTCCAGCGGCGCCGTAGGAACATTATTAAAAATGGCGCTTTCTGCTCCCTGCTTGGCTTTGGTGAGCAGGTATTCGTCAGAAGTTGTAGATCCGGGTGCACCGGGAGTTGCCTTGATAACATTGCCGTATTTATTGATCGAAACGGTGACAACAACAGTTCCTTTTTTCTGTGTCATATTATCAATCCGGGGTGCTTTGCTGATGATCCTGTCAGCTACTTTATAACGTATGAAATAGGAACCAGCAGTCATTGATTTTTCCCCAATCTCTTTAGAAGCATTTTCTCCTTTTGTATCAAAAATAATTTCTGAAACCTCGCTAAGGTTAATTTTGCTGATGGTTTGATTTTTCTGAATCTCGATGATTCCATTGTTCAGAGAAGTCACCAACCCTTCCATCTTGTCCCCGTTTTTCATCACTACGGAATGCTGTGCAAAAGAAATAGTTGAGAGGAAGAGGATAACAGAAAGGAGGGTTAGTTTTTTCATTATTTTTTTTTGGGGTAGGGGAGGTGTTTATTGTTTTGGAAATTTCTGGTAGTTGTCAATAAAATCTTTCAGCTTTTCGGTGTCGAGACGCTTGGCGATGATTCTCTTTTTATCATCAAGAAGATAAATTACCGGCGTAGAGTAGATGTCATAATAATTTCTGAACTGTGTATTGTTGTATAAGTCGGAAACATTGATCCATTTCAGGTTGTGTTCTTTGATGTAATTTTTCCACAGGTCAATATCGGATTCAATACCGATGGCAAAAACTTCAAGTTTCAATCCTCCGGCTTTCACGCTGTCGTAATAAGCAGCCAGCAATGGCAATTCTTTCTTACAATGGCTGCAAGTCGGATCCCAGAAAACAAGCACGGTATAATCAGCAACAACATCATTCAGTTTACGCAGTCTAAGTGAAGTGTCAGGCATGATGAGATTATAAGCAGGCGTTCCTAGAATATTCGGCTTGATTTTGTTTACCCTTTCTTCAATTTTTTTCTTCAGTGAGTCATCTGCCCAGTAAGCTTTATCCGTGAGGTAATAGCGTTCAGCAATATTTACAAAAATCTTGTCAAAACCCATGATATTGCTTGTTTCGTATAAGTTGGCAAGTGTAGAAACACAATATTTAAATACTTCTTTGTTTACTTCTGCTTTATCAATAATCAGGTTGACGCTGGTAATTATGGAGTCAGGAATTTGCGGGGTAAGCTGTGTAGTATAAGTCTTGATCTTGTTCTGTAAAATCGGGGTGCGGAGTAATCTTTCATCATTGAAATCCACGTAATCCCAGTAGTGTTCTTTGTAATAGTGATAGCTGAATAAGGAGTCAATCACATTTCCATTTTCATCTTTCGGAGCTTCCGGAACTTCAGGATCGCGCATGGCCATAAAAATTTTAGTCATGAAACTCTGCGGATGATCGGCCATCAGTTTGAATCGGTAGTCTTTAACTTCCTTGTCGATGCCGTTTATTTTTTCTTTCAGCACTTTTGCAGAATCTTTATTGTCTTTATTGGCATCATAGCGTGCCCTGAGTTCCTGAGAGTCTTTTGTTTTGCTGACAATAAAGCGTTGATGTTCATTGAATAATTTATTTTCCTGTGAACCTTTTACATCAAATTTATTTACAAAATCTAGGGTGTCAGTTTCAATCGTAAATTTTTGTTCGGCAGCGGTAACCAGTATTTCAAAGTACGTTTTGTTTGGCATCACAACCAGATAAATCCCACCGGGTAAATCTTCACTGCCTTTAAATTCAACCCAGCCGTTGTGGTCAACCCTCATGGTATCACGGACATATTGCTTTTCACCATAATGGTTGCCCAGGTAACACACAGTGTCCTTCAATCCGGCAATCCTTATTTTGATGTCATAACCACTTGACGCAAATGAAAATACAGATACAAGCAGAAAGGTTAAAACGAGTAGCAGATTTTTATACATATACATAGAGGAAATGAAAATATAGTTTCTGATAAATGTAAATTATTAAGATTCCTGCAAAGTTAGTCCTGAAACCACGTTTGACATGAAGCGAAGATAAATTCTGCTAACAAAATTGTTAAGCGATGTTAATAAATTCAACGAAAAAATCTAATCTTAGCTTATTCTTACAGATTGCCCCTCAATGCCTGTTCGCGTTCAATGGCTTCAAAAAGAGCTTTAAAATTTCCTTTGCCAAACGACTTGGCGCCTTTGCGCTGGATAATCTCAAAGAATACGGTTGGTCTGTCCTCTACAGGTTTTGAGAACAACTGAAGAAGGTATCCTTCATCATCTCTATCCACGAGGATACCAAGTTTTTTTAAGTCCTCAATGTCCTCATCTATTTTTCCCACGCGTGCAGTTAGGTCATCATAATAAGTATTCGGAACCCTCAGAAACTCCACTCCTCGGTTATTTAATTCAGTGACCGTGGATAAAATATCTTTTGTGAGAATAGCAATGTGCTGCACGCCGGCACCACGGTAGAATTCAAGGTATTCGTCTATCTGTGATTTCTTTTTTCCTTCTGCGGGTTCGTTAATAGGAAATTTTACAAAGCCATTTCCATTAGAAACCACCTTGCTCATCAGCGCTGAATATTCAGTCGAAATATCTTTATCGTCGAACGTAATGATCATTTTAAATCCCATCACGTCTTCATAAAATTTCACCCACTCATTCATTTTACCGAGCTCAACATTGCCTACGCAATGGTCAACTACTTCAAGTCCTACCGATGTGGTTTTGAGAGGCGACTTTGCCGCTTTGTATCCGGGCAGGAAAGGGCCTTTGTAATTTTTTCGTTCAATAAATTTATGAATGGTATCTCCATAAGTATGAATGGCCGATATTTTCACTTCCCCGAATTCATCGGTCAGTGTTTGTGGTTGGGTATGTGCCTTTGCGCCACGTCCCATGGTCTCATAAAAAGATTTTTCAGCATCATCCACGCCAAGGGCCAGTACTTTTACGCCGTCACTGTGATTATAAATGTGGTCTGCAATTTCATTATTGGGACCCATGGGTGTGGTAAATACAAACCTTATTTTACCCTGCTGCAATACATACGAAGCCCTGTCGCGTACACCTGTTTCGGGGCCTGAATAGGCAACCAGTTCAAATCCAAAAGCATGCTGGTAGTAATAAGACGCCTGCTTTGCATTACCTACCCAAAATTCAATGTGATCGGTTCCGAGTAACGGAAGAAAATCTTCAGCCATTTGTTTTTAATTTTATTGTGCAAATATCGGAAAAAGATGTGTCTGCAGAAATTCCAATATAATGGTTGTTTAAACTTCCAATCTTTTGCCATCTTTGTCGCGATGAGCAGGATAATGGCGATTGACTATGGTACCAAACGTGTGGGAATTGCGGTTACTGACCCGAATCAGATTATTTCTACCGGATTGGATACCGTTCATTCGAAGGACGTTATTGAATTTCTGAAGAAGTATTTTCAGCGGGAGCAGGTGGAGTGCATCGTTGTCGGCGATCCCATTCAGATGGATTCCACCCCTTCAGATAATGCTGTTCATGCCAATCAGTTTGTGAAAGTTCTGCAGAAGAATTTTCCTTCGATCACGATAAAACGACATGACGAACGCTTTACATCAAAGATGGCACAACAGGCAATATTAATGAGTGGTGTGAAAAAAAAGGGCAGGCAAAATAAGGAGCTCGTTGACATGACAAGTGCAATTATTATTTTGCAATCGTATATGGAAAGTAGAAATCAGTAGGCAACGGGCAAATGACAATTGGCAGTTTCGCCAAAGGCGAATCCGTCCTTCGGCGGCTAGGCAAATTACACGTTTCAAATTGTAGACAATAAAAAATGATTTATCCGATAGTAGCATATGGTGATCCGGTGTTGAAGAAGAAAGCTTCAGACATTCCGAAGGATTATCCAAAGCTGAAAGAATTGATAGCGGACATGTATGAAACCATGTACAATGCGCATGGCGTAGGTCTGGCAGCACCGCAGGTCGGATTGTCGCTGCGTCTGTTTGTTACTGATGGTGCACCGTTTGAAGAGGAAGAAGTCAAAGATTTTAAAAAGGTTTTTATCAACGCACATATTCTCGAAGAAGATGGAGAAGCATGGAAGTTTAATGAAGGATGCCTGAGTATTCCGCAAATAAGGGAAGATATATCAAGACTGGAAACCATACGCATTCAGTATTACGACGAGGAGTGGAATTTAAAGACTGAAATTTTCGATGGTCTTGCAGCACGGATTATCCAGCATGAATACGATCATACGGAAGGAATTCTTTTCGTCGATAAATTGACGCCACTAAGGAGAAGAATTTTAAAAAATAAATTACTTGATATTTCAAAAGGAAAGGTTGACGCTGATTATAAAATGAAATTTCATGTGAAGAGATAAGTAGCTTAAAAATAACATTAACCCTTCGAATAACGAATCAAAAAAACGAATATGCGAATTGCGAATAATCTTTTAATGATATCTGTCTTATTATTTTTCTTCTCCTGTAAATCAGAAAAGGAAAAACTTGTTCAGCAGATTAAATCAAACGAAGAAAAATTGTTTAATGACAGCACAAAAATGCTGGATCATGCCATTGCCATTGATGAACTGGCAGCCTACAGGAAATATGCTGCCACTTATCCTGAAGATAGTGCATCGCCCGGATATCTTTTCAAAGCTGCTGACCTTGCAACAGGATTAAGAAAATCGCGCGAAGCGGTGCTCATTTATAAAGATTACATTTCCCGTTATCCCAACCATTCAAAAATTGCATCAGGTTATTTCCTTCTTGCTTTTGTTTATGACAATGACATACAACAAAAGGACTCTGCTAAAATTTTCTACAGGGAGTTTCTGGAAAAATATCCTACACATCAGTTGGCTCCATCTGCAAAGGCATCACTTGATCAGATTGAAATGGGGCTGACGGACGAACAACTGGTGAAGATGTTTGAGGCCAGGCTGGATTCTGCTAAAGTGAATTAAAGTTATTCTGAAAAATTCTCTATCAGTTTTCTTTCCAGTTCTTCGGGTGTAATATTAACTTTCATTTGCCCCTCCTTAGAAAAGGAAATCTCTCCAGTTTCTTCGCTTACTACAATTGCCACTGCATCACTTTGCTCTGTAATTCCGACTGCAGCACGGTGCCGCATTCCAAAATGAGCCGGTAGATCAATGTTTTCGGTAACAGGTAGGATACAACGGGCGGCTTTGATTTTGTTGTTAACAATAATAATTGCGCCGTCATGCATCGGACTGTTTTTGAAAAAAATACTTTCGATGAGTCGTTGGGAGATTTCAGCATCCATACTGTCGCCGGTGCTGCTGAAATATTTCAGTTCAGATGATTTTGCAAGTACCATAATTGCCCCGGTCTTATCCTTTGACATCTGTCGGCATGCTTTTACAATGGCCGATACGTCGAGTCCGACCCGTTTCTGCGATTGCCAGTTCCACGGAAGTATCTGGCGGGTAAACGGATTTTGTGCGATGTAACTGTTTGTTCCTAGAACAACCAGAAACCTCCGCACTTCCTGCTGGAAAACAATAATGAGCGCTATAAAACCTACAGAAATAAACTGTCCAAGCAACGTACCGATCAGCTGCATATTCAGGACTTTGACGCAAATCCAGTAAAGTGCATAAATCAAAAGCAGACCGATAAAAATATTTATGGCCACACCACCGCGCAAAAGGTTGTAAAGCTTATACAACAAATATGTGGCAAGTAATATGTCAATGATATCGATTAGTCTGATCGTCAGAAAACCGATTTCGAAAAGATCCATGCGTAAGAATATTGAAGTTCGAAATTAGACAATAAAAATCAAAAACGAATAACAAAAACGAATACCGAATACCGAATACCGAATACCGAATACCTTAGTTCTAGGGACGAAATATAAGGTGTAATTGTTTCGTGTTACGATATTAAGATTTCGAAATTCTGGCTATTATTTTTGTTGCTTCGACAGCTTCTTTTACGTCGTGGACCCGGAGAATATTTGCGCCATTTTGCAAAGCAAGTGTATTGAGTACTGTTGTCCCGTTCAGTCCGTGCTCAGCAGTGGTGCCGGTAACCTTATTAACCATGGATTTCCGTGAAAAGCCGGTTAATATTGGTCGTTCAAATATTTTGAATTTTTCAAGATTCGAGAGGAGATCATAATTGTGCTCAAGTGTTTTCCCAAATCCGAATCCGGGATCAATAATGATATCTGATACACCAAGTGATGTCAGTTTTAAAATAGCGGCAGAGAAAAAACGCATTACTTCCCGGGTAACATCTTCATAGAAAGGATTTTGTTGCATTGTTTGGGGAGTACCTTTCATATGCATAAGCACATATGGAATTTTCAGCCGGCCGATTTTCTCAAGCATCCGCTCATCCATATTTCCGCCCGATACATCATTTATTATGTCAATCCCTTCACCGGCAGCATTTTCTGCGACGGTAGCATGGAATGTATCAACAGATAGAATGGCATCAGGAAATTCTCTTCTCAATAATGAAAGTGGATGAGACAACAATTTCCATTCATCATCGGCAGAAATCAATCGGGCTCCGGGCCTTGTTGACTGCGCGCCGGTATCAATGATGGCCGCACCTTCCTGTATCATTTTAACGGTGTGATTCAGCAGATCCTTTTCACTGTTGATCCGGCCGCCATCATAAAATGAGTCTGTGGAAAGATTCAAAATGCCCATTACGAGCGGCTTTGAACAATCCAGTAATTTTCCTCCGACGTTTAAATAATTCCTCATGAAAAATGTATCTTCGGGCGCTTTAAAATTATGGTAACAACAGCATCACAATATGACACTGTTCTTTCACAGTGCAAAGATATTTTTCTGAAGAAAATGGATGACTATGGCACTGCCTGGAGAATATTACGGGTCAGTTCCATTACAGATCAGATATTTATCAAGGCGCAGCGTATTCGCAGTATTGAAGAAAAGGGTGTTCAGAAAGTAGAGGAGGGGATTGATTCTGAGTTTCGCGGAATCATCAACTACTGTATTATCGCGCTCATACAATTGGAGAAACACAGCGATACAAACCTGGAGATGTCGGCGCAGGAAGTGCTCGTACATTTTGACAAGTACACAAGTGAAGCCAGGCATCTGATGGAAAATAAGAATCACGACTATGGTGAGGCATGGCGTGATATGCGCGTGAGTTCGATGACGGATTTGATTCTTATGAAAATTCTCCGCATCAAACAAATTGAAAACCATAATGGTCAAACCCTCGTCAGTGAAGGCGTTGCGGCCAATTATTATGACATGCTGAATTACGCAACTTTCGCCCTCATTAAACTTTCAGAGAGCGCGGGCTAAATTACCGGCTCTTTCCAATTCTCACATTATGAAAATCTTAGTACGCATCATTCAGTTTCTTGTCGGAGGACTTTTTCTTTTTTCCGGATTTATTAAAGCCGTAGATCCATTGGGAACGAGCTATAAAATGCATGATTACTTCAGTGCATTTCAGAATGACTGGCCTTCGTTTAAACTTTTTTGGGATTTCATGAGTTCTTATTCCACGCAACTGGCGGTTTTTATGCTGGTTCTGGAGCTTGCACTTGGTCTTGCCATCATCATTGGCTGGAAGCGGAAATTCACTTTATGGCTTACGCTTGGTCTCATGGTATTTTTCACTTTTCTCACCGGATACACTTATTTATCCGGTTACACGATGGGTCACTGGTACAATCCGGCTTCTTGGGTTTTCAATGCCAAGGACATGAAGGTTACCGATTGCGGATGTTTCGGAGATTTCATCAAGCTTAAACCTTATACATCCTTTTATAAAGACGTTGTCCTCGATTTTCTGATTCTGGTATTGCTTATCGGAAATGCAAAAATGTATTTACTGGTAAGAGACAGGTTGGGAAATATTATCGTTGGGGTTGGGACATTTGCATCCTATATGTTCTGTCTTTCCAACTATTACTGGGGTTTGCCGATGATTGACTTCCGCCCTTATGCCGTTGGAAAAAGTATCAGTGAAGGGATGAAGTTGCCTCCGGGAGCCAAGCGGGACAGTGTGGCGATGATTTTTATTTATGAGAAAGACGGAAAGAAGGAAGAACTTACCACTGATCAGTTGGGGAAGGTAGACAGTACCTATAAATTTATTGACCGCACTGATAAGATGATCCGTGAAGGAGACCGCCCTGCCATTCATGATTTCACGATTAACTCTGTTGATGGAACTGATATTACAGAAGATGTGTTGAGTATGGATCGGGTATTTCTTCTCGTTGCAAATGAAATTGCGCACAGTAACAATAAGGTTCAGAACAGGATTAATGACTTTGTTTCTTTGTGTCATAAAGAGGGAATTGACTTTATTGGAATGACTTCTTCATCGCCCAAAGAAGTGGATACTTTTCGTCACGAGCACAATTCGATGTTTGACTACTATTATGCTGATGCAACCACGTTGAAAACGATGATGCGTTCAAATCCCGGACTGATGCTTTTAAAAAGAGGAACTGTTGTTGCGATGTGGCACCACAGGGATTTTCCAACTTTTGAGGAAGTGAAAAAGGAATATTTGAAATAGGAAAAGTGTAATCGTTTACTGCTGATTCTTTTTGCAAAATCAACTGTTTAGTTCTGCTTCCTTTTCAAAATGTTTCCACAATTTATCATCAGGAACATTTGCGACTATGGTCAATGGTTCCTTTTTTGACGGATGTAAAAACTCTACTTTTCGTGCATGGAGAGAGATCGAGCCATCTTCATTTGAGCGATCAAATCCATATTTTAAATCTCCTTTGATGGGTGAGCCAATTTTTGAAAGCTGGGCGCGTATCTGGTGATGCCTGCCTGTAAGTAAATCTACTTCAAGCAGAAAGTAGCGGTCGCTATGGGCAATCATCTTATAATCCATTTCTGCCCGTTGCGCATCAGGTTTTTCTGTATCCGATGCATAACTTTTATTTTGCTGAGTATTTCTTTTTATAAAATGGACCAGTTTCTCCTGATCAGATGGAGGTCTGTTTTTCACTATTGCCCAGTATGTTTTTTTGATGGTCTTTTCTTTAAACATCTGATTCATCCGTTCCAGTGACCGGCTGTTGCGGCAGAATATGACTATTCCTGTTGTTGGTCTGTCGATGCGGTGGGGTATGCCCAGGTATACATCGCCCGGCTTCTTATATTTCTCTTTGACATAGTCTTTGACTATATCTACAAGGGGCTTGTCACCTGTTTTATCAGACTGTACGATATCGCCCGCACGTTTATTCACGACAATGAGATGGTTGTCTTCAAATAATATATTCAATGGTTTTTCTAACGGCATATGTTGCGAAATTAAACTTCATTTTCAAATGCGTAACCTCTTTTGATTTATAAAGATTTGAGTTCTCCGTTCAAACACTTTGCGGGATCTCCGGTATACTGCCTGAACATATTGCGGGAGCGCTTAAACCTTTAATGACCGGGTCCTGTCACATGGGCCGGAATTCAGAAAAGTAAAACAAATAATAATTTATATTTTTAAAAATGAAAACTAAAAACCTTATTCCCGTATTGATGATTGGATTGGCCCTTATTACCCTTTCTCTTGGTACCGGTTGCAAGAAAGAAAGCGGAAGCGCTGATGAAAATTTTTCACCTGAAGCACAGGATATCAGTCAGAGCGAAGACATCAGCACAACCATTGACAATTTTGTTGCTGAAGTTTTTAATTCGCCAAATGGAAATGTTGAAGGCCGGTTCAGTGATCCTGTGAACAGTGACCTCAACAACTGTGCAACTGTTACATGGGATTCTGCGCATTCGATGGTGACTATTTATTTTAACCATTGTCCGGGAAGGAATGGTCATACCAGGGATGGCTCAATAATAATAGCGTACACAGGTGGTGGATACTGGTCAATGGGCGCGTCATGGGATGTAACTTTTGATAATTTTTACATTGACGACAAGCAGGTAGGCGGATCAAGGCACATAGAGAATGTTGGTCCTGAAAGCAATGGATGTGTGTGGAATATTAACGCCAATCTCACATTTACAAGAAGTGACGGAAGCACCAGAACATGGACCAGTACACGTACGAGAGAAATCACGCAGGGATATGCTGATACCGTATGTTCACACCATATTTATAAAATCAACGGTACAGCTACCCACAACGATAGCCAAAGCGGAAACAGTGCTGACCTGACATTTACAAATATTATCCGTGACCTTAGCTGTGCATATATTACTTCAGGAACAATTTCAGTTGTCCCAAATAACAACAGGCCTCAACGCACCATTGACTTCGGAAATGGTGATTGTGATGACATTGCAACCGTAACCAAAAATGGTCATTCAAGGATTATTCATCTGGATGGTGGTCGTCATTGATAAGTAAGAAATATTTTATCAATATTAGGAAACTCCTTTTGTTTGAAGGGAGTTTTTTTATTCCGGGGCTCCTGCATTTACCCAGTCCTGTAGTTGTTTGAAATCGCAAACACCTAAAGACGATCCTTGTGGCATGTCTTTCAAATCAAATACCCTGTTTTTAAAAGAGTTGTTATCTACCTTTTCTTTTAAAAGCAGATACGAAGTGAGTTCGCCACCGGCATTCTGTTCCTGAGGATTTCCATGACATGAACCGAGGGCTGCACAGTTCGTGTTGACGATCGCTTTTATTAAGCCATTGTATTTTAGTTGTGCTGCATCATAGGCGCACAGGTTGGGATCTTCAGATTTATCGCTTGTACAGGAAATGACAATTAATAAAACTGATACCATTGCTATGGCTATAATCTTTTGCATAAAAAATCAATTAATAATTATTCCGGGGAGCATTGTTGTTATGTGGATTCGGTTGCTAAAGATACATAATATGTGAACGGATCAGGTGTTTTAAGATAATAGGTATTGATCCGGAAATTGATTGCAAATGATTTGATCAGAATATTTTCGAAGGAAGATTAAATAAATATTTAGATCAATAAAATATGAATTTAGTTCCGGAAGAAATCATTTCATTCTTTGTATTTCTCCCTGACAGATTTCCTGTATGATTCAGGTGAGTATTTTGTCTGCTGCTTAAAAAATCTGCTGAAGTAAGAAGGGTCATTAAAATTCAATTCGAATGCTATTTGCTTGCTGTTAAAATCAGAATGCAGCAGCAATCTTTTTGCTTCAAGTGATATTCTGTCCTGAATCAGTTCCAGTGATGTTTTCCCGGTTGTTTTTTTTGAAATATCGTTGAGGTGATTTGGAGTAATGCTCAGTTTATCGGCATAATCTTTCACCTTATGCATCGTTTTAAAATTCACCTCAATCAGGTGATGAAATTTTCTTGTCAGTATCTGAGAAGCATTATCGGAGTTAGCATAATCCTTTCCAACGACAAAATGGGATCTGCATTTCAATAGAATGATGCTGAGGTAAGAAAATAATATCTGCTCTCTGAAAGGTTGTTTATTTTTGAATTCCTTTTCCATAGCGTCAGATATTTCTTTCAGTTCAAGTGACAAATCATTTTTTCCTGAAAGCACGGGAGCAGCAGTTTTATTAAAGGCAGGGTAATCGGAGAGCGGATTGTTTTGAGATGCGTGAAGGTGAAAAAAGGAACCTGAAAAAATAAGCACATATCCACGGGCTGATTTATCCCGCCTGAGCATATGGACTTGTCCCGGTGCAACAAAATGAAAAGAATGATCTTTGATTTCCGAATGGGAAAAATCCATCATATGGTCACCACCACCTTTTATAAAATGGAAAATCTCATAATAGTTATGTCTGTGTGGATCCCGGGCATTGTAGCCACTGTCTCTATCAAGGCGCTGAAACTTGAAGGACAATTCAGCTTCTTCACGGGTAAAGTCATCAACAGGTATGGATGCACTCATGGCACGAAGATAATCCGTTGCGGCTAAAAAAGTTCAAATAAAAAACCTCTCAGGCATTCAGGCCGGAGAGGTTTATATGATAAACCGAACGTGGTCGGTTACAATTTACCTTGATTCAGGTTTTGGAGAAGTTTGAACTTCAGCATTTGCTTCTGCTTTTGCTTTTTCAGCACATGCAGCTTTTTGTTCAGGTGTGCATGCTTTTGCTTCACCTTTTTTGCAACATGATTTAACAGCTTTCCCCTGACAACAAGCAGCCGAAGTTTCTTTGGCTTCAGGAGTTGCATTGGCTGCAGCAGTAGGAGTTACTGAAGCTTCCTTTTTGGTTTCCTTACCTACAGGAGCAGTAGACTGAGCATTTACTGCAGAAACTGCAACAAAGCAAATCATGGATAAAACAACGAGAATCTTTTTCATAATTATTATTTTAAAATTTAATGTTCCAAAGATAGTGTAAAATAACTTCCGGCAATAGAAAGCGGGACAAATTTCCGGTTAATTTTTGGTTAATATCAGACGTATAAAACGAGACTCACGAACAATTTTCTACCTTTCGCCTGTTATGGACTTCAAAGAAAACATGAAGGTTGCGCTGCAAAGCATTAAGAGCCAAAAGCTGCGCGCAACCCTCACGGCATTGATTATTGCAATCGGTATTATGGCTTTGGTTGGAATTCTCACAGCCATTGATTCCATCAAAGGGGCAATCAGTTCGAATTTTTCGGCAATGGGAGCCAATTCATTCACAATACAGAACAGGGGTATGAATATCCACGTCGGCAATAAGGGGCGCAGGGCGAAACGATTTAACCCGATTGATTACTACGAGGCGACACGTTTTGTTGAGGAGTTTCATTTTCCTGCCACGGTATCTATTTCCACTTTCGCCAGTGGTACTTCAACAATGAAATTTGAAGGCAAAAAAACGAATCCGAATGTGATGCTGCTGGGAGCCAATGAAAATTACCTTCATACCGGCGGGTATACTGTTGATAAAGGAAGAAATTTTTCAATGACCGAAGTGCAGTATGGTGAGCAGGTTATTATTCTTGGTAATGACATCGTGCAAAAGATATTTGGTACTGTTGATCCGATAGACAAATTAATTTCAGTAGGAAGTACGAAGTACCGAGTGGTAGGAACGTTAAAAGAAAAGGGAAGTGCGATGGGTTTTGGAGGGGATAAGATGGGAATTATACCATTGTTGAATGCGAAAAATAATTTTCACCGGCCGAACATGAGCTTTACGATCACCGTAAGTGTTACCAATGTGGGAATGCTGGATGCGGCTATCAGCGAAGCTACAGGTTTGTTCAGGATCATCAGAAAAGTACCCATAGGTGATGACGAAACGTTTGAGATTATGAAGAGTGACAGCATCGCCAATATATTGATTTCATCTCTTTCTACTGTAAGGGTTTCTGCTATTGCAATCGCTGTTATAACGTTACTCGGAGCAGCGATTGGATTAATGAATATTATGCTTGTGAGTGTTACAGAAAGAACGCGTGAAATTGGAATTCGCAAGGCAATTGGCGCAACACCGAAAATAATCCGCAGCCAGTTTTTAACGGAAGCAATTTTGATTTGTCAATTGGGAGGTGCATTGGGGACGATTCTTGGAATTGTTATTGGGAACATTATTTCTTCATTGATGGGGAGCGGCTTTATTATTCCATGGGAATGGATAATAGTGGCAATCATTGTTTGCTTCCTGGTGGGAATTTTGTCAGGCTATTATCCGGCGAGAAAAGCATCCAAACTTGACCCGATAGATGCTTTGCGGTACGAATAAAGTTTTCGAAATTAAAACTGAAGAGCGCGGTCTTTCCTTATCTATTATTGAAATAGATTACCTGCTTATCAACAATTTTTTATTGATCACTTTTCCTGAATCAGTAACCAGTCGTATGAAGTAGAAGCCGTTATTCAGACTACCGACATTTAATAAAAGTGCTCCGTCATCATTTGATTTTATGGTAGCCCGCATTATTTTTTTACCCGGGATATCGTAAATGGAGAATTCGGTTCCTGTTAAACGGCTGTCAAAATTTATTTTCAGGTATTGATTGGCAGGATTTGGAAAGAAAGAGATTTCATATTCAAAATCATTTTCTTTTACTGATGTAATTGAAGTGCAACTTAAATAATGCGGGAGGTGACCGGAAGTATCTACCACAATATTTTCATCACCTGCCTGATAAAAGGTGTACACAAAATAAAACAGCATCATCTCATCTGTAGTTGATTCGCCCAGCGATACATTTTGAGGGGGATTGTTGGGATTCTCCGGATTGTTGGTGGTGTTGTCGTATGTTGCTTCACCGTACAGTACTGTACCTGCAGGAAGATGAATGGGTTTTTGGAAATAGTACGCACCCTGCCAGTGAAAGTCCCAGTGTGGAATGGTTTCGAAGTTAATGGTATCGCCATTGGGTTTAACGGCATAAGATGTCATGGAAGTGCAAACAAGGTGTGCATGCGGCGCTATAGAAAGCACCGATACACCAACAGGAACTGTGTATTGCGCATGAAATGTTTTAACGGTGTTTGCAGGAATGAATAGCGGTCCGTCAACGATGGTGCTCAAATGATCGAGTACCGGTGCATCATAAGCTGTTCTTATGGCGCCGGAGCTGAATAAAAAATTGACCCTTGTTGAATCTGTAAATCCTGAAGAACTCATGGGATAATGTACCTGAATAATTATACGCGAACCTGCAGGGACAAACATTCCCATATTTGGAGGAAGGTAATAAGGGTCACTGCCGGGAACAAAACCACCAATCAATTGTGATGATGAACTTCCTGTGCCACCAAAGTTGATATAGCCGGGATCAGGGTCTGCGTTATCAAGTTGTACGGGAACGTTGCTGACGTCAGAGTAAATGAGTACGTGATGTACTGCAGCGCGATTTCCGGGAATGACTTCCATGGCAGTGATATATTCATCATTTGCAGATGGATTGGAAATAACAAAGCAACGGTACTCATCATTCCAAAGGGTAGGAATATTATACGTGCCAATGCTTGCTGTGAAATCAGGATTTGTAATCACTGCACCCGAAGAATAAGAAGGCGCAGGTAATGCGAGCGCAGTATCACCTGCCGGAGCGCCATCATTCACCCAGTTTACAATCCGGTTGATTTCATCCTGTGATAATGTTTTTTGATGGGCATACTGCTGATAGCTGACATCGGCAAGGAAAGGAGGCATTTTTTTATTCTCAACCTGATACTTTATCTGGGTTGCATTATCCAGTGCATCGGTGTAAGTAAGTAAAGAAAATGGTGCGATGCCATTGGGATTGTGACATGAAGTACAATGACTGTATAGAATGCAGGAAATATTATTGGCCCAGGTTGAATTCTGTGCATTGGATGTCAGCGAAAATAAAATCAGTGGGATGAGTAGAAGTTTTTTCATTGGGTTGGTTTTCATTTGCTAATGTAACTACAAAAATTCAATTAAGTAGGTGGAAGAGGGTGCGAATAACGAAAACTTGCGAATGTGCGAATAACGAATGTACGAATATCGAAAGAACATTCGTGGCAAATGGTTGATTTTGAATATTGCAACTGAGCAACTACCAAAATAATAGTGATTTGAATTATGACAATAGGTGTTGGAGAATACAATCTATTTCATTAAGGGTTTTTGCCATCTAAAATATTGATTCAGTAGATTTGCTGACTGTGACAGAACGATAATTAATTCCGATGAAAAACATTCCGCTTTCATTACACATTGCAAAAAAATGGCTGGCTGCATTCAATGAACACAATCTTGAAAAGCTACTTTCATTGTATGATGATCAGGCAGAACATTACAGTCCGAAACTTAAAATCAGAAAGCCGGAAACGGGTGGCGTTATTCGAGGTAAAGATTCGATGCTGGAATGGTGGTGGGATTCATTTGAAAGACTTCCCGATTTGATTTATAAGGAAGAATCTATTACTGCAAATGATGAGAGAGTATTTATGGAATACCTGCGTATTGTTCCCGGGGAAGAAAATTTGAAAGTGGCAGAAGTGCTTGAAATAAAAAACGGACTCATTGTCCGGTCAAGGGTTTATCATGGATGATACTCATTGTAAGTCTCAATTACAATCCGTCTTCTCTCCAGATCCATTCTCTTTTTGAGGCATTGAAATATCCGAATTTCCCGCCCCGCTCAAACCGGATAACGGAATCAGAAACCCACTGGTATTTTTCATAAGCACATTCCACTTGTAATGTTGCGGACTTTGACAGCAGGCCAAAACTTCCCTCTCGTTTTACTACAGCTACTGCATTTTTAAATGATGAAATAAATTCCCAGTTTGGCGGAATAACAATGCTTCCGTCTTCCTCAATGGCACCAAAAAATTTTCCGGATTTAACCACAGCTACACCATCTGAAAAAGGATTCACCAGGTCATATTTGAATGGAATAGTAGTTTTATTTTCAATGTCAATAAATCCCCATTTATTTTTTTTGCGGGCGGCAATGGGCATACCTTGCTGATAAAAAACGATGTCGTCATACTGCGCAGGAATAACTTTATATCCGGTACTGTCAATCAAAGCATATCTTCCTTTTTCCTTTACAACAGCAAAGCCATTGCTAAATTCACTTCGCCCGATTGATTGTCCGTCAAACTCATACTGCATTGGAATTACGAGGTGACCAATTGCATCAGCGTAACCGAGCTTGTCATTTTTTGAAACCAGTGCGAGTCCGGAAGAAAATCTTCCGATTTCATCATAGCTAACGGGAAGAATTTCATCACCGAGCCTTGTAAGTAATCCCGACATGTCATCTTTTTCAACGTGTATCAAACCATTCGATTCAACAGATATGCCGGAGTATAAAGGAGGCAACACCCATTTTCCGTTTCGGTCAATAACTCCAAGTTCATCTTCTTTTCCTGCGATGGCAAGACCGCCTGAAAAATCGTAAGCAACTTCAAATTGTGCTTTGATAACAGGTTTGCCAAATCCGTCAGTAAATCCGTATTTCATGGAATCGAGAAATAATATTCTGTCATCATGGGGCAAACCGGCTTCTGAATAAACAGGAGGGATTATCTGAACACCTTCACGATTAATTACTGAGGCCTTTCCATTTAATTTTACCTGCGCATGGCCATCTTCAAATGGTTCAGCTTCTTCAAATTGAAAATTAATTTCAAGTTTGCCGCTTTTGCTGATGTATCCATATTTTCCGTTTTTGCTGACAGCACACAACCCCTCTGAAAATTCGTCAACGTCATCATACAAGTTAGGAATAGTCTGTCTTCCTTCTTCAGTAATAAAAGTAAAACGGTTATTTTTTCTGGCAGGGAGCAGGATTACGCTTGACAGCCGAAAATCTTCTTCTACCTGTTTTTTATATTTGAAATCCGGATACCTGGAAAAGAAATCGTCGAGGTTTTGCACGCTATAAAGTTCCAGATAGCGCTGGTAGAGCTTCATCCAGGCAGTCGGGGTATTGCTGTTGCCTGGATATTTTTTGGCGAACTTATAATATGACTCGGGCGTCTTACTTTTAGTAGCTACAGCAAACAACGAATCTTCAGCCTGCATCCTGTATGGACTTTCGGGATTGTTAATGATAAAATTTTCATAAGACTGTTCCGAGCTTCCATCAGTTTTTTCACGAAAAAGTCTGTCCTCGAAACGTTTCCTCGCCTCAGTGCTTTGAAAACTGTTGGGATACAGGGTGTAAAACTCTTTATAACCATCGCTAGTATTTTTTCTTTTGGCGATTGAATAAGCAAGTTCATTTCGTTTCGCAGTAGCCGAATCACTTATTACTGACCAGCGATAATTATCGATGAAGTCATTCCAGATATGAATACTGTTTTTGTTCAGCGCGTCGTCATAGGCAAGCAATGAAATAGAATCTTTCAGTGCACTGATACGGAATTTGTTGATCTGATACCTCGTTTCAATCTTTGATTCTTCATCAGTGGTAAGGTGACTACGGATGGTGTCTGCAGTAAGAATATAGATGCGTGCGCTGTCAAGGTTATAAAACGGATTGTTGTTTCTGGTGCAAATGATACTTAGTCCGTAATATGCAGGGACCGGTTGTTTTTTTATGGCGTCAAAAAAACTTCCGCGGGCATTGAAATAATCATGAATGGCAAGGCGTTCAAAGCCATAGGTGATTTTATCTTTGGCCGCCAGGGAAGTAAAAATATGCAGCAAAAAAAAGAAAGCGAAGATTGCTTTCGATGAGCCCGGCAAAGGATTGTTTATTTTAACGAATGGTCTGAGATTCATTTCAGGAGGTGAAAGTATAGCTTTTTTCAAATAAAATATTTGAATTAATGTAGTCTTTGGTTCTTCTTCTACACAGCAAGTATTCTTATCTGTTCTTCTATCTTTGCCGCATAAATAATTTTATGGCAACCAAACTAAAGAATTTTGTAGCGGGTGAATGGGTAGAAGGGAATGAAAATGGAGCAGCATTGTATCATGCCGTTACCGGAGAGCATTTATTTAATGCATCTACCAAAGGCATTGACTTTAAAGGGATGATCAATTATGCCCACAGCAACGGGAGTGTGTTGCGTAAAATGACATTTCACGAGCGGGCGAGGATGCTGAAGGCGCTTGCATTATATCTGAATGAAAGAAAAAAGGATTTTTATGCTTTGAGTGCGGCAACAGGTGCCACCAAGGCTGATTCATGGGTAGACATTGATGGTGGTATCGGTAATCTATTTGTGTATGCAAGTAAGGGCAGGAGGGAACTTCCTGATGAAACATTTTCTATTGATGGGAACATGGAGATGATTTCCAAGACCGGAACCTTTGTTGGGCATCACATCTGCGTACCGATGGAAGGTGTCGCCATTCACATCAACGCATTTAATTTTCCAGTATGGGGAATGCTGGAGAAAATTGCAGTGAACCTACTTGCCGGAATGCCTGCAATCGTAAAGCCTGCTACGGTTACTTCTTTTTTAACCGAGTTGGTTGTGAAAGAAATTATTGCTTCGCAGATTTTACCTAAAGGTGCATTGCAATTGCTATGCGGAAGCGCGGGAGACATACTGGATCATGTCTCTTCACAAGATGTGGTTACGTTTACCGGATCAGCTTCTACAGGAAAAATGCTAAAAACTCATCCGGCAATAATCGAAAATTCAGTGCGCTTTAATATGGAAGCTGATTCATTGAATTGTTCAGTGCTTGGACCGGATTGCACTCCTGATACAGAAGAGTTCAAAATATTTATCAAGGAAGTTACGCGAGAGATGACTTCAAAGGCCGGACAGAAATGTACTGCTATACGAAGGATCATAGTTCCGGAAAATCTAACGGAAGCGGTTGGAAATGCGCTGAAGGAAAGACTGAAGAGCAATGTGATCGGTGATCCTTCTGTAGAGGGCGTCAGGATGGGACCACTTGCCAGTAAGGATCAGGTGACCGATGTAAAAAGTAAGGTGAAGGAATTGATGAGCGTTTGCGAGGTGATGTATGGCGACATCAACAATGTGGAAACCGTGGGTGCTGACAGTGCGCGCGGCGCATTTATTTCATCCATGCTTTTGTACTGCAATGATCCTTTTAAGAAACTTCAGCCGCATGAGGTGGAAGCCTTCGGACCTGTGAGTACAATGATGCCTTATAAAACTGCTGATGAAGCTGCTGAACTTGCCAGGATGGGCCGCGGAAGTCTGGTGGGATCAGTGATTACCGGTGATGATAATTTTGCAAGAAATTTTGTACTTGGATCTGCAAGCATGCATGGCAGAATGGTTATTATCAATCGCCATTGTGCGGCGGAGAGCACAGGACATGGTTCTCCGCTTGCTCACCTGGTGCATGGCGGACCGGGACGTGCCGGCGGCGGTGAAGAGATGGGTGGTATGCGTGGCGTGAAACATTATATGCAGCGCACTGCACTGCAAGGTTCTCCGACTACGCTGACTAAAATCATGAATACCTATTTGCCGGGAGCAGAGAGAACTGAAGACGTCATTCATCCCTTCAGAAAATATTTTGAAGAAATTCATGTTGGTGATTCTCTGGTAACACATAAGCGAACAGTAACAGAAGCAGACATTGTAAATTTTGCAGGCGTTAGCGGAGATTTCTTTTATGCGCATACAGATGAAACCTCACTCGAAGGTTCTATCTTTGAAAGGCGTGTGGCGCATGGTTATTTTATCATTGCTGCTGCAGCCGGATTATTTGTGGATCCGAAAAAAGGTCCTGTACTTGCTAATTATGGGCTCGACAGTTTACGCTTTACACAGCCTGTTTATGTTGGGGATACCATTCAGGTTTATCTGACCTGTAAATCAAAAATGAAAAAAGACAACAGGGAAGGACAGATTCCGCAGGGAGTTGTGGAGTGGTATGTAGAAGTAAAGAATCAAAGAGGAGAAGTGGTGGCGATAGAGACGGTGTTGACGTTGGTGGCGAGTAAAGAACAGCCGTGAGCAGCCTTGAACAGCCGTCATTGAGTCATTGGGAGCAGACGACGTAGAGATTATCCCTTATTTTTTTAGGATATTTTTCCTTCTTCTTTTTTCAATGAGAATATTTGAAAGTTCGCGGCCGGTTTGACCTTTCACAGAAGTATTTTCCTGTGCGCGCCTGATCAGGTATGGTAATACAGAGGCAACCGGTCCGTATGGGACATACTTTGCAACATTATAACCTTCTTTGGCAAGATTAAAACTGATGTGGTCGCTCATGCCGTACAATTGCGAAAACCAAATGTGCGGGTGGTTGTTGGGAATGTTTTTTTGAAGCATAAGTTCAATCAGTAACTGAGAACTCTTTTCATTGTGTGTTCCTGCGCAGATTGAAATTCTATCGAGGTGTTCCATGCAGAATTTTAATGCGTCTTCGTAGTCTTTGTCGGCAGCACTTTTTGAAGGCTGAATCGGCGAAGGATAATTCATTTTCGCTGCGCGTTCCCTTTCTTTTTCCATGTATGCCCCGCGTACAAGTTTCAAACCTAACATGTAATTGTTTGCCAAAGCATGTTGATAACAAGAATGAAGGTAGCTGTTGCGGTCGGTGCGGTATAACTGCAGTGTATTGTAAATAAGTACCCTATTCTTATTGTACTTCATCATCATGGCATTGGCAAGATCGTCAATAACATTCTGTATCCATGATTCTTCAGCATCAATAAACACAGGTACGTTTGCTTCATCTGCAGCAGCACATATTTTTTCCACACGTTGTTTTACGCGTTGAAATTCTTCGGTCTCTTCAAGGGTTAGATTTGCATTGATATTTACTTTTTCAAGCAAAGCAAATCTTGCGAAGCCTGTAAGTTTGAATACAGAGAAGGGAATATGCTTTTCATTTTTTGCACGCGCAATACATGCAAGTGTTTCCTGCAATGAATGTTCAAAATCTTTTTCTGTTTCTTTTCCTTCGACAGAATAATCGAGGATCGTTCCGATGTTGTATTTACCGAGTTCTTCTATCGTCTTCTCACAACCGGCAATGGTTTCTCCACCGCAAAATTGTTTGAAAGCAGTGGCGCGAATAAGTCCTTTCACCGGTAGCCGGAGAGCGAGTGCCGTGTCCACAAAAGAAGGGGCAATTCTGACCAACCAGTTGTAGCTGATCACTTTAAAAAGCACGTAAGCACGATTTAAATCGCTGTTTGTTTTAGAGGCAAAAGCAATTGCTGTGTCGTCAAAAGAAACTGGGCTTTTCATGGAAGGCGCGAAGATAAACGAACAAACTAAATACTAAATACGAAAATACGAATCTACTCATGCGAAATGCATTCAGATTCTAAATTATTACTCAGGGTAAGATTTCATCTTATCTTTGCCATTCATCTATGGAACGACTTAATATTAAACCGCTTTCTGATTGGGGATTTTCGTTTGCCCGGCCGCTTATTATTTCCGGTTCGTGCGGAGTGGAGTCTGAAAAACAGATTCATGAAATTGCCGGTTCGCTCGGTAAATTAAATGTGCACATACTGCGCGGCGGAATCTGGAAACCACGAACCCGTCCCGGTTCTTTTCAGGGAATAGGAAGTGAAGGACTGAAATGGCTTAAAGATGCCGGAAAAATAAATAACCTACCTGTGATGGTTGAAGTGGCCAGTGCAAAGCACGTAGAGGAAGCACTGGAAGCGAAGATTGACATTTTGTGGATTGGTGCACGAACTACAGTGAACCCTTTTCTTGTCCAGGAAATTGCCGATGCACTAACAGGAGTGAACATCCCTGTTATGATAAAGAATCCTATTAATCCTGAACTTGAATTATGGATTGGCGCCATTGAAAGGATTAGTAAAAGTGGGATTCATCGCATTGCTGCCATCCACCGGGGCTTTTCCACTTATGAAAAAACAAAGTACAGGAACGTTCCCAACTGGCAGATTCCTATCGAACTGAAGAGAAGGATTCCCGAACTCCCACTCATTTGCGACCCCAGTCATATTTGCGGTACAAGAAATTTAATTGCCTCAGTTGCACAGACTGCAATGGATCTCAATTACGACGGATTGATGATTGAATCTCATTCTCATCCTGAATCTGCGCTGAGTGATAAAGAACAGCAACTAACCCCTGAAGCACTACAGGATTTGCTCGCAAGACTCATTGTGCGTTCAGCAGTAATTGAGGACGTCATTTTTTTAAACCGCCTGGAAGAACTGCGGGAAAGAATTGACGGTGTGGACGAGGAGATTTTAAATAAGATCAGTGAGCGGATGGCAATTGCAAGGGAGATTGGAATATATAAAAAGGAAAATAACATTACAATTCTTCAGGTAGAAAGATGGAATGAAATTCTTCGTACACGTTTGCAGCTTGGTTTGTCGCATGAACTTACCAAGGATTTTATTCTGAAGATGTATGAGTTAATACATGATGAGTCTATTCTTCAGCAAACGCAGATGATGAATGAGGAATTGAAGGAGGAGAAGAGGGGAATGGGGAGGGGGTAAGGATCGTGCAGATAATCATATATTATTATCAACACTTACACACCGGATGGAAAGTGCTTAAAAGAAATAAAGATCAATGAAAAATATTTATCTGCTTTTCTTTTTTACGATTGGTTTAATTCATACTTCCTTTTGTCAGCAAGAAGTATTTTTTAAAACTTACTTTTCAAATGCTGAAGCGCATTTAAATAGTATTGATACAACCCATGATGAAGGTTATGTAATGTGCGGCAGGAGCTCTAATACTAACGGTGGAGACTACCTGATTATAAAAATTGTTAGTAGCGGTAATGAGCAGTGGAGAAGGCAGAATAATCTTTTCACTGGTTTAGAGAATGATAATGGTATGTTTAGTATTCATGAAAATCCAGACCATTCATTCTTTCGTAAAACCAATACCGGGATCACAATTATTTGAAAATAAGAAAGACGCCGATGGGATGAAGGAAAATACTGAAAATTGGGTAGTTTGGGCTGCTACATCGTCTTCAGAAGGGAAGGATGGAATAGGTTGAGAAAAACATGCTACCTCTAATAAAGTATCGGGAGTATAGTTAACAGGGAGATTGCAACAATGCAGCAATTATTAATTTTGTTTCTTTATTGAAAATTTCCATTCGGTTATGTTGTATGTCCTTGGAACAAAATCCGGAAATAAAAATATGACCACCATCATCCGATCCAACCACTACCAGATTTTTCTGGGTAACGATACGTTTTACGAGATCGGAAAATTCATTTCCAAAAGTGACCGGCTTCGGGATGCGAAGAAATTTATTCTTGTTGATGATCATACCAAAGAACTTTGTCTGCCCTTGTTACAAAATGGTGTGCAGGTCTTGAAAGATGCTGTGAGTCTGGAAATTCCTCATGGGGAAGGAAGTAAGAAAATTGAAACTATTGTAAAACTCTGGAATGATTTAACATCATTTGGTGCCGATAGGAATTCTCTCCTGATAAACCTTGGCGGGGGAGTGGTTTCTGACGTTGGCGGTTTTGTCGCGGCTACGTATATGCGCGGAATAAATTTTGTGAATATTCCCACAACGCTTCTTGCTATGGTTGATGCATCTGCCGGAGGGAAAAACGGAATTAATTTCGGCGGCTTCAAAAATCAGATCGGGACTTTTGATGAACCTGTAGCAGTTTTTGTCTCGCCTGTATTTCTGAAAACACTGGAAGAAAAAGAACTGCTTTCGGGTTTTGCTGAAGTGATCAAGCATGCCATTATTTCAGACGTTAATAAATGGAAAGGCGTTTCTTCAATTGCAGATTTTGAAAATGTAAGCTGGTTTGAGATCATAAGGGAATCCATTTGGACTAAATATAAGATCGTCAACAGCGACTACCGTGATAAGCACCTGAGAAAAGCATTGAACTTCGGTCATACCATCGGACATGCGCTTGAAAGTTATTCTCAAAAAAAGAAGTCAATCCCGTTAAAGCATGGAGAAGCGATTGCCATCGGAATGATTGGAGAGATTTATTTAGCGAAGATGATTTGTGGATTGAATGAAAATGATGCAGATGAAATATTCAGGTTTATCAATAAGCATTTTCATAATAAGATTGACTTTGAAAGTGATGTTATTCTTGAAATCATGAAGGGCGATAAAAAGAATGAAACTGACAAGATTAATTTTTCATTGATCCGTGCAATAGGGGAGCCAATGATCAATCAGCATGCTGAGGAGGCATTGATACTGGAGGCGCTGGAGTTTTGTAAGACACAGAAAGCGGCGATGAGTTGATGATTTGTTTAACTCAGAAGATTTCTTGCAGGTTCGCTGTAAGAATTAAATACGAGCATTGTGAATAATTTATTTTACCACAGATAACAGCCGTTAAACACGGAGAAATCACAGAGAGGTACAGAGAACAGTCGTTAAACACCGAGAGGAATAGTCTCTGCGGAATCTACTTATTTCTGAATCCTATCTGCGAATCTGCGGCGGTTGTTTGTTTTTCAAATTGTTGCCACTTCATTGGCTATTTCAACGGAGAATCTTTTTCTTTGGCGAAATGATTGTAAACCATTTTATCAATCAATGCAGGAAAAAATTTATTGAGAAGGACTACCAGTTTTCCATTTAACGTAAGAACGAAATCCCTTTTTCTGTTTTTTACAGAAGCATAAATTTGTTGCGCCACACTTTCTGCACTCATCATATTATTTTCATCGCGCGGAGATTCGCCCTGTAATTTTCCATCCTTCGACAATGCAGTGTTTCGAATATTAGAAGCCGTAAACCCGGGGCGGGCAACCAACACGTGAAGATTATTTTTCAGGTTTTCGATGCGTACGGATTCCAGAAATCCTTCCATGGCAAACTTCGATGCAGAATAGCCTGTACGACCCGGAAGCCCTTTCTTGCCTGCGATGGATGAAATACCAACTAAGCTGCCTTTTGATTTTAGTAAGTAGGGTATGGCATATTTTGTACAATTTACTGTTCCCCAGAAATTGACTTCCATCACTTTGCGAAGTACATTCAGTTCAACGTCTTCAAAAAGTGCGCGCATTGAAATACCGGCATTGCAAATGAGGATATCTATGCTTCCAAAATGTTTAACCGTTTCCTCAATGAGTTTTTTGCAATCGGATTCATTGCTCACATCTGTGACACAATATTTCGCGTTAAAGCCTTTTTTGTTTAAGTCTGCAACGATCACTGAAAGCCTGTCATTCTGCCTTGCAGCGAGCATCACGTTGCAACCGTTGGCGGCAAAAACTTCAGCGCATGCCAGTCCGATACCTGATGATGCACCGGTAATAATTACCGTTTTGCCTTTCATGAAGGAAATATTTTTCCGGGGTTGAGTATTCCGGTCGGATCAAAAACTTTTTTTATCCCCTTCATCAATTCAATCTGCGTTTTGGAAAAGGCAATGTCAAGGTAATTTTTCTGTACGTAGCCAATGCCATGTTCTCCCGATATTGTTCCACCGAGCGAAACACAAAGTTCAAATATTTCACGAATGCCCTTTGGTACCTGTGTGTTCCACAACGCATCGCTCAAATCTTCTTTGATAATATTGACATGGAGATTTCCGTCACCTGCATGTCCATAGCAAACAGAACGAAAACCATATTTATTTCCAATTGCTTTCACACCTTTTAAAAGAACCGGTAATTCGGCGCGCGGTACAACGGTATCTTCTTCCTTATAAACGGAATGTGTTTTCACTGCTTCTCCCGCGCTGCGCCTTGCTTTCCAGAGATCGGCTTTTTGTTGTGCCGTATCTGCAAAAAGTATTTCGTCACATTCATGTGCATTCAGCACTTCTGAAATCGCTTCACAATCTCTAAATAAAGCATCCTTGTCATTCCCGTCAACCTCAATGAATAGTTGTGCAGCCGTATTGTCTTTCAACGGAATTTTTACGTCCACATGCCGCATCACATATTCAATGCAATCGCGTTCCATAAATTCCAATGCAGAAGGAGTAACGCCTGTATGGAAAATTGCGGAGACTGCTTCACAGGCTTTTTCAGAACTGTTGAAGGATGCAAGCAGTAACAGATTTTCTTTCGGAAGCGGAATTAAGCGGAAAATAATTTTGGTGATGATTCCGAGTGTTCCTTCGCTGCCAATGATAAGTTGTGTAAGGTTATAGCCGGTAGAATTTTTCAGGACATTGGCTCCTGTAAAGATGATATCACCTGAAGGCAAAACCACTTCACAGTTGAGCACATAATCTTTTGTAACGCCATACTTAACAGCTTTCGGTCCTCCTGCGCACTCAGCAAGGTTACCGCCAAGATGACAACTTCCACGGCTTGCAGGATCTGGCGGATAAAACAGTCCTTTCTCCATCACAGCATCCTGAAAAACCTGGTTGATGACGCCCGGCTCAGCGGTTGCCTGCAGGTTGCGTTCATCAATCTGAATGATTTTATTGAATCTCTCCATGGAAAGGATTACGCCTTTACGAACGGGCAATGCTCCACCACTCAAGCCTGTTCCCGCACCACGCGGAGTAACAGGAATCAACTGTTCAGAACAAAATTTCATGATTGCCGAAACCTGATTGGTGTTCTCCGGCTTGAGTACTACTTCAGGATAAAATTTCAGATCCTCTGTATAATCGTGGGAATAGTTTTCAATATCATCTCGTTTTGTAAAAACAAATTCAGCACCAACGATTGACCTGAACTTTGTGAGATGATCGTCATTGATTTTTGTAAACGTCACTTCTTAATAGGGTTTGTAACTTTTGGTTTATTCTTAGACTTATCAGGAAAACTATATTTTACAACGGAAATGGTTCCTACAATTTCAGCAGCATCATCTCCAAGAAAATAAACATCCCTGCCCGCCAAAAGTACATCTTTGATCCTCAGCAGAGAAATGAGCACCGGGTCATGAAATGTATAGCGCGTTTTATAAAGCGAGTCTGTAATTTCAATATAAGGCGCAATCGTATTTTCAGGTCTTGTGAGCACTGATCCAAACAACAGGGTTGAATTGATTCCCCAGCCGGCGGCCTTCAGATAGGTAACGTCCTCTGACGATTTAAATTTATGTTTCTGTTTGCAGTTTTTATCAGACAGATAAATATATTGATTTACCGATTGCTGTAGGTAATCAGTAAATGTAGCCTGCATGCAAATAATTTTTCCTGAGGTCCACAACTTATTACCTGTTCCGTCCGCAACACCATCACTGAAAAGCTGACTGCTGACTAACTTTCCGTTCCTGTTAAGTTTGATCAGCGGAATATCTGATTTGTCATTTGAATGATTGGCCGTTCCCGTAATATAAATGTTGGTGCTATCATCAAGGATAATGTCAGTGGTGAGGTCAACAGCGTGCTCGTCGCCATCGTAAACATAATTCCATTTTGGGTTTCCAACGGAATCAAATTTCATCACGATAATATCAGCGGTCCTGGTACTTACATTAATGTTACCACCAACGTAAATATTGCAGCTGTCGTCTACTGCAACATCAACTGCAGCATCCATTTGAGGAGTAGAAAAATTTTTGATAAAAGAAGTCTCACCTGAAGCTGAGTATCGAATAAGCAGGAGGTCAGGGTTGGATTCACTGGCCGTTTCATGTCCACAAACAAGTATGTTTCCTTTTTTGTCTACTGCAATTGCAGCCGGTGCGTCAAAGAGATTTGCTTTTCCGGCGTAAATATTTTGCCAGAGAAGAATTCCTTCAGGTGAATATTTCAAAGTGAGGATATCCGTATTTCCGGATTTATTTCTAACCGTTCCGCTTACCACTGTATTTCCTGAAAGATCGACGGCCAGGGCTACTGCTATCGCTTCTGTTCTTTCTTCGGGTTGAAATATCCTACGCCAGATTTCATTTCCCGAAGAATCCAGCCGAACTATAAATATTTTCTTCAGGGAATCAATTTCATGGGTATTCCCGACTATTGTAACACTACCTGATTTATCTGCACAAATGGCTACTGCTGAATTAATACTCTGAATTCCATTTTTCACTGCCTTTCTCCACTGAACAGCAGGTTGTGAATATGATAAAAAAGGTATAAATAACAGAAACAATAGCTTTCTCGATGGCATGCCGTAAATGTAATCAGGTTTTGAATTTTAAAAAAACATTTTGCAAAGGAGTTGCGATAGGGTAGCATTTGCTTTTTTAAAGGATTTGAATCAGAAAATGGCAAACTGAAGCATAATTTACCAATAGTTTTAGTCCATTGGCTATCTTTTTTTGCTTTTCTATATCACAAAACCAATATTTGTAGCCGGAAAGCTAACCTGAAAGAGCTATAAATAAACGCTATTATTTCTTAAAATTTTACTGAATGAAATCTTTACTAAATGCAATCCTGTATTGCTTATGTCTCTTTACTGTCAACACTTTCGGGCAGGTTGTGATCAATGAAGTTCAGACCTCAAACTTCAATACGATTACGGATGAATTTGGTAATAATGACGATTGGATTGAATTGTTTAATACAACTGCACTACCGGTTGATTTGACAGGATTTAAACTAAGTGATAAGATAGGCGAACCGGATAAATTTATTTTCCCTGCTTTTACACTTCCTGCAAATGACCATATAATTGTTTTTGCTTCTGGATTTGAGAAAACAGAAATCGGAGGTCATTGGGAAACTGCGATCAATGCATCCGATACCTGGAAGTATCAGGTGAATTTGTCTACTCCCTCTGATACCAACTGGCGTAACCTGAGTTTTAATGCCAATGCATGGAGCAGCGGACCCGGTGGAATTGGTTTCGGCGACGGAGATGATAATACAACGATTGCGACGTGTGTAAGTATGTATATGCGTAAAACATTTTCCGTTACTGATTCAACAAAAATTTCAGAGGCCATTTTGAATATAGACTACGATGATGCTTTTGTGGCATATCTTAACGGTGTTGAAATTGCGCGGGCAAATGTTGGTTTATCCGGAGTACGTCCTGCATGGAATGCAATATCTAATGGTGGTCATGAAGCAGTGATGTATCAAGGTCAGTTGCCGGATTCATTTCCCCTGAACATGAATACCATACGTGCTACATTGATAAACGGAATGAATGTTCTTGCGATAGAGGTTCATAATCTCGCTGCGAATAATGTTGACATGAGTTCCATTCCATTTCTGAGTTTTAAATTGAAAAGTGGCACTACGATGTTTGGTCCTACGCCGGCATGGTTTGCACCAGCGCGGGTGAAAGATTATTTCCACACTGATTTTAAACTCAGCAAAAGTGGTGAGAGCGTTTATCTTTTTGATGCTTCATCTGACCTGAAAGATTCAGTGACGGTTTCGGCGCTTCAACTGGATGATTCATACGAAAGAAATCCTGATGGCTCATCACAGTGGTGTTATACAAATTTACCAACGCCTGATACTACAAATACAACAGGACTTTGTAAAACCGGTTATGCAACAATTCCGATTTTCAGTCTGCAGTCCGGTTTTTATCCCAATACGCAGTCACTCATTTTAACCACAAACTATCCGGGAGGCGTCATTCATTATACGACCAATGGAAATACTCCTGATGGAAATTCACCGATCTATTCGGCGCCGATCAGTATCAGCACAACAAAATCTGTTCGCGCCGCAGTTTATGCTTTGGGAGTTTTACCGAGTCCCGTGGTGACCAATACCTATCTTATCGGTTTTGATTGCAAGTTGCCTGTATATGTTTTGACAACTGATTCTGCAAATTTGTGGGATTACAACACGGGTATTTTTGTTGAGGGACCTAATGCGCAATCGGGTAATCCGCATTGGGGAGCGAACTACTGGATGGGATGGAAAAAGCCTGTCTCACTGGAATATTTCGACAAGGATAAAAACCGCGCGTTTCGTTTTGATGCAGCGCTAAGTGTAACAGGAGGGTGGAGCCGCGCCGACAATCAGAAACCACTTGAGATTTCTATGGGCGACAGATACGGACTGGGCACACTTAATTATCCGTTGCTAAGTGAAAAGCCATGGGTAAATAAGTTTGATGATTTTATACTTCATACCGCAGGTAATGACAGAGGAATTGCACACATGCGGGATCCACTGATGGAGCGGTTACTGGGACCCACTTTTGTTGATCATATTTCTTTTGAACCGTGTTTACTTATTATCAATGGAAAGCAGTGGGGTGTTTATTATACGAGAGAAAATGACGACCATCATTTTGTTGAAGAGAATTATGGAATTGATAAAGACGATATTGATCTGCTGAAAGAGAGTTATTTTTTTCCTGGTATGGAAGTAAAAAAAGGGTCAGACTCTGCATTTTTTTCCATGTACAATTATGCGATGACGACGTCACCTACAAGTGTAAATTATTTTTCGACCATGAATACCATGATGGATATTCAGAACATGGTAGATTATTTTTCAGCAGAAACTTTTTATCCAAATGGTGATTGGATGGGAGGTGGAAATAATAACCTGAAGCTTTGGAGACAACGATCAACCAATGGCAGGTTCAGGTATCTTTCCTATGATTTTGATTTCGGATATGGACTGGTTGATGGGCTGACGAGTGATATACTGGGAGAGGCGCTTGCTGCAAGCCCGCACAACTACCAGAGTGATTTGTTTGCGAAGCTGATTCAGAATCCGCAATACAAAAATTATTTTATCAACCGATACGCCGATTTAATGAATACAATATGGCTGCCGGCCAATGTAACTTCACTTGCGAATGCATTCAAAGATTCTTTGCGATATGACATGCATTTTGAATACGAAAATAATTGGTATAGTGGTGATACCACACAATGGAAAAACAACATTACAACGCTGTTGAACTTTGCAACGCAGCGTCCTTCATATGCACGTGGATTTATTCAGAGTAATCTTGGGATGACAGGTCAGGTTACGCTCACATTGCAGGCATCGCCGGTTGGAGCAGGGCGGATTCAGATCAGCACCATAACACCGACAACACTGCCCTGGAGTGGTGTATATTTCAATGGTAACCCGGTAACGATTACAGCCATTCCTAATCCGGGTTATACTTTTGATCACTGGCATTCAAACGTCATAATTACAACCAATGATTATAACCAGAGCACTTCCAGGAATTTTACTTCCAGCGATCAGATCACTGCTTTTTTTACCGGATCGCCTGCAATAGTACAACTAACTATAAGTGAACTGAATTACAATTCGGATTCTGCGCGCGATGCAGGAGACTGGGTGGAACTGCACAATCTTACTTCACAGGATATTGATATTTCGGGATGGAAAATCCGGGACAATCAGCAGCAACACATTTTTACTTTCCCTGTAAATACAGTGGTCACTGCCAACGGATACTTAGTCGCGGCGGAAAACATGCAGAAGTTTACTGCACAGTTTCCCAATGTAACAAATGTCAAAGGCGAACTTGGATTTGGTTTTGGTAATGGCGGTGATGAGGTAAGGCTTTTTGATTATAGAGATTCGTTGATACTAAGCATGGAATATGCTGATGATTTATCCTGGCCGCAGGGCGCTGATGGCAGGGGATATACGCTGGAATTGCTGAGCCCTTCCGGTGATTTAAGCGACGGGGCCAACTGGTTTGACGGATGTCTTGGCGGTTCACCGGGCGCAGCTTATTCTACAGGTACTGCTTCTGTATTTGCAACTGGTGACACGGTTTTTTGTCAGGGCGGAAATGTTACCCTTCAGGCGAATTCAGGTGGTGGGCTTACGTATCAGTGGCAAAACGGAAATCAGATAATTCCCGGTGCGACAAATGTTTCTTATAATGCCTTGCAAACGGGAAATTATTCTGTGATAGTTACCACAAATGGTTGTGCTGCCGTTTCTGATTCTGTTTACGTCAGTGTTTCACAGGGTCCTGCAGATCCCGTTGTTTCAAATGTGATGAACTGTGGTGCTGGTTCATTTACGTTGAATGCCATATCATCAGATACATTATTCTGGTTTGATGCACCGAATGGAAATATCATTGGGTCAGGAAATGTTTTTACGACTCCGGTATTGACTTCAACAACTGTTTATTATATCCAGGCAACCAATGTTTGTCAGGGTTTGTTTATTGCAGATTCCGTCATCATTATTTATCCTCCTGCTGATCCTTTGGCGAATGATGGAAGCAATTGTGGCGAGGGTTCTGTTTTGTTATCCGCAACATCAACCGATTCTCTTTTCTGGTACGACTCAATTGGTGGAACGCTTGTCGGAACAGGAAATAATTTTCAATCGCCGGTGTTGAACAACTCTGCAATTTATTATGTTGTGGCAGGGGGATTTTGTCCCGGTAATTATGTGGCGGTATCAGCTGAAATATATTCTTTGCCATTTGTCAATCTTGGAAACGATACCATTGTTGAGTCACCTGCAGCAGTAAATGCAGATGCAGGAGGAGGATTCATGGGATACCAATGGAGCACAGGTGAAACTACGCAGTCCATCATTGTGCAAAACAGTGGTCTGGTATGGGTGGTTGTTACTGATGCCAATGGTTGTACGGCTTCGGATACGATGAATGTACTCGTAACTGTTGGAATAGGCGAAAATGAATTGACAGCGTTTATTCATATTTATCCGAATCCTGTTCATGACGAACTGAATGTAATTATAAATTCTGATGAAGCATTTGGAATCCGGTTGACAGATGAAACCGGAAGGACGATCAGGCAGTTTGGTGTAAAAGGGAAATCAGATTTTTCTATTGACATGAGTACGTATGCAAAAGGAATTTATCTGATGAGCGTTCAGGGAAAAAACTCATCAAAAATTTTTAAGGTTGTGGTTGACTAGTTTAATTTTTAGAATTGCTTGATTCATTGAGGTAATAGTTTTTAAAAAGAGTCAGGGCGGATTCGGGTTTGCGAAAGGATTATGTAATGGTAAATTTTAAGGAGCAAAAGTTTCTCAGGTCTGGTATGTTCTGTCCTGCTCTGCGCACTGAAGCAATGCTGAAACGCTTGCTTCAGTGCTGCGATCAGGGCTATCCAACTCAATTCCCGTTTTCTTAGCGCGTTTTCTAAACAGCCACTCCATTAAAAGTGGTCATTACGATCATGATTCAACCCCTTTGGGGTTGTGATAATCATTCGTTTCGTAACCCCGAATTTCATTCGGGGTAATTACGTTCAAGCCCTTCGGGCTTATAAAGTTTTCGGAATTATAAATATAGAACCTTCATGTGTCACCCCACCAATTCCTGTAGGGAATGAATATTATGGGTCCATGACGACTTCATTGCATGTGCACATGGGTATCGTAACCCTGAATTTTATTCGGGGTAATTACGTTCAAGCCCTTCGGGCTTTTGGTGTTTTCGGAATTATATTTATAGAACCTTCATGTGTCACCCCACCAATTACAGAAGGGAATGAATATTAGGAGTCCATGAAGACGTCATTGCATGTGCACATGGGTATCGTAACCATGAATTTCATTCGGGGTAATTACTTTAAAGAAGTGCGTGGTTTAGGTGTAGTCTGAATTAAGGAGAGTTT
>JBBRAY010000007.1:0-121859 GCA_038206355.1 Bacteroidia bacterium
TTAAATTTTCCGTGGATCAGGATGATTTCTAAATCAGCCCTGATCGAATGGAGAAGCCCCTGAAGTAAGCGCTTTCGCTTTACTTCAGGGCTTCGGAATGAGAGCAGGACAGAATTCAATAAGAATCAGAATTTTCCGCTCCTGATATTCATTCATAAAGTTTTGTCTTTAGCGCTAATTTTTCGTTCCAAAAAAATTTCTCTTGCAGGTAAAAAAATAAAATGCTTTTATTTGCGCGCTGTTTGGAAAAACAGAAACAAGATTAAAAGAATCAGGAATCAGTACCGGTTCATGAATTATTTTTTGTCTTGCGTCTTTATTCTTTCTCCTTGTCTCCTGATTCTATTCCTACATGTCAAAAAATTTAGTCATCGTTGAGTCGCCTGCAAAGGCAAAAACCATTGAAGGTTACCTTGGAAAAGATTTCACGGTGAAGTCGAGTTACGGACACGTACGTGATTTGGTGAAGAGTGGGATGGGGATCAACGTGAAAAATTTTGAACCGGTGTATGAGATCAGTCCTGACAAACAGCACGTGATCAATGACCTGAAGAAGCTGACGAAGAAAGCTGACATCGTATGGCTGGCAACGGACGAAGACCGCGAGGGAGAAGCCATCTCCTGGCATTTGCTGGAAGCGCTCGAGCTTGATGAAAAAAATACGAGGAGAATTGTTTTTCATGAAATCACAAAGAAGGCCATCCTCAATGCCATCGCCAACCCGCGCAAGATTGACCGCAACCTTGTTGATGCACAGCAAGCAAGAAGGGTGCTTGACAGACTTGTAGGTTTTGAATTGTCGCCGGTGTTGTGGAAAAAAGTGCGTCCGTCACTTTCTGCCGGTAGGGTGCAGAGTGTAGCCGTTCGACTGATCGTTGACCGCGAAAGGGAGATCATGGCTTTTACGGTGACTACTTTTTATCGCGTGACAGGAATTTTTAGTGTCAACGATAAAACCTTTAAAGCAGATCTTTCTAAAAGATTTAATACCAAAGAAGAAGCGGAACAGTTTCTGAATAGTTGTATCGGCGCAAATTTTTCAGTGAAAAACCTGGAGGTGAAACCCGGCAAACGTTCACCTGCACCGCCTTTCACCACTTCTACTTTACAGCAGGAAGCCAGCAGGAAGCTTGGGTTTTCTGTGGCGCAGACGATGGTGGTTGCGCAGAAATTATATGAGAGCGGAAAGATTACCTACATGCGTACCGACTCGGTGAATCTTTCGCAGGATGCACTGACCAATGCGAAGCAGGTCGTGTTGAGCAACTACGGAGAAAAATATTCGGAGACACGACAGTATAAAACGAAGCAGGCATCAGCACAGGAGGCGCACGAAGCCATTCGTCCGACGGATTTTAATACGGAAGTTGCTGATGACGATCCACGTAACCAGCGATTGTACGATTTGATCCGCAAACGTGCTTTGGCCTCGCAGATGAGTGAGGCAATACTTGAAAAAACAGTGATCACTGTTGAATCGGATAAATCGGAACTGAATTTTGTTGGAACAGGTGAAGTAATCAAGTTCGATGGTTTTCTTCGTTTATATATGGAAGGCACGGATGAGGAAGGCGATGAAACGCAGGAAGGATTACTTCCTGAAGTGCATATTGGTGAAAGATTAAATCTGATGGAGTCAACGGCGATGCAACGGTTTACTTATCCGCCGGCACGTTACACAGAGGCATCGCTTGTAAAGAAGCTGGAAGAGTTAGGCATCGGAAGACCGTCCACATATGCCCCAACTATTTCCACGGTGCAGAAGCGCGGGTATGTGGTGAAAGAGGAGCGCATGGGAAGAGAGCGGGAATATGATGTCATCACGTTGAAGGATAATTCGATCAAGGCAGAAAAGAGAACAGAGACAACGGGCGCTGATAAAAATAAATTATTTCCGACGGATATCGGAATGCTGGTGAATGATTTCCTGGTGGCGAATTTTAAGGACATCCTCGATTTTAATTTCACTGCTTCGGTGGAAAAGGAATTTGATGACATTGCCAATGGTGAACTAAAGTGGCAAAAGATGCTCGCTGAATTTTACGGCCCTTTTCACAAGACTGTTGAACACACCACTGAAACATCAGAGCGTGTTTCGGGAGAGCGCATTTTAGGAAAAGACCCTGCAACCGGTCGCACTTTACTTGTGCGTGTCGGACGTTTTGGTCCGATGGCGCAGATCGGAACAACGGAAGAAATTGAAAAGTTGGGCGAAGGAGCCAAGCCGAGGTATGCCAAGCTGCGTAATAACCAGCGGATAGAAAGTATTACAATAGAAGAAGCCATTGACCTCTTTAAACTGCCGCGCAACATCGGCCAGTATGACGGCAATGATGTGATTATTTCTATCGGGAGATTTGGTCCATATGTGCGCAATGGTGATCTGTTCGCTTCGCTGAAAAAAGAAGATGATCCTTATACTGTTTTATATGACCGCGCTGTTGAGTTGATCATTGACAGAAAGCGTATCAATGCTGAGCGGCTGATTCAATCATTTGAAGAAGACAAAGAAGTACAGGTATTGAAAGGGAGATGGGGTCCATTCATCAGCTACAAGGGAAGAAATCTGCGGATACCAAAAGATAAAGACGGCACAACGATAACACTTGCAGAGATCAATGAAATAGCGGCCAACACGCCTGATACCGGAAAAAAATCATGGGGTGGAAAGAAGAGTACATTCAAGAAGAAGACAGAAGCGCCTGCAAAGAAAGCAGGAAGAAAAAAAGTGGAGACGAAGGAGCCACCTATGAAGAAGGCGGCATCGGCGAAGAAAAAAGCTGTAAAAAAGAAGGCTGTTAAGAAGAAATAAATATTTTTCGTTTAGGAGACTATGATTTCAGAAGCCGGCTGGCCTAAGGCGAGAGGGCGCACTGAAATCATTGAGTCGACCCCGAAGCTTCGGGGCCCGAAAACAAAGTTCTTCGGGATATGGTTCATACTTCACAGCTTGATGCGGAGTCATTCATTCTTCATACCAGTGGTGTAATCGAAATATTTTTTTCGATGTTCGTGATCAGGGGAATCACACCGGTCGCGGGTATTCATTAAAACTGTTTGTTAAATCTGTTTAAAAATAATTCATAGCATCTCTTTTTGAGAAGCCCTTCGGAGTAATTTCATCGTCACAAATAGTTGTGACAAATTTATTCTAAAAAAAGCCTGTGGATCTATCCGTTTATTTTCAGCCCCTCGACAAAGAAATTTTTGACCGTTACAGTCAGCAAAAAAATTTGATGGGAAATGTGGTTAGTAAATTTCTTGAAGAAGATAAATTTCCTGACTTGTCAGAAACAAAAATCGCCATCTTCGGTGTGCCCGAGGACCGTAATTCTGTGGGTAACAGAGGATGTGGCGAGGCTCCTGACAAAATCCGTGAGCGTTTCTACAAACTGAAGAGTGTTGCTCATCCGTATAAGATTACTGACCTTGGAAATCTGAGGATCGGAGAAACAGTGAATGATACTTATGCCGCAGTTACGAGTATCATGGTTGACCTTATGAAGGAAGGAATTCTCCCCGTCATTCTTGGCGGCAGCCAGGACCTTACGTTTCCGCAATATGTGGCGTATCAGAAAATGGAGGAGACCGTAAATATTGTTTCTGTTGATGCCTATTTTGATTTGGGTACAACAGATGAAAATCTTCGCAGTCATTCTTACCTGGGGAAAATAATTCTTCATGAACCGAATTTTCTCTTCAACTTTTCAAACATCGGTTACCAGACATATTTTGCCGGTGCTGATCAGATAGAGCTGATGAGTAAACTTTATTTTGACGCCTATCGTCTTGGCGATGTACGAAAGAATCTGGAAGAGACGGAGCCGATCGTGCGCAATGCTGATATATTAAGTTTCGACATTTCAAGTATCCGTCAGAGTGATGCCCCGGGAAATGCCAATGCAACGCCGAATGGTTTTTACGGAGAGGAGGCATGCGCCATCATGCGGTATGCAGGTCTCAGTGATAAGCTTACTTCAGTCGGATTGTATGAAGTGAATCCGAGTTATGACCTCCGTGACCAGACATCACATCTTGTTGCGCAGATGCTTTGGTATTTTCTGGATGGATATTATCAGCGGAAGAAGGATCAGCCGCTGGTGAATAAAAAGGCATTTGTAAAATACCATGTCAATGTGAGGAAGGATGACCAGGAGATTGTTTTTTATAAAAGCAAAAAGAGTGAACGATGGTGGATGGAAGTTCCTTATCCGAATTCAAAAGTGAAATACCACAGGCATCATCTTGTTCCGTGTTCATACAAAGATTACGAAGTGGCGATGAAAGATGAAATGCCGGATCGGTGGTGGCAGGCCCTTCAAAAGTTAAGTTAAATCAAAAACATTCCTTTTTTGTTCAAATGTTGACCTGAAGGCGAAAATAAATTTTGTTATTATTTTAATTTTTTCATTTCTTTACGCCTCTTAAGGCCAGAAACACGGGAGGCCTTCTGCGAAATTTACTCGATGATAAAATATTTTACGTTTACCTTTTTGTTTAGCCTGCTGTTTGTAATTCCAGGACTTGCGCAGCAGGATCCGCAGTTCAGTCAGCACATGTTTACCAAGTTGTATTACAACCCCGCATTTGCCGGAGCCAATGATGCCATTTGTGGAACGCTTCTATACCGCAATCAGTGGACAGGATTCGGAGGCGAACCAAAAACAGCAATGCTGACGGCCGATATGCCTGTTGATGCATTGCATGGAGGAATTGGATTATCGGTTCATGCCCTTGATAAGCTGGGCGCCGGAAACAGTTTGAATATTAAAGCAAATTATGCTTACCGCACTGATCTTGGAAGTGGCAGATTAGGCATTGGTCTTGGTCTTGGTTACCATCAGGAATCACTTGATGGCGGAAAGCTGATTTATAATGATGCAGGGGACCAGAATATACCCACAGGTAATGAATCAGGAGGGAGTTATGATTTGTCATTGGGTCTTTATTATCATACTGATGATTTGTATGTAGGATTGTCTTCGTCACATCTCACGGCCAATAGCATTAAAGTTGGTGACATTACCACGAAGCTCGACAGGCATTATTTTCTGATGGCTGGATATAGTTATGATTTCACATCCTCATTAACTTTAAAGCCTGCAGTGATGATAAAGAGTGATATTGTTGAAACGCAGTTTGACCTCAATACAAACCTGCTGATCAACAGTAAATACTGGATAGGTGCCGGATACCGTTTTCAGGATGCAATTGTGGTAATGGCAGGAATAGAATTAATGCCGAATCTGAAGCTTGGATATTCATATGATATTACTACATCAAAGATTAAAACTTACAGTTCGGGCACGCATGAGATCGTAATAGGCTATTGTATGAATGTGGCGAAGGTTGTAAAGAGGCAGTTTCACAGGAATGTAAGATTCCTGTAAGGATTAACTTGACAATGGGGATTTGAAGCGGTAGATTAGGTGAAACCAAAGGTATAGAATGACGTTAGAAGTTCTTACACCCCGAAGTGTATACAATAAAATAAAGACAGGATACGTTTATCAACTTGCAAACTCAATTTAAACATCTCAATAATCTAATGAAGAACAAGGCAACAGGATTCAGGAGCGTAGGCTATTTATGCTCTGTTTTCCTTATCGCATTGGCAGGGTGCGGCGGAGGAAATAAAGGTCAGTTGGTTGGGGTACAAGGCCGGGAGAAGTGGTACCAGGCAGACCCTTATGGAATGGTTTATATCCCTGCAGGCTCATACAACATGGGCCCCAGTGATCAGGACGTTCCTTATGCATTGACCTCGCAGGCCAAGACAGTTACCATTCCTGCATTTTACATGGACAACACCGAAATTACCAATAATGAATACCGGCAGTTTGTATATTGGGTAAAAGACTCACTTGCACACCGACTCATTGGTGGTGACCATTTAATTGATGAAGGTGAATACGGAGAACGTATTAACTGGAGAGCGAAGATTAAATGGGATGATGAACAGAATGTTGAGACGTTGGCAGAACTTTTCCTCCCTGAAACAGAACGCTTCTACCGCAGAAAAGAAATAGATACCCGCAAGCTTAATTTTGAATACTACTGGATTGATCTGAAAGCAGCAGCTGAAAAAGATTATTCAACTCCTGCTGATAATTCAGCAGGCGGACTTTCCAACAGGGCACAAGGGCGTACGGACCGTTCGGTATTTATCAAGAAAGATATATTAAATGTTTATCCGGATACTTTATCATGGATACATGACTATGCATATTCTTATCATGAGCCGTTGACACAGATGTATTTCTGGCATCCGGCGTATGATGATTATCCTGTAGTTGGAGTTAGCTGGAAACAGGCGCGTGCTTTTTGTATCTGGAGAACGCAACTTCTGAACAGTTACCTTGAAGAAAACGGGGATGCATTTGTTCAGGATTTCAGATTGCCTACCGAGGCAGAGTGGGAATACGCTGCACGTGGAGGTCTGGATTTATCTCCTTACCCATGGGGCGGTCCTTATATCAGAAACAGCCGCGGTTGTTTCCTGGGAAATTTCAAACCAATGCGTGGAAGTTATCAGGATGACGGAGGTGTTTACACTGTAAAGGTTACCTCTTATTGGCCTAATGATTATGGTCTGTATTGCATGGCCGGAAACGTATCAGAGTGGACGAGCAATGCTTTTGACGAATCAGCTTATAGCTTTAGTCATGACATCAGCACTGATTATGTTTATGATGCTAAAGAAACAGATCCTGCGGCGATGAAAAGAAAAGTATTGCGTGGAGGTTCATGGAAAGATGTTGCATTCTACCTGCAGACAAGTGCCCGTACTTATGAGTATCAGGACACCGCAAAATGCTATATTGGTTTCCGAAGCGTAATGAGTTTTCTCGGCAGGGATAAGGCAGACTACTAATTTATCCACAGTCGGATATTTCCCCTTTTTTGTTTAATCGAAACGTTTACATTTACGCCTTTCAAAAAAATTGAAAAGTCAACTTACTATTATTGTTTAACCTTAAAACTTAATCTCTTTACATTATGGGAATTGCCGAATTAACACAAGGAAAAAAGTTTAAAACCTTTATGGCCCGCCTCTATGGATGGGGTGCAGCAGTCGTAATTGTCGGAGCACTTTTTAAAATCCAGCACTATCCCGGTGCCGGCTTGATGCTGGTTATCGGATTGTCAACAGAAGCAGTAATCTTCTTCTTCTCTGCATTTGAACCACCGCATGAAGATGTGGATTGGTCATTGGTATATCCTGAACTAGCAGGTATGCAGGATGAGGATGCACACTCAAGAAAAAAAGAAAAGAAAAAATCAGTTGATCCGGTAGCACAATATCTTGATAAGCTGATGAGTGACGCCAATATCGGCGGAGACCTGATAAAAAATTTAGGAAGCGGGCTGAAGTCATTGGGAGATAACACTTCAAAACTTGCAGACCTTTCTGATGCATCAGTTGCTACCAGCGACTATGTTAAGAATGTAAGCAAGGCGTCTCAATCGGTGAGTCAGCTTTCTGATTCATATGTTAAAGCTGCTCAGGTTGCTGAACAGTTCAGTTCTTCAACAGAAGACGTACGTGTATATAAAGACCAGGTGGTGTCTGCGGGCAAAAATCTTGCTGCTTTAAATGCTGTATATCAATTACAACTGCAGGATTCAAATGAGCATTTGAAACAGACGAGCAAATTCTATGATGGTATCAATGAATTGATGGGTAATCTTAATTCATCTCTGGAAGATACAAGGAAGTATCGTGAAGAGGTGGCTATGCTTGCAACCAATTTAAACAAGCTCAACACCGTTTATGGTAATATGCTGTCAGCAATGACAGTGCGATAAGCGCCCAACCAACTCTAATCAATAAATTACTTAACCTGATTAACCCACGTATAGATTATGGCAGGCGGAAAATTGACACCCAGGCAGAAGATGATCAACATGATGTACCTCGTGTTGACAGCCTTACTTGCATTGAATGTTTCCAAAGAGATCATTAACGCATTTGTGACGGTGAATGAAAGCTTAGAACTATCAAAAGCAAATGTTATTACTAAGAACAATACAACGTATTCGGCCTTTGAACAGGCAATGCAAAATGATGCGAAGAAATACGGAGATGTAAACGCTAAAGCACAGGAGGTTAAAAAATCTTCTGATGCAATGGCCAATTATATTGAAGATTTGAAAATTGAACTGGTTCGTCATAGTGATGGATTGAAGCCGGAGGACAAAACACCCACGCTTCGTGATATGGAGAAGAAGGACGACTATGATACCCCCACTCACCTTATGTGTGGAGACGCAAATGACGGCAGAGGAGCAAAGGGTACTGAATTCAAAAATAAAATCGAAGAGTTCAAGAAAACCCTTTTGAAAAATGTTCCACCTGAAAAGCAGGGCGAATTAAAGGTGAATCTTGATGCGTTATTAAGTACCGGTGATCCTGATCCGGGAAGCACTGAGTACAAAGAAGATGGAAAGCGTACATGGGAAATGTCGAAATTCTATCACAATCCCGTCGTTGCCAGTGTGGCATTGCTCACCAAATTTCAGGGTGACATACGCAATTCAGAGTCACAGGTTATTGATTATCTGATCGGTTCAGTAGATGCAAAGATTATTAAGTTTGACGTTTTAAAACCTGCAATCATTCCAACAAGTACTGTTGTAACGATTGGCTCTAATTATGAGGCAGATGTTTTTCTATCAGCAACTTCTTCAACCCTTGCCCCTGAAGTATTTATAGGAGCTTCAACGGATTCTGTTGGAACGGCTTGCAAAGGTTGTGAAGGAACTCCGCTTCCTACTGAAGGTGGTTTTGCCAAATACACATCAAGGCCGGGTTCTGAGGGGGAACAAAAATGGGGTGGCGTTATCCGGGTTAAAAATCCTGATGGCAGTTACAAGCATTACAACTTTAATACGGCATTCACGGCTCAGAAACCAAATTCAGTAGTGTCTGCTGACAAGATGAATGTATTGTTCATCGGTCTTGACAATCCGATTTCAATTTCAGTACCCGGCGTTCCGAATAATAAAGTTAAGCCTTCTATTGAAGGTACGGGATGTACATTGTCACCGGATCCAAAACTGGGTGGAGGACATTTCATTGCAAACGTCGGAGCAGGAGGAAATAAAGCGACTATTCGTGTGAGCGCTGAAGTTGGTGGCAAGCAAATGCCAATGGGTGCGTTTGAATACCGTGTGAAAAGTGTTCCCAATCCTGTTGCTACAATGGGCGGAAAAGCCGAAAGCGGACCCATCAATAAAAACTTGTTGATCGCCAGCAGTATGATTCCTGTTATGAAGGATTTCTATTTTGAATTGTTCTGGCAGATCACTGAGTTCAAGATGTCAATCGCAGGAAAGGGAATTGAATATGCTGAGTTTAATGGAAAGGGCAATCAGCTTGACGACAATATGAAATCCATTATAGCCAAAGCAAAGCCCGGCACCAAGGTTTTCTTTGAATACATCAAGGCAAGAATGGTAAATACCAAGGACCAAAGCACAAGACAACTATCCCCAATGACGTTTGTATTGCAGTAAATTAAATATCAATATATAATGAAAGGTAAAGTCGTTCTTCTGGTTTTTATTCTGATTTCAGTAACTCCTTCGTTTGCACAAAATGTAGGTTTGCTTGACGGTGTTTATGTGAAGGAGCATACGCAAACACGTGCGCCACTTGCATATCCATACTTGCGTGAGGCTGATGTAATGTGGTCCAAAAAAATCTGGCGCATTATTGACCTGAACGAGAAAATAAACCTGCCGTTAAAATGGCCTTCCAGTTCAAGTACACGCGACCGCAAGAATATGATTGATGTTCTTCTGAACTCAACCAAAGAGGGTACGCTTACGGCTTACGATTATATGAATGATGAGTTTATCCTTCCGATCACCATGAAGGATGTAGAAACCCGCGGAGGAGCACGCGTGGATACGCAGCGGCTGATGCGGGCCGATCCTCCTTATGACGAGTATGATACCGTAATCGCCAGGGATTTTAACTACGATGATGTTATCGCATATCGTGTAAAGGAAGAATGGTATTTTGATAAACAACGTTCAGTAATGGAAGTGCGGATTATCGGAATTGCGCCTTTGATTTATGCAAAAGACGAAACGGGAAATATCAGGGAAGGAAATTCCAAAATGGCATTGTGCTGGTTCTATTATCCTGAGTGCAGGAAATTACTGGCGATGAATGAAACATTCAACAGACAAAATGATGCAGAACGAAGAACCTTCGATGACATTTTCCAGAAACGAATGTTCAACAGTTACATATATAAGGAGGCAAACGTTTATGACCGCACCATCGGCGATTATAAAACAGGAATAGCTACTTTGTATGAGTCTGAGAAGATCAAATCAGAGATTGCAAATCTGGAGCATGATATGTGGGAATATTAACCGGTCTCAGACTGAAGAAAAATATGATCGGGTCATGAGTTTCATGGCCCGCTTTCTTTTTATACTTGCAGTGCCGGTCGGACATATTGCACAAATTAATTTTTAACCGGATTTGTCAGGATGAACAGTTACCGCGTTGTTGGTTTGATGTCAGGAACTTCACTCGATGGAGTGGACCTTGCGCTATGCAGAATAGAAATTAAAAAAGGTAAATGGGAATATGAAATTGAATGTGCTGAAACCATTTCCTATACGTTAAGGCAGAGAAATAATCTGGCAGGTCTTAGCGATGTGCCGGCAGTAAAATTTGCCGAAGAACATGTCTCATTCGGGAGATTCCTTGGCGGTGCGGTTAAAGATTTCCTGAAGATAAATAAATCGAAGGCAGATTTTATTTCTTCTCATGGTCATACGATTTTTCATCAGCCGAAAAAAATATTTACAACGCAAATTGGTGATGGAGCAGCGCTCAGTGCTGCCTGTGGCTTGCCTGTAGTATGTGATTTCAGATCTGCTGATGTTGCACTGGGTGGTCAGGGTGCGCCATTGGTACCCATTGGCGATCAGTTATTGTTCGGTTCGTATTCTCATTGTCTCAACCTGGGTGGAATCGCCAACATATCATTTGTGAAAACGGGGAGAAGAACTGCTTTTGATATTTGTCCGGTGAATATTGTTTTAAATGCCCTTGCAATGAAAAGAGGATCCGGCTTTGACAATGGAGGCAGGCTTGCCGGCAAAGGAAGCATACAAAGAGAATTACTTTCGAAGCTCAACTCAATTGCATATTATAAAAAGTCATTTCCAAAATCATTGGGACGGGAGGACATTGAAAATTATTTTTTCAAGGCATTAAACTATCACAAGTCATCCATAGAAGATAAGCTCCGGACATTTTGCGAGCATATTGCGATTCAGATTTCTAATGCTATCAAGGATAAATCAGGAAGTGTGCTGGTCACCGGTGGTGGCGCTTACAATAGTTTTTTGATGGAAAGGATAAAGGCGCATTGCCGGTTGAATATCGTAATACCTGACAGGCAGACCATTGAATTTAAAGAGGCATTAATCTTTGCATTTCTTGGTGTATTGAGATGGAGAAATGAAGTTAACTGCCTGAGCTCTGTAACAGGTGCGCAACGGGATTCAAGCGGAGGCGCGATTTATCATCCCTGATATTTTTTCGGTTAACTATTTTGTCATCAATTTCAGGACGAGACAATTCTCCAAAAAAGAGCCCCGCTTACCAAGCGGGGCCATATTAGAAAAGCAAACTCAACATGAAACGGTATTGTGCATCGCAACCGGTCGTTTGCTATAACCGGAAACGGGATATTATTCAGTCAACGTTGTCGTGCAGGTAGGAATTATTCTGGCGGAGTTCAGGTTTCTTTTCTTCTTCTGCACTAAGCGTATATCTTGATACGTGTGGTTCGCTGCTATGGGGAATGTTATCGAGTTTAACTTCCTTTCGCAAGTAAGCCGGAACTTTCTCCATGTCAGACAGGTTTGTGTTGTTCGCCATTCTGTAATTCAATGCTTTCAACTTCTGAATTCTTTCGCGGGATTTGCGAAGTTGTTCATCCATTGGATCGGCAACGGTGCTTTCATTCAGGCTGTATGTGCTCTTTTCCGGTTTTAATTGTGGCTCTTCAGTTTTATCGGCCATTGGGGTTCCAATGTTTTCTTTTGGATGGTTACCTGCAATTTCAAATTCAAAGGTGAGGTCGTCAGTCTTTTGTTTGGAAATCAACACCGGCTCATCATGATTCAGCAATGTAGGTTCCTTTAATTCATTTCTCGAAACGGAGGAGGCCTTCACTTCTTTTCTGCCTTCACCATTTAAATCATGAACAATTTTTTTATTTCTGTCTGCTTCCACTTCCTGCTCTGTTTTTGTCTTGAAACCGGTAGCGATTATGGTAACGCTGAGTTTATCTCCGAGGGATTCATCGTGACAATTACCCCAGATAATATCTGCAGTAAGTCCGGCTTCATCCTGGATGTAATCAGTGATGTTTCCGATTTCATCCATTGTCACTTCATTGCTGCCTGACGCGATGTTCATCAGTATATAACGTGCTCCGATGATATTGCTGTCGTCAAGGAGTGGCGAAGCCAATGCCTGTTGAACTGCCATGAGGGCGCGGTTGTCGCCATTTGCAACAGCAGAACCCATGATTGCGCGTCCACTGTTTGTCATGACCGTTTTCACGTCTTCAAAATCAACATTGATGTAGCCTGTTACTGTAATAATTTCAGCAATTCCTTTTGCGGCAATGGTTAGAATATCATCAGCATGGTTAAAAGCTTCACCCAATTTCAAGTTTCCGTACATCTCACGGAGTTTGTCGTTGCAAATGATCAGCAGCGTGTCAACATTTTTCTTTAGCTCTTCAATACCATTGTCTGCCTGATTTTTACGCTTTTTCCCTTCGAATATAAATGGAACGGTAACAATACCTACCGTAAGAATTCCCATTTCTTTTGCTGCCTGTGCAATGATAGGCGCTGCACCGGTTCCGGTACCACCACCCATGCCGGCAGTAATGAAAACCATCTTGGTATTATCGCCAAGTATTTTTTTCAGCTCATCGATGTTTTCAATGGCTGCATTGCGGCCCACTTCAGGCATTGAGCCGGCGCCACGGCCTTCGGTTAAACTCATTCCGAGCTGAATTTTAGCCGGGACGGGACTAATCTCGAGGGCTTGCGCGTCAGTATTACAAACAAAAAATTCCACGCCTTTTATTCCCTGTCGGTACATGTGGTTTACGGCGTTGCTGCCACCACCGCCTACGCCAATCACTTTAATGATTGAGGTTTTGTCTTTTAATAAATCAAATTCCATTTTGAGTATGTTTAAGTTAAGTTTTGCTGTCGTAAAAAATTACCGGATCTCTTTATCTTCTTCTTCCGTCTTGAGCCAGTACATTATTCTTTCAAAAAAAGATCCGAATGGATTGGTTGGTTGTTTTGGTTTGTGATTATCTTCAACAAGGACGGGTTCAGCTACTCTCACACGCTCCGATTCCTCAAAGCCCTTCATCACAAGTCCAACTGCTGTTGCATACATCGGACTTTTTAATTCATCCGTGTCAGAAGCAAGGTGTTCATTCGGGTATCCGACGCGCGCGTCCATTCCGGTAACATATTCAATCAGCTGAACAATGTGGCGGAGCTGTGCACCACCGCCCGTTACTACAATACCTGCTGCCAGTTTATTTTCAAGTCCGGAGTTTTTGATTTCATAATAGACAAGCTCAATGATTTCTTCCATCCTTGCCTGAATAATATGTGCCAGGTTCTTCACGGATATTTCTCTTGGCGCATGTCCGCGTAAACCGGGGATGGAAACAATTTCACTGTCGAGGTTTTCACTTGCGACAGCAGAACCGAATTTTGTTTTCAAAAGCTCAGCATGTTTTCTGATGATGGAACATCCGGAGCGGATATCTTCAGTGATCACATTTCCACCATAAGGAATTACGGCAGTGTGACGGATCACCTTGTCCTGGAAAATGGCGATGTCAGTTGTTCCACCGCCAATATCAACAAGCACTACGCCTGCTTCAGTTTCTTCTTCTGTAAGTACGGCTGAAGAGGAAGCCAGTGGCTCGAGAAAAAGACCTGCTGTTGTAAGCTCAGCCCTACGTACACACTTATATATATTTTTTGCAGCGGTGATTTGCCCGGTAATGATGTGGCAATTTGCTTCCAGACGAATTCCCGACATGCCGATCGGGTTTTTAATTCCCAGCTCATTGTCCACGATGTATTCCTGCGGTATCACATGAATGATCTCTTCACCCGGAAGCATGGCCAGTTTTTTCATTTCCTCAACGATGTAATCAATATCGCCCTGAGAAATTTCGTCGTCAATATTCTGACGCACTTTCATGCCGCGGTTTTGCAGGCTTTTGATGTGTTGCCCTGCAATTCCCACATACACATTTCCAATTTCTACATTGGATTTTTCTGAAGCTTCTTTCACCGATTTGGAAATGGCCTCGATGGTATTTGCGATGTTGGTAACCACGCCGCGTGTTACACCCAATGACTCAGCTTTGCCGAGGCCAAGGATTTCGATTTTTCCGAATTCATTTTTGCGGCCGACGATCGTTGCAATTTTTGTAGTGCCGATATCCAGCCCTACGATGATGTCAGCGCCTGAACCTGTTGTTGAGTTTGTCATGGTTTTATTTTGAACAGACCACCTGGTCTTTAAAAGTCACGTTAATTGTCTTGTATTGATTCCAACCAGTTTTGCTCAACCCTTCTTTGTAAAAGGTATACAGCTTGCTGAATTTGACATCCATTTCCTTTTCATCTCCGAAGAGGATCGTTTGATTTCCTACTCTCGGAATTAATTCTATTTCTCCTGCAGCGGTGATATACACTTGCTCGATCTGCGCATTCCAAAAATCATGTATGTGGATGTAATCACACACCATAAAAATTTTTTCCAGCAAAGTCGGCGTAAAGCTTGTGTCTTTGATTTCCTGCTCTGTAATTCTCCTGATCCGCTGTTCTGTTTCTCTGTTAAAGATGTTGCCGTTTGCAACAGGTACGTGTGCCGAAAACATTTCACTCATCGGCATCATTACACCATTGTTGTCGATGTAAAAACTTTCATTGAGATTGTTGATAACACGCACTATCGGAGTGCGCTGTTTTACCTCCACAATCAGTTTTCCATCAATGGTTGAAAATACCTGTGCTTTCAGAACAAAGGGGTTGCCATCAATGATTTTTTCCAACAGAGAAATGTTAATAGAGTTGATTAATTTTCCTTTCAGGATTCCAAACTTATCGTTAATGAGTTGCTCGATGTCATTCGGCTGAACGAAGCTGTTTCCCAGCGAATCATCAATGTTGATGACGATTTCACGACATTTCATTTCACTCCTGCGGTATTCCGTAAAGCCCAGACTGGCAAGGAAACAGCAGACGACAAAAGCGCGCAAGGCCATGCGGCTCACTTTTTTCCAGTCTGCTTTAAGTCTGAGTTTTTTCATTTCTAAAGTTGTCGGTTGTTACTTTTTTCCTTGTTGAGGGTATTTCTTATTGGGATTACAAGCTGGTCAATGTCCCCTGCGCCAAGGGTGAGCAAAACTTCAATTTTTCTTTGGTTTAATTGGGCCTGTACCAGATCTTTTCTGCACAATGTCTTGTTAGGAATGGAAACCTTGTTGAGTATAATCTCGGAGGTAATGCCTTCAAGCGGAAGTTCGCGTGCCGGATAAATGTCAAGCAGGATAAGTTCATCGAGGAGCGACAGGCTTTTTGCAAATCCATCTGCGAAATCTCGGGTGCGGGTGAAAAGATGTGGCTGAAATATTCCTGTAATTTTTTTGCCTGGATACAATTCCCTTACTGATGATATGCAGGCACGGAGTTCTTCCGGATGATGGGCGTAATCGTCGATGTAGACCAGATCGTCCGTTTTTATCTGGTAGTCAAACCTGCGCCTCACACCCGTATAAGAGTGAACTGCTTCTGAGATTTTTTCTTCAGATATGCGAAGCTGGCGGGCGACGGCAATTGCCGCTACCACATTTTCCACATTGTGTCGGCCCGGCATCAGCGTTGCCAGATTTTCTATGGAGCAGATATGGTTGTGCCAGTCGAAAAAGTACTGGTGATTTTTAATTTTAATATCTGAGGCGGAATAATCTACTTTGTCTCCGAGCGCATATTTTTTTTGCGTTGCTTTTATTTTGCCGATGGGTAACCCGTTCCGTGAGATCAGTACGCCGTTCTCTTTTACCTGTGAGGCGAACATGCGATAAGAATCCTCCATGTAATTTTTGTCGCCGTAGATATCCAGGTGATCAGCATCCATGCTTGTGATCACTGCAATGTCAGGATGAAGCGTAAGGAAGGAGCGGTCATATTCATCAGCTTCCACAACGACTATTGATTTCTGCGTTGGATCATTTGGAAGCAATAAATTCGAATCATAATTTTTTGAAATTCCTCCGAGGAAGGCGGTGCAGTTTATGCCTGAAGATTTCAGGATATGTGCAATCATGGAAGAAGTTGTCGTTTTTCCATGGGTGCCTGCAACGGCTATGGTAAAATGGTTTTCTGAGATGAATCCCAGCACCTGTGAGCGTTTTTGAATTGTGAATCCGTTGTTCAAAAAATAATTCAGCTCTTTATTGTCCTTTGGAATGGCAGGGGTATAAACGATTAATGTTTGAAGTATAGCGTCCTGCGTTTGTTGCGCTCCGGCAATTGTCCCGATTTCTGATTTCGCCTTTTCGATACTATCTTCAAAGTGCACATCAATCCCTTCACGGATTAATTCATCAGTAAGCGGCGTTGGTGTTTTATCATAACCCGATACTTTTTTTCCATGGGCGTGGAAATAACGGGCAATCGCTGACATGCCAATGCCTCCGATGCCGATAAAGTAAACAGTTTTTATTTTTTCAAAATTCATTTTTATTCGACTGTAATTGCGCGGATTCTTTCTGATGTTTTATAGTTAATCTTCGCAATTGCCGGTTTCTTTAGTTTGACACCATTTTATAAATCTCATCAACGATTTTTTCTGCTGAATTTTTTAATGCCAGTTTTGAAATATTATCTGACAACTTTTTTTGCTGAGCGGAATCATTTATAAGTAAAAGCGCTTTGTCAACAAGTATTGAATCTGTTTCTGCATCGTGTACAAGTATTGCGGCATTTTTGTTTACCAGTGCCATCGCATTTTTTGTCTGATGGTCTTCTGCCACATTGGGAGATGGAACCAGTATGCAGGGTTTTGCAACGAGTTCCAGTTCAGAAACAGAGCTGGCGCCTGCCCTGGATACCACTACGTCGGCGCAGCTGTAAGCAAGATCCATTCTGCTGATGAAGTCACAAACATGAAGATCACTGTTTTTAAACTCCGACAAAGAATCATTGGCGATCGAAATGAAGTTTTTGCCTGTCTGCCAGATGAGCTGGATATCCTGTCCCGTAATTTTTTTTAGTCCTTTGTTTATGGCCAGGTTGATATTTCTTGCGCCCAGACTTCCGCCGATGACAAGCAATGTTTTTTTATTTTCACTCAGGCCAAAATATTTCAGCGCTTCCGCTTTTTTTCCTTCAATCTGAATTACATCCTGACGCACAGGATTTCCTGTCATCACGATTTTATCTTTCTTAAAATATTTTTCCATGCCGTCATATGCGACGCATACTTTCTTTACCCTTCCGGATAAAATTTTATTGGTGATCCCCGCAAACGAATTCTGCTCCTGGATGAGGGAAGGAATTTTCATCATCGTGGCAGCATATAACAGTGGTCCGCTGGCATATCCGCCAACACCCACTGCTGCATCAGGGTTGAATGTACTGATGATGCTGCGCGATTTTAATACACTTCCAATCACTTTAAAGGGCAATAAAAAATTTTTCAGATCCAGTTTCCTTTGTATCCCTGCTATCTTTAATCCTTCAATCATATATCCTGCTGCAGGAACTTTTTCCATTTCCATTCTCCCTTCTGCACCGACGAACAGAATTTCGGTTTCGGGGTTTACCCGTTTCAATTCATTGGCAATGGCAATGGCAGGAAAAATGTGCCCACCTGTGCCACCACCGCTGATGATTACTTTTAATTTATGCCGTTGCAAGTTCACCGCCGCCATCTTTCTTTTCTTTTTCAACTTCTCTGCTTACACTGAGAATTATACCAAGCGCAATACTTGTGAATAGCGTAGAAGTTCCGCCCATACTGACGAGCGGCAGGGGCTGTCCGGTGACCGGGAATAAGTTGACGGCCACGGCCATATTGATCATTGCCTGGAACACAAGCATGAAGCTGCAACCTACGGCCAGCAGTGTTGCAAAGGCGCGCGGACTATGATTAATGAATCTTATCACTCTGAAAAAAAGGAGGAGGTATAAAAATATCATGAGTACGCCGCCAAAAATAAAACCATATTCTTCAATGATGATGGCGAAAATAAAATCAGAATAGGGATGTGGAAGGAAATTCCGTTGCGTGCTGTTGCCCGGAAATTTTCCGACCAATCCACCACTTGCGATTGCAATTTTCGCCTGTTCTGCCTGGTAGTTATCATTTCCATCACCACTTTTAAAATCTTTCACCCTGTTGATCCATGTCACCACTCTTCCTTTATCGTTTGAATAATATTTTATTGCGATATATCCTGAAAGAAGTACCACTCCGAGTCCGCACATGATCATAACATATTTCATATTTATCCTGCCAATGAACATCAGTACAATACAGGTAAAAAAAACGAGCAAAGAAGTGGAAAGGTTGGCCGGGAGAATCAGACCGCAAACTACCAGCACAGGAACCATGATGGGAAGAAATGCCGTTTTGAAATCTTTAATGTTTTCCTGTTTCCGTGATAGCATACGGGCTACAAACATGATCAATGCAAGCTTTGCAAGGTCGGATGTTTGAAAGGATGAATTGATTCCCGGCAGCGACAACCAGCGACTTGCAGAGTTCAGGTTTGTTCCGAAGATCAGCGTAAGAAGCAATAACGGTATGGCAATCACCAATGCGATCTGAGAAATCCGGGAATATACATTATAGCGGATGCGGTGTGCGAGATACATCAATGCCAGTCCGATGATGAGGAAGCGCGCCTGGCGGAAAAGATAAAATTCAGTGTTACCGCTCTGGTATTTATAGGCCAGCGTTCCTGTAGAACTGTAAACTGCCAGCAGCGAGAACAAAGTAAGGATGAACACCACCAGCCAGATGGTGCGGTCTCCTTTGAAATATTTATCAAGCCAGGTGCTATGCATGATTTTCAGAAATTAAATTGTTGCAACTGATTAATCTAAAGTCCTCTTACGGCAGCTTTAAACTGACGTCCACGGTCTTCATAATTTTCAAATAGGTCAAAACTTGCGCAGGCAGGGGAGAGGAGAACGATATAACCGGGTTTTGCAATGCGGTAGCTTTCTCTTACGGCTTCTTCTGCAGAGGCTACGTCAACAATTTCATCCACCATTGATTTGAATGCCTTGTGAATTTTTTTTGTTTCAGTGCCCATGCAAATGATGGCCTTTACTTTTTCTTTCACAAGTTCTTCAAGCATTGAATAGTCATTGCCTTTGTCAACACCGCCAAGGATCAGCACTACAGGACGATGGAAGGTTTCCAGTGCATACCATGTTGAATTGATGTTTGTGGCTTTTGAGTCGTTGATGTAGTCAGTTCCGTTTACTGACATCACATATTCGAGACGATGTTCGATGTTATGGAAATCTGAAATGCTTTCGCGCACCATGTCTTTGCGGATTTCCAGAGCGCGTGCAGAAAGTGCCGCCGCCATACTGTTGTAAATGTTGTGTTTGCCTTGTAGGGCGAGGTCCTGAATAAGCATAGTAAATTGGTTAGTGTTAGTTAGTATTTGAATTGATTTGTCTTCGAGCCATGCTCCTTTGTCGAGTTTTTTTTTTATCGAAAAGGGATATTGTTGCGCTTTAATATTTGTGTTGCCGATATATTGATTCGTGAGTTCATCGTCAGCGCAATAAATGAATACGTCAGATGCCGTCTGGTTTTGAGTGACCCTGAATTTTGACGACGCATAGTTTTCCAATTTGTAGTCGTACCGGTCAAGGTGATCCGGTGTGATGTTAGTGAGGATAGCGATGTCGCACTTGAAATCAAACATGCCATCAAGTTGAAAGCTGCTGAGTTCTACGACATAGTGATCATGATTCTCCTCTGCAACCTGCAAAGCCAGGCTTTTTCCCACGTTGCCTGCAAGTCCTACATTTAACCCGGCTTTTTTCAGAATGTGATGCGTGAGCAAAGTGGTTGTCGTCTTTCCATTCGTTCCGGTGATACCGATCATCTTCGCATTGGTATAGCGGCCGGCAAATTCTATTTCTGAAATCACCGGGATTTGCTGCTCACGTACTTTCTTTACGATCTCAGTTTTATCGGGTATTCCCGGACTCTTGATTATTTCTTTTGCTACGAGTATTTTTTCCTCCGAATGTTTTCCTTCTTCAAATTCAATTCCGTGTTTGGTAAGAATGCTTTTGTATTTATCTGAAATTTTTCCGCCATCACTTACGAATACCTCGAAGCCCTTCTTCAGTGCAAGCACTGCAGCTCCAACTCCGCTTTCGGCGGCTCCAAGTATGACGACTTTCTCCTGCATTTTATCTCAACTTCAGTGTTACAAACGTGACCACGGCAAGCATGATTCCGATGATGAGGAAACGTGTAACTATTTTTGATTCGTGATATCCTGATTTCTGGTAGTGGTGATGCAACGGCGACATCTTAAACAACCGGTGCGCTCTTGCATATTCAATTCCCCGCTTCCGCTTCTGGTATTTGAAATAATAAACCTGAAGTATGACTGAAACATTTTCCACAAGAAATATTCCGCAGAGAACCGGTATCAGCAATTCTTTCCTGATGGCAATGGCAAATGTTGCGATGATTCCGCCCAATGCCAGGCTTCCGGTATCTCCCATGAAAACCTGCGCCGGATAAGCATTGTACCACATGAAGCCGATGCATGCCCCAACAAAAGCAGCGATAAATACCACGAGTTCACCGGTATTCGGAATGTACATGATATTCAGGTAATTCGCGAATACCGTATTGCCGGATACATAAGCAAGAATGCCAAGCGTAGCTCCGATGATTGCTGACGTACCAGTAGCAAGTCCGTCTATTCCATCAGTAATATTGGCTCCGTTGGATACAGCGGTAATAATGAGTATGACGAATGGAATAAAAATCAGCCATGCATACTTTTTATAATCCGGCCCGAGCCATGACAACATTTTTGCATACTCGAATTCATTGTTCTTATAGAAGGGAATGGTCGTTTTTGTAGACTTTATATTTTCAGGAGAGTAAAGCATGTTTTCATTTTTCCTGAGGTCCTCGACAATATTTTTTGTTTCACGCTCTACAATAATTTCATTCGACATCATTTTTTCCCTGACCACCACATTTGGATTGAAGTACATTGTACATCCTACAATCAACCCCAGTCCGATTTGTCCGAGAACTTTGAATTTTCCGGCAAGACCCTTTTTATCTTTCTTAAAAACTTTGATGTAATCATCGAGGTAGCCGATGAGCCCGAGCCATACTGTGGTTACGATCATGATGATTACATAGACATTCATCAGCCGTGCAAAAAGGAGGGTGGGAATTAATATGGCAGCGATGATGATCAGTCCGCCCATGGTAGGTGTTCCCTGTTTTTGCATCTGGCCTTCCAACCCGAGATCCCTGACCGTTTCACCGATTTGTTTTTTGCGCAGGTATTTGATGATGTTTTTTCCGAATATCATGGATATCATCAGCGACACAATGATGGCAAGTGCAGCCCGGAATGAGATGTATTGGAATACACCGGCTCCGGGCACATTAAATTCCTGATGGAGATATTTAAAAAAATAGTACAGCACTGTTATTCGAATAATTGAAACATTTCACCCAAAATTTCTTTATCGTCGAAAGGAGTTCGAACACCTTTTATTTCCTGATATTTTTCATGGCCTTTTCCCGCGATGAGAATTACATCGCCGGGTTGTGCAATGCTTACAGCAGTTTTTATCGCTTCTTTTCTATCTACGATGGACAAAGCCTTGCGCGCTTCACCCAATGCAATTCCTTTTTCCATGGCACGGATTATTTCTCCCGGATCTTCTGATCGCGGATTGTCAGACGTGAGGATTACTTTGTCGCTCATTTCACAGGCAATCCTGGCCATCACAGGTCGTTTGGTGGAGTCGCGGTCGCCGCCGCACCCTACAACTGTTATTACTTTTCCCTGGCCGGAGACATCATGAATTGTTTTCAGGACATTCTCCAGCGCATCAGGTGTGTGTGCATAATCCACCACACCTACAATTTTTTTCTTTGAAGTGAGGTAGTCGAATCGGCCTTCCACCGGATCAAGGTTACTGAGCTGAGTAAGTACCTGTAACTTGTCTTCACCCAGCAGCACCGCTGTTGCATAGGCTGCTGTAAGGTTGTAGGCATTGAAACTTCCCACCAGGCGACACAATACTTCATGTCCATCCATGTTCAGGATGAGCCCTTCAAAATGATTTTCAATGAGCTTGCATTTGTAATCGGAAAGTGTTTTTAAGCTGTATGTAAATTTCCTTGCATGGGAATTCTGCAGCATGACTTTTCCGTTTTTGTCATCGGTGTTCGTGAGTGCAAATGCATCATTGCTTAATCCGTCGAAGAATGTTTTTTTCGCTTTGAGGTATGCTTCAAAAGTCTTGTGGTAGTCGAGGTGGTCGTGCGTAAGATTGGTGAAAACGCCTCCTGTAAATTTCAATCCTGCAATCCGTTTCTGAGAGATGGCATGTGAGCTCACTTCCATAAAGCAGTAATTACAGCCTTCGTCAACCATTCTTGCCAGCAATGCATTCAGTTGTACTGAGTCAGGTGTGGTGTGCGTTGCGGAGATTTCTTCGTCGTTGATTTTATTTTTAACCGTGGAAAGCAATCCAACTCTGTTACCGGATTTTCTGAAGAGCTGATAGAGCAGGGTAGTGGTCGTTGTTTTTCCGTTTGTTCCCGTAACGCCAACCAGCTTTAATTTCTCCGATGGATTGTCATAAAAATTTGCAGCGATAATGCTCAAGGCTGTCGAACTGTCTGTGACTGCCACGTACGTGATACCTTCTTTTCTGTCCGCCGGAATTTCCTCACACACGATAGCCGTACATCCTTTTTCAATAACATCATTGATAAATTTATGTCCGTCGCTCGTGGTACCGCGTGTAGCAATGAACACAGCGCCTGCTTTTGCTTTGCGCGAGTCAAAACAAACTTCAGCGATGTTGAGTTCAGTTGTACCGTGTACCTCTGTTAATCCCGCTTTGTATAGTAATTCCTTCAACGGTTTCATCCCAGCTCAATCATTATTTTTTGTCCCCTCATTATTTTTGTTCCCGGATCAAGTGATTGTTTTTTTACTGCGCCTTTTCCATTCACCCTCACATTCAGTCCTGAGTTTTCCAGCAGATAAATTGCATCCCGGATTCCCATTCCAATAACATTCGGAACAGATCCAAATTGCGTTTTGCGTTCTGTCATCACCACACCGTCAGCAGTGGCCGATGTAGAAACCCATTTTGAATCGTTGTTTTTGCGGAGAACCTTTACGTTTAAACCGGTCAACACTTTATTCAGATCTTTATTCTGACCGGCTTTTGTTTCAGGTATGTTTTTATTTTCTGAGTTGCTCGCGACGAGTTCATTGTGCAGCTGCATGTCATTGGAAAAAACTTTGTCCGCGATTTCTTTAAAAATTGGAGCGGACACAGCACCACCAACATATTCACCACCTGAGGGTGCGTAGACGACAGCTATGCAGGAATATTTCGGACGATCAGCAGGAAAGTATCCGGCAAAGGATGCCTGGTACGTCATGTGTGATTTATCGTACCCGAATTTTGGTTTTTGAATCTGTGCTGTACCCGTTTTACCGGCCACTTTGTAATTGACGTTTTTCAATGCCTTTCCTGTACCGCTGTCAATAACCGCTTCAAGCAGTTCATGCGCTTTGGCAATGGTAGATTGTGATACAATAGAATCGCGGATGATTTCTGTCGGAAATGATTTAACAAGTTGTCCGTGATAACGGATCTCTTTTACAAATTTCGGTTTCACCATGCGCCCGTTATTTGCGATGGCATTATAAAAGGTCAAAGTCTGCAACGGGGAAATGAGCACTTCATAGCCAATAGATGTCCATGGAAGTGAAACGCAAGGATTCCAGTCCTTGTCCTTTGCACTTTTTATGCGTGGCTTACCTTCGCCTTCAATCTGCAATCCGAGCTTAGAATTCAGGCCGAAGGATTTCAGCTTGTCTAAAAAATCCTGCTGGCGTTTCGCATAATAATGTGTGATGATTTTTGAAATGCCGACATTCGAAGAAGTCATGAATGCTTCTCTTACTGTAAGCCTGGATTTTTTAGGAGGATGTGCATCTCTCATGGGCTGACCACAGTATGTCATCTCTCCATTTCCGACGTCAATGATTTCATCAAGGTCAATCAGGCCGTCGTCAATGCCTGCAACCAGTGAAGCCAGTTTCATTGTTGAACCCGGCTCTGTCGCTTCTGCTATGGCGTAATTAAAATTCTCCTTGTAGGAGCCATCAGATGTTTTTGAAAGATTTGCAATGGCAACGATGTTTCCTGTTTCCACTTCCATCACCACTACACAACCGTGGTCAGCATTGTTTTTGATCAGGTGTTCTCCCAGTGCATTTTCTGCTACATCCTGAATGTTTACATTAATTGTTGTGATGATGTCGTTTCCGTCTTTTGGCTCCACCACTTCTTTGTCGTTCAGCGGCATCCATACTCCGCCTGCAATGCGCTGCATTAAACGTGATCCGCTTGCACCCTGGAGGCTTCCGTCGAAGGACGCTTCAATACCAACAGGTTTCACGTCGCGCAGTGTTCCGATTGTTCTTTGTGCCAGTTCCTTAAAAGGCAATTCCCTGATGTTGCGCTGTTGAATCATCAAACCTCCTTTATATTTTCCAAGGCGGAAAAGTGGAAATTGCTTTAGCGTTTTCATTTGGGTATAATGCACGTTTTTCTGAATCAGAAAATAACGGCTGCCATCATTCCATGCTTCATGCAGTTCATGATTGTATTCTGATTTTGACTTGTCATTGAAAAGATTGGAAAGACACAATGAAAGAGAGTCGACATTTTTTTTAAATGCCTCTTCAGTAAGCCCGTCGGCTTTAAGATCCATTCGTATGTCATAGATTGGAACAGAGGTGGCAAGCAGACTTCCATCGCTTGAAAAAATATTTCCACGCGAAGCTTCAATACTTCTGATCTGCGTGGTAAGTGAATCCGCTTTAGATCTCCAGTAGTCTCCTTCAACGAATTGAATCCTGAATATCTGTATACAGATTGCAATACCAAAAAGAAGAAAGCAGGCGAATACCAGGTATATGCGCCACATGATGTCCTTCTTGATTTCCATGAGTTGTTGAGGTTTCCTTTGGGTTGGTATAATGATCCGGCCGGTTCCGGTTTTTATTTTTTCTTTTTCTCTACTGAAACAATCGTAATCTTTTTCTGCGGCTCGACGGCTTCTCTGATATTGTTGGGTGCAATTGTTTTTGCAACCTCTGATTGCTTGGTCTTAAATGACAATTCAGAGCTCGTGGAAATGAATTCTGCGCGCTTCTCTTTCATTTCATTCTTAACACTATTTATTTCCCTGATGGTTCTTTCCGCATAATAACTGTTGCCGATATAGAAGAGGATGAGTACAGTGATAAACAGGATGAAAGGCATCATTTTAACTACCTGGTTGCGGTTGAAAATGCCAAACACGTGCATCATTTTCAGAAGCCTGCGTGCCGATTTCGAAGTGCGCTTTTTTTTCGGGGCTTCTTCAACAACCTCTTCAGGTTTTTGCTTCAGTGAATTTTTTGCCATTTGTATCAGATCTTATTTTTTTCCGCGATTCTCATTCTTCCACTTCTTGCTCTGGTATTTTTTTCGATCTCACCTGCCGACACTTCCACCGGTTTTCTGGTGAGTGCATTAAAAGCAGTCATTGCCGGTTTGCCGAAGATGGCATCACGTTCCACCTCTCCGGAAAAATTTCCGGCAGCGATAAAATTTTTTACAAGGCGATCCTCCAGCGAATGGTAGGAAATGACAACCATCCTGCCCTTTTCTGCGATCACATCCCTGCACTGCTGGAGCATTTCTTTCAGTGCATCCAGTTCCCTGTTTACTTCGATGCGCAATGCCTGGAATACTTTAGCATAAAACTGAAATTCGTGACCCCTGTTGGTTTCTGTTTTCAGAATCTCCATCAATCCGTGAGTGGTAGTAATTTTTTTCACTACTCGCTGCTGAACAATTTTCTTTGACAATGAATTGGCCTCACGCAATTCACTGTATTCTCTGAAAATATTCCTGAGTTTTTCTACCGGATATTCATTGATGATGTTTGAAGCTGTTAATTCAGACTTACTATTCATTCGCATATCCAGGGATGCATCAAATCGTGTGCTGAAGCCACGTTCAGCTGTATCAATCTGGTGAGAGGAAATTCCAAGGTCGGCGAGAACGCCCGTGACAGGAATGAAATGGTAGTACTGAAGGAAATTTTTCATGTACCTGAAGTTGCTCCTGATCAACATAAATCGTTTGTCGTCTATGGTATTTTGAATCGCATCTTCATCCTGGTCGAATGCGATGAGCTTACCTTTTTTACTCAATCGTTTTAAAATCTCTTTTGAATGCCCTCCGCCTCCGAATGTCACGTCCACATAAATTCCATCTGCATCAGTCACCAGTGCGTCCACGCTTTCCCGGAGCAGCACCGGCTCATGATACTTATCCATTGTCATCCCTGTTTTTCCTGCTCATCACTTTTTGTGCAAGTCTGGAATAGTTGATGCTGTTGTCATTCATCCGTTTCTTGTATTCTTTCTCACTCCATATTTCAATCTTTCTTCCGTGGGCAAATACAACGATGTCCTTCTCAATGCCCGCATAGGTCATTAACTGAAGCGGCAGTAACAATCTGTCTGCACTGTCCAGCGAAATTTCAGTTGCGCCCTTATAAAACTGGTGAGCAAATACCCTGTTCTCTTCCACCCATTCGTCAATGTCATCCACCTTCGCACTTACCTCGTCCCATATTTTTCTGGTGTACAGCATCAGGTGCTTTTCCATTCCGCGGTTGACGACAAAAAATTTCTGCTCCCGCACTGCGATCTGTTTCTTCAGACCTGCGGGAAGAAGGAATCTTCCTTTACCGTCAACCGTACTAAAAAATTCTCCAATGAATCCTGCCATATAAATAAGGTGCGCTAATGTAAAGTAAAAACTAACACAAATTCCCACTTTCTCCCATTTTTGTTGAAAACTATTTATTTTCATGGTTGAACATGTCGATTCGGGTCTGGAATTTTGAAAATGCCCGAAAGCAATAGGCTATGAGTTGGCGATCTTGCTTTCCGGGTAAGAGGTAAGCGATCGAGAATTTTGAATCGCCGGGACGTTAGAAAAAATCTATGATAATTTTTTTATTCAACTGATAATTTCTTGAAAAAAATCATGTAGGTTTGAAACCACACTTATGAGTTATACTATCCGGAAGGAAAAAGATTTTCAATTCATTGATGAAGGCAGCGGGCCGGTGCTTGTTTTGCTGCATGGCTTGTTTGGTGCGCTCAGTAACTGGGTTGACGTGGTGGAGCGTTTCAAAAAAAATTACCGCGTGGTAATTCCGCTCATGCCGATTTATACACTGCCTGTGTTAAACACCAACGTAAAGGCACTTGCAGAATTTGTGAATGATTTTATCAGTCACATGAAATTTGAGAAAGTGGTTCTGATCGGAAATTCACTGGGCGGACACGTTACACTCGTTTATGTGCGCAAACATCCTGAGCGGGTTACAGGAATGGTACTCACCGGAAGTTCCGGCTTGTATGAAAATGCAATGGGTGGAAGTTTCCCAAAACGTGAGGACAGAAATTACATCAAGCAGAAAGTAGAAGTCACTTTTTACGACCCGAAATCTGCAACAGACGAACTGGTTGATGAATGTTTTACAATCGTAAATGACAAGGGAAAGCTGATCCGCATTCTTTCGCTTGCCAAGAGCGCCATTCGGCATAACATGAGTGAGGAGCTAAAAGACATTCATATTTCCACCTGTCTGATCTGGGGAAAACAGGATATCATTACTCCTCCTGATGTGGCAGAGGAATTTAATCGCCTGTTACCGAAATGCGAATTGCATTGGATTGACAAGTGCGGACATGCACCGATGATGGAACAGCCGCAACAATTCAATGACGTCCTCGATACCTGGCTCACGAAACATTTTTCCTGATTCTGTATCGCCCTTAAAAATTACTGATCAATAAGTTTTGTCAGGTCATCCATCAGTGATGGATCTGCAGGCCTTTTTGCATTGAAGTCAACGATGTTTCCTTTTTTGTCCATGATCATGTAGCGTGGAATGCTGTTGATTTGAAAATAGGAACAGACTTTGGATGTCCAGTTTCCCGGAGAAATAGCCTGAGCGCCTTCGATACTTAAATCCGTGATTGCTTTTTTCCACGCCTCTTCATTGGCATCAATACTGATATACAGAAAAGTGATTTGCTTTTTTTGTTTGTCTGTCATTTTTCCATGCAAATCCTTTGAATAAGGCATCATTTGCCGGCATGGTCCACACCAGCTCGCCCAGAAGTCAATATAGACAACCTTTCCTTTCAGACTGCTCAATGAATAGGGTTTTCCGTTGAGGTCTTTCAATCCCATTTCATCATTTGCAGGTGAACTTTCTTTTTCAGATTTAACAACAGGCTCCGTTTTTGGTTTCTCATCCTTCATTTGCATCCGTGCAGTACAGATGCTGCTGATATATGGATAATAGTTGTTGTACTTGTCTGATGTTTTCAGTGTGTTCACCATGCTTCGCAACATAAAAGGTGAGACATGATCTTTTTCATCAATACAAAGCTGTGCCAGCCAGATGTCGAATGTCTGTCCAAGGAGATGTGCCTTTGCAAATGCGACTTTTCGATCGGCAGCAGTAGAGTAGTCGTTGAATTTTTTGAATCCGTTGGCAGCAGAAGTATAATACACTACATAGAAATATAAAAAGCTCTTATAGGAGTCACAGAGCAATGCCTCCGGATTGTTAAGGGTTGCTTCAGTGATGTTTTTCAACATGACGTCAGGTAACGGTTCAACGGTCAAAATTTTCTGATCTGAATTTGCCCGCACCACAGGATAGGCAAGTAACATGCTCCAGTAGCGGTACATAATAAGGTTGCGCATGTAGTCTTTAAAGGCCGGGGCTACAGGGTGTATGACCACATTCATCCCGATATAATCATCCATGCTTTTACGGCTTTTGAAAAGTTCATTCTCAAAAGCATCAACAGATCCATTCAACATTCTTGATGTCCATAAACTGTCGGTCAGGTCTTTTTGAAATGTACTTTCAAAATTGTTGAGGAAAAAATTATTGTCGGCACCACGACCTGTAATTGCAGTTCCGGAATGTAAATCATCATCATTAAAACTCATGTTAACGCTATCGCCCGGTTCAAAGAAAAATTTCAGTCTGGAATTATTATACTCAAGTACGGCAAATACCGGCGCATCAATAACAGATTTGAATTTATAATTCCCGTTGCTATTCAGGGCACCCACGATGAGGTCAGGATTGGAAGCGAGGTAATTTTTATATATCCAGAGATTGATGGCTTTCGCTTTTGCTTCGGTGATGGTACCACTCAACTCGAAAGAGGATTTGGCATTGCCGGTTGTCGCAAATGAAAACAGTGAAAGGAGCAGGGGGAAGAATGTTCGTTTGATCATAGGTATTATTAATGGTCGCAAAAATAGGGTGATTTTGGGAATAAATTTATTTTTTCCGTATGAATTGTAAGAACTGGAAAAGCCACGATCCTGATAGATATCGGGATCACTAATTAACTAAGCGAAGTTTAGTCGCGGGTGTTGTACTTAAGCAAAAACGGTATTCACCTCACGATAATAATAAGTTATTTATCTCCAGTCATTACATCAATTTGCACGAAACAATAACCGGATTTATTGGTGTTAATTAGTGAAATTCGAGGCCTCATTTTATCTCTGTTATTTCCGAGGCATTTTATTTTTTACTTTCGGAATTTAAAGCAAACCAATTATGATCGAGAAATCCACCATTGATTTTCTAAAACAAATCACTAAAAATAACAGGAAGGAATGGTTTGATGCCAATAAAAATAAATACCTCGCTGCGAAAGGAAATGTTGATTCATTCGTTGACGATGTCATTAAATCATTTTCATTGTTTGATAAATCGCTGGCGAACTTGAAAGCAAAAGACTGCGTTTTCAGGATTTACCGTGACGTGCGTTTTGCGAAAGACAAACGTCCGTATAAAAATAATATGGGCGCAAGTATAAATAAAGGCGGAAAGAAAGCGGAAACAGCAGGCTACTATTTGCACCTCGAACCCGGCAAAAGCATGATTGCAGGCGGGAGGTGGATGCCTTCATCCGATCATTTGAAAAAGATCCGCCAGGAGATTGATTATAACGGGAAGAAGCTTCATAAAATTCTCTCCGACAAGAACTTCAAAAAGCAATTCGGATCACTGGATAGCAGCGATGAATATAAATTGGCGCGGCCTCCAAAAGGATATGACAAAGACCACAAAGACGTTGAACTTCTCAAACTGACCAGCTACCTCGTCTGGCATGAATTCAGCGACAAAGACGTGCTCTCTAAAAATTTTCTGAAAACGCTCACTACAACTGCGAAAGCGATGAAGCCGCTGCTGGATTTTTTGAATACGGCTGTTGATTAACCGATCCGCCACGCTCGATTTTTACTTTTTCTCAAACATCAGCGAAGCAGAGTTAATACAATACCGCAACCCCGTTGGCTTCGGTCCGTCCTCGAAAACGTGTCCGAGGTGTGAGCCACAACGGTTGCAATGCACTTCTGTTCTTGTCATTCCGTAAGTTGCATCAGTAGTTTCCCCAACTTTTACATTATCAATCGGCTGGTAAAAACTTGGCCATCCTGTGCCCGATTCAAATTTAGCGTTGGAGGTGAAAAGCGGATTGTCACAACAAATACATCTGTAAGTTCCTTTTTCATGGTTGTCCAAATACACACCACTGAATGCCCGTTCAGTTCCCTGCTCCCGTGTTACACGGTACTGCTCAGGAGTAAGTTGCTTTTTCCATTCAACATCGGTTTTAACAACTTCATAGTTTGTCATCTTACTTTGTTTTTTTTCAGTTGCTGGAGATTGTCCGCAGGCTATAAGGCAGGTTGAAATAACTGCAAGGGATATTAAAATGAATTTCATCTTTATTTATTTTGAGAGATAAACGAAACAGTATCTGACCCGGATTCAGGAAATAAACAAACGAAAAGTTAAAAAAGTTCTCCTTTATTCGTAATTCAGTATTTCGTAAATTCGGAGTGATTCGTATTTCGTACCTCCTAATTCTTAGGCGAGAACTTCTCCATGAACTCTTCCGCCATCGTCACCATATTCACCGATCCAATAAACAGCGGTGTGCGCTCATGCAGCGATTTTGGTTGTTTCTCCAATATGCGTGTATATCCGTCACTTGCTTTTCCTCCGGCCTGTTCAATGATCCAGGCTACAGGATTACACTCATACAACAAACGTAATTTTCCGTTCGGAGATTTGGCAGTGCTGGGATAAATAAAAATTCCACCCTTCAGCATGTTCCGGTGAAAATCAGCAACGAGAGAACCGATGTAACGCGATGAATAAGGACGCTTCGTCGCTTCATCTTCTACCTGGCAATATTTGATGAATTGTTTCACTCCTTCAGGAAAGTGAACGTAGTTCCCTTCATTGATAGAATATAATTTTCCTTCGGCAGGGCATTTTATATCTGGATGCGAAAGACAAAATTCGCCGATGCTCGGATCAAGCGTAAAGCCATTGACCCCGCGTCCTGTTGTATAAACCAGCATGGTAGATGAGCCATAAATAATATATCCCGCTGCTACCATAGAAGTACCTTTCTGCAGATAATCATTTTCATTAACCGGATTTCCCGGTTCACTGCTGCGCCTGATGATCGAAAAAATAGTTCCGATGGAAACATTTACATCGATGTTTGAAGAACCATCCAGGGGGTCAACGCTCACTACATATTTAGCATTGGCACTCACTTCTCCGGCAATGTGAATGATCTCCTCATTTTCTTCAGATGCAACAGCACATGTTTCACCGCCGGAACTCAACGCTTCAATGAATTGTTCATTTGCAAATACATCCAGTTTCTTAACTTCTTCCCCCTGAACATTGGTCGTACCGTGCTCTCCGAGGATATCCACAAGACCTGCTTTATTCACCTCGCGGTTTACAACCTTGGCCGCTATGCCGATGTCGCGCAGCAGTCTGGATAGTTCTCCTTTTGCAAAAGGGAAATCTTTCTGACGTTCAATTATAAATTGTCCGAGTGTGTTTACTTTTTTCATTTCGTAGTTTCTGGCCGCAAATATCGAAAAATGATTTTAGTGACGCGAATTCCTTTGTACGGGGTAATGGGTCAGTTTAAGTTTAATGGATCCCTCCCTTCGGTTGGGATGACAAGTTCAATGGAATCTAAATAGGCGGAAGGCAGAATTCTACACTTATTTAGATAACATTACTTCCGCCATTTATAACAATCGTGTCTGTCATCCCAACCGAAGGGAGGGATCTTTTGAATTGACTCAATATAGAATAACGAATAACAAATAACGCACAACTGATTACAGTTTGGCTTCAATCCCTATTTTTGCGCCCAATGACACCAGCAATAACTTCATACCCGAAGGAGAGGATAAACATCCTCCTCCTGGAAGGAATTCACAAAGCAGCGATTGAGATTTTTAAACGCGAGGGATATGTGAATATTGAATCACTCAGTCATGCCCTGAAACCGGAAGAGCTGCGCGAGAAACTGAAAGGCGTTCATGTGCTGGGAATACGTTCAAAAACACAAGTAACGGCAGATGCATTGGCAAAGGCTGACAGACTTCTTAGTATCGGAGCATTCTGTATTGGCACCAACCAGATTGACATGAATGAAAGCACACAGATGGGTGTTGCTGTTTTTAATTCTCCGTTTTCAAATACGCGATCTGTTGCCGAGCTGGTCATAGCTGAAATGATATTGTTACTCAGGCGTGCCATTGACAAGAATAAAAATCTGCACAATGGGAAATGGGACAAGAGCAGCAGCGGAAGTTTTGAAGCCCGCGGCAAAACAGTTGGTATCATCGGTTACGGACACATCGGTTCGCAGGTAAGTGTACTTGCTGAATCCATGGGACTACATGTTATTTATTATGACATCGAACCCAAGCTTCCATTGGGAAATGCACGTGCTTCTAAAAATCTGAAAGAATTGTTGCAGGCCAGCGAGGTGGTAACTATTCATGTTCCGGGATTGCCTTCAACAAAAAATATGATTGATGCAAAAAGTATTGCCGAGATGAAAAAGGGAGCCATTCTTATCAACTGCGCACGTGGCGACCTTGTTGTAGAAGGGGATGCATGCGAGGCATTGCAAAACGGGAAACTCGGTGGTTATGCAGGAGACGTTTTCAGTCGGGAGCCCGCTTCGAATGAAGAACCATTCAAAAGCCCGTTTCAGAATTTATCGAATGTATTTTTAACACCGCACATTGGTGGAAGTACGGTAGAGGCACAGGAAAACATTGGCGTAGATGTGGCCGGAAAAATGATGAACTACCTGAACACAGGTTCTACAGTAGGTTCGCTAACAGTTCCTGATCTTCATCTGCCTGTGCAGGAAGACACGCACCGCATTCTTCACATTCATAAAAACCAGCCCGGCGTGCTTTCGGAGATGAATAAAATATTTTCTGACCTCAATGTAAATATCCTCGGACAATACCTGAAGACAAATCCACAAATCGGATATGCGGTGATCGACATTGACAAAAAAACGTCAGTGAAAGTGCTGGATGCATTGAAGCAGGTAAAGCATACGATACGGGTGAGAAGTTTATATTAAAATAAGAGCAGAATTATGATTATCCGCAAGGGAGAAAAAAAAGATTTACCGGGAGTGTTGGCATTGATTCATGAGCTGGCAGAATTTGAAAAAGCACCCGATGCAGTAACAAATACCGTTGCAGATATGGAGCGCGATGGTTTCGGAGAGAAGCCTGTTTTTGAATTTCATGTTGCGGAAGACGAAGGAAAAGTAATTGGTATTGCACTTTATTTTGTGAAATATTCTACATGGAAAGGAAAAGGACTTTACCTTGACGATATTGTGGTTACAGATAAATACCGCAGCAAAGGAATCGGAAAAAAATTATTTGATGAATATGTGAAGGAGGCGAAAATGATAGGGGCTAAGCAACTACATTGGCAGGTACTGGACTGGAATGTAAGGGCGATTGAGTTTTATAAGAGATTAGATGCGAGGATAGAAGCCGAGTGGTGGGATTGTAAGATTGATATATAATGGAAATGAGATTTGCGATACGAGAATTGAGACAAGTATTCACTAATGAAGATATTTAAATTCGGTGGCGCTTCGGTTAAAGACGCAGAATCAGTAAAAAACGTAGCCGCCATTCTTTCACTTTTTAAAAACGAACCGCTGGTGGTGGTGATTTCTGCCATGGGGAAAACGACCAATGCACTGGAGAAAGTAGTGAATGCTTTTTATTACAAAAAGAAGGATATAAAGGAGGCGATTACCGGGGTGAAAGATTTTCATTTTAAAATTCTTGACGGACTTGGTTTTAGAACGGATCACGATATTTTTCACCAGATCGAAAATGCATTCACTGAGATTGAATGGGTGATGGAAGATGGTATTGCAAAGGGATATGCATTTATTTATGACCAGATTGTTTCGCAAGGTGAGCTGATGTCAACCAAAATCATGAGCGCTTATTTAAATGAGAATGGTTTCAGTAATAAATGGGTTGATGCGCGCGACATTATTCAGACGGATAATACATATCGCGAAGGAAAAATAAACTGGGAATTAACCGAAAGCCTTATAATGAAAAAAATTCCTCCCGGTGATATTAACAACATCATTTTTATTACGCAGGGGTTTATTGGCGCCACAAGCGAAAATTTTACAACAACACTGGGAAGAGAAGGATCTGATTATACCGCTGCCATTCTTTCTTTTTGTCTGAATGCCGAGGAAATGGTTGTATGGAAAGACGTTCCCGGCGTGTTGAGCGCTGATCCGAAATATTATTCTGATGCTGTGAAATTACAGGAAGTGAGTTACCTGGATGCCGGTGAGCTTACTTATTACGGTGCAACTGTCATTCACCCTAAAACGATTAAGCCGCTTGAGAATAAAAGTATTCCGTTACGGGTAAGGTCCTTTCTGAATCCGAAAGAAAATGGAACGAGTGTAGGGAATTATTCCAATACGAAACCTTTGGTGCCCTGTTTTATTTTTAAAACCAACCAGATTCTCCTTTCCATCTCTGCAAAAGATTTTTCATTTGTTGCCGAAGATGCGCTGAGTAAAATTTTTAAAACTTTTGCAGATCATAAAGTGAAAATAAACCTGATGCAGAATTCTGCGATCAGTTTTTCAGTTTGCGCTGATAATGATGAGTTCAAAATTCCTGCTCTTATAGAAGAGTTGCATAAAGACTTCAAAGTGTTGTACAATGACAACCTGCGGCTCGTAACTGTGCGGCATTACTTTCCATCCACTATTGATACGCTCACCAAAGAAAAAACGATTTTACTGGAACAGCGCAGCAGGCATACGGCGCAATTGGTGATGAAGGAAGATTAGGTTTTCTTTGTATACGGTAACATGTCAGTGAAGTATGGGCTGAACCTCTTCTTTAATATCTGTTCCTTTGCCTTAAGGAGAAAGCGATTCATCCTTCGGTTTGTTTTCCTTACAATTGAATTCACAAAAAATAATCTTTCATCAACTTCCGTCATGATTACGAAATAAGGGAATGGCCTTTTTAGCTCAATCAACTGCGGACTTTCAATAATAAATGCCTGATAAAGGTAAGTTGAAGTTGAATAATAATAGGACTTCCGCCATTCACCGGTATCCTGTGTTGAAATGTGGTACCCGTTGAAATATTTTGCAGTATCCATTTGCATATTTCCAAATTGTGCAACAAGGAATTTTTTTGAATTCATATGAATGGAACTGTTGGAAACCAGACTATCATTCAAAAATGTAATTGTATCAACTCCTTTTTCAATTAAATCAATTCCCTGAGAGTTCATGAAAAAATAAACAGGGCAAAAATTAAAATGTTTGTGGAAGGCTTTGATGACAGATTTGTTTTTATTTTCCTGTAGTCGTTTATTACGTTCCGCAATTTCGGGTTCGCCGTTTTTTCGAAGTGCATCAATTTTGTTCTGATTAGAATGCAGCATCACCAGCAGGCATCCATCTTTCAGATCAATGATTTGCCTGTAAGAATCTACTTTCTTCTTTCTCACAAATCCGTATTTTAATTTTCGGGCCTCACAGAATTGCAGGCAGAATATAAAAATCAGGAATGTAGAAAATGACGGCTTCATATTATGATTTAAACTTCATAATTATTTTCTCTGCCAGCACTTTCGCCAGCTTCACATTGCTTTCCATTGTCCATCCTGCTATATGTGGTGAAAGGATTATTTTATCGGCGAATTCAAGCAGGTCGTTGAGGTGTTCTTTAAATCCGTTTACTGCCTCGAAGGAAGTGTCTTCATATTCCAACGTATCGAGACAAGCGCCGATTACTTTTCCGGTTTTCAGGTTTTTAACAAGGTCATCGGTCTTCAGGCATTTTCCTCTGGCAGTATTAACGATGTAAATATTTTTTCTGAAACGGTTGATGTATTCATTGTTTACGAAAAATTCTGTTTCATCCGACAACGGTACATGGAGCGAAAGGATGTCGGTCTCGCTAAAAATTTCATCAGGAGAAGCTTCTTTGGCAAATTCATCTGAATAATTATGAAGGTACTTATCATAAGCAATAACGTTGCAATCAAATCCTGAAAGTTTTTTTGCAAAAGCGCGGCCCATCATACCGTATCCGATTAGCCCAACAGTTTTTCCTGAAAGCTCTACGCCCCTGTTGGCTTCACGAATCCATTTCCCCTCTTTCACTTCTCTGTCGGCCCTGTTAAGGTTATTGAAAAGTGATAACAACATTCCAATGGCATGTTCGCCCACAGCATCCCTGTTGCCTTCAGGAGAATTAATGCATGCAATGCCCAGACTTTCCGCATACTTAATGTCAATGCTTTCCATTCCCGCGCCAACCCTGCCGATAAATTTAAGGTGCGATGCTTTGTCGAGAAATTCTTTGTCAAGCTGAATTCTGCTGCGGAGAATAACGCCTCCATATTGATCAATCACTTTCAGTATCTCTTCCCGCGACAATATATTTCCCATAGTACATTCATGCCCCGCTTCTTTAAGCAACAACTGTAAAACAGGATGTGCATTATCTATGAAAAGGATCTTCATTTATGTTATGTTACATACTAAATCTTACCTATTACATCCTTCCCGCTTTTTCAATTGCATTAGTCAGCTCCACAAATTGTTGCCAGCTTAGTTGTTCAGCTCTTTGTGTTATAAATGGTAGCGTTTTAATTTTTTCTTTTTCCAGCAAAGGCATCAGTCCGTTCCCCAGCATTTTTCTTCGCTGATTGAACGCAGTTTTTACAACCCGGAAGAATTTTTTCTCATCACAGCCAAGTGTAAAACTTTCTTTTCGTTCAAACCGCAATACACATGACTTCACTTTGGGCGGAGGATTAAAATCAGTTTCATTAAGCGTAAATAAAATTTCTACGTCATACCAGGCTTGTAGCAGCACACTTGGAATTCCATAGTCACGGTTGCCCGGAGGTGATGCAATTCTTTCTCCTACCTCTTTTTGAAACATGCCCACCACTTCCGGAACAAGTTCTTTGTGATCGAGAACAGCGAATAATATCTGTGTTGAAATATTGTAGGGGAAGTTCCCTATGATGGCAAATGGTTCAGGAAAAGTTTTTTTTAAATCCATCTGTAAAAAATCCCCTTCTGCAATGTCTTTTGCTCTTTCGGGAAATTTTCCAAGCAGATATTGAACTGATTCTTTGTCAATCTCAATTAGTTTTGTTTCAAATTCTTTTTTTTGGAAGAGAAACTGAGATAATATTCCCATTCCCGGACCGATTTCCAATACTTGTTTGTACCGGCCTCGTGGCTCAAGTGAATCAGCAATAGTTTTTGCAACTGATTCATCTTTTAAAAAATGCTGACCGAAATGTTTTTTTGCGTGTACGTTTTGCGCCATTGTTTTCAAAGGTAATCGCTGGTTTTGAAAGAAAAAATATTTCGTATAAGACGCATGGCCAATATTGATTTTCAGACGCCAATATCCGTTACGAACTTTTTGTCTTTGCCGGAAAAGTTTTCAAAACCCATATCCTTTATACCCCGGCGTAAACTCGGCAGGATCAAAACCCGGATTGAATACAAAACTTTTATATTCATACTTTTCAAAGAAGCCTTTGTCATCATGAATTTCCTGTACAAGCGGTAACATGGTCTTAATGTCTATCAGAAAAATAATTTTCCTTCCGAACATGTTGGGTACGCGGATCTGCTGTCCGGTTTTTACATCATATATGTCGTCAATGGCTTTATTTGCACACACCATCATATATTCACTCACGAAATTTCTTCCGGCAATATCCAGGAGATTTTCACCTTCTTTTACAGTCTGCGTTGTATAGTTGAAAAGTGGATAATCAAATTCCATCTTTATACACCGGTGATATTCAAACTGAACGGTATCAGTAATAGCGAGGTAGTCGTATAATTTTTCACCAAAAGTAGTTTTGTAATGCCCGATCATTTTCATCAGGTAGTCAAATCCGATCTCAAGTACAGTGTGATGAGATGTTCCCCGTACAAGCATGCTGTTAGGACTCAGTTTCAGGTTGATGTATGGAAATGCATTTGGCGAGATATAAAGTTGATTGTTCAACTCGCCGCTACGGTAAAGAATTTCCACCCCCACCCTCGGAAGATACATATGTAAATACATTTTCAACGGAATATGCTGGAGCTTGACAAATATTTCTCCATCTTCAATATTGCCGTTTTTTATTCTTTCAGTTGTATGAATGATGAATGACGCACTTTTCAGTGTTGCACAAGCATTCGTCATTTGTTCAAGAACTAATCGTTCCTTATCTGTATTGCGCTGCGCAAATAGAAGTGATGGAATAAATAAAAAAATAATAAAACGGACCATACTTCAGTCCACCGATTCAAGTAACGTTCGGAAGGCAATAAATTTTTCTTTGAATTTTACCTGTGACTCGGTACGAAGGGCCTGGGCAAACTGAGTTTCATATTCAAGAAAGTCACTCATGTTGTCGCAGGTATACTGAACACAGTATGTCTTTCCACCTGACTCTTCATCACCAATAATTCTGAATATGCGGTATGACGTAAATTTTCCTGTGCGCATCACCTCAGGGATATGCGATTGTTTTAGCCATTCCATCCACTCATCATGTGCGGAGTCTTCTATGTTTACGGTTACATTATATATGATCATATGTGATTTTTTCTGACGGTAAAAGTAAAAAGATCCTGCTTCTATTTTGTACGATTGTCAATAAGTTCACACGTAATTTTTGCAGACAATAAACAAAGTGGAATGCCGGCTCCGGGGTGGACACTTCCGCCACAGAAATACAATCCTTTGATTTTTTTACTGAAATTGGGGTGGCGCAGGAAGGCTGAAAATAATTTATTGCTGCTATTGCCGTAAATAGATCCCAGCCACGCATTGGTATTGCTTTCAATCATCGGAGGTGTGAGAATATTTTCTGATAAAATCAATTCCTCAATATTTTCTTTCAATGCTTCGCTCAATTTAGTCAGCATTTTCTTTCTCGTTTCGGCAATCATTTTCACCCAGTCCTGCCCACATTGATGCGGTGCAGAAACCATCACAAACCAGTTCGATTTTCCTTCCGGTGCATCAATCGGATTCATCAATGAGGAATTGTAGAGGTAAATAGTTGGGTCTTCACATATTGTACTGCGATTAAATAATGCCTCATATTCTTCTCTGTCATTTTTTCCAAAAAAAGTATTGTGCAATTCCAGTTCAGGGAATATTTTCTTGATGCCCCAGTAAAAAACAATCACAGAACTCGATCGTGGTTGTTCCGAGATAATTTTCGGCATTGGTAATTCAGGGAGCAATTTATTATACGTGTAATGGATGTCGGCATTACTGATGACAACGTCTGCAGCAATGAAACCTGAAGTTGTTTCGACTCCTGTAATGCGGCCTTTTTCATGACAGATTTTTCTGGCCCCTGTTTTCACTTTTATTTCAACGCCTGCTTCTTCTGCAAGTCGTTTTAATGATTTCGAAATATTTACCATCCCTCCTTCAGGAAGAAAGGAGCCACCGTTCACTGCAAAATGAGTAATCACATTTAATGTAGCCGGTGCTTCATACGGATTAGACCCGTTATAACTGGCATACCTGTTAAACAACTGAACCAGGCGCTCGTCTTTGAAAACCTTGCTGTTGTATTTGTGCATTGAGCGGAAAGCACGGACCTTTTTGAATTGCAGAATTCCCCGTAGGGTTGGCCAGTTGAAATAGTTTTTTGCAAGATGTAAAGAACGTTCAAGAAATACTTCGTGCGTCAGGCGAAAAATTTCACCCGAGTCATCGAGTAGTTTATTTACATGTTCGAATGATTCATCCGTTTTCTTTTTTAATTCTTCTTCAAATTTTTTACGGTCTGAGAAGGAATCAATAAAACTACCATTAGGAAAAAAGTACCGAAAGAGTGGTTCTACTTTTAGAAACCTGATATAATCATCGGGATTTTTATTCCAGAGTAGAAATAGTTCGCTGAGGTATTCAGGTTTTGTAAGGATGGACGGCCCTGTATCAAATCTGAATTCGCCTGATTTTATTTCCCTGATATTTCCACCCACTTCATCATTGGCTTCAACTAATGTTACCCTGAAACCTGATTTGGCAAGTCTTACAGATGCAGCCAGTCCGGCGATTCCTCCACCGATAATGATCGCTTTTTTATTGCTTTTTGGTTCCTGCATCTGACGGGCAAACATACAGGATTCATGGATATTTGTATGTGTAATTCCGGATACTTTATAAAGTTCATTTGTATTCGGGATAAACTAAATTTGCGCGACAGAATTATTCAGCGATTAATATGGAGCAGAAAAAGATTATTGCAGAGGCATCAGGATTCTTGTCAAAGCAATTGGGTATTGCACCCGAATCAATTGACATGATGATGGATTTGAAAAGTATGGGTATGGATTCATTCCGTATCATCGAATTTGTTTTATTTCTTGAGCGTAAAACAGGTTTGGCTTTTCCCGATCATGCTTATACCCCTGAAAATTTAAAGACCGCGGAAACTGTTGTTGCATGCTTCATGAAAATTGAAAAGTGAGAATCCGCGAAACATTTACACTCAGTGGCGCCGACCGTTTTCAACTTTTCTTTGATAATGTGTCGCGAAAAAATACCGGGACAGGAAATGTAATCCGTGCAATGGTTGTTGTTGACGGAGTTATTCCTGAAAATAAATTTCATGAACTTGTTGAACGGAATGAGGCCATTCTGTTTCTTTCAAATTTGTCGCTTGTAAGAAAATGGTTTTCCCCTGTTTACAAATGGAAATTATCTGGAACAAAAAGCAAGAAACAAATTCTGTCAATTCACAAATCAGGAGTTGTAAATAATATAGTAAGACGACTGCAGTCGAAGGATTGTTCCTTTGATGAATGTCCGATATATATTGACATAGTATATGGAAGTTCTCAAACATCCGTTTTTATCTCGGCCAATCATGCATTGTTCGACTATTCAGGAATGGAAAATTTGCTTTCGATTATTTCGGGAGATAGTTCCGACATTGTTTTGAAGAAAACACTGGCTGTAGAAGGATCCTTTCTTAAAAAAATGACTGATGCAATTGCTGCAGCATTATTTATTGCAAAGCGTTCCGGAAGAAACATCCGACGGCTTCTGAAGAATAAGGATAATCCAAAAGCGGCACTGGGATTTATTGAACTTTCTAAGGAGGAAACGCAAAAAACATCACTTCGGCATCATCATGAAATAAAAACCGGATTGCTCCCTTATTATCTTGGAAACGTGGTTTACTCTCTCTCGGGATTTGAATCTTTACTCTCTCACAGGAAGGGGGATTTCTTTGTTGCAGTTCCCATTGACAGAAGACCTGTTTCACATAAAAATGTTCTGCTTTCCAATTATCTTTCATTCATTTATTTTAAAGTGAAGTTTGATGAAATTGAAAGTGTAAAAAATGTAGCCGGTGTATTTTCAAAGCAAATGATTCAGCAGGGGCGAAAAAGAATTCCTGAAAAATTCAGGTCGCTACTATACCTGTTTCGCTTTTTGCCTGACTTTATTTATCGAACATTCATTGAACTACCCGGCAAGGGACATTCAAACACGTTTGCATTTTCATTGCTGGCCAATTCCGGTCTGGAAAATAAATTGTTCATGGGATTACCTGTCAGAGATGTTACTCATTTCCCTCCGGTCATTTCCCCGCCGGGGTTGAATATTGTTTTTACAGAATTCAACGGCAGATTAAAAATCATCTGTAGTTTTGATGAAAGCAGGATAACAAGGGATCAGGTAAACAATCTTCTTGAAGCTATAGGAAGGAATTTGTTGAGTTCGGATGTTTGAAATTTTAGTTTATTGAAAATTGAAATTCTGATGTTTCTTAGAATTTTAAATTCAAGTTATATCTTTTCATTGCCCCAGCTTTTAGGTCGGGGCAGTCAAATAGTAAACAATGAAAAATATTATTGATACCGATATTTTTATCGCCGGTGCAGGTGCTGCCGGTATAGCTGCTGCTGTGGCTGCTTCTGAATTAGGGATGAATGTTTGTGTCGCCGAAAAGAATGTTTATCCCGGAGGTCGTGCTACTGCATCAGTGGTTGGGACGATTTGCGGAATGTATCTGCGCTCTAATCATTCTGCGGAATATGCTATGCATGGTTTTCCGAAAAATTTTGCTGAACGATTAATGCACCTTAGTGGAAAGAAGCCCGTTAAATTTTCTGATGGACTTTGGTTTTTATCCGCTCATCCGAATGATTTTGAGAAAATAGCAATTGAATTTCTATCCCATAGTAAAATTAAAGTATTTTATAATTTACCTGTTATTAAAGTGGAGGCTTCTTCCAATAAGATAACTTCAATTTGCTGCTCGTATGAAAATGAGAAAATAAATGTCATCCCGAAAATGGTTATTGATTGTTCGGGAGAAGGAATAATCTGCTCTATGATAGATCATGAAATTATTCGTGATACAGAATACCAGGCGGCAGCAATAGTATTCTCACTAAAGAACATTTTTGTCGTTGACGAATTCCAGCTTTCATTCTCATTATTAAAGCTCATCACTAAGCAAATTGATGAAGGAAAGGTCCCTGAATATTTCAACTTGCTGAGTATAATTCCTCATTCATTAATTGAAAATACTATTCAGTTTAAAATGGGTTTGCCATGGAAAATCGGAGTAGAAGAAGGTGGAAGCATTTATGAAAGGGCAATTGAACTGATAAAGGAATTAATTATTTTTATAAAATCATCAATCCCGGGTTTTGAAAAAAGTGAACTTAACTGGATTGCTAAAGAAATTGGAGTGAGAACAGGAATCCGGGCAAAGGGTAAGTCCATTTTATCAGATGCAGATGTACTATCGGCAATAAAAACTACTGATGGTATTTGCAATGGTGCATGGCCGGTTGAATACTGGCGTACAGGAAATAAAAGAGTGGAGATGACTTTCTTTGCAGAGAATGATTATTATTCAATTCCTGCCGGTTGTCTTGAGTCAGGAATAAAGGAAAATTTATTTTTCGCCGGAAAAATGATTTCAGCGGAAGAAAAAGCAATCGCCAGTGCACGGGTAATTGGAACATGCTTTGGAACCGGATATGCAGCAGGTGTTCTTGCATCTTTTAAAGTTCAGAATAAAAGCAGGGAGGATGCAATAGATTTTATCAGACAAAAAATGACATTCAGTCAATGAGCCAAAATGTATTTTCATTTCTTGAAGAAGCTGCGGCGAAGTGGGGAAGTCGTATGGCCATTGTGGAACAGGATAATAAAACTTCTTTCCGGGAACTTCATCAATCTGCAAATCTACTCTGTGAAAAGTTATTGGCAGCAAAGGATATAAAAGGAAAAGGAATTGGATTTGTATGCAGCAACAGCAGTAAATTCATTTCAGGTTTATTTGCCTGTGCAAAAGCGGGAGCAGTTGCCATGCCGATACTTCCCGGCACATACGGTCATGAGATTGAAAAACTAATTCAGGATGCTTCCATCCACCTTTTATTGGCGGAAACAGGAAGTGTATTTTCTTTTTCCGGTGCTTCTGAGAAAATTAGTCTTGATGATGATTTTGATTTATACATTTTCTCGGAAATAAAATCACAAAACATTGCTGCTGTTTTTCCGGGTGCTGCATTTATTCGTCCGAGTTCAGGTACTACCGGAAATTCAAAAGGTGTTGTGATCTCTCACCGTGCTGTATATGAGCGTACTGCTGCTGCTAATGACGGATTGCAACTGAATGAGAATAATATTATGCTTTGGGTAATGCCGATGGCTTTTCATTTTGTTGTTTCTGTTTTGTTGTATATCCGTTATGGCGTCACCATGATTATCAGTGATCATTTTGCTGCAGAGTCTTTGGTGAATCAGGCAAATATATTTCGTGCTACACATTTATACGCATCGCCATTGCATTATAGATTGCTTGCTTCAGGGGGAAATGAATTGAATTTTCAGACTTTGAAAACGGCAATCTCAACTTCCGCATTACTTGAACCGGAGGTGAGCAAAAGCTTTAATAATAAATACGGGATTCCCGTTTCGCAGGCATACGGAATCATTGAAATAGGATTGCCTTTTATTAATCATGAAAAGGCAAACGATAAAAGCGAAAGTATTGGCAAAGCATTACCTGATTATAAAGCTGCAATTCTTGACGACAACGGGGATGAAGTTGTTCATGGGATAGAAGGCGCATTTGCAATTAAAGGTCCGGGCATGTTTTCGGGTTATTTGTGGCCTGTAAAAATGCTGGAGGAAGTACTGGTGAATGGGTGGTTTCCCACAGGCGACATTGCTGTGATGGATAATGATGGATTTGTATTTATAAAAGGAAGAAGCAAATCCATGATTAACGTTTCAGGGAATAAAGTTTTTCCGGAGGAAGTGGAGTCGGTATTAATGTTGTATAAAGATGTTGAAGATGCACGGGTTTATGCTGGCAAGCATCCTGTAACCGGAGAAATTGTAGAAGCCGAAATTGTTATGAATCCGTTGTCAGAAAAAAATTCAGAGGACATTATTTCACATTGCAGTGAATATCTTATATCATATAAAATTCCCCAACGTATTTTTTTCGTGGATGAAATCCGGAAGACGAACACAGGGAAAATCAGGCGTGCATAATAGAAGAAATTTTCAGTGTTTCGATATGACGTCAATTTTTTGCCACAATCCCGTTAGCTATCGGAATTACCAATTGACAATAAGGATTTTTTTTGAAAAAGCGTTTTCACGGATTGCGGACTTTTTATTGATATTAAACCTGTGAATCTGTGGCAGTCTGTATTTTGGTTTTTAGATACATCGTCTTGGATCGCTTTCGCAAAGCTTACCCTTGCGCTGAAGCTTCAGCGTAGGTGCACAGCGGAGCAATGCCTTAGGTCAGGCGGGGTCATTCATTGTTTTAAAATCTATATCAACCCTGATTGTTTTAAAATTTATTAGTGCCAATTAGTGATCCCGATAGCTATCGGGATCGTGGCCGTATTCTCACTTAATTATTTTCCATTCCCCGTCTCATACCCGAATTTCATAAACGCAAACCTGAATCGCGCAGCAATTTTTTCAGCAAGGTCATCTTCCATTGAAAATTTATTTCTGCTATAATCTTTGTAGGATTTCAAATCTTCTTCAATCAATGGTTTTGCTTTTTCAAATCCGGGGAGAGAAAGATTTTTGTAAATATGTTCAAGTTCCCTGATCGGATTCCCAACGAAGTCTTCGTATTTAACTTCTACTAAATTATTTTTCGGAATCAAATCTTTCTCGCTGAAATATTTTTCATGAATGCTGATGTAAGTTGAAAAAACAATTTCTTCCAGTTCTTCGTCGCTGATATGCTGAAAGGAAAGCATCGGCAATAGTTTTTTGAAGAGATGAAGATGACTCTGAAAAACATCGAAAGGATTTCTATAGATATGAATGAATTTTGCATCGGGATAAAGGGACAGGATTTCATTTACCCGTGCAGTATTCGCAGGACTCTTTAACAGTAGATGTTTGTCACCGTTTACCACTGAAAGTTTGTGCAGGAAATAATCGAAATGTTTCTTCCATTTTTTTTCAGCGGCCGGATTATTGGCAAAAAGCACGTTCTTTTGAAAATTCTTTATAAAATATTTCGGAAAATAATATCCCGTTACCATGCTTTCACATCCGTATGCCGCCAAGGCAAATTCTTCCTCTTTCGGAAGTTCAGCTCCCATTCTTAAATTGTCCATGGGCCTGCTGGCAGGAAGCGCTTGTGAAATGATCTTTGAAAAAATGCCGGACCAGCCCAAAAACAGATGTGGTATCATGGCCTGTGTTGTTGTACAATAGCCAAATGAAGGATCTTTGCTCATCAGATAATGCAAAAAAGTAGTTCCGCTTCGTGGATGTCCAAGTATGAAAACAGGATTCTGAACTTTTGCATTTTGAATCTTTTTCCTGAACCTTATTTTTTCAACCCACCTGAAAGGAGTGGAAAGTATAATTGCACATGTAATAAACAGCGCCTTCAGAATAAAATAGGGATGGATGGAAAATTTACTCTGCCACAGGATTTTGATCCAGGCGCTTAAACCTGTGCCAAAAGCTGAGTGGGAGGTAAAGGAGAAATAATCCCGTGATTTGAATTGCAAGAGAAAAATTTTTCAAAACTAATTAATATTGAGGGAACTCACATAGATAAGAGAGATCATTTAGACGTTCTTTGTACGCAGAAATATTACCTTTGGCGAATTCATATTGAATTACAGAAAAGGATTTTAACCATGGACAGAGACCAACTCACAACAGAACTTAAACAGCACATTATTAAATACCTGAACCTGCTGGAAAAAACGCCTGCTGATATTATTGACGATCAGCCGCTTTTCGGCGACGGACTGGGACTTGATTCAATTGATTCTATTGAACTGGTGGTTTTACTGGAGCGTGAATACGGCATCAAGATCAATGATCCCAAGGACGGACGTAAAATTTTTACCAGTATCATAACGATGGTTGACTATATCATCGCTAACAGAACCAAATAATTTTTTCCCGTGGGCAGAGTAGTTGTCACCGGTATGGGAGTAATTTCAGCTTTAGGAGATTCTGTTCTTTCTAATCATGATGCTTTGGTTAAGGGCACGTGCGGAATTTCAAAGGGTGATCTCGTCAGATCAAAATATACTGATAACCTCCTATTCGGAGAAGTAAAAATTGAAAATGAAAGGTTCAAATCTCTTTTCAATACAAAAAATCCCGGCGTTACCCGAACTTCCCTGCTTGCATTGCATGCCATTGAAGAAGCCATCAAAGACAGCGGACTGGATAATACGCAACTTTCTACCTACGATACAGCTCTTATCGGCGCCAGCACAGTTGGTGGGATGTGTCAAACCGATGAATTGTACAACGATGCAAAAAGTGAAACAACAGGATCTGTTTACATGGCGTCCTATGATTGTGCTTCAGTAACTTTATTTCTTCGGGAGAGATTTGGAATCAAAGGGGTAATAAATACAATCAACACTGCTTGCTCATCTTCTGCAAATGCAATAATGTACGGCGCCCAACTTATTCAAAACGGATTTGCAAAGCGTGCCATCGTCGGCGGTGTGGATTCATTGGCAAAGTTCACCATCAATGGATTTAATTCGCTTGGAATACTTTCTCCGGGATATTGTAAACCCTTCGATAAAGACCGCAATGGCCTGAATCTCGGTGAAGGCGCGGCTTTTATGGTGCTTGAAAGAGAAGAGGATGTAAAGGGAAAAAAATATTATTGTTCTGTCGCGGGATATTGCAACGCAAATGATGCGTTCCATCCGTCCTCATTGAGTGAAAATGGCGAAGGTCCTTATCAGGCCATGAAAGGAGCATTGCAGAAAGCCAATCTATTACCATCATCAATCGGATTTATTAATACGCACGGCACGGGCACAGAAAACAATGACGAAGTGGAAAGCAAAGCCATGATACGCATATTTGAAAATGTACCTCCCTTTGCGTCTTCAAAATCTAAAATCGGCCATACATTAGGTGCATCTGCTGCTGTGGAAGCGGTGTTCAGTATTCTTGCCTTACATCACGGAGAAGTATATCCGGGCCTTAATTTTTCCAACTGCATAGAAAGTACAATGCTTATTCCGGTAAGAAATACGGAAAATAAAAAGTTAGATCATGTCATGTCCAATTCATTCGGCTTCGGAGGCAATTGCACTTCACTTATTTTTTCCAAAGACTAACGCATGTTTATTCACCGGTCTTCCTGTATATCGCCCCAGCATACCTTCGGGAATGTTGATATGGATACCTGTGTAATTCCGGAAAATAATATTCTGAAAGTCATTGAACCAAAATATGCCGGGATTCCGCTGAATATTTTACGGAGAATGGGAAAGGCCGTGAGACTTGGTGTGGGGGCTGCATTGCCATTGTTAACGGGATCAGAAAAACCTGATGGTGTTATTATCGGTAGTGCAAATGGAGGCATGGAAGACTGTGTGAAGTTCCTCAACCAGATTATTGAATATGAAGAAGGCCGGCTAACCCCAACGAATTTTGTTCAGAGCACTCCCAATGCCATTGCCGCACAGATCGGACTTACGACTTCAAATACCGGATTTAATATTACGCATATTCACCGGGGACTTGCATTTGAAAATGCCTTGCTCAATGCCATCATCATGCTGCGGGAAAATAAGAATGCTTCTTATCTCGTGGGCGGAGTTGACGAAGTGTCTAGCTACAATTATAACCTTGAACGGCTCGATGGCTGGTACAAAAAGGAAAAAGTGACAGGCACTGATCTCTATGACTCATCAACTGAAGGTAGTATTGCCGGTGAAGGTTCTGCCATGTTTATAGTAGGTAATAGAAGGGAAGGATCGTTTATGGAAGTCAGGGGAATCAGGATGCTGCATACCGATGATCCCTTTGAAGTATCCACGCAACTAAGAGAATTTATTGCTGAACACGGATATCATGATGCGTTTCTTTCAGGTGAAAATGGAGATGTCAGGATTCAATCCTTTTACAATTCATGTGAAAATATTTTAGATCCCGAAATAGTAAAACTTCACTTCAAACATTTCACCGGTGAACACCCAAGTACTACGGCATTGGCGCTCTGGCTGGCCGTCAGATTTATTGAAACACAGCAAATCCCGGAGCACTTTATTAAAGGACCTGCGATTTCAAAACCACTTAAAAATATTCTGATTTATAATACAGGGAAGGGTGAGCAGCATAGCTTTTTATCTCTGAGTTTTGTTGATCATTAATGTTATTTTCGTAGTATGAAGTCTGTCAGAATTTTCGCCGTCCTCGTCATATATATTCTCCTTCAGTTTATCTGGTGGAGCTATTTGCTTATTAAATTAAACGATGAAGTTTACAGACACAGAATAGAAATTGTTCAGCTGAAATATCCTGCTGATAAGGCTGCTGTTGAAGAAGCGAGTCTGGTGGCCAAACTCCATTCGCGTTACTGGATGATTGCAGGCGAAGGACTTGTATTTCTTTCCCTTCTGTCATGGGTGACTTACCAGACGATTCGATCAATCCGCAAGGAAATGGAACTGGCAAGAATGCAAAAAAATTTTCTCCTCAGTATTACGCATGAGTTTAAATCACCACTGGCTTCTATCAAACTTTATTTACAAACCATTCAAAAACATCAGCTGGATAAAGAGAAGGAGCAATCTTTTATTGCAAAGGCAATTGCTGATACTGAACGATTGGATACGCTGGTAGAAAATACATTGCTGGCCAACATGATTGACCACAAAGGATATTCGTTTTCAAAAGAACAGCTCAACCTGAGTGCACTTGTACGACTTATTTCCCAGAAATTTAATGCGCTTCCTGATTTTCATCAACGCATCAGAACAATTATTCAGGATGACATTGTTATTCATGGCGATAAACTCGCGCTTACACTGATGCTGAATAATTTAATCGAGAATGCATTAAAATATTCTCCGGCGCAATCTGAAATTACCGCAGAGTTAGAAAGAGGTGGTAGTAAAACTATACTGAAAATATCAGATCAGGGAAGAGGAATTGCGAATGCAGAAAGAGAAAAAATTTTCAAAAAATTTTACAGGTCTGGCAATGAAGAAACACGCAACACCAAAGGAACTGGTCTTGGATTATTTCTTGTGGAGCACATCGCAAAAAATCACAATGGCAAAGTAACGGTCATGGAGAATCAGCCCCGTGGAAGCATATTTCAGGTTGTCTTTGATAACAAAGTGTCAGCCTGAAAATACATTGAAGGCAACAAAAAAGACCACGTAGAATAAGATGACTCCAACCATATTGATCACGGCTTCGCTGCTTATACTCATTGGATTTGAATTTTCTTCAGTCGTTTCACCCAGGTAAAATTTTAAACTTTCCATTTTATTGATTTTTTTTATATGTTATTTTTATCCTTAGATTAAGATTGAATGAGGAAGAACCATAACAGAAACGCCGTTAATCCTATTTGAAGGACCAGAAAGGCTGTCGCGAAAAACCTGTGTTCTTCACTGTATTTTTGATCTTTATAGTCGTTTTCAAACATTTCTACTTGATTTGACTCTCAAATATAGACGTCACATGAAGGATGTGCAGCTAAAAACGACCGATATCTTACAAATACAGACTTTCTGCCTGCTTTAGAAAGAGTTTGTTTTTGTAAATTCGCGACAAATTCAAATTTATACTATGGCATTCGATATAGACATGATAAAAGAGGTTTATAAAAACCTTTCCTCGCGCATTAATTCTGCACGTAAACTCACGAACAAACCACTTACCCTGACGGAGAAAATTCTTTATTCTCATATTTCTGATTCGTTGCCGCAAAAACCTTTTGGAAGGGGAGTATCTTATGTTGATTTTAACCCCGATCGCGTTGGCATGCAGGATGCCACGGCGCAAATGGCATTATTGCAATTTATGCAGGCAGGCCGCGCTCAGGTCGCTGTTCCAAGTACCGTGCATTGCGACCATTTAATCCAGGCAAAAGTTGGTGCCAAAGAAGATTTAATTACTGCGCTCGACAAGAATAAAGAGGTGTATGACTTTCTTTCTTCCGTTTCAAATAAATATGGAATAGGATTCTGGAAACCCGGAGCAGGAATTATTCACCAGGTGATATTGGAACAATATGCTTTTCCCGGTGGAATGATGATCGGTACCGATTCTCATACTGTTAATGCCGGCGGACTTGGAATGATTGCAATAGGTGTAGGTGGAGCCGATGCATGTGATGTAATGGCCGGACTTCAATGGGAATTGAAATTTCCTAAACTCATCGGAGTAAAACTTACCGGAAAATTAAGCGGATGGGCTTCTGCAAAAGATGTTATCTTAAAAGTGTCAGGAATACTTACAGTAAAAGGGGGAACAGATAAAATACTGGAATATTTCGGTGATGGCGCTGAATCACTTTCATGTACAGGAAAAGGAACCATCTGTAATATGGGTGCTGAGATTGGCGCCACTACTTCTATCTTCTGTTATGATAAAAAAATGGCTGAATACCTGAATGGTACTGAGCGTTCCGACGTCGCCGCTGAAGCAGATAAGGTTGCTGAACACTTGCGCGGCGATAAAGAAGTATATGAGCATCCTGAAAAATATTTTGATGAAGTGATTGAAATTAATCTTTCAGAACTCGAACCGCATATCAATGGACCATTTACTCCGGATCTTGCATGGCCGCTTTCAAAATTTGCTGCTGCCGTAAAGGAAAATGGCTGGCCCTCAAAACTTGAAGTAGGACTAATCGGATCGTGTACAAATTCATCATATGAAGACATTACCCGCGCTGCTTCTGTGGCCAAACAAGCCGTGGATGCGGGACTGAAGGCAACATCAGAATATACGGTAACTCCCGGTTCAGAACAGGTGCGATATACAGTGGAGCGCGACGGCTACCTGGAAACTTTTGAAAAGATGGGTGGCGTTGTACTTGCCAATGCATGCGGACCTTGCATCGGCCAGTGGGCAAGACATTCTAAAGATCCTGACAAAAAGAACTCTATCCTTACTTCCTTCAACAGAAATTTTGCGAAGCGCAATGACGGCAATCCGAATACGCATGCTTTTGTTGCATCGCCTGAAATTGTAACTGCGCTTGCCATTGCCGGCGACCTCAGCTTTAATCCTATTACAGATTTTCTCACCAACAGTAAAGGCGAAATGATAAAGTTGACAGAACCGCAGGGTATTGAAATGCCTTTGAAAGGTTTTGCCGTGGAGGATGCCGGTTACCAGGAGCCCGCCAAAGACGGAAGCGCCATCCAGGTAAAAGTTTCCCCTGCCTCTGAACGCCTGCAACTTCTTGATCCGTTTGCTGCATGGGAAGGAACGGATATCACAGGCCTGAAACTTTTAATTAAAGCAAAAGGAAAATGTACAACCGACCACATCTCAATGGCAGGACCATGGCTGAAATTCCGCGGTCACCTCGATAATATTTCAAACAACATGCTGATCGGTGCATTGAATGCTTTCAATGACAAAACCGATTCTGTAAAGAATCAACTTACCGGTGTTTATGATGGCGTACCGAAAGTTCAGCGGGCATATAAAGCTGCCAGTATTGGTAGTATCGTTGTCGGTGATGAAAATTATGGCGAAGGTTCTTCACGGGAGCATGCAGCCATGGAGCCCCGTCACCTTGGCGTACGCGCTATACTTGTAAAATCTTTCGCACGCATACACGAAACAAATCTGAAGAAGCAGGGAATGCTTGCCATCACATTTTCGGATAAATCAGACTATGACAAAGTAAAAGAAGACGACACAATTGACATCATTGGATTGAAATCTTTTGCACCCGAAAAACCATTGGTCGTTATTTTACACCATGCAAACGGATCATCTGATGAAATCAAAGTTAATCACACCTATAATGAAAACCAGATCGAATGGTTTAAAGCCGGTGGTGCATTGAATATTATCCGTTCGCAGGTTGGTGCGTGAAGGAAGCATAAATTCCCCCCTTATGTAAACTTAAGCGGTGAACAACCTCCCTACTAAATATGCTGCTCCGGCGGCAAGCACGCCAATAAGCATCGTGTGGAATGCACCCCGTAATGGTGGCTGATCAGTGACTTTGCTTTTATAATATCCAAAAATCATCAGGCAAAATATCGTGATGATACTTGAAAATAGTAGACCTTTTTGCGGGGTATCAGTAAAAAAATATGCCGACAGCGGAACAATTCCTCCTACAATATAAGCTACACCGATGTTGCGGGCGCTTTGGCGGGCACGGTTAATGTCGGGCTTGTCAAGGCCGAGCTCAAACTTCATCATAAAATCAACCCACTTATCGTCATTTTTTGCCAGTTCCATTACAAGCTTTTGCTGGCTATCTTCACTAAGACCATAATTTGCAAATATGTCCTTGCATTCTTTTATTTCTACGTCATAAAATTCTTTGATCTCCCTGTATTCCCTTTTTAGCTCGCTATCGTAATGCTCCACTTCAGTTTTGCCTGCGAGATAACCGCCCAATCCCATCGCTATTGAGCCGGCGATGATCTCAGCCATCCCAGCCGTGAGTATGATGTGGTTTCCAACTGAAGCAACTGAACTTAGTCCTGCTGCAAGTGCAAAAGGAACAGTTAATCCATCAGCCATTCCAATCACTACATCACGCACAAACTCGCTTTGCGTGAAATGCTCCTCGTGATGATGCGGATGATGCGCTGAACCGTCAGCACTGTGAAGATGTGAATGGGTGGTCATGATTTTAGAATTGAATCGGGTAAATGTAACAATGAAAATTGTTTTTATGTATGAAAGGAGCTAACGTTTTTACCTCTCATGCGTTTTCATAAACCATTATTAAAGCGTATTATTATCACAAAAAATGAAATTTATTTTTTCTTTGGGACTGCTTTCTATTTGGATTTGTGCATCAGCACAAACTATTCCCGACAGTTTACTTGCTGACTGGCACAATGCGGGATTTGAAGGAAAAATTCCTGAGTATTCAAATATTATTGATGTAACACTCTTCGGCGCCATAGCAAATGATACAATTGATGACCGGCCCGCAGTGGTTGCTGCCCTCAATGCGCTCGGAGGGTTAGCCGGCGTTATTTATTTTCCTCCCGGGAATTACGTCCTTCGTTCATCAATTAATCTTCCTGACAGTGCCGTGCTGCGAGGTGCAGGTTCTGATTCAACAATTCTTTCTTTCGACTTCAATAATGCTACGGCAAATTCTATCAACATTTCACATGGCGCTTCAAATTTATTTTCATCCATTACCTCGGGCTTTACGAAAGGATCTTTTGAACTGGTTTTACCAAATGCCGATTCGATTTTTTCCTCCGGTGATGAAATAGAAATCCGGCAGGCGAACGGATCATGGGATACCAACCCCGCAACATGGGCTGACTTCTCTGTAGGTCACCTGTCACGGATTGACTCGTTAAGCGGAGATACACTTTGGATTCATGAAGCGCTGAGAATTAATTTTGACGCAGCACTGAATCCGGAAATCCGGAAAATTATTACGCGCAAACAGTGCGGCCTTGAATGTTTTAAAATGATCCGACTTGATGGGAATGCACCTAGTGTAAACTTCGGCGTAAATTTTTCATACGCATCAAATTGCTGGATGCGCGGCGTGGAAAGCGAGAAAAGCATCTGCGCGCACGTGGCACTTGAAGCGAGTTTACACTGTGATATTTCAGGATGCTATTTTCATGAATCTTACATTTATGACGGCGCCAGCACCCATGGATACGGCGTAGTGATCATTACCCATTCATGCTCCAATAAAGTTGAAGATAATATTTTCAAAATACTTCGACATGCCATGATCATCAAGCAGGGCGCCAACGGAAATGTTTTCGGATACAACTATTCCCGCGAACCGAACCGCTCCGAACCCATTGCAGATTATGCCGCCGACATATGCCTCCACGGACATTATGCGTTTGCAAACCTGTATGAAGGAAACATCGCGCAAAATTTACAAATCGATCAGGCATGGGGCCCTTCAGGACCATACAATACTTTCTTCAGGAATAAAATAGAACTGTATGGAATAATAATGTCTTCCGGCACTGTGCAAAGTGACAGGCAGAATTTTGTAGGGAACGATGTATCGAATACAACTTTATTTCACGGCATGTACACGCTTGCCGGTTCCAATCATTTTGAATACGGAAATAACGTACGTGGAAACATAACACCGGCAGGAACCAATAACCTTCCTGACGTTACCTATTACCTCGACACAATTCCGCCGGCCTTCTGGAATATTTCTTTTGCACTTCCCGCTGTCGGAATACCTAATACGTACGTTGATGATACCAATCCTGCCCTTCATCGTTACCAGTCTGGCGGAACACTTACCCTTTGCGCATTTCCCATGGATACAACGGTGGTAACATTTTCGGATTCTTACCGCCCGGGAATATGCTCAATCAATTCCTGTGAAATCAAAAACCGGTCTTTGATATTGGAAATCTCAAGCGATAAAAATCAGGATATGATGTTTGATTTAGTTTCTGTTTCCGGCATACGAATAGTCAATGAAAGATGCAAACTAAGAGAAGGGATCAACACCATTTCCATTAACCCGGTTCCTGAAATAGCATCCGGTATTTACTTCATCCACGCCTATAATGCAGAAAATTCAATAACAAAAAAAATAGCCATTGCCACGAAGCAATAACTACAATTGAAACGATTTAATTTTGCTTATTGCTTATTGCCTTTTGCCAACTGCCTCCTACTTCTTACTACCCCCTTCCTACTTCTACCTACTACCTACTTCTTACTACTTCCTTCCTCCTTCCTAAAGTAGCATCCGGTATTTACTTCAGCCACACTTATAATGCAGAAAATTCAATAACAAAAAAAATAGCCATTGCCACGAAGCAATAACTACAATTGAAACGATTTAATTTTGCTTATTGCCTTTTGCTTATTGCTTATTGCCTTTTGCCAACTGCCTCCTCCTTCTTCCTCCTTTTTCCTACCTACTTCTTACTACCTCCTACCTCCTACCTACTTCATATATTTCCCATTCCCAGCATCACTACCGGATTTTCCATCAGGCCTTTAAATGTTTTTAAAAATTCAGAACCTGTTACGCCATCCACCACTCGGTGATCACAGCTAAGTGTAACCTTCATTCGGTTCCCCGGTACCACTACGCCATCTTTTACGACAGGCACTTGCTGTATGCCCCCAACTGCCATAATGCATGCATCAGGTGGATTAATAATGGCGGTAAATTCTTCAATTCCATACATCCCCAGATTGGAAATGGTGAATGTGTTTCCTTCCCAGTCAGCGGGTTGCAATTTTTTCTCTTTCGCTTTTTGTGCAAAAGCTTTCACTTCAGCATTTATTTCTCCCAGCGTCTTGCTGTCTGCAAATCGTACTACAGGCACTAGCAATCCTTCATCTACTGCTACGGCCACTCCGATATTCACATGATGATTGATGCGGATGGTATCTCCCAACCACGATGAATTTACTTTCGGGTGAACACGTAAAGCAAATGCTGCGGCTTTAATCACAAGGTCATTGTATGAAATTTTTGAACCTGTAGCTGAATTAATGCTTTCACGTGCGCCTATTGCATTGTTCATGTCAATGTCTATGGTGAGGTAAAAATGCGGTGCAGAAAATTTACTTTCAGCAAGCCTGCGTGCTATGGTCTTTCGCATCTGAGATACTGCGACCTCTTCATATGATTCTTCTGTAATAAATGATTCGGGCAACACAATGTGTTCTTCCTTCTTTTCCTTTGCAGATGAGGCAACCACATTACCCGGCTTGAACCAGTCGATATCCCGCTTTATGATTCTTCCGTTATCACCGCTTCCCTGAACTTTGGTCAAATCAATACCTTTTTCAGATGATAGTCTTTTTGCCAGTGGTGATGCTTTTAAGGTTGAATCGGTGGAAGACGATACTGATTTCATGGCAGGAACAGCCGCAGGTGCTGCTTTTACAACGGGCTTTGGCATTTCAACAACCTTCATCTGTGAAGACTGAGACGCCACCTTTTTATCCTTTTTGGGCTCCTCTTTTTTATCTGGTTCTTTGCCCTTCTCTGCATCAAGTAGCGGTTTATAATCTTCTCCTTCTTTACCAAGAATGGCTAGAATTCCATCTACCGGAGCCGATGCGCCCTCTTCAATACCACGGTAGAGTAGAACGCCTTCCTGATAACTTTCAAATTCCATAGTGGCTTTGTCCGTTTCAATTTCAGCAACGAGCTCACCTGTTTTTATTTTATCGCCTACTTTTTTATGCCACTTCGCAATGACGCCTTCTGTCATCGTATCACTCATCTTGGGCATTCTTACTATCTCAGCCATATTTTAAAATTTTACTTTTTGTTTTTTATTTTTTGGTATAAGGGAGACTCATATGAATATGAACTTCTCTGGTTTTTCTAAAATCTTACGTCTTACATCCAAAATCTTACTTCTATTATTCCTCAATAATATAAGGATAATCTTCCTGCATATAAACATCCTTATAAAGTTCCGACGGATCCGGATACGGCGATTCTTCAGCAAATTTTACGGAGTCATCCACTGTATCTGTAACCTTTTTTATGATGGCATTAATGTCTTCCTGTTTTGCCATTTTATTATCCATGATCGTTTTCAAAACCATCTCAACAGGATCTTTTGCTTTGTATTGTTCCACCTCTTCCTTCGTGCGATACTTGGCAGGATCACTCATTGAATGGCCTTTGTAACGATAGGTATTCATCTCCAGAAGAGAAGGACCTTTACCGGCACGTGCATGTGCTACCGCTTTTTCAATTGCATCATGAACATCTTCAACACGCATTCCGTCAACCGGTTCTGATGGTATATCATAGGCAAGTCCGAGCTTGTAAAGATCTGTAACGTTACTTGTACGCTCCACCGATGTTCCCATGGCGTAATTATTATTTTCAATAATGAATACCACAGGAATCTTCCATGTCATGGCCATGTTCAGCGTTTCATGAAAAGCACCCTGACGAACAGCACCATCGCCCATATAACACAGTGTAACATTTTTTGTCCCGAGATATTTTTCAGCAAATCCTATCCCTGCACCAAGCGGAATCTGTCCACCCACAATTCCATGTCCGCCGAAAAAACGTTTGTCTGAATCAAACATGTGCATACTTCCACCCTTGCCTTTACTGCATCCTGTGGCTTTGGCGAAAAGTTCTGCCATTACAGCACGTGCGGAAACTCCTTTCCCTAAAGCATGGGCATGGTCTCGGTATGCTGTGATCATATTATCCTCCGGCTTTAATACACTCATCGCTCCTGCAACAAGTGCTTCCTGTCCGATGTAGAGGTGACAAAATCCTTTGATCTTTTGCTGGCCGTACAATTGCCCGGCCTTTTCCTCAAACCTGCGCATGAGTAACATGTCCTCATACCATTTGATATATGTCTCTTTTGAATATTTAAGTTTAGCCATAATGAAATAAAAAATCAATTTCCCTCTCTTCTTTTTTCAGAGATTGGCAAAGATAGATTTACAAATTGAAAAAGATAATTGAATTTATGTATGGATTCCTGTCTTTTTCCCTCAGGTAACTGTTCTATATTTGTGGAAGGGTTAAATGTATATTTATATTCCTGATTCAGGAGGCTTCATTGTAAATCTGGAAGATTCTCCCCGCGCAATCGAAAGTGTTTTAAAATCTTTACCCTTGATCTGCTTTGCGACATAAACGATCTGTCCGCAGTGATAAGCATAATGCGCAAGTTGCCTTTGCATAGCGCGTATCACCGTATGCGCCTCTTGTCTGATGTAAACGGTTTTCATAAGGTCATTTTCATCCAGGCTTTTTAAGGATTCTAATAATACTTTCCATCCTCGGTTCCAGTATTCCATAAGTTGCTCCCGGCTTTTGAAATCATCTTCAAATTCACCGTCTCTGTGCCGGTTTACCTTTTCTCCGTCTGTAGTCAGAAAATCTGTCCAGCGGGATATCATATTGCCGGCGAGGTGTTTCATAATGATGACAATGCTGTTTGATTCTTCGTTCAATGCCCAATGAAGTTCACTGTCACCAAGTTGCTCCAATGCTTTCTCGGCATTTGACTTTAGTCCGCGAAAACTTTTAATTGATTCTTCGAGAAATAAATTTCCTGTGTTCATTTCGGTTTTGTCTTTTTCCGTTTTTAAGAATTGAATCTCATGACTTCGCTTTCAAATCATCACCCGTAAACTGATGTGGTAGAAAATGCTTTATGCTATCAGCCACGAGTACCTTACCCGATTCCCCGACCATTATTAACCTGATTGGGTTCTGATACCTGTGCTCATACTCTGCAATGGCCTGACGGCAGGCACCACAGGGAGTTATTGGCTTGTCAATCAGAAATTGCTTCGACAACGCTGTTATTGCTATTGCCTTGATTTTTACCCCGGGATAATTCGCCGCCGCTGCAAAAACGGCAACCCTTTCAGCACACATGCCAATAGGATAACTGGCATTTTCCTGATTATTTCCGAGTATCACGATTCCGTTTTCCAGTAGCACAGCAGCACCAACACTAAATCTGGAATATGGCGCATAGGCACTCATCACGCTTTTTCTGGCTTGCTCAACCAGTTTTTTATCATCCTCGGGAAGTTCATCGAGTGATGCAAATTCAATAAATTCCGATACCCATTTAGTTTTATTCATCCTTTTGATTTTCAACTGCTAAAAGTAATACAAATGGTTTTATAAGCCGGTAATGATTTTTATTCGCCTCTAACAACCTTTTGAGCAGGCTATCGTATCATCTTTTCTCATATTACTTCAGAAGTAATTCAGGTTACGGGTAAAAAAAATATTTCATCTTTGCATTCCATTTTAAATCCTTTGGAAATGAAAACAAACTTTTCAACCATTTTCCTTTTAATTGCCATCCTTTTTATTGCATCATGTAAAAAAGAAGAAGGAGAAGGCGGTACCTCAACGATCAATGGTAAAGTGATGCTTAAAAAATATAATAACAGTTTCAACGCGTTGCTCTCTCATTCTCCTGCACCTGACGAAAGTGTTTATATCATTTATGGGAATGACCATGAAACCTACGATGATAACTACAAAACATCTTACAATGGTGAATATGAATTTAAATACCTTCAAAAAGGCACCTATAAAATTTTCGCTTATACCACTGATACTTCAGGCGTTTCAGTAACCGGATTCGTGGATGAGAATAAACCAAAGATTCCTGTTTTTGCCTCCGTTGAAATTAAGGAAAACGGATCTACTGTTGCCGTTCCCGATCTTACCATTCTGAAAAATAATAAACAGGGTTCTTCCGTGATCAGGGGAAAAGTATTTTTAGAAAAATGGGACCCTACTTTTTCATTACCGGTTGATTCCTATTATGTTCATGATCAGGATGTATTTATTATTAATGGCGATATTCATCAAACCTATTTTGATGATTATAAAACCTCTTGGAATGGGGAATATTTTTTCAACCAGCTTCCTATGGGTGATTACCGTATTTTTGCATATACTCCTGATACTACAGGTCTTGCGATAAATGGTATAGTTGATTTTAATTTACCTAAGGTTCCTGTCTTTATTGATGTTGTTGTTTCAGGAAATGGCATGGAGATAATATTACCGGATATTGTCATTTGGAAGTTCAACTAATTTAATAGTGTTTGCCAATGAAAGTAAAATATATCCTTACTGTTTGTTTTCTTTTGTCCTTCAGTGCATTCGGACAAAGTAAAAAGGACATCAAAAAAAATAAAGTAAAATCGGTTTCCGTCAGTAAAACACTCACCAGAGATGGTAAGGAAGTTACGGTTAAAGACTCTTACGATAAGTATGACAATGATGGAAATCTGATTGAAGAGATCAACTACAACGACAGTGGGAATGTTAAATTTCATGAGTCTTATCTGTATAATAAAAGTGGGGATAAAACAGAGGAGATCCATTACAACAATGAAGGAAAAATAAAAAAGAAGTTTGTAACAAAGTATAATTCCAGCGGCGATAAGATAGAAGAAGCAGAATATGACGGCAACGGATCTCTCGTTGAGAAAAACATGTACTCTTATAGCGCCAACGGCGACCGAACAGCAGAAATCACACTTGATGCCGGAAATACAGTTACTAAAAAAGTGACTAACCTTTACGATAACAAAGGGATGAAAACCGAACGCAGGACATACGATGGAAAAAACAACCTGATCTCCGTGCGAAAATTCACCTACGAATACTAAATTTTGACCCCCTACGAAAATAGTTTAACCGGTTTTGATCCCATCTCACTAAAAGAGATGGATAGCGTAAAGTTGCAGGACAGGGTGGATACCAAGTTTATGTTTCATGATGCGCTTATTCCCGAAGTATTTCAGGATATGATAAAGGATTACCGCGTCCTTGAAATTGCCGATTGCAGATATAGCAACTACGAAACGTTGTATTTTGATACCGATGATTTTTCATTGTATCTCCAGCATCATAACGGAAAGCAGAACAGATTTAAATTCCGTTCGAGGAAGTACGTGGAAAGTAACCTCCACTTTTTTGAGGTGAAGTTTAAAAGTAATAAAGGACGTACAGTAAAGGAGCGATTCAAGCACCACGAAATCGTAAAGGAACTGGAAGGGAAAGCAAAAGAATTTTTAATTGACGTAAGCGGACATGACCCCCTAAAATATAAAGCCCAAATATGGGTAAACTATCGCAGGCATACTTTCGTAAGCAAGACGACACAGGAAAGACTAACGATTGATACCAACCTCACTTTCATGGACGAAAAAAGCCGGAAAACGTACGATGGGTTGGTGATTGCCGAAGTAAAACAGGGCTCTTCACGTGATAAGAGCAGCTTTATTTCACTAATGAGAAAATACCACGTCAGAGAAAAATCAATCAGCAAATATTGCCTGGGAGTGATAAGTTTGCACCCTGAAATAAAAAAGAATCGATTTAAACCGACATTAATTTACCTAAATAAACTACTTTCTGCATGAGTGATATGTTTTCCAATTTAGAAATGTTTGACAAACTGAGCGACAAGTTTTTTTGGCGCTTGCTTATTGACGTAATCAGTATGATCATTCTGGTGCGGTTTATTTATTTCCGCATTTACAGAAAGAAGGATTATCTCTTTACCTTTTTTCTATTCAACATCATCATCTTTATCATTACATATCTCCTCAATAAAGTAGATATGAGTATGGGTGCGGCTTTCGGATTATTTGCCGTATTCAGTATGCTCCGCTACCGTACAGAAGGAATTTCTACAAAGGATATGACATACCTTTTCATTGTCATCGCCATGGGATTAATAACGGCCGTCAGCAAAGGCACTTATTTCGAATTGATTGTAATTGATTTTATCCTGATATCTTTTACCTACGCACTCGATGGAAACTGGCTCGTCAGAAATGAAATGGCCAAGAATGTGATCTACGAAAATATTGATATGATACGTCCGGAAAACCATGAAGCCCTGATGGCTGACTTGCGCAGGCGAACAGGTCTTGATATCCACCGGTTTTCTGTAAACCGTGTTGACTTCCTCCGCGACGTAGCCAACATCAAGATCTACTATTACGAAGATACACTTCATAAACAGGCACCCGCCAGAGTAAAGTAATACCCATGCGTGATGTAAAAGCAAGCGGAAAAAACAGGGGAAGTGTTTTACTTTATCTTTCCATTGTATTGGCTTGCCTTTCATACACCCGGAATGTAGTCGCTCAGCAAAATGATTTTGGAATCTGGGGAAGCATTAACGTCAGCCATAAAATAACGAGGAACTTTTCTGCTACCGTTGAAGAGCAGTTTCGCTTTAACCGGAATGCATCAGCCGTCGCACAGTATTTTACAGATGCCGGAGTGGAATATTCCATCACTAAAAAATTAAAAGTTGCACTATGTTACAGGTTTACAAATAGCAATAAATATACTTATTACAGTAAACGTCACCGCCTATACGCTGACCTCAGCTACAAAATAAAATTTTCCCCTTTCCAGTTTTTGTTGAGAACGCGTTTGCAGGAACAGCAACAGGATATTTATTCAAGCGAGCATGGCTACATTCCTTCCTGGTACAGTCGGAATAAACTCACCGCAAAGCTTGACCTGAATAAAAAATATTCGCCTTATCTTGGAGTTGAAATGTTTTATGTTCTTTCATCACCAAATGATGACGGAAAGTATATTGACAAGTGGAGGTATGCTGCCGGAATAGACTATGAATTCAACCGCGCCCATGGCATTGATCTTTATTATATGATTCAGCAGGATAGTAATGTAAAAGATCCCGTAACTGATTTTGTAGCCGGCATTGGATATTCCTTCAGCTTTTAACCGGCATTTCTAAACCAGATTTTTATTGTAACATCTTTTAGTGAATTCCGCATTTTAACGCCATGGAAATATTTCCAATACAATTAAGATGCGCAAAAACCCTTATTTACGAAAAGTGAAAAAACAGACTGCTGATGTCAGAAGCGATTTATTATGGACATTTCAAATGCAGCCCATTTCCGACGAAGCCGACCAATTGCTGCGTAGCTGCAACGGAGCGTTACCCGGCAATAGCGGTAAATCTAGAAGGGTTAATAGAAACAGATTGATTTTAGTTTCTATTGCTCCATAAGTGCAAATGCCGGAATTTTTTTCTGCGGTTTCTTTTGCGCTGGCAAACGCAATAGAAAATTGCCTTCGTAACGCTTGATTTTTTCCACCCCTCCAACTGGCTCAAAAGCGCACCGGGCTTTCACCCCTTTTTTCTAAAAAAAGTGTCAAGGTTGAATTTTAAATAATCACATTTAATATTCTAAGTTGTTCTAGATACAACATGGTGTTCAAAATCTATTATGGTTATGGGTAAAAAATCACTAGGCCGAAATCGGAAGATTTTTCCTGTAACACCTTTTTCTCTTGTGTTGAATATGCTCGTAATTTTTCCAGACCTGTATCGCCTTCTGATTCGTTTCAATAATTCCCGTCGTTTCCGCATACTTGGCGCCTGACTTAAGCATGATTTGCTGCATCTCAGTTATCAGAATAGCAGGAACTCCCTGTGCCTGAAGTTTTGGATGTACCGCCGTAAGCAATATGTCAACGACCTGCGGGTGCCGCAAAGCATTCTTTATATAAGTCCATCCGAATGGCAGCAATTTTCCGTTTGCTTTTTGCATCGCCTCTGACAATGAAGGCATTGTAATAATAAATCCTGCAGGGTTTCTATCTTTATCCTCTACTACAAGTGCAAATGCAGGATTGATAAATCCCAGGTACCGATCAATATAGTATTGCTTCATTTTTTCATTCAGCGGAATCATGCTGAAAAGATCGGAGAATGCTTCATTCAGTAAATTGAAAATTTTTTCACCGTAAGTCCTCAGTTCTTCTGATGTTTCAAATCGCTTTACACTTAATCCATATCTTTGTTTAATTGCTTCATTCAGCCGCATTGCTTTTTCCGGAACCTCTGCAAGCGTAAGCCGGAATTCAACCCAGTCCATTTCCTTTTCATATCCCAATTGCTCCAGGTGATGCTGATAATATGGTTGGTGATATTCAGAAGCAATAGATGGAAGATGATCAAAGCCCTCTACCAGTACGCCCTGATGATCCAGGTTGCTGAATCCCAACGGACCATGGATGGCAGTCATTCCGTTTTCTTTGGCCCAGCCCTCAGCTATTTTTAGCAATGCAGACGAAACGGAAATGTCATCAATGCTTTCAATGCGGGTGAAACGTGCAAATTTTTCCCCGGTTTTTTCAATTTCAAGATTATTGATGATGCCGCCTATCCTTCCTGCAACTTTTCCATCCTTATGGGCGATCCAGAATTTTGTTTTACAGAAGTCAAATGCAGGATTTGTTTTGGCCTGCAGTGCTTTTACTTCATCCTTTTTAATTGGTGGTACCCAAAAACGATTCCCTTTGTAAAGTATAAATGGAAAATTTACAAAAGTTTTTCGATCGGATAAAGTAGCTGCTTCTTTTATCTCAACAGGCATTGTGTTTCGGTTTCTGATGGATAAATAACGAATAAATAAATGGCTTGCTAAAAGCCAATGTCTGACCGGCTTATATTTTCACCATCGATTTCAGATAATTTTCAATCAACCGCGGCACCGCAAATTTATGGATGTTATTTACTGAAACTATTTTCATGCCAACATCTTTATCTGCAGATGCACCACTGATCTCGAAAAATTTTGCAAAAATTGTTTGATGCGTAAGCTGATGTTTTATTGTTTTACTTTCAGAAATAAGAAGTTGCCCTTTTTTTGAAAAAAGTTTTTTGTACTCACTTGATTGTAACAACGTTTCTGTTGAAATGCGTTTGCCCGTTTCAATCAGCGGGAAATCATAAAGGTTCTTCCAGATATCATTCGCTGTCCGTTTCCGCAGCATGATCTTTTTATCATGATGTATGAACAGATAATTGAAATACCTTTTCCTGATTTTAATTTTTGTTTTTTTTGCCGGTAACGCATCCACTTTATTTTTCATGAATGCATAACAGGAACTGCTCAACGGACACTTTTCACAGGTGGGATTCTTTGGCTTGCACTGCAATGCACCGAATTCCATAATGGCCTGGTTGAAGTCATGCGGTTTATGATTGCCCATCAGCAAAAAAGCAGCATCGTAAAATTCTTTTTTCGCGGAGGAAGAATTAACAGGAGTCTTTATTCCAAGATAACGGCTCAATACCCTGAAAACATTTCCATCAACAACAGCATATTTTTTATTGAAGGCAAATGATGCGATTGCAGCAGCAGTATATTCTCCTACTCCTTTAAGCGAAAGAATGTCCAGGTATTCCTCAGGAAATTTGGCTTTAAATCTTTTTACAACATCTTTCGCCGCATGGTGCAGGTTGCGTGCCCGGGAATAATATCCTAGCCCCTGCCATAATTTTAAGATGTCGTCTTCTTTTGCACCGGCAAGCTCTTTTACCCCAGGATATCTTGAAACAAACCTGTTGTAATATTCAAGCCCCTGGTCAACACGCGTCTGTTGCAGGATGATTTCTGAAAGCCATATTTTATAGGGGTCTGATGTATGCCTCCACGGCAAATCCCTTTTATTTTTATGGTACCAGCCAATAATAATTTCTCCGAATTGCATAATGCCTCTGTCTATATAAATCAGAGGAACTTTATTTCTTTGAAAGCAAAGCGAACAATACTTCCATCCTCTTTCTTTAATACCACACGGCCCTCATCTTCCACATCAATAATCTGAGCATTGAATATTTCACCCGAAGCTTCAAAAGAATTCATCTCGTAAAAACGATACAGTGATTGCAGATAGTCGTTGTTGATGAGGTTAAAGTTCTGCGCTTTAATCTGAAGGTATCGCTTTTCCAGTTGCCGGCAGAGATTTACAAGGCAATCGTCAACAGAATAGGTATTCCCTGTCACCATTTTCATTGACACGGGATTCGGAATTTCCGGTGGGAAAATCTGCTGGTTGATATTTAGACCGATGCCACAAATCGATTGCAATACCAGGCTTCCCCTCAGCGAATTTTCTATCAGCACACCACAGATCTTGTTATCGTCAACATAAATGTCATTTGGCCATTTTATTTTTGCAGGAATCCCGGCTTCATAAAGATAATCCCTCATCCCAAGCGCAATGGCTTTACTGATCAGGTATATTTTTTTTACCGGCAAAAATTCAGGCCTGAAAACCACACTCATCAACAGGTTGCTCCCCGGCTCACTGAACCATCTGGTCCCGCCAAGACCCTGCCCGGAATCCTGGTAATCCGCCGTTACCACCGTACCTTCAGGAACATTTTCCTTTAAAGTAAGGCCGCTCAGATACCGGTTGGTGCTTCCCGTTTCCTCCAGTTTGATCACCTTTCGCCCTGTAAATAATGTGGTAAGGTCCCTTTCCATCTTGCTTATGCGAAGGTAGATGATTTTCAGCTATGGTATCAGGATTAAAATATTTTGCCCGCTTTAACGTACTTATGTTCGAAGTTGATAATTGACTGTTATATGGTGCCCCTTTATCATGTATCTTTGGCGCGGATAATTAAAACCCCTTGATGGCAAAAGCAAAAAAAACTCCTGTAAAAAAAGTTCTGAAGAAAAAAAGTAAGAAGATTAACGCTGATGAAGAGTTGAAAAATCACATCATCAGCGGCATGCAAGAAAAGAAAGCGAAGGAGATCGTTTGCATTGACCTGAGGAATATAAAAAATGCTGTCACTGATTTTTTTGTAATCTGTCATGCAGATTCAAAAACACATGTTGAAGCAATCGCTGATTCCGTAGAAGACTATGTAAAGGAACATGCCGGTGAATACCCCACTCACAAAGAGGGTGTAACCAACGCGGAATGGATACTTCTCGATTATATGAATGTTATCGTACACGTATTCAGACATGAGCAGCGCGAATTTTATGGTATTGAACGGCTTTGGGCCGATGCTGACATTCAGCAGATCGCCAATAACTTTTAATCATTAACTTTGTTGTTTCGTTTTGAGTCACAGCCGCGGGCCGTGATGATCACTTATACAGGCGTTTAAATCTATTTCTATATTTTACAAATGAGCGATAATAATCAGAAGACCGGTTCAAAGGATTCCAGGCCGCAAAAAGATCCGAAGGATGGCAAGGATGGTTCCGGTTTTCCGAAACAGGGAAAGCCGAAATTCAATTTTAATTTTTACTGGATATACGGAATTATCATAGTAGCAATCATCGGAACGCAGTTCATGAACTGGGGTGGCGGTGAACGCAAGACGACACGCGACTATTTTTTAAATACCATGCTCAAAGAAGGTGACGTGGAAAAAATTGTCGTCATCAATAAATCAGTCGGTCACGTATATATCAAGCCCGACAAACTCAAACAGGACAAGTACAAGGAAATCCGTTACAAGGGTTTTGGCGGGGCAGAAAATACCGGTCCGCATTTTCAGTTTAACACGGGACCTGAAGAATCATTCAGGAAAGACTTCGACGAAATCCAGAAGGAATTTCCTAAAGACCAGATTGCCAAACTTGAATATGACGATGACCATGGCGGGTACTGGGAGTTCTTTATGAACTGGGGAATACCGATTTTACTGCTGCTCTTTTTCTGGCTCTTTGTTTTCAGAAGAATGGGTGCTGCCGGTCCGGGAAGTCAGATATTCAACATCGGAAAATCACGCGCGACTTTATTTGACAAAGACCTCGTGGTGAAAGTAACTTTCAACGACGTTGCAGGATTGGAAGAAGCAAAAGTGGAGGTAATGGAAATCGTTGACTTCCTCAAGAACCCTAAGAAATACACAACACTCGGCGGAAAAATTCCAAGAGGCGCATTGCTCGTGGGCCCTCCGGGAACAGGTAAAACATTATTGGCAAAAGCTGTGGCAGGAGAAGCACAGGTTCCGTTCTTTTCATTGTCAGGTTCCGATTTCGTGGAGATGTTTGTAGGGGTGGGCGCATCACGCGTACGCGACTTGTTCAGACAAGCAAAGGAAAAAGCACCATGCATCATATTCATTGATGAAGTTGACGCCATCGGTCGTGCAAGGGGCAAATCGCCTTCTTTCAGTTCCAATGATGAACGTGAGAGCACGCTGAATCAGTTGCTCACTGAAATGGATGGATTCGGAAGCAATAGCGGAGTAATCATTCTTGCAGCTACCAACCGCGCCGACGTACTCGATAAAGCATTGCTTCGCCCGGGTCGTTTCGACAGACAAATATTTGTTGAACTCCCTGATTTGAATGGAAGAAAGGAAATTTTTGAAGTGCATCTGAAACCGCTTAAAGTAAACGAGACCTTAGACGTCGAATTTCTCGCACGCCAGACTCCGGGATTTTCCGGTGCCGATATCGCCAATGTCTGCAATGAAGCTGCTTTGATCGCTGCCAGGAAAAATAAAACAAGCATTGACAAACAGGATTTCCTTGATGCCGTAGATCGTATCATCGGCGGACTGGAGAAGAAAAATAAAATCATCACTGTTCACGAGAAGAAAGTAATCGCATACCATGAAAGCGGACATGCAACGGTGAGCTGGTTGTTGCAGTATGCGCATCCGTTGGTGAAGGTTACCATTGTTCCCCGCGGTAATTCTCTCGGAGCTGCTTGGTACATGCCGGAAGAAAGACAAATTACAACAACAGAGCAGATTACTGACGAAATATGCGCTGCACTCGGCGGACGGGCAGCAGAAGAAATTGTTTTCGGACAGATATCTACCGGAGCATTAAGCGACCTGGAAAAAATTACCAAGCAGGCTTATGCAATGGTTTCAATTTTCGGATTAAATGACAGGGTTGGTAATATCAGCTACTATGATTCTACCGGTGGTCAGGATTTCAACTTCAATAAACCTTACAGTGAAAAAACGGCTGAGATTATTGATGAAGAAGTGAAGAAGCTTATCGATGCTGCATACAAGCGCACCAAAGATTTATTGATGGCGCACAGAGAAGAACTGAATAAACTAGCCAGTCAATTACTGGAGAAGGAAGTCATATTCCGTGAAGACCTTGAGGCTATTTTTGGCAAACGTCCATGGGATGAAAAAACCTATGAACCTATTTCTCCGTCAAAGAATGGGAACTCCAATGGTTCTACAAAAACAATCCCTGCTGATGTAAAGCCTGAAGATAATTCAGGTGCGCGCCCTGTACCTTCGGATACAGATACTCCGCCTGCTGTACTTCCGTAAAGCCGGGTTTAAAACGAATTTAATATTGAGCCGCCCTGTTAATTCAGTGCGGCTTTTCTTTAGCCACCAATTTTTACCAATCATTTCCTGCAATTCCCTCATCGCTTAGTGCTAATTCGTGAAATTCGTGGCTAACTTTTTTTGTTTAAATCAGTATCCTAAAATTCCTACTCCCTTTTATAAAGATTATAAACCTTCATCTCCGGAATTATTTTTTTATAACCGGTATGATCTGCATCATCATGTTCCTTCTTAATGATGAAATAATTGTAATTGCTTAAAGTATCAACGCTGATACTGTTATAGCGAATCAGGTAACATTGCAGCGACCATTCATTCCAGTCATTGCGCGCAATCTGTATGATTTCTCCGGGTGGGATGTCATTTCCCATCAATCTGATGTCAGAAAGCAGGTCTTTATCACGACCGGTCTTTCCTATTCCGTCCATTGTTAGAGTCAGTCCGGAGATAAAAAGTAGTATCGAAAAGTATTTAAAATATTTTCTGAATCTAATTGAAGACTGATCAATTGCATGCTGAAGTCGGGGAGCGATAAGCAATGCAAATCCGATTGCGAAAAATGGCAACGACGGAACAAAATAAAATCCTTTTTGCACTTTAGTTAGCAATAATGGCATCGAACCCGCAAATCCAAGAAATATAAAAAACAAGGATAACGGTTTTGTTTTCATTTGTGTAAAACGGATCCGTAAAGCGAGCATGACAATGACTGAAATTGCAACCGGTACAATCAGCTCAAGAAATAAACGGTAGAGAATATAAAACCTGGAATCAACAGTGGGTACATCATTGATCCGTTTTAAAACGCGCTGGAATAAATAGATGGAAAGACTTTCACTGCTTTCAGGTATTTGGAATAGAATCAGGTAGATGATGAATGGAGCAGCGATTAGTAAAAATGTGTCTGTCATCATTTTTTTTACTGATGTAGTCCGCAGACATAACCAGTATAAAAACGGCATTGTCAAAGTGAAAAATCCCGGAAGTCCCTTGGTAAACGAAGCGAGGAAAATGCTAAGTCCGGAAAGTAGAAGTAAATACAAATGATGGCGTGAAGAATATCGGACATAAAAAAATACAGAGAGCAAAACAAAAACAGTCATCGTTACCTCAAGCATATTATTTGAATAAGCCCAGAAGCATACAGGGATGCTGATCCACAATACGACAGGCAACCATCCTGTTTGTTTGAAATTTTCTGCATTTGAAATTTCCTTCCAGATGCTGATGAGAATCCATATCGTAACGCACATCATAAATAGGGCATAGATCCTTTCCGTGTACATGGAGTTGCCCAGCATTTTGAAAAACAGTCCCTGAAGTCCAAATCCAAGCGGAGGTTGTTCATGAAAAGAAGTAAATCCCATCATGTTGCAATGGCTGAACTGTGGAAACCAGAACGTACCAAAACCGTTGGCCATGTTTTTTGCCACAGAAGTATACAGCATAGCATCCATGAACATGCCGTCGCGGATTAAATTTGGTAATACCAATATGATTACGACTGAGAAGGCAAAGAGATAAAAAGGGTGATTTTTCCGGTCCATGGAATTGGTTAGCTCAAAGAAAGATAAATTCGCTTAATTTGTAAACCAACCACAGCAAATAATGATCAACAATAAAAGAGTGGCCGTTGTTCTTCCGGCATACAATGCAGCATCAACCCTTGAAAAAACATATCTGGAAATTCCATTCGATATTGTAGATGATGTGGTGCTGGTTGATGACGCCAGCAAGGACGATACTTTTCTGGTGGCACAAAAACTAGGTATCAAACACATCATCCGCCATCCTAAAAATAAAGGTTATGGCGGCAACCAGAAAAGCTGTTACGACAAAGCAAAGGAACTCAACGCCGACATAGTCATCATGCTACATCCCGATTACCAGTACACGCCTAAGCTCATCCATGCGATGGCAAGCATCATTGCCAATGACGTGTACCCGGTGGTGCTTGGTTCACGCATTTTGGGAATGGGCGCTTTGAAAGGCGGAATGCCTTTGTACAAATATATCTTCAACCGTTTTCTCACGCTCTCTCAAAACCTGTTGATGAATCAGAAGCTTTCCGAATACCATACCGGCTATCGTGCATTCAGCAGGACTGTTCTCGATAAAATAAACTACCACGTCAACTCCGACGATTTCGTGTTCGACAACCAGATGCTGGCCCAGGTCTTTTATGCGGGTTTTGATGTGGCTGAAGTAACGTGCCCCACCAAGTATGATGAATCCAGTTCTTCCATTAATTTTTCACGCAGCATGACGTATGGGCTTGGGGTACTTAGTACTTCGTTTCAGTATTTTTTTGCGCGCCTCGGAATATATAAAACAGGAATATTCAAGTAAGGGTTAGGAAATCACTATTGTCCGGCTAAAAATAATTTTGCTTTGAAGGATTCTTCTCTGTGCTCTGAATGACAATGATATCATGTGTTTGCTTAATATATACTCTCCCAAAGCCCTGTCATTTAATGAGACTTGACTTATAGAAGTGCAAAGCACACACTAACCGCGTGCGCTAAAGCTATTGCGTTGGCGCAAAGCTTTAGTCGAATTAATTCCGAAGACAAAGTTCATCGGCCTTGCTCCGCCGAAGCTTCGCTAAGGTGATGGACTCGCAGTTCTACTGCGAAATAATAATATTCAAATTGATACCTCAAAGCGTTGCTTCGGGATCATTCTATCTGTTCAAAACTTTTCTCTTTTTCTCCCTTTCAATAAACCCTGCCTTATTACTTCGTCATTGGATAATTCCGGGCTGCAGGAGCTGGCCGGGATAACTATAAAAAATAAAGAATAACGATTACATTATGAGCAGTTTCGAAGTAACGGGAGGCGTTGAACTCAAAGGATCCATCACCCCGCAGGGCGCCAAGAATGAAGCATTGCAGATCATTTGCGCAGTGCTCCTTACGGAAGAAAAAATCACCATCAGCAATATCCCTGATATCCGTGATGTGAATAAACTGATTGAACTACTGGCCAACATGGGCGTAAGCGTTGCCAAAAAAGCGCCCGGTGAATACGAGTTTGAGGCGAAAAATGTAAACCTCGATTTTCAGAATACCGCTGATTTTAAGAAGCAGGCTGCTGCCTTACGCGGGAGTATAATGATTGTCGGTCCTTTGCTTGCACGATTCGGCAAAGCACGCATTCCAAGGCCGGGAGGTGATAAAATCGGAAGAAGAAGACTTGACACACACTTCATCGGTTTCCAGGCGCTCGGTGCAAATTTCGATTTCGACAACAATGATAATTTTTATGAAGTAGACGGAAAACATCTGAAAGGTTGTTATATGCTTCTCGATGAAGCCTCTGTAACAGGCACAGCCAACATAGTTATGGCTGCTGTCCTCGCTGAAGGTAAAACGACCATCTACAATGCCGCTTGCGAACCCTATCTGCAACAGCTTTGCAATATGCTCAACCGCATGGGCGCAAACATCAGCGGCATCGGATCAAACCTGCTCGTTATTGAAGGCGTGAAAAAACTGGAAGGCACAACGCACCGAATGCTCCCCGACATGATTGAGATCGGCAGTTTCATCGGATTGGCAGCAATGACAAAATCAGAACTCACCATTAAGAATGTTGGCTACCAACACCTTGGAGTCATTCCAAAAACATTCGGTCACCTCGGCATAAAGATGGAGCAGCGTGGTGATGATATTTTTATCCCGAAGCAGGAGCAATACGAAATCGAAACATTTATTGACGGATCTATTTTAACCATTGCCGATGCCATCTGGCCGGGATTAACACCTGACTTACTCAGTGTATTGCTCGTTACCGCAACACAGGCCAGCGGGACGGTGCTCATCCACCAGAAAATGTTTGAGAGCCGCCTTTTCTTCGTTGACAAACTGATTGACATGGGCGCACAGATTATTTTATGCGATCCCCACCGCGCCACTGTAATCGGACTCAATCGTAAATATCCATTGCGCGCCATTCAAATGACGTCTCCTGATATCCGGGCCGGGGTATCCCTTTTAATTGCTGCCATGTCGGCAAAAGGAAAAAGCGTCATCCACAACATCGAACAGATCGACCGTGGTTACGAGCGCATCGACGAGCGCCTGAATGCACTGGGAGCGCAGATTGTGCGGATATAGATTTTCCGATTATTAAATTGTGGGTTATTGAAATGTAACTCACATTTTAATTAATTAAATGAATCATCATTTGTTCAGGCTTTCGATAGGCCTTGTGGAAAAAGCGTAAAAATATTTTTCGGAATCCGTTAAGAAAGAAAATGGTGGGTGATTCCCAACAGTTGCCTTGTCGAAAAAACAGTTGCAGATAAAATATTTCTTGCAATTAATGACTGGCTATTTTCTTTTAGGATGGAGAAAAATATTTTAGCTTTTTCCGCACAGCCTTGACTTTTTGGTTCTTTTGCGTCATGGCAAAAGAACACAGTTAGAACTGGAAAAAGGGTTCTCTGATTTTTTTGTTGAAGAGAAAATTATCGTTGAAATTAAATCTCGCGGCTTTTTTACCAAAGGCGACTATGATCAGGTACTAAACTATTTGAATAAATCAAACATGAAATTGGCGCTGCTTATCGTTTTTGGTCAAAATGAAGTACGCTACAAAAGGATAGTAAATTTCGAAGCCCATTAACCATCTGAACCTTGCGCATCCCTATTCGTAGATTCGCTATTCGTACATCCGTAATTTCGCAAGCATTGGTTATTCGTACATTTCCTTTGTATATTTGCCCGTGGCTTGGTAATTGCCAATCGGCCGAAAAAAAATTAAAATAAATTATGAAAAAAGCACTCTTCGTTATTGCAATTGCAATCGCTTCTACTTCAGTTTCATTTGCCCAAACTCCAAAACCTGTAGAAGGCCTGGAAATCGGGAATTTAGCCCCCGATCTGAAATTTAAAAGTCCTGACGGAAAGGAAATCGCACTTTCTTCACTACGTGGTAAAGTGGTTCTGCTTGATTTCTGGGCTTCATGGTGCATGCCTTGCCGGATGGAGAATCCCAATCTGGTGGCTTCTTATAACAAATATGGCAACCTGAAATATAAAAGCGGAGCAAAAGGATTTGATATTTACAGCGTTTCTCTCGATCGCGACCAGGCCAACTGGACAAAAGCTATAGAACAAGATAAATTAGTATGGAAAAGTCACGTCAGCGATCTTAAGTTCTGGCAAAGCGATGCTGCAAGAATATACCAGGTGCAGGCAATCCCTACAAACTGGCTTATTAACGAAAAAGGAATCATTGTAGCCAAAGCCCTCCGTGGACCTGCACTGGATGCAGAACTGGATAAGCTTTTAGCAAACTAAATTCATAACATTTAAATACCTGAGAACAGAAGGGCCATCGCTCTTCTGTTTTTGTTTTATTTGCAGTCCCGATGCCTGTCAATTTGACGAAATAACAACAGGTGGCAGAATGATTGAGAGGAAAGAACAATGAAAATTTTCAATAAAAAGAACATGAAATCTAAAGAAGAAAACAATATTGTGGATGAATCAAAAGGCACTGAAATGGAATCCATGCAGGATGAAAACCGGGTAGATTCCCCGGTAGGAGGACTTCCTGACGCGGAAGAGCAGGAGGCAGGTCAGCTCGCTAAACTTGAACTCGAATTATCAGAGGCAAAGGATAAATACCTGCGACTCTATTCCGACTTTGACAATTACAAAAAACGCATCAGCAGAGAGCGCATTGACCTCATTAAATTTGCCGGACAGGATGTAATCACTTCCATTCTCCCGATGCTTGACGACATGGAACGCGCCATGAAAGCCATGAGCGATGCCAAAGACGTGGAAGCAGTGAAAGAAGGCATTCAACTGGTGTATCAGAAAATGAGGTCCATCATGGAAGGAAATGGATTGAAGGCCATGGATGCCGCCGGAACAGACTTTGATGCCGACCTACACGATGCTATAGCAAATGTTCCAGTAAACGATGCAAAACAAAAAGGAAAAGTGATTGAAGAAATTGAAAGAGGTTATTACCTGAACGATAAAGTAATTCGTCACGCAAAGGTGATCGTCGGAAATTAGGGGGGGAGAATAACAGCAAGCACAAATGAGCAAAAGAGATTATTACGAGATATTAGGTGTACAGAAAAACGCCACGGATGTTGAATTGAAAAAGGCATACCGTCAGATGGCGATGAAGTTCCATCCTGATAAAAATCCCGGCAACCACGAGGCAGAGGAGAAATTTAAAGAAGCTGCTGAAGCGTATGATGTTTTAAGTACCCCTGAAAAAAAGCAACGGTACGATCAGTTCGGCCACCAGGGCGTGAATGGCGGAGGCGGCTACGGTGGCGGCGGGATGAACATGGAAGATATTTTCTCCCACTTCGGAAGTGTGTTCGGAGAGGATTCTCCTTTTGAAAGTTTTTTTGGCGGAGGCGGTTCGCGTGGAGGAAGAAGGGTAAACCGGGGAAGCAACCTGCGCATCAAAGTAAAACTTACGCTCGAAGAAATTGCGCATGGCGTAGAAAAAAAATTAAAAGTCAACAAAGCGATTGCCTGCAACACCTGCAAGGGTAGTGGTGCACAGGATGGCGGAGGTTTTAATAAGTGTTCAACGTGCAGCGGCGCCGGACAGGTTCACCGTGTCACCAATACGTTTATCGGTCAGATGCGCACCTCGTCAACGTGCCCTACCTGTCATGGCGAAGGCCAGGTGATTGCAAACAAGTGTAAAACCTGCCATGGAAGCGGCTTGCAGCATGGAGAAGAAATTGTAACGGTAAATATTCCTGCAGGAGTAGGAGAGGGCATGCAGTTAACCGTTACCGGAAAAGGAAGTGCAGGAGAGCGTGGCGGAATCCCCGGAGATTTATTTATCGTGATTGAAGAAGTTCCTCACGAGCATCTGGTGCGCGAAGGAAACAGTTTATTATACGACCTCTACATCAACTTTGCTGATGCTGCGCTTGGTACCTCTGTAGAAATTCCAACGATAGAAGGCAAAGCAAAAATTAAAATTGATTCCGGCACACAGGCAGGGAAAGTTCTTCGTCTGAAAGGAAAAGGATTGCCATCGGTCAACAGTTATGGTCGCGGCGATTTGCTGGTCAACATCAACGTATGGACGCCGCAACATCTTTCATCAGAAGAAAAAAAAACGCTGGAACAATTTCGCAGCTCACAAAACTTCAAGCCCAATCCCGGCAAAGGCGACAAAAGCTGGAAGGAAAAGATGCGGGAGTTTTTTAATTAATTTTTTTGTGCCGTCAGGTGTTGTGTGGCAATAGTGTGGGGGAGTTGGTAATTCCCAATTATTTGCTGATTATTTTTTTGTTTTTTAATGCTGACTGGTCTTCGAGCATGGTCTGTGTGCAAGCGAGACCTGACAGGTTATTGGAAAAATCCGGAGCAAAAATTTCCTATTCAATATTCACTTCCCGTCCCGCCATCGTGCAGAGCATCAAGCCTCCTCGCTCTACGCACAAACCTCCATTAGCTGCGGTGTCTTGCCCCTTCGGGCTTCTGTCGGGGCTATGAATTGAATTTTCTATTTTATTGTAGATTGAATTAACAGCCCCAAATAACGATGTAACTAAAATAAAGTGTATTAAATCTGCGGACATTTTGTTTTCCCAAACCAAGGGTGAAATTAATTTGAAAAAATAAAATTTACACGTTCCCCGGCCTTCATATCAAACCAAAATATCAAATCACCGTCTGAAAATTTTTGCTGAATTTTTTTAGTGCTGGTGATTTGTTTAGCATCAACTGCAAATGAAATTCCATTTATAGCAGAACTACTTTCATTTATGATAACTACCGTGTTACTGTCAGTATATTCAAACCTCACATGCTCACATGTAATCCAGTAGTCTAGAAGATCGCGAACAGTTGTAAGGTTGATCAATCCCCGGTCACGGAATGATGCCAGTTGCTCCAGTGCTTTTTCAAACTGCGGATCAATCACAATTTTATTTTCATTATTTATTTTCCAGTAACCCCTCTCAGCAATACTTCCCGCAGGATAGCAATGCTCAAACTTAACGGCACGTTGCTGTACGAAGTCATTCATCCGCTCAGTGCTGAAATGAAAATTCCACGAATCAGGATTGGGCATCTCCAGTAAATCGCGCGTCATCCACGAGTAGAAATTTCCTGTTCTTGTAGGGCTCTTCCAGTAAAGCGGTGCCGGCGCAGCATCACCAAAACCGGCGTAGGGATGCATCAGCGATCCGTTGAAATCAAAAAATGACGAGTCTTCAGTTGCAAAATCTTCATAATAGGAATTCCAGAAATATTTCAGTCCGTTTTTTTTCCAGATGTCTTTTGCATAAGACGGTGATGCAGGATTCAGTCCGTCACACACAAATGCCTCGCGATTATTTTTCGGCCCGTTATTATAGCCGTGATCAATCCACGTAACTGAATTGAAATTCTTTTTCATAAACGCACACGCTTCCTCTATTAGCGGACCGGCAGCAGTAAACTGATCAGGTGTATGCAGACAAATTTCATTTCCTTCTTTTTGGAGCTGCTGTAAAAATTGCAGGTAGCCCTTTGTGCCTTTAATTGATGCAATCGGCGTTGTAAAAATGCTTTGATGCCTCGACTGGCTATTCAGCACGTTTTCGGGATTCGCATAAAAAACACTTTTTGTAACGGGGATTTTATTTTTCACAAAACCACCGGTTGATTTTTTCGCTTTTGATATTTCTTCTGATCCGAAATAAACTGCCTTGTGCGTCGGCAGATCAGTCCAATCGGCATGCTCCGTAAAAATATGTGCAGCCAAATAACCGTTTGGGTTCAGCATCAGTCTTGGGACAAAATCAATTTGTTTACCAATATGTATAGAGAAGGAGTTGTTTCTCGCCTCACCCGCTTTATAAATGCTGCACGACACATCCACTTTCTCATTCATCATGCTATCGCGTAACGGAAAGTATTGAAAAGGGTGATCTTTATTGTAATCAAGGTTGACAACAATTTCTTTTTCCTTTGTATTCAGTTGCATCGAAGAAATGTCCGGTACATGATAAATCAGAAATGCATTTTCATTCTTCCCAAATGAAGCACCTTCTTTGCCTAGCCAGTATTCATTTTGAAAATTCTCTTTATCGAGTAATGTATTGCGCCTGTAAACTTCTTTAAGAGGTTGTGATATAGAGAACACAATGGCTTCTCTGATTACCTGAACATCTTTTGAAAAAACAGATTGTGTTGTGAATTTAATTTCTTCACTCGCAGGATTAAGAATCATTACAACAGTCATCACACTATATGCATTTGAATCCCTCCAGCTAATCTCTGTTAAATCACCTGATTTTATTACGGAATAATCTGCAACAATAGATCGAAGAGTTACTGTGTCATTTGTCGCTGATTCAATAAATGAATGATAAATGGAAATAATTGACACAATTTTTTCATTTGAAATACCTGAAATCTGAAATGATTTTTCTGAACCGGTATTCACTGTAAAATATCCATTCTTGAAATAAGGTTCATCTGCGAGCGCATGCAGTGATAAGAGAATGAAAAAAGAAACTGACTTTATTAATTTCATTTGGGTAGAAAAGACGGAAATTCAACTTCAGTAAAATTGATTTCGAGATCATCAACATCGGCTAATGATTTGCCACTTGCATTCCACAAAAATATTTTCACTCGCGAATTAGCCGGAATACTCATTGGCAAAAGTGCCGAAACTTTAAACGGATTCCATATTCCCGCTTTTCCTGTTGAGTCCGGCAAGTAATCACCCTTCCAGAAAACTGCGGAGTCTGAAACGTCAATCGACAGTACCATTTGAATTCCACCATCAGTATTATTCACACGTATCAATCCACCGGTGCTTATCCTGAAATTCTTGTGCTTCAGGTCTTCAGGAATTGCAATTTCAATCCCCGAACTGTAATGGTTGTTTTCATCTGTTCTGGAAAAATAATTCTGAACAGAAATTTCTGACGTAATGGTAGTTGGATTCATCCATTCCCGGTTGAAAACGGAGTCCTCAAAATTATTGAAGAAGTGATGAAAGTCAGATCCTCCTACTTGTGCCAGAGAATGTGAACTCACGTGAAGCATGAAAATAAAATACAATACTTGAATCCTCATTCGCATATTCGCAAGCTTTCGTTATTCGTACCATCAATTATTCGTACCACCGGTAAAAATCCACTTAATTTTCGGTTTCACAAATATTCATTTTTGTTTCATTCCGTCTCTTAATGATTTCTACTTTTGCGCCATTCTATATTATCTATGTCAATCATCTCAGTACAAAATGTTGTAAAGCAATATGCCGGTCATCGCGCCATTGATGATGTGAGCATGGAAATTCCCGAGGGAAGTGTTTTCGGTTTGCTCGGACCCAACGGTGCCGGTAAAACATCGCTGATCCGTATCATTACGCAGATCACAGCCCCTGACAGCGGCAGTATCCTGTTCCGTGGAACTCCCATTAATCAAAAACATATTGAGAAAATGGGCTACCTGCCGGAAGAGCGGGGCTTGTATAAGAAGATGGAAGTTGGCGAACAGGCCCTGTACCTTGCTATGCTGAAGGGGTTGAGCCGCGCTGATGCCATGAAAAAATTAAAGTACTGGTTTGAGAAATTTGAAATCCAGGCCTGGTGGAAAAAGAAGATTGAAGAGTTGAGTAAGGGCATGCAACAAAAGGTTCAGTTTGTGGTTACGATTTTGCACGAGCCGGAATTTTTAATTCTCGACGAACCATTCACCGGATTTGATCCAATCAATGCAGAGCTGATCAAAAATGAACTGCTTGCACTCCGGGATAAAGGTACTACTATCGCTTTGTCCACCCACCGTATGGAATCTGTGGAAGAGCTTTGTACGCACATTGCACTAATCAATCGTTCGAAAAAAATTCTGGACGGATCAGTTAAAGACATCCGCAAAAAATACAAGACCAATACTTTTGAAATTCATTTTACCGGCGGAAATAAAATCGGTTTTACGCATGCACTGTGGACTGGTTTTGAACTGCTTGATCTGAAGGAAGACGGTGATCACAATGTTGCCAAAGTGAAAATGGTCGGCAACCACTCTCCGAATGATTTATTATCGGTGCTGATTCCAAACGTACAGATCATTGGTTTCAGAGAAATTATTCCGGCAATGAATGATATTTTTATACAGGAAGTCGGCGAGAACCGAATCGTAGAAGTAGCAGCATAATTAAAAATGGATTTTATCACATCTCACATCTCATTTCTCACATCTAGTTCATGAGCAAAGTATCACTAATCATTAAACGCGAATACGTAACACGCGTACGCAAGAAGTCATTTATCATTATGACTATTCTCGGGCCGCTGCTTATTGCAGGGATTTTTGCAAGTGTGTTTCTGCTCAACAAAGTAGATTCTGAAAAGCACACCATTGTAATCGTTGATAACAGCCACCTCTTTGAAGGGAAGTTTAAGAGTGATAACAAGCTGAGTTTTATCTATCGGAATGAAAGTGTGGATTCTCTTCGTGCAAAAAGCAAGGACCTGGGTTATTTTGGTGTGCTATTTATTCCGGCCAGTGATAAAATTGAATCCCTGGAAAAAGGTATTGTACTTTATTCTGAATCCCAGCCAGGGTTTGATATCATCGAGAAGATAAAATTTACTATTGAGAAAGACATACGGAATGCAAAGATGATTGCAGCAGGAGTGGATGATAAAAAACTTGATATGATCAAGACTGACGTGGAAATCAGAACCCGCGATCTTGAAAATAAAGAGACGAGCACAGGATTAACAACCGGTATCGGTTTTGCAAGCGGTCTACTGATTTACATGTTTATTTTCATTTACGGTGCAATGGTGATGCGGGGTGTGATGGAAGAAAAAATGAGCCGCATTGTGGAAGTTGTTATCTCTTCTGTAAAACCATTTCAGCTCATGCTTGGGAAAATTATCGGTGTGGCACTGGTGGGACTTACCCAGTTTTTGTTGTGGGTGGTTTTAAGTACAGTTGCTGTTTCAGTTGTTTCGTCTGCATTCCTAGGTGGCAAATCTGAAAAGGAGAAAATTGAGGCGATGCAAAAAATCAGACCGGGTATGAATCAGATGAATCAGTTTAATGCTGCGCAGGAAGATCAAATCATGTCGCCGAAGGAAAAATTAAATGATGCAATTGCGTCTATCAACTTCGTAACCATCATCGGCGCATTTATATTTTATTTTCTTGGAGGCTATCTCCTTTACAGTGCATTGTTTGCAGCCATTGGCTCGGCTGTTGACTCAGAAACAGAAACACAGCAATTCATGCTTCCTGTTACCATACCACTCATCCTTGCCTATGTGGTTTCTGCAACGGTGATGACCAATCCGAATGGAAGTGTTGCGTTCTGGTTCTCGATGATTCCGTTTACTTCTCCTGTTGTCATGATGATGCGGATACCATTTGGCGTGCCGTATTGGGAAGTTGCATTGTCTATGGTATTTTTAATTGCAGGATTTATTTTTACGACCTGGTTAGCGGCAAAAATTTATCGTACCGGAATCCTCATGTATGGAAAAAAGGTGAGTTATGGGGAAATATGGAAGTGGATACGCTACCACAATTAGTATCTTGAAATCAGGAACCGGAGAAAGGTAGTTGATAGTTTGGTTCCAGTTCATCATTTGATTCAAATATGAAAATTGCAATACTTGACCTTGGTACAAATACTTTTCATTTACTTATTGTAAAAGCAGGAAGAGATCACTCTTTTAAGAAGATTTTCAAATCAAAGATTGCCGTAAAACTTGGCGAAGGCGCCATTCATGAAAACCGTATTGGAGAGGTTCCATTCAAGCGGGGTATTGCTGCGCTGGTACATTATCAGGATATCATTGCGGAACATAAACCGGAGAAAATATTTGCATTTGCAACGTCAGCAATACGCAGTGCAACTAACGGAGACGATTTTGTAAAAGCTGCAAGGCTTAAAGCCGGAATTAATATTCAGGTAATTCCCGGCAGCAAGGAAGCTGAGCTGATTTACTTTGGCGTTCGTCAGTGTGTAAAAATGGGTGAGCAGAAACAACTCATCATGGATATCGGTGGCGGGAGCACGGAATTTATTATTGCGAACGAGAAAAAAATATTCTGGAAACAAAGTTTTAATATCGGCGCATCACGACTGTTGGAAATGTTTAAACCTTCTGATCCTGTTACACCTACAGAAATAGTTAAGCTGGAGGAATTTTTGGTTAGAATCCTTACTCCGCTTGATGCAGCGATAAAGAAATATCCAGTGCATTCCCTCATCGGTTCTTCCGGATCATTTGATACGCTGGCAGAGATGATGGGTTGGAAGTTCCACAAAAAAAATGTTTTGAAGAATGTGAAGACGCTCCAATTCAATATGAATGAATATGATGAGCTTCATCGTCTGCTTCTGAAATCCACCACTGCGCAACGAATGAAAATGAAAGGCCTTGTCAGAATGCGTGCTGACATGATTGTAATTTCGAGCATTTGTACAAGCTTTATTCTTAACCGGTATCGTCTTTCAGAAATGATCCTTTCCAAGTTTGCATTAAAGGAAGGTGCGCTTTGGCAAATTGCAGGAGGAGAGAATAAATTATAAATACCATCTGAAATGAAAAATCTGCGCAAGCGTTATTTGTACATTCGTCTGCATTCGTATTTCGTACATTCGCATTGTTTCGATATTCGTACAAGCTATGCCTAAAATTTTAATCATTGACGACGAACGTGCCATTCGCAGCACGTTAAATGAAATTCTCAGCTATGAGAAATTTGAGGTTGACGAAGCCGCTGACGGAGCAGAGGGAATAAAGAAAGCAGAGTCCTCAAATTATGATCTGATCCTTTGTGATATTAAGATGCCGAAAATAGATGGCATGGAAGTCCTCAACAGGCTGATGCAAATCAATCCTGATATTCCTGTAGTAATGATCAGTGGCCACGGTACCGTCGACAATGCAGTTGAAGCGATTAAAAAAGGTGCTTATGATTTTATCTCCAAGCCTCCTGACTTGAATCGCCTGCTGGTAACGGTACGTAACGCCCTCGACAGGAATTCTCTTGTTCAGGAAACGAAGGTGTTAAAGAAAAAAATTTCCAAAACATATGACATGATTGGCAATGATCCGTCAATCATGAAGATTAAAGAGATGATTGAACGCGTAGCACCTACTGATGCACGAGTGCTCATTACAGGTAGCAATGGAACAGGTAAGGAGCTGGTGGCGCGATGGATTCATGAAAAAAGTAACCGTTCATCCTCACCGCTGATAGAAGTAAATTGTGCAGCCATACCTTCGGAACTGATAGAAAGCGAATTGTTCGGTCATGAAAAGGGGGCATTTACTTCAGCCATAAAGCAACGTATCGGAAAATTTGAACAGGCAAACGGAGGTACACTTTTTCTTGATGAGATAGGGGACATGAGTCTGAGTGCCCAGGCAAAAGTTTTACGGGCTTTGCAGGAAAATAAAATTACACGAGTTGGAGGAGAAAAGGAAATTGCTGTTTCTCCCCGCGTTGTTGCTGCAACCAACAAGAATTTAAAAAAGGAAATTGAAAGCGGAAATTTTCGTGAAGACCTCTATCACCGGTTAAGTGTAATTGTAATCGCTGTTCCTTCATTAAATGAACGCGCCTCCGATATTCCACTGCTTGCAGAACATTTCATAAATGAAATATGCGCCGACTACGGAATGCCATTGAAGACATTAAGCCCGGATGCAATCACCGAGCTGCAAAAAATTAACTGGACCGGAAACATCAGAGAATTACGCAATGTAATCGAACGGCTGGTGATCTTGTCAGATAAAAAAATTACGGATAAAGAAGTAAAAGCATTCGCATCCAAATAATAATACTCAGATTCAGATATGGCTCAGAAAATAAAAAACATTAAACGCTACAACAGGTACTATAAGACTTTTAATTTTTCCAACACCCAGGAAATAGCAAAGGAAGAACACATAGAATCAAATATAGAATTGAATGAGAGTGGGGACATATTACTTGAGGAAAAATATTCGGCAGACGGTGAACTTGAGGAGCGCAATTCCTATATATATAATCCTGCAGGAAAACTACTTGAGCATTCTTTGTTGTATGCTGCTGAAGATGCAACGGAGAAAAGGGTTCTAAGCCGTGACGAGGCCGGAAAACTTCTTGTTGAGACAAAATATTATGGCGGCGAACCCGGAGAACACACGGAATATGTTTACAATGATCAGGGCGAACCCATCGAACGGAAAAATTTTGACGAAGAGGGGAAATTTATTTCAAGGGACGTTTTTACCTATGATGAAAAGGGCGGTCTTGCCGGTCAGGTTACACATGATGAACAGGATAGTATAACCTCTAAAACAACATTTGTATCTGCCGATGATAAATCAATTGAACAATGTGAGTTCGATGCAAATGATAAACTCCTGAATAAAACAGTTGCCAGATATAATGACGCAGGCAAGGAGATATCATCTGTTCAGACTACGCCTGACGGAAAATTAATTTCAAGTATTATTTCCACATTCGACGAAAAGGGAAATGTACTGGAGCGGCAATACAAGGATTTTTATTCCAAGACAATGCGCTATGAATATGACGAAAACAGTCGTTGCATCATGCAGGAATTATTTGACGGCAATGGTGTACTGCTCAGGAAAAATCTTTATGAATACGATGAGTCTGGAAATTTATTACTCGAGCAGACTTATGAAATGGATACAAGCAGGGGTGGAAGGGATAAGCACTTTGAGACCCGGATAGAATATGAATTTTTTAGTTAATTAATTTCAGATCTTTTGCCTTATGAATATTGAAGCACTTTATTTCATTTATCAAAAACATTCAATTGTTTGCACAGATACAAGAAAGATCAGCAAGGGCTGTATTTTTTTCGCATTGAAGGGAGAAAATTTTAATGGAAATTCTTTTGCAGAGGAAGCACTGGGAAAGGGTGCAGCCTTTGCAGTGATTGATGAGCCCGCATTCAAGAAGGATGACAGGTATATTTTAGTTGATGATGTGTTGAGCAGCCTCCAACACCTGGCCAACTTTCACCGACGGCAATTGAAATGTCCGGTAATTGCCATCACAGGCAGCAATGGAAAAACGACAACGAAAGAACTGATTAGCCGCGTTCTCTCTAAAAAATTCAGGACGAATTTTACAAAAGGAAATCTCAACAATCACATCGGTGTTCCGTTAACCATTCTTTCCACTCCCCCGGATTGCGAAATGCTTATAGTTGAAATGGGGGCCAATCATCAGAAGGAGATAGAAACGCTTTGTGCGATTGCAATGCCTGATTACGGTATTATTAGTAATGTAGGTAAGGCGCATCTTGAGGGATTTGGTGGAATGGATGGAGTAAAAAAGGGTAAAGGTGAGCTTTATGAATTCCTGTCCCTTCATCATGGATGTGCATTTGTAAATGGTGACGATGCAACACTTCTGGAAATGATGAAGGAAAGAAATGTAAAGAGCATGATAACATACGGCACAGGAAATAGATTCGATTGCAACGGAAAACTTTTATCGTTAGCTCCTTTTTTGAAAGTGGAATGGAAAGCGGGGAGAGCAGGAGGAACAATCTCATCACAACTCATAGGGGAATACAATTTTGAAAACATACTCGCTGCTGTTTGTATAGGAAATTATTTTGGCGTTGATAAAGCCGATATCAGCAATGCCATTGATGGCTATGTCCCTGATAATTCACGTTCACAAATTGTAAAACGGGGATCAAATACAATTATCCTTGATGCATATAATGCTAACCCAGCCAGCATGAATGCAGCACTAAGGAATTTTTCGCAAATGGAAAGCAATCATAAAATTATCTTCCTCGGTGAAATGGCGGAGTTGGGAAAAGAAAGTGAAGCAGAGCACAGACAAATTTCTGAATTGCTTCAAAAAATAGACATTGAAAAAATAATATTGGTAGGAAAAAAATTTACTGATATTTCAGCATCATTTCCTGCTGTATATTTTAATTCTTCAGCAGAAGCAACCGTTTGGGCAAAGGATCAGAAAATCGAAGATGCATTAATACTGATCAAAGGATCACGCAGCAGTAAAATGGAAGCAGTACTCGAAGCACTGTAACCGGTCAGGTTTTGGATTTTCTCAAACGGGAAAACCAGCTTTTCTTTTTTTGATCTTCGTCGTAATAACCGTATCCGCCATAACCATAACCATAGCCATAGCCATAGCCATGGCTGCGGTGAGCACCTGTATCATTGAGTAGAATGCATAGGTTTTCAACCTTACCCTGAGCATGCAGATTATTGATTGTTTTTACGTAATCCTTTCTTGAATAATTTTCACGAAGGATGAACATGTTGATGTCTGCAAGATTCATCATCATCATCGCGTCGCTTACAATTCCCACAGGAGGCGTATCAATAATAACAAAGTCATACATGCCTTTCAGTTTATTGAGGAGCTCCACCGTTTCTTTTTTTGCAAGCAATTCGGCAGGATTTGGCGGGACAGGTCCGCTGCTGATGATGTCAAGATTTTCAACAGGCGTTTTTTGAATCACCTCAGTAAGGCTGACAGCACCGATAAGATAATTGCTTACTCCTTTGTCGTTCTTTACTCCAAGATCAGCAACCAGTTGTGGCTTTCTTAAATCCATCCCGACAATAATTACTTTGTAATGCTGAAGTGCAAGTACAGACGCCAGGTTTAAGGTGCTGAAGGATTTCCCTTCACCTCCAACATTACTTGTTATAAGCACTACTTTTTTTGCTTCACTCAGTCCGAAATACATCAGGTTTGCCCTGATACTCCTGAAAGCTTCTGCAATGGAACTCTTGGGCTTGTTGGCAACAGCCATTCTGTTTCCCGTCGTCATGTGGCCCACAATTCCAATGATTGGAATCTTCGTCAGGCGCTCAATATCATCCCTGCTGCTGATGGTGTTCTGAATAAAGCCCTGAAGCAAAATGATAAAAAGCGGAACCAATACAACGAGAAGCAGCGCAACAATTGCAACGGCTTTGTTATTCGGGATTACAGGCTTTTCATTTACACTTGCAAGATCAAGTACTTTATTATCGCTAACCGCCGTTGCTTTTGCTATTCCTGTTTCAGCTTTTTTCTGAAGGAGGTATAAATAAATATTTTCGTTTACACTGAAGTTTCTTTGAATTCCCAAAAGTTCGCGTTCAATGCGCGGAACTTTTTTGATCTGTGCTTCGCTCTGTGCAAGTTCTTTGGATATTCCAAGTAGTCCGACTTTAACGCCATTCCGTATCGACTGAATATTTTCTATCAATGAATTTTTTGTTGCGGCGATTTGTTCATCTATTTCCTTTACTGCAGGATTTGCATCACTTGTTCCAAAACGAAGTGTTTTTCTTTTTGTCTGTAATCGCTGGAGATCTGCAATTAAATTTACAAGTAATGGATCAGGCGTACCCAATGAACTTGGCGCCAGTTGGGTGAGGTCTTTATTCTTTGTAACGTAATCGTAGAGATAGTCAAGCGAACTTAAATCCATTTCTGATTTTATCCTGTCAGCATCAATGGTAGTAAGCTTTTCAAGATAAGCCTGCGATTCCTGGCTAAGGTTAACCGTACCTTTTTCTTCCTTAAAATTCTGCAAGTCTTGTTCGATCCCACCCAGCGTTTTACTGATATCAGCCAACTGTTCGTCAACAAATTTCAGCGTAAGGCCTGCAACGGCTGCTTTATCACGCACATCGCGATTGATATATACTTCGCCGATCTTATTCAGAAAATCCATGGCACGCTCTTTAATATTGTCCTGTACGCTGAGTGTGACGATTGTTGCGTCTTTGTTGAGTGGATTTACTTTTAATTTTTCATCCTTGTAGTAATTAATCAGTGAATTGATGGAGTTGACCTTGAAATAATAATTTTTTTCTGAGGCATTTGAAAAATCAGGTTCAGTTTTTTCAATCGTAAAGCTGAATTTAGGAGTACGGATGGTCTCACCAAAACGATGAACCTTACTATAAGTGAAATCGGCCAGTGATGAATTGTCAATTTCTGTTTCAAGTAAATAACTCCCTGTATCAATTATTGTCAGCTCAAAATACTCACCATAAACGCCCTTGTCAACAAAAACAGTGTTGACCGAAAAAGGATTGTTTTTGTATAAAGGCTGTTTGAAGAATGTCCCGGGACTGTAATAGCTCACTTCCAGGTTGAGTTCATTAATAGTTTCTTCCAGAATAGAACGTGACTGAAGAATTCCCATCTCTGTCGCAATATTTTTTTGATTACCGAAAACATCGCCGGCAATAAAGTCTTCAATTTTATTTGAAGAATTTTTCGAATCCTTTATAAGAACGCTGCTGCTGGCTTCGTAAATAGGTAAGGTAAACCTGATATAACTAAAAGCCGCTGCTCCGAAAAGTATTAGGGAAATAATAAAGTAATGCCATTTCCTGCGTACATTCTGAAACAATTGACGCAGGTCAATCTCATCATCATTTTTTTTAATGTTTATCGATTCGTTCTTCATTTTCTATTGGTGATGATAAAAGTGAAAACTAAAACCGCCGTCGTAATAATTGAAGTAAACACAGTAATTGTCGGGCTTGCATTTTGAAAAGCTCTTTTGCGGGTCGGTTCTACATAAATGATATCATCAGGGTGGAGATAGTAGGTTTCGGCAGAAAGCACATTGGACGAAGTGAGATCAAGATTGAATTGTTTCGACTCATTATTTTCTTCACGTATTAATTTTACATTGGTTCTGCTTCCAAACCCTGTAAGGTCCCCGGCAAGTCCAAGCACTTCAGGTAGCGTGGCGCGCTCGTTATAAATATAATATGTTCCGGGTTTATTCACCTCGCCAAGTACAGTAATTTTGAAATTAAGTTTTCGGATTGTCACAATCGGATCTTCCATATAAACTTTAAACTTTGTTTCTATGAGTTCAGAAGCTTCCTGTATCGTGAGGCCGTTTATATTTACACTTCCTATCAGCGGAATTTTTACTTCTCCGTTTTCGGAAACCATATAACCCCGTTCATAAGGTGACCTTGAATCGCTGATGGTTTTCTCTCCCGGTTGCGCCAGAAAAGGGAACGACTCAGCATTAATAGTGAAAACGTAAATTGATAAAATATCGCCGGGATAAATTTTTAATTTGTAAGTACTTGCCTTCAGCGAGGGAACCTGACCCTGGAAATAGACGAGTTTTTTTTGCGGGGTGCAGGAAGCGATAATACCCAGCACTGCAATGGATATAATTTTTCTGATGGAGAATTTCATTTCTGCCGTGGTGATTAGTTGCTGAAATTAAGAAAGGATGGACCGGGAGATGACAATTTTTTGCACCTCAGAAGTGCCTTCATAGATCTGTGTAATCTTCGCATCACGCATCAGCCGTTCAACATGAAACTCTTTTACAAATCCGTATCCGCCATGTATCTGCACGGCTTCCACTGTTGTTTCCATGGCTACCCTTGAAGAGAAAAGCTTTGCCATCGACGCCGACAATCCATAGTCCATCTTTTGATCCTTCATCCATGCTGCTTTCAGGCAAAGAAGTCGCGCGGCATCAATCTCAGTAGCCATATCTGCAAGCTTGAATTGTATGGCCTGGTGCTGACTGATGGTTTTGCCAAAGGCTTTCCGTTCCTTCGAATAGGCAAGTGCAAGTTCATAGGCACCGGATGCTATCCCGAGCGCCTGAGATGCTATCCCGATTCTTCCGCCTGTAAGTGTTTTCATCGCAAACTTAAATCCGAAACCATCTTCGCCGATGCGGTTTGCTTTTGGAACTTTTACATCGCTGAACATCAGTGAATGCGTATCGCTGCCCCTTATCCCCAACTTATTTTCCTTTGACCCGACTGTGAATCCCGGCATTCCACGCTCAACAATAAATGCATTGATGCCTTTTGATTTTTTTTCAGGATAAGTCTGTGCCATTACAAGGTAATAGGTAGCCGTGCTTCCATTCGTGATCCAGTTCTTGGTTCCGTTAAGAATATAATGGTCACCATTGTCAATGGCAGTCGTCTGCTGCGAAGTTGCATCGCTGCCGGCTTCCGGCTCGCTCAGACAAAATGCGCCGATGACTTCCCCTTTGGCCAGAGGCACTAAATATTTTTGCTTTTGTTCTTCATCGCCGAAAGTTTCAAGACCCCAGCAAACGAGCGAATTATTTACGCTCATCACTACACTGGCAGAGGCATCCACTTTTGAAATTTCTTCCATGGCAAGCACGTAACTGATGGTATCCATCCCGCTACCTCCATACTTCTGACTTACCATCATTCCAAGAAAACCCAGTTCCCCGAGTTGTTTTATTTGCGCTGCAGGGAACTTCTGATGTTCATCCCGTTCGATGACTCCCGGTTTCAATTCATTTTGCGCAAAATCTCTTGCGGCTTTCTGGATCATTAAGTGTTCTTCGCTCAGCTCAAATTGCATTTTAACTTTTTTTTACGGTGCGGGCAAAGATACACGAATCAATCAACCACAAAAATCAAATGCCATCATCAGATTTTGTTTGTAAATACATGAAAATGACGTCGCTCCATTTATCCCGAAATAAAAACAGGAATGGCAGCAGGGATTTTCCTGAAATCATTTTGGTGCGAAAAAAAAACGGATAAAAGGGGATGACGGAAAAAGGGATAACAGGATCAGAACGGTCCGCATATCCTCAATAATTTTCAGTTCAGGTCCGGATAATTTTAATGCCAGTACTTTTCCTAACCCGCTATTGAAAGTTTATTGCTGTGTTCGTTAAACTCTTTTATGGTAAGGTACTTCCTCTTGTTATTAATAAGATATCCAACGGAAACTTTTCCTTTATTGAATGGAAGCATTTCTTCATAACCGATATTTTTTGTTTCCCTTTCTGCTTCAAGGTAAAGTGTTTCTTTTTCTGAAAAGTACTTTGCCGTTGAAGCATTCTCTTTTTTTACCACGCGAACCTTAAACAATCGGTCTCCTACCCACAATTCATCCAGTTTTAAAGCCACTGAATTTTTTTTTGTGAGCACTTGAATCCTGTAAGTGGTGATATCATCCTTTTTGTTTGTTACCCATTTTTTACTGGTGGCTTTTACAATATTAAAATGCCGGTATTTGAAATGATAGTAAATCAGGGAGCAGATGAATGCTATTGTCATAAGAAGGACAAGATAGGGAAGCTGAAAAATCTTGGTAGAAAAGATCTCCGGAAACCTTACAGTAACTGTAGTTTACCTCAGCGTTGAAGTATGAGATTTCCTGAAAATGGCGGGCTTGTTTCGGAATGTAAAAGCTATTTATTCCTGATAATAATAATCAGTCGCCTCGCCGGGTAATTGTTTAAGGAGTATCCAGTTTCCCAGATCGTCCTGCTTTTCGATTATGTAGTAATCAATTCCCATTTCCCAGCCACTGTATTTAGTCCAGTTCAGATGAACAGAACGGTCTTCAAACATCTCTCCTTTAAGAATGATCGTTGACGTATTTCCGCTGAGGTCTTCAGCAATATCGCAGGTATTGATAACAAGAATTCTGTAGTAGTAATGGTTATTCTGTACATCAACGTCATGATCCAAGTAGTCCGTCTGCAACGGTGGAAGTGATTTGATGAATGAGAAATTGGTATTGTCGGTCGAACGGTATAAATCGAACTGAACAACTTTTTCAGGATGCACCACCGGTAATTTCCATTCTGTAAGTACGAAATCATTGGCCTCAACTGTTGACCGCACTACATCAACCACCTGATCAGCCAGTATATTCAATGGAATAGTTTGTGATGTGTCGCTGTTCGAAATGTATGGATTTCCACAAAGGTCAGTTGCCGTAATTCTGTATGCATACTCATGCGGACAATCAAAAGTCGAGTCCAGATAGGACAATGAATCAGCAGGAACAGTAACAAGGTAACTCCACGACTCTCCCGGGCGGCAACGGTAAATGATGTAACTGCTCACCGGACATCCGCCATAGGCATTCCACCTTACATCAATCCCCGTTCCCCCTGCGTCACGTTGTGATGCTACATTGATTGTAGAATGGGCTGTAAGCTGGTCGAGTGGTATCGTGTTTCCGCAAATGTCAAGCGTTTGAAGTTTATAAGAATAAACATTTGGCAGTGTATTCAAACCGCTGTCAATATAGTGCGGATTGATAGAGTAATTGGTATTGTTAATGTTTAGTTCTGAATAAATACTCTGATACAAACCGGAATTATTATTCAACCGGTAAAGTATATATCCGCCAAGATCAATGGCAGCATTGTTCTCCCATGTAATTTCAACCGTTGTATTTGAGGTTACCGATACACTTAGAATATTTGAAACATTTGGAGGAAGGGTATCAAACACATGGATCATCGCCGGAAAATTAATGTTGTCGCTGCATCCGTTATTGTTTGTTACCGTCAGACTAACACTATAAAATCCCGGGTTGCTAAATAATATATCAGGATTTTGACTTGTAGATGTTACCCCGTTTCCGAAATCCCATAAATAACTTGCACCCTGAGACCATGTTACAGAACTTGTAAAGTGAACGAACAACGGAGCGCATCCCTGACTGGCACTTGCAGTGAATACGGGAGCAGGAGTTGCAAGTACCTGAACCGGTGTGGAAGCTCTTGCTGTATCCCGACATCCGTATTGATTGATGCTGACAAGCTGAACAGAATAATTGCCGGGGATGTTGTAAGTGTGGGAAGCATTCGTGCCAGTGGAAGTTGATCCGTCTCCGAAAATCCATATCGAGCTGTCGGCTCCTGTTGATGCATTGATGAAATTGGTTGCATAAGGCATACAACCATTTGTATTTGGCGTGCTGAATGCAGATGCAGGAACAGGATGAACAATTACTTTCTGAGGATATTCATAATAGGATGAGCATCCTGCTGTGTCGTGGGTTACTAGTGTAACAGTAAACGTTCCGGTGTCCAGATAATTATTGAAAGAGTTTGTCGTCTGCAATGAATTTCCGTCCCCGAAGTTCCAGCTCCAGTCAACGGCATTTTGAGATTGATCAGTAAAATCCACATGGAATGGAACGCAACCTTCTGTAGTTGTCGCAGCGAATTTTGTTATCGGACCAAGTACAGTGATATACTGAGGAATGGTAAGCGTATCAGCACAACCAACACTTGTTGAAGCGATAAGGGTTACTGTATAAATTCCCGGCGTATTATAGATATGCGTAGGATTGGCATTCGTGGATGTGCTGCTGTCTCCAAAATCCCATAAGTAAGTATCTGTATCAATAGATGAATCAGTAAACTGAACAATAGACGGCGCACATGAATACAGGTCAGGAGTTGCAAACCTCGCAATGGGTTCCCTCACATGAATTCCTGCAAGCAGCTTCATCGTGTCAGTACAATTATTGTATGTCGGACCTGCATTTACCACGAGTGTTACAGTGTAATTTCCGGGAGTGGTATAAATATGGTCAGGATCTCTTAGTGTTGATGTTGTACCGTCACCAAAATCCCAATGTTGACTCGTGGCCATCACAGAATTATTTGTGAAATGTACACTCATTGGTGTACAGCCTGAGTCCACATCAGCGCTGAAAATTGCATTGAGAGGAGAGAATGGAACACTTCTCATTGTATCCCGGCATCCATTCGCATCCACAATAGCTAACCACATGTAATGCGTAGGAATTGTATCGTATACATGTACAGGATTCTGTAAATTAGATGTATCAGAGGTGCCAAAATGCCAGTTCCATGAAACAGCATTCGCGCTCAAATCAGTAAAAGCAACTGTTATCGGAAGACAAATCCCATCAATCACATAGCTGAAATTTGCATACGCAGTATCTACACGTACCGCCTGAGGAATAGTATAAGTACTTATGCAACTGCCACGATAAACTGTTAATGAAACATCATAAATACCTGCGACGGTATAATTATGTGCAGGGATTTCTACTGTTGAATTTATTCCATCACCAAAATCCCAGAGGTATCCGTCAGCATTTGTTGAGAGGTTGTTGAAGTTAACAAGAATTTCATCACACCTTCTTCCGGGTCCGTGCAAACTGAACATCGCTTGCGGAAGGCTGATGGCTATCGCAGGAAACACAGTAAATGTTTGTGCACAACCCGAATTATCCGTGACCGTCAGTGTTGCAGTATAATTTCCTTCGGCTGTGTATACATGGCCGGGATTGGGTTGGTTTGACGTGGTGCCATCACCGAAATCCCATAAATAGGAAGGGTAATTTTGTAAGCTCGTTGCAAAATGCACAGTATCCAACCCGCACATTTCTGTTTCGCTTGCCTGTATTGGTGAAACAAAGTTTGCGAAGATGCTTGTAGATATCGAGCTTGTACAACCTGCCGTATCAGTCACTGTTAGTGATACCACATAGTTTGGCAATCCTGATGTATAGATATGCACCGGGTTTTGTATGGTTGAACTTGTTCCGTCCCCGAAATTCCAGAACCACGTATTGGGGTTTACTGAAGAATCTAGAAGTGATATCTCTGTGCTTTGACAGGATGCATTTTGTTGAAATCCGAACTGTGCCCGTGGCCCGGATACCTGAACAATGCTGTCCATCTGGAAAACTGATACAAGTCCAAGCGTATCCCAGGTTGTCAGCGTAACATCATAAACACCGGGATTGAAATAAACGTGACTTGGAAATTGCTGACTGCTTGAATCTCCGTCACCAAAGTTCCACGACCATGCAACTGACCCATTCACGATTTTCGAAAAAGCAACGTTGAGTGGGGCACATCCAAACTGAACTTCAGGAACTCCCGGATTTCCGGTTGGTACCGGTGTTGTATCAGGGACTCCGAAATTGAATGGAGGCGGTGCGTAAAATAGTGTGCATTGCCCGTTTGTAATAGTAAGTGTTACATTATAGGCTCCGCCAACATTATATAAGTGCTGTGGATCTTCAAGCGTTGAACTGCCGCCATCACCGAAATCCCAGACCCATCCTGTAGCTCCTACTGAGTTGGCAAAGAAATCAACGATCATTGGAAATGTAGTACCGTTTGGAACACCGTAAAAGTTGGCGCCAAATGGTTCAAAATACACGCTGTTACTTTGCATGGTTGTATATGAGCAACCATCAGCAGTTGTAATGGTTAACGACACGCTGTGAAATCCTCCGACTGCATAGGTATGTTGCGGATGTTGAAGGGTTGAATATGTTCCATCCCCGAAATTCCAGAACCACGATACAGCATTGAGGGAGGTATCTTGAAATGTTGAAATATAAGGTGGGCAAGGCGTCTCTGTGTGAGTGAACCCCGCATAACCTCCCGTTACAATAAAAGTACTGAAGTTACTTATCAATTGCTGACATCCGCCGCCGGCAGAAGTAGTGGTAAGCGCTACAACGTATGTTCCGGGTGAAGTGTATACATGAACAGGATTCTGTAATGTAGATGTTGTTCCGTCACCGAAATCCCACAACCAGCCAATCGAACCAATTGTAGCATCAGTAAACTGAGCCGTAAGTGGCGCACAACCCGTAGTGGGTGGAGGTGGCATGTAACCCGCCGCCGGATTGACCGTCTGAATATAGGCTTGTTTTGTAAGCGTACTCGTGCAGCCTGAAGTGTCTGTTACCACTAGTGAAACGTTAAAAGTTCCTGACGTGGTATATGTATGTGATGGTAATTGTTGTGTTGATGTTGTACCGTCACCAAAATCCCAGAAGTAAGAGAGTTGATTTCCGGTCGAGAAATTTGTAAAATTTACATTTAGTGGCGGGCATCCCACTCTCGGATTGGCAGCAAATAGTGCACGTGAATTTGAAACCTTGACCAGACCTAACTTAATATGGCCTCTTGTACATCCGGTCGGTCCCCAGCATTTCAGCAAAACATTGTATGTTCCGTTTCCGGTATAAACATGACTTGGATTAAACAGATTTGAAGTCGTACCATCGCCAAAAGTCCATTTACAGGAATCATAATTTGTCGACAGGTTTGTAAAGTTGACTGTAAGTGGCGAACACCCGATTGTCGTTGTGTAACTGAAGTCAACCGTAGGAGTGGCACCTGCAACTATATAGTTTATTTTAGTCAGTGTATCAGAACATCCATTTGCAGTCGTAACCATAAATGTCACGGAATAATTTCCCGGATTCTGATAGGTATGAACCGGATCCAGTTGTGTGGATGTAGTTCCGTCACCGAAAAGCCACATCACTGATGAGGCGTTCGCTGTCGTATTATAAAAATGTGTGTTAAATGGAGCGCACCCTGTATCATTGGTAGCATAGAAACCTGCCAGGAAGGCAGAGCCCACATTGATAGGAACCGGTTGATCGCTCGTATCCGTGCATCCATGATTGTCAGTTGCAATCAGCGTAACGTTATATTGCCCCGCTGAATTAAATGTATGAGACGGATTTGCAGACGTGCTGCTTTGTCCGTCACCGAAACTCCATTGATAAATGGTGAGTCCGGGTGAGTTGCAACTAAATGTGTAAACAGTACTTGGATCGCAGCTGGAAGTGTAATTGCTTGAAATGATAATATCCGGCCGCGGATAAACAGTAATATATTGGTTTTGGATTTTCTGATCCGTGCAACCAAAGGAATTGGTAACAATCAATGTAATGGTAAAAGTTCCGGCTAAAGTATAACTGTGCGTCGGACTGAATTGAGTAGATGTTGTTCCATCTCCAAAATCCCATAAGTAACCTGCGCCACCTGTTGAATTATTTACAAATGAAAACGTGTTATTGTCCAGACAAGACGTAGTAGTGGTTGCAGTAAAGGAGGCACTGGGTTTGGGAACTACAGTGATGAAATTCACATACCTCGCTGTATCTTTTGCACCACTGCCGTCAGTTGCAATAAGTGTAACAGTGTAGCTACCTGTATTGATATACAGATTACTAGGATTCGGAAGTGTGGAAGTATTTCCGTTTCCAAGCATCCAGTAATAGGAGACAGCACCCGTTGACGTGTTTGTAAACTGTACACTCAGCGGTGAACATCCCGAAGTCTGGCTTGCCGTAAACGAAGCATTCGGAGTTGCAAAACCCTTTACCTGGATCAGTATAAAGAGCAATACAAGGAGGTGCCGGATCTTCGTTTTAAGTAGTATGTGTGTTTTCTGATGTGGTTCCATTGAGGACTCACGTATCCCGTAAGTATGTTTAATTGGTTACTGCTTATAATGTCCGGTGAGTTATTTCACCATTACCATTCGACTTCCCTTGTCGATGAACAATGGATTCTCAGGTGAATTGACTTCCTGGGGATCCGCCTGCGCAACGAGGTTTCCGTCATTATTAATTTGCTTTACCCTGTAATGAATGGTTCCGGTAGCAGGTTTAGTATCCACCCAGCTATAAAGAAGTTCAATCGGTGAACCAATACCTTCTTTTAAACCAACAGGCTCATATTCCAATCCGTCCTGTGAACGCTCGATTACATATATACAATCAATTGAATTTGATTTAGCAATCCAGTTCAGATATACTTTACCTGAATTAAAGACCACTGTCTGCTTTGTAAACTCAAGTTTTCCCGGATCTCCTGAAATTGCTGCTGACTGTGCGAATGTGCTTACCGTGGCGAATACCAGGAAGAACAATACCACTAGTTCAAGTGCGTAAACAAAGATTTTGTTGGATGCTGTTTTCATTTTTAAGGATTGATAAATGTTTGTTTGCTGAATGCTGGTAAGAGTTGCTTTCATTTTTTTAATAATTTGTTTATGGGAATTTATACCCTGAGAGGGTCTTGTTGTTTGCACAACCCCCATCCTGTCTTACATCTGTAAGGTTTTTGCCATTTGTTGTAAGAATAAATCCGTAGATGCTTTACTTTTTGGAATAATTCTTACAAAAATCGGGTTGAGGAAAAATGTTACATCGGCTGTAAGAAAAATATCGCGTTTGATTGTATTACATTTTTATTACAGAAAAATGCATACATGTGAATCTTAGCGACGAATCATCGCGTTAAAAACACAAATCGAATTGAAAAAAATCAAACGCTAAAATATAACCAGACAATAATGGAAACGCTAAACAAAACAATCAAGAAGCTTACCGAGAATGATTATCAGCAGCTTTTATCAGCTGTGGCCGGACGTAAAAACAACAAGCCTTATACAGTACTTGAATCTGCACGTCACCATGATTATGACGAAAATAAAATGATGGAGGTGCTTTCCGTAAACCCAAGCACATACTATACACTAAAAAGCCGCCTCAATGAAAAGATCGCTGCCTATCTTTCAAAGAATATGGATAATCCCATTAATGCCTTGAAAGAAAAAGTGGCCATGGTTCCTGCCATGCTTTTTGGAAATGATCGCGAAGTTTCCATCCGTGCACTGAAAAATCTCGAAAAGCAGTTGATTGAATACGATCTTTCAAACGAATTAATCACAGTTTATAAAGCCCTTGCCCGCTTAAGCATGCACAATGGCGACTACGATTTTTATGAACGTGAATACAACCGCCACGTTGCCTATTCCCTGGCTGTAGTGAAAGCTGAAGATATGTTTTTTGAATTTACAAAACGGGCCGGCCTTTACCAGCTCACAAAAGAACAAAGTGATCTTGATGCGCTGCAAACAAACCTCAGGGAACTCACCAATATTTCTGAATTGTATCACGGTCACCGGTTATTTGTTATTTATAACATCGTTCACACGTATTACCTCTGCATCAACACGCAGCGTAAAGAAAATCTGCAGGCACTTGAAATTGAGATTGACAACATTCTGCAGCAAATCAGAAAACATTTTGAAACGTATGAAATGGATACCTTTTATCAGAGTATCCGCTTTATCGTGGATTTCTTATACTTCGAATATTACACCCGCACAGGAAATATGGTGCGCGCTGAACATCATTTTCAGATGATCAATCGCCAGGTACCTGATATTTCTTTCAAACCGGTTTTTAGTTTTTATGTCATGCAATACCTGAATGCAAGTGTTGAAAGATACCTCGCAGGCGGAGATATTTCAGGACTTACAGGAACTATCAATGAACTGGAAACAAATTTTGATACCGAAAACAACGACCCATACCCTTTCATTCATTTCCAACGTTACCTCGCCATCAGTAAATTTTATTCAGGCGATTATTCCGGTGCTGCCAAGTGTATCAATAGCCTGAGAAACGAAATCAGTATGAAGAGATTTTTTCATACCGATGTGGAATGCAAACTTTTTCAGGCACTTAATTATTGCATGATCGGGGAAGATGGGTTGTGTAATCAGCTACTCCAAAGTGTAAAACGTCAGGTTTCAGAAGATGAAACCAACTATGAATCTGCCAATATGTTTATCCGCATGATCAAAGCAGCATTGAAGCCGGATGAATTTCGTCGCAAAGTGAGTAAACTGAATGATGCATGGCATGCCTTTTCAAATGCCAATACCGGATCAAGAAAAATCCTCACCTTTCTCAAACTTGATGAATCAGCACTGAGAAGAATGGCGAATCCGATAAAGGATTAAAAATCTAAAAAGCAAACCCCAATAAAAAAGCCCTTCTGAAAATTTCAGAGGGGCTTTGTAATTATTTTATGGTCAATATTATTTTCCGGAAATCACCAGCTGTTTGGTGATGATGGTCTTTTCTGATCTGATCACAACCGAATAAATGCCTTGCGGATAAGAACGGAGGTCGAGTTGACTGGTTCCTTCATTTGCCGACTGAACAAAAACTGATTTTCCCAGCATATCGTAAACAGTTATTTCACTTATTTCTTTTAACCCTCTTACTGTAACCAGCCCATTTGATGGATTTGGATAAACAGATAAAGCAGCGCTATTAATTGCAGGAAGGGAATTCGGACCTGAATAATATACATTGATATCATCTATCTTAAGTGAAGTGGATGAATCCTGATTTGTAACATGCCATCCGATATAATAATTTCCTGATGTACCGTCAGCAAGATAAATAGAGCTACTGCTGATTGTCCAGTTTGAAGTATTTACAAGCATCGTTGGTACCAATGTCGCAACTACAGTTGCAGGGTCCTGATCAGTGCAAAGGATGACTTCCATGTTGGACTGGTAAGCAGGAGAAAATGTACGGTAATAAAAGTCCAATTGGTAAACATTCGCTGCATCAAGTCCCAGGCACGTAGAGAAATAATAATCATTGGCCTGGTTGGTCGGAAGTTCATGAGAATAATCAGCACAAACTGATCCTGCATGCGGAAGTATAGTGGAAGTTCCCCAGGTTACAAAATCTGCATCTGCATCAATGTTCACCCACCCCGTTAAGTCATCTGTTGACTCAAAGCCCTGTGTATATGGCGTTACCTGATCAACAACATGAGGTCCGCTGTAAAGGTCAAGGGAGAACTGATCATTTGAATTGTCAGCATCAGCGGATACAATTGTACTCGCAAGTATATTATGTGCACCGGGAGCGGATAAATCTGCAGTTGCAGTAAATGTGTATGTCATCGTTCCACCGGGAGCAATCGTATCAGTAATGTGTTCTACGGGATTTGATAGTCCGTCAGAAAACGTTACGTCAAAATCACTCATATCTGCTGAAGCGAAATTCTTAATTTCAATAGTTACAGTTTCAGTACCTGAAAGCAATGAACATGAAGAAACCGGTGAGGTAATATTGGTAACTCCGCCGTCAGCGGCAGCTACTTCATAAAGCCCAATGTCATCTACCTCCCAGAAATATTCAGCAGTTCCAATGTATTCAAATTTGATGTAAACAGTTGACATACCTGCTGCATCAGCCGAAATGTCAATGTCAAGTGCATTTGGATTTGCTGTCGTCTGACCCGAACCAAGCCCTGCTTCTGCATGGTATACGTCAGTCCAGATTATACCATCATTACTAACCCATACAATACCAAGACTGGTACTCCATTGCACAAAATATTCATTGAAAGTGAGATGCACATTTGCTTTTGAAGAACAGTCAATTGCGTCTGTAATAAGTTCTGCGTCAGCGCCACCGGGGAAGGCAGAATCACTGTCCAGAATAACATAACCATTTGCAGCTGAGGTACCTGCATTACTCAGATTGCCAAAACCGATTGATGACCCTGTGGTTGTATATCTCCACATAACACCGTCGCCGGCGTTGTCATTATTTTGCCATGTCCCGGGTATGCCACCTGAGAAATCCTGCATATAAAAAGGAACCGTCTGAACGGAATTTGGCCCGGAATGTCTGGCCGTACCGTTTTTGTTGTTTCCGGAAGGATTTGATGCCATCACCGAAGTAATGAGCATCAAAAACACAAAAGTGTAAGTAGTGATTTTTTTCATAAAATAGGAAGTTTAATATAAGGGTTTCAAATATAGAATTTATTACTGAGTGAGCAAAATCATGTTCCCCGTAATAACCTGATGTTACTGCTATTCAGACAGCGTTTCTGCATATTGTTCAATAGGAGGACATGCGCAAATTAAATTTCTGTCTCCATATGCGTTATCAACACGCCCAACGCTAGCCCAGAATTTTTTCTCTTTAATATATGGTAAGGCAAATGCTGCTTTGGAACGTGAATAAGAATGATCCCATTCATCTTTTGTAATTTCATTTAATGTATGAGGCGCATTTTTGAGCACATTATCCTTTCTGTCTGCAATCCCTTTTTCAATTTCATCAATCTCTCCACGAATGGAAATCATCGCATCACAAAAACGATCCAGTTCTGCCTTTGATTCGCTCTCTGTCGGTTCAATCATAATCGTTCCCGGCACAGGAAACGACATCGTTGGTGCATGAAATCCGTAGTCCATTAATCGTTTCGCAATGTCTTCCACTTCTACCCCTGCAGATATTTTGAATGGCCTGCAATCCAGTATCATTTCATGTGCACACCTGCCTTTTGTCCCCTGGTACAAAACAGGATAATGGTTTTCTAATTTCGACTTGATGTAATTTGCGTTCAATATCGCATATTTTGTCGAATCAGTCACCCCTTCCGCCCCCAGCATTTTTACATAGGCATAACTAATAAGTAGAATACTGGCACTTCCCCATGGTGCTGCACTTACTGCATGCGTTCCGCCTCGGCCACCGGTTTTTATTAATGGATGACCGGGAAGAAATGGTTCAAGATGCTTTGCCACACAAATGGGACCCATGCCCGGGCCTCCGCCTCCATGAGGTATCGAAAACGTTTTGTGAAGATTGAGGTGACAAACGTCGGCACCAATACGGGCAGGATTCGTCAACCCAACCTGCGCATTCATATTTGCGCCATCCATATATACCTGACCTCCGCAGTCATGAATAATTTTTGTGATTTCAGAAATTCCCTCTTCAAATACGCCATGCGTGGAAGGGTATGTTACCATCAGGCAGGAAAGATTGGCTTTGTGTTGTTCGGCCTTTGCCCTCAAATCTGCAATGTCAATATTACCTGATTCATCGGTTTTTGTAACCACTACTTTCATTCCTGCCATCACTGCGCTTGCCGGGTTCGTTCCGTGCGCACTCTGTGGAATTAATACAACGTTGCGGTGTGCATCACCCCTGCTGAGATGATATTCACGGATCACCATCAGTCCGGCATATTCTCCTTGTGCGCCTGAGTTGGGTTGTAATGAGGTAGCCGCAAATCCGGTGATGACAGATAAATAGTTTTCAAGCTCTTTAATAATGACTGCATACCCTTCTGCCTGATCCACCGGCGCAAAAGGATGCATGTTACTCCAGTGTGCCCAGCTTAACGGAACCATTTCAGAAGTTGCATTCAGTTTCATTGTGCAACTGCCAAGGGGTATCATCGAAAAATTCAACGAGAGGTCTTTGTTTTCCAGCGCGGTGATGTAACGCAACATTTCAGTCTCACTGTGGTGCGTGCTGAAAACCGGATGGGTAAGTATTTCTGAAGTCCTTTTCAATGAACCTGAAATAATTTCTTTTCCGGTCACTTTCATTTTTAAAAATTCTTCCCGGGTAAAGTTCTTCTTTGACTCAGTCGCAAATAAATTTACAAGCCGGAATAAATCATCTTCATCAGTCGCTTCGCTGATGCTGACTACAATCTTATTGTTATCAACATAACGAACATTGATTCCTTCTTCAGCCGCTTCACGCACAATTTTTTTCGCATCCTTAACCTCAACAAGGAGCGTATCGAAATAACTTTTATTCATCTGACGATAGCCAAGATGCGTCAACGCAATTTCTGTCCATCGTGTTTTATTGTGAATCGTTTCAGAAATATTCTTCATTCCCTTTGGCCCGTGATATACAGCATACATTCCTGCCATCACAGCAAGCAGCACCTGAGCTGTACAAATATTTGAAGTGGCTTTATCGCGGCGGATGTGCTGCTCGCGGGTTTGCAATGCCATGCGTAACGCCCTGTTCCCGTGTACGTCAACACTTACTCCTATAATGCGCCCCGGCATCTCACGTTTATAGGATTCCTTCGCTGCAAAAAAAGCTGCATGCGGACCACCATAACCGAGCAGAACACCAAACCGCTGTGAGTTTCCGAATACAATATCTGCTCCCCATTCTCCCGGAGGCGTAAGCATCACCAATGCCATCAGGTCACTCGCTACACCAACCTGTATTCCCAAAGCGTGTGCATCTTCTGTGAATTTTTTATAATCGTGAATTTCTCCGTTCGTTGCCGGATACTGAATGATGGCTCCGAAAAATGATTCATCGGTTTTTTCTTTTGTGAAATCACCGATCACCAGTTCTATTCCAAGTGGTGCTGATCGCGTAATCAACACATCAATGGTCTGCGGAAAGCATTCATTGCTCACAAATAATTTATTGGCATTGCGTTGCTCCTGTTCACGGCTGCGTGATGCAAAAAAAACGTGCATGGCTTCAGCAGCTGCAGTAGCTTCATCAAGAAGAGACGCATTGGCAATCTGCATTCCTGTAAGGTCAATCACCATGGTCTGGTAATTCAATAACGCTTCAAGCCTCCCTTGTGAAATCTCCGCCTGGTAAGGTGTATAAGCTGTGTACCAGCCCGGGTTTTCTAAAATATTCCGTTGGATGACACCCGGAATGATGGGCTCTGAATATCCCAGTCCAATATAGTTTTTATAAACTTTATTTTTCGATGCCGTGCTTTGTAATTCTTTGAGAAACTGACTTTCAGATTGCGCGGCCGGCAAAGCCAGTTTTTCTTTTAGCCTGATAGACGACGGAACGGTTTCATCAATCAGTTGATCCAATGATAAAGCATTTAACTCTTTCAGCATTTTTGGTAAATCATTTTCTGAGATACCGATATGCCGGCTGGCAAAATTATTTCGAAGCATGGAATTTTAAGGTTTGCAGTAGTTGAACAGTGGAATCACAGGTAATAGCCCTGTTACTTGGATTGTTTTTTGGACTGCGAAAGTAGGAAAAGTTGCAGGTTATTTGATATTCATATAATAGTTGGAATTACCTGAATAGTGATGAGCACGATCTTCTTTGAAAGTAGGGTTCAATATTAAAAAAGACCTGGTTTTTTCCATTAGCTGAATGGAAACCTGACCACCGATAAAATCAATTCCATTTCCCGAATGAATCATAATCAGTATTTCCCTACTTTTGTGCTTTATCGATGAAACGGCTTTCCTTATTATTAATTATTTCCACTTATTGCCTGGTAGTAAACGCGCAAGACTCTGCTGCCGTTGCCAATGACGTAACCATTCTCTTCAGAAAAGAAAGTAGCTTCGGACTTACTGCCCACAGCGGAGGTTTTGGTATTCTTTACCGCAATGCAAGGCATGTTTCTGTATGGAGAAAACGTGTTATTGAAACTGAATTTGTAAGCATGCGTCATCCCAAGCAAACCAAGGTTATCAATGACCAGACTTCAGGCGATGCGAAGCCGTTTTTTTATGGTAAGCTCAACTATGTTTATTTAATCAGGGTAGGGTATGGTATGCAGAAAGTGATATTTGGTAAAGCAGAGCGAAGTGGAGTGGAGGTGCGTTATAATTTATTTGCCGGAGGAGTTCTTGGACTTGCAAAACCTGTGTATAATGATGTTCTGGTAGATACTGATGATCCCGGGATTAAACTGGTGGCAACAAAAAAATATGATCCGCTCGATCCTCACCAGCACGAAGTATCTGATTTTTATGGTCCGGGCAGTTATTTCAAGGGCTTCGACCAGCTCACCATTTATCCCGGCCTCTACGGAAAATTTTCTATCAGCTTCGAATACTCTACTGTTCATCAGAAAGTAGCAATCATTGAAACTGGTATTGTAGCCGATGGCTTCCTCAAGACCATACCCATCATGGCTTATACAAAGAATAATCCATATTACGTGAATTTATTTGTGTCATTGTTATGGGGAGGAAAAAGGAACTAGGTAAATGGTTGAGTAGTTTATTTGTTTAATTGTAAAAACCATAATTTTATCCCGGCTGTTCCCAATTACTTAGTCACTCGGTCACTTAATCACCTCGTTACCTCGTCACCTCATCGCTCAATCACCTCATTACTTATCCCCACTTGGAATCACCCGCTCAAATAAAAAAACCCTCCTGGTTAAAAGTAAAACTCCCTACCGGAGAGAACTATTCGCGTGTGCGTAATCTGGTTGATGAGCACAAACTGCACACGATTTGTCAGAGCGGAAATTGTCCGAACATGGGCGAATGTTGGGGAGCAGGAACTGCAACATTCATGATATTGGGAAACATCTGTACCCGTTCATGTGGCTTTTGTTCTGTTGCAACCGGAAGACCGGAAGCCGTTGATCCTTTTGAGCCCTTGCGCGTTGCGAAAAGCATCAAGACCATGGGAATAAAACATGGGGTAATTACATGTGTTGACAGAGATGATCTGGAAGATGGCGGTGCTGAAATCTGGGTGCAGACGATCAGAAAAATCCGTGAGCTTTCTCCGGGATCAACAATGGAAACATTGATCGGTGATTTTGCAGGCAAATGGGAAAATCTTGAGCGCGTACTCGATGAAAAACCGGATGTACTTTCTCATAATCTGGAAACAGTAAGGCGATTAACCAAACAGGTTCGTGTGCAAGCCAAATATGACCGTAGTCTGGAAGTATTAAAGCGTGCAAGCGAAAAACTCCAGCGTGTAAAATCAGGAATGATGCTTGGACTTGGTGAAACAAAAGATGAAGTACTTGAATCAATGAATGACCTTCGGGCAAACGGAGTGAATATTCTTACACTTGGTCAATACTTACAACCCACCAAAGAACATTTACCTGTTTGTGAATTCATTACACCTGAAACTTTTGCCGAATACAAAACTGCAGGAATGGAAATGGGTTTCCGCTATGTTGAAAGTGGCCCGCTGGTGAGGTCGAGTTACCATGCGGAGAAGCATATTTTCTGATAAAATATTTTCATGGATTTTACATTGATCTATTTCAAAAATTAAACCAACCACGATTGAAAACGAAAATATTAATTTCTCTTGCATCATTCATTCTTTGTAGTATTTTTTCAATTGCAAAATGTGCATGTAGTTTGAACTACTCCGTTCACTCAGACGGGATGCAAACGGTTGCCTGCATGATGAACATGACAACGCAAACACAATTTTCGATCAGCATGCAGCCTGGAGATTCAATATATTTTTTTGTTGGAAGTTCCCACAATTGTTACACAAATCAACTTTATGTTGCCTTCAATAATGATACTCTTTTCTACGGACCTGCAGGGGATCCCGATCCTGGATTCTATTATTCGGCAATGGATAGCGGTCATTATCATTTCGATTATTTCTATGGTTTGGGCATGTAATCAAAGATGTATTTGTAAACTTTGATGTGAATTTGGCAGTCGACAATAAGAAACAAAATCAAGATATTCGCTTATTACCTAGTTTTTCATACGGAATTTATAAGATAATTCCGTACGAAACAGTAACCCGCATTTGTGTAGTCAATAGTTCGGGAATTATTATTTATGAATCCTCAAAAAGTATTTCTGAAATCAATATTGCTAAATTTCCCGCCGGCATTTATTTTTATGCAATCACAGATGAAAAGGAAAATGTTTTCAGAGGAAGAATTGTAAAAGAGTAGGCGCTTTTGATATTCGTAGATTCGTAATCTTTCGCTATTCGTACCTTCGCGCCATGAAAAAAATCCGCGTCGCCATCAACGGCTTTGGCCGTATCGGAAGAATGACTACCCGCGTCCTTCTTCAAAGAGACAATATTGAACTTGTTGCTATCAATGACCTTACAGATACCAATACCCTTGCTCATCTTTTTAAATACGATTCCATCCATCGTACTTTTAATGGAACAGTTACAGCTGAAACAGATCACTTATATATTAATGGGAAACAAATAAAAGTAATTGCAGAAAAAAATCCGGCCGATCTTCCCTGGCATACTTTAGATATAGATGTTGTTATTGAGTGCACAGGAAAATTTACAAATGCAGAAACTGCAGGTGCTCATTTAGCCGCCGGAGCAAAAAAAGTGGTGTTGTCATCTCCGTCAAAAGGTAAGGATGACATGAAAACAATTGTCATGGGGGTTAATGACAACACGATAACAGGAGAGGAAAAAATTATTTCAAATGCATCCTGCACCACCAACAATGCAGCGCCGATGCTTAAAATACTGGATGATAACTGGGGAATTGAAACGGCATTTGTTACAACGATTCATTCTTATACCGGTGATCAGAATATTCATGATGCGCCACATAAAGATTTAAGAAGAGCGAGGGCGGCTGCAGTGAGTATAATTCCAACAACCACCGGAGCTGCTAAAGCACTTGCGGAAGTCTTGCCCCATTTAAAGGGGAAACTGGGTGGTGCCGGGGTTCGGGTTCCTGTTCCCAATGGCTCCCTGACAGATATCACCTGTGTCCTCAAGAAACATCCTACAGCCGAAGAAATTAATGCAGCCTTTAAAAAAGCCTCTGAATCGCCTGGATTAATGGAAATCATCGAATATGTGACTGATCCAATTGTATCAATTGACATCGTGGATAATCCACATTCCTGCATTATTGACTCATTATTGACGTCTGTGCTTGAGGGAATGGTTAAAGTCGTAGGGTGGTATGACAATGAAATAGGATACAGTAACAGGCTGGCTGATTTAGTTACGAAAATAAATTCCTGAAAAAATCGAATAAAGTTGCTTTTTTGCGATAATTTCAGCCTTTCTGACATTTAATTGATCATTTCTCAACGTTCTTCACAAAAATTTTTTTTGCAGGAGATATTTTTTGTCTACTGTTGTCCCACATTACGGAACATTTTGTCAGTTCTATTTGTTGTTTAGCGGAAATATATACCCAAAACGTTAATTGGGGGTTAAATTTCAGTCAGTAGTCAAAGTTAATATTGACAATTGCGTTTGATAACTTAATGGTATGGTAATTGAAAATCGACACGCCACGCCAAATAAATGACCTTATTTGTTCCGAATTATGATAACCAGTATGATTAAAAGATTAGACAGAAGAAGAGACCGCAGCCGCAGAAAAAAAGTAAAAGGCGAACATGATGCAAGCACACGCATCAAGGTTCAGCTTGATCACAAAACGATGATGATCGTACATAGCATGAGCGCTTTTAAAATGTGGAAAAAGCGTTACCCTCTGGCTAGGGTTATTGCGTAAGAATCCGCAATGCTTCTTCCGTGATTCAAAGTTTTTTGATGAACGGACGCATTTTTCAGCTATAAAAATTATCAACGATTATTTGCACAGTAAATATTGTTGTTTACATTTGCGTCCCCAAAAAAATGGGGGTGTATTTTCCTTGAAAATATATTGAAAATTGCCGATGACCAGCAATTCAGATGGTAAATGAGATTATTACGCCTGAGTTGAGTGAAGTAGGTAAGTATTGATAAAAGCCGATGTAGCTCAGTTGGTCAGAGCTACTGATTTGTAATCAGTAGGTCGGGGGTTCGAATCCCTCCATCGGCTCATAATCACCGAAGCTTTAGCGAAGGTGATTCATAATCACCGGAGTAACAACAAAGGTGATTCTTATAAGTAGTTGCTTAATCGAAGGCGACTCAGGTTCTTTGAATATCAGAATGAATTGGAAGGGGCGATACCAGAGTGGCCAAATGGGGCAGACTGTAAATCTGCTGGCTTACGCCTACGGAGGTTCGAATCCTCCTCGCCCCACATGGTCACAAGCGATGGATATGATTTCCGTATTCAGGAATGAAAATAATTAAGCGGAAGTAGCTCATTTGGTAGAGCGATAGCCTTCCAAGCTATAGGTGGCGGGTTCGAGCCCCGTCTTCCGCTCAAAGTGGTAATAGGAAATGGAAAAATAGTAAAAGGTGTTTAGCCTCAAACTTTAAGACCTCAAACCTCAAAACCAGAAAAGCCAATGTAGCTCAGTTGGTAGAGCACATCCTTGGTAGGGATGAGGTCACCGGTTCGATCCTGGTCATTGGCTCAGAAGAAAGAAGAAGAAGGAAAACAAATAGTTTAGAAGAATAATTTGACCCGTGGAATTGATAAAATAGAAAACCCGTCAGGGGAGTGTGTCACCGGTTCGTCCCGATAGCTATCGGGACTGGTCATTGGCTCAGAAGTAAAAATTAGAGAAGAATATAAATAGAGAGTAATTTGAGTTCAGAATAGATTTGGTAGGTTATCCGCAACGGCGGAAGATCACCGGTTCGTCCCGATAGCTATCGGGACTGGTCATTGGCTCAGAAGACAGAAGAAGAAAGTAAATTGAAGAGAATTGCATTCATTAATTACATCACAGATTATTTAACTTAACCGGCTTCCTTAAAATCAAAATAAATCAATCGTTTTAACAACATTTAATCATTAAATAAAATGGCAAAAGCAAAATTCGAACGTAACAAACCCCATGTGAATATTGGTACCATCGGTCACGTTGACCACGGTAAAACAACCCTTACAGCTGCAATCACTGCTGTTCTTTCTGAAAAAGGATTTGCAGAAGTTCGTTCATTCGACTCAATTGATAATGCTCCTGAAGAAAAAGAGCGTGGTATTACTATTAATACTGCACACGTAGAATACCAAACAGAGAAGCGTCACTATGCGCACGTTGACTGTCCGGGCCACGCTGACTATGTAAAAAACATGGTTACCGGTGCTGCCCAGATGGACGGAGCTATTCTTGTAGTTGCTGCTACTGACGGACCGATGCCACAAACACGGGAACATATCCTTCTTGCACGTCAGGTTGGAGTTCCTAAGATTGTGGTTTTCATGAATAAGGCCGACATGGTTGACGATCCGGAACTTCTTGACCTCGTTGAGATGGAAATCCGTGACCTGTTAACTTTCTATCAGTTTGATGGAAACGCTACTCCTATCATCCGTGGTTCTGCTTTGGGTGGTTTGAATAAAGATGCTAAATGGGTTCCTGCAATTATGGAATTGATGGATGCAGTAGATACTTTCATTCCTGTTCCTCCGCGTGAAGTTGACAAGCCTTTTCTTATGCCTGTTGAGGACGTGTTCTCAATCACAGGTCGTGGAACTGTTGCAACAGGACGTATTGAGCGTGGTGTAATTAATTCAGGAGAAGAAGTTGACATCATTGGTATGCAGGAGATTTCTTTGAAGTCAACTGTTACCGGTGTGGAAATGTTCCGTAAAATTCTTGACAGAGGTGAAGCCGGTGATAACGTTGGTCTTCTTCTTCGCGGTATTGAAAAGGATCAGATCCGCAGAGGAATGGTGGTTGCAAAACCGGGTTCCATTACTCCGCATACTCAGTTCAAAGCTGAAATTTATGTATTGAAGAAGGAAGAAGGTGGACGCCACACTCCTTTCCATAATAAATATCGCCCGCAGTTTTATCTCCGTACCACTGACGTTACAGGTGAAATTACTTTACCTGAAGGTCGCGAAATGGTGATGCCGGGAGATAACGTTACAATTTCTGTAAGCCTGATTCAACCTGTTGCAATGGACAAAGGTCTTCGCTTCGCTATCCGTGAAGGTGGACGTACCGTTGGTGCAGGACAGGTAATTGAGATCGTAAAATAAGTTGGCAATAGGCAGTTGGCAGTGTGCAAACACAAACGAAATCGTGTTCAAATTGCCAATTGCCAACTGCTTACTGCCAATTGAATTACGGGTGTAGCTCATCCCGATAGCTATCGGGAGGTAGAGTAGTCCGCCTCGGCGGATTGGCAGAAGAGTTTGAGCTAGTTAAAATTGAACGGGTGTAGCTCAATTGGTAGAGTAGCGGTCTCCAAAACCGTTGGCTGGGAGTTCGAGTCTCTCCACCCGTGCGAAAGAAGAAAGTGGAAAATTGATAATTGTCAGGGAGTTCGTCCCGATAGCTATCGGGACTCTCCACCCAAACGAAGGAAATTAGTTAATGATCATTCTTTATTAGCTGAGTGAAATAGAATTTAAAATAGAATGTTTTTCGAATAACAAATAACGGTAAAGCAACAATGAGCAAAGTAACCGCATATATAAAAGAAAGCTACGTTGAACTGGTAGAAAAAGTATCGTGGCCTACGTGGAGCGAACTTCAAGACAGTGTGGTTGTTGTGATGATCGCATCGCTCATCATTGCATTTATTATTTTCGTTATGGACTTTGGTATTCAGAGCCTGATGAATCTGTTTTATAAAATGGTAGGATAACTGTTATGGTAAAAGCACCTGTGAAAAAAGAAATTGTTAAGCCTGATCTTACACTGAAATGGTACGTTGTGCGTGCAATCAGTGGAAAGGAAAAGAAGGTGAAGCAATATATTGAGTCAGAGATCAGCCGTTTGAAGATGGGTGATTATGTAAAGCAGGTACTTGTTCCGACTGAGAAAATCTATCAGATCAGAAACGGGAAAAAGACAAGCAAAGAACGTCAGATGCTTCCCGGTTATGTATTTATTGAAGCACTATTGACCGGCGAAATACCACACATTATTCAAAACATTTCAGGTGTGATTAATTTTCTGGGACCCAAAGGTGAAGCGCCGGCTCCGTTGCGTCAGAGTGAGATCAACAGGATCATGGGCAAGATGGACGAGGCGGCTGACAGCGAAGCGGTGATGAATGTGCCTTATGTAGTTGGTGAATCAGTAAAAGTGATTGATGGCCCGTTCAACAGTTTTACCGGAGTAATTGAAGAAATTAATGAAGAGAAAAAGAAACTCAAGGTTATGGTTAAAATCTTCGGACGTAAAACTCCGCTTGAGTTGAGTTATATGCAGGTTGAGAAGGAATAATTGAAATCAGAAATGAGATATCAGATATGAGAAGCTTCCACCTCAGATCTTAAATCTCAGATCTCAAATCTTATTAAAAATGGCAAAAGAAATAGCAACATTTATAAAACTCCAGGTTAAAGGCGGTGCAGCGAATCCTGCTCCACCAATCGGACCGGCACTCGGTGCAAAGGGCGTTAACATCATGGAGTTCTGCAAGCAGTTCAATGCACGCACCCAACAGGATGCCGGCAAGGTACTTCCTGTAACCATCACCGTTTATACCGATAAGTCGTTTGAGTTTGTAATTAAAACTCCTCCGGCAGCAATTCAGCTTCTTGATTTTGCTAAAATCAAAAGCGGTTCAAAGGAATCAAACAGAAATAAAGTTGGTTCTGTAAGCTGGGATCAGGTACGCACAGTGGCTGAAATTAAAATGCCGGATCTTAATTGCTTTACAATTGAGTCGGCAATGAGTATGGTAGCAGGTACCGCACGCAGTATGGGTATTGAAGTTAAAGGTGTAAAACCTTTTTAATAATTGGTTTACTGATCCGGTACTGCAAACTCCCGAATCAAATAAATCAACAGTAATCAGTTCATTAACAGAAGGAGGGTAAGATTGCATCAACCCCGCTTGCACTTCATAAATTTATATCAATGGCAAAAGTCACAAAGAAGAGGAAACAAGCCCTCTTAAAAGTAGATCGCACCAAGCACTACTCGTTAGCAGAAGCTACAAAACTTGTTAAAGAAATTTCCAACACTAAATTTGATTCATCAGTTGACCTGAGTGTTTTCCTCGGAGTTGACCCCCGTAAGGCAAACCAAATGGTTCGCGGAATTGTTACGCTTCCGCACGGAACAGGTAAAACAAAAAAAGTACTTGTGCTTTGCACTCCTGACAAAGAGCAGGAAGCAAAGGATGCCGGTGCTGACTATGTCGGGATGGACGAATATATCACCAAGATCGAGCAGGGTTGGGTGGATATTGATGTTGTAATCACCATGCCTGCAGCAATGGGTAAGGTTGGTCGCCTTGGTAAAGTTTTAGGTCCAAGAAACCTGATGCCGAATCCAAAAACAGGAACTGTTACCAATGACATCGGCAAAGCCGTGAAAGAGGTTAAGGCCGGTAAAATTGATTTCAAAGTTGACAAGCAATCTCACATTCATACTTCTGTCGGCAAAGCTTCCTTCGATGCACAGAAACTGGAAGAGAATGCGCGTGAACTCATCAACAGCATTGTCAAGTTGAAACCTTCTTCAGCAAAGGGAACTTATCTGAGGAGTGTTTACATTTCAAGCACCATGAGTCCTTCTGTACAGATAGACACCAAGGAGCTTAGCTAAGATTTGATATTGTTTTTATTACCCGTTAAAAACCAAACAATGAAAAAAGAAGAAAAAAATATTATCATAGATGACCTGGCCGGGATGCTCAGTCAGTATCCTACAGTGTACATCACTGACACCTCTTCGCTCACTGTTGCAAAGACAAGTCAGTTAAGACGTCTTTGCTTTAACAAAGGCGTGAAGATGATCGTTGCAAAAAACAAGCTCATCCGCAAAGCGATGGAGCGTACCAATAAAGAGGCTTACGAACCAATCTTCGTTTCCCTGAAAGGCACGAGTGCCATCATGTTCAGCGAAGCAGGAAATGCTCCTGCAAAACTGATCAAGGAATTCCGTAAGGGCGGTGGTGAAAAGCCTGCAATTAAAGGCGCCTTCATTGATCAAAGTGTTTTCCTGGGAGATAACCAACTGGATATACTTGCGGCATTGAAGAGTAAAAATGAATTGATCGGCGATATCATTGGCTTGTTGCAATCACCTGCACAAAATGTGATCAGTGCCCTTCAGAGTAGTGGCGGTAAACTGGCAGGAATTGTAAAAACCTTGTCAGAACGCCCTGAATAATTTCGGCTTCCTTTCCAAATAAATATAAATTAAAAATTCTTAATCCTTAAACAACAAATATCATGGCAGATTTAAAAGCATTCGCTGATCAGTTAGTAAACCTGACAGTGAAAGAAGTAAATGAACTTGCAAAAATTTTAAAAGATGAGTACGGTATCGAGCCGGCTGCTGCTGCAGTTGCTGTAGCTGCATCAGGTGATGGTGGTGGTGGAGCTGCTGCTGAGAAAACATCTTTTGACGTAATCCTTAAAGCACCGGGCGGAGCAAAATTAGCTATCGTTAAACTTGTAAAAGAACTTACAGGCCTTGGACTTAAAGAAGCGAAAGATCTGGTTGACGGAGCTCCAAAAGCAGTAAAAGAAGGTGTTACTAAAGAAGAAGCAAATTCTATTAAGCAACAGTTAGAAGAAGCAGGCGCTGAAGTTGAAGTTAAGTAAGTTGTTTCTTCTGTTGAAGAGTTCATCCCGGATCCTTCCGGAAAAGGGATGTAGCGTTTAGGTTTAAAGTTTAAGATTCGGAATATTCCGGACTTAAACTTTAAGCATTAAACTTTATACAGTTTTAGTCAATTACTTAAATTCCGATCAACGTGTCAGCAACTCTCAGCCCCAAAAGAATAAACTTCTCAACCAGCAAACACGGAATAGAATATCCTGACTTCCTCGACATTCAGTTGAAGTCGTTTCAGGATTTCTTCCAACTGGAAACCACTTCTGACAATCGCCAGAATGAAGGTTTGTACAAAGTATTCAGCGAGAATTTTCCGATTACGGACTCGCGCAATAACTTCGTACTTGAATTCCTCGATTACTTTATTGATCCCCCACGTTATTCGATCGATGAATGTATCGAGCGCGGACTAACGCACAGCGTTCCGCTCAAAGCGAAATTAAAATTATATTGTACAGATCCCGAGCACGAGGATTTTGAAACCATTGTGCAGGATGTGTATCTAGGTACCATTCCGTACATGACACCGAAAGGTACCTTCGTGATCAATGGAGCAGAACGCGTTGTCGTGTCGCAGCTCCACCGTTCACCGGGAGTATTCTTCGGACAAAGCCGTCATGCCAATGGAACAAAATTGTATTCAGCCCGCGTAATTCCGTTTAAGGGATCATGGATCGAGTTTGCGACGGACATCAACAGTGTCATGTATGCTTACATTGATCGCAAGAAAAAATTCCCGGTTACCACTTTGCTTCGTGCAATTGGTTACCAGTTTGACAAAGACATCCTGGAAATCTTCGGCCTGGCAGATGAAGTGAAAGTCAGTAAGGCTGCACTTAAAACCAGTATCGGTAGAAAACTCGCTGCACGTGTTTTGAAAACATGGGTGGAGGACTTCGTTGATGAAGATACAGGTGAGGTGGTTTCTATCGAGCGTAATGAAGTAGTCATCGAGCGTGAGACGATCATCGAAGATCATCACGTTGATTTGATACTTGATGCCGGATCAAAGGCAATCATTCTTCACAAAGCAGAAATCAATGCAGGTGATTATGCAATCATCTATAACACCATGCAGAAAGACACTTCCAATTCAGAAAAGGAAGCTGTCGAATATATTTACCGTCAGTTGCGTAATGCGGAACCACCGGATTATGAAACTGCCCGCGGTATCATTGACAAATTATTTTTCTCTGATAAGAGGTATGACCTCGGTGATGTAGGCCGTTACCGTATCAACAAAAAGTTGGGATTACAAATCCCTTCAGATACACGCGTGCTTACCAAGGAAGATATTATCATGATCATAAAAAATCTGATTCAGCTGGTGAATTCCAAAGCTGAAGTAGATGATATCGATCACTTATCTAACAGGCGTGTGCGAACTGTCGGAGAGCAATTGTATACGCAGTTCGGAATTGGTTTGGCCCGTATGGCGCGTACCATCCGTGAGCGTATGAACGTTCGCGACAATGAAGTTTTCACACCTGCTGACCTGATCAATGCGAAGACACTTTCTTCCGTGATCAATTCATTCTTCGGTACCAATCAGCTTTCTCAGTTTATGGATCAAACCAATCCACTCGCTGAGATCACGCATAAGAGAAGGTTGTCAGCCCTCGGGCCCGGCGGTCTTTCAAGAGAGCGTGCAGGATTTGAAGTACGTGACGTTCACTATACGCACTACGGACGTCTTTGCACAATTGAAACTCCTGAAGGTCCGAATATCGGTTTGATCTCCTCTCTCTGTGTATATGCCAAGATCAATAACCTTGGATTCATCGAGACGCCATACCGTACACTTACCAATGGTAAAGTAGACGTTGATAAACCGGTAATCTATCTTACTGCTGAAGAAGAAGATAATAAGGTAATCGCGCAGGCGAATGCAAATATTGATGAGCATGGAAAGTTTAAGGATCAGAAAGTAAAGGCACGTTACCTCGGTGATTTTCCTTTGCTGGAGCCGGAGAAAATTAATCTGATGGACGTAGCTCCAAACCAGATTGCATCAATCGCCGCATCCATGATTCCTTTCCTTGAGCATGATGACGCCAACCGTGCATTGATGGGATCAAACATGCAACGCCAGGCAGTTCCATTGCTTCGTGCTGAAGCGCCGATTGTAGGAACGGGACTTGAAGGCCGCATTGCACAAGACTCTCGTGTACTGATCAACGCTGAAGGCGAAGGTGTGGTTGAATACGTTGACTCAAATGAAATAACAATTCGTTATTCACGTAAGGAAAATGAGAAGCTCGTAAGTTTTGAAGACGATGTTAAAACATACAAGCTTACCAAATTTCATAAAACAAATCAGAGTACCTGTATCAATCTGAAACCGATTGTACGCAAAGGCCAGAAGGTGAAAAAAGGACAGGTACTTTCTGAAGGATATGCAACTCAGGATGGTGAACTGGCACTCGGCCGTAACCTGAAAGTGGCTTTCATGCCATGGAAAGGTTACAACTTTGAAGATGCCATTGTAATCTCTGAGCGTGTATTGCGAGAAGATATTTTCACATCAATTCACATTGATGAATATTCACTTGAAGTTCGTGATACCAAACGCGGTATGGAAGAACTCACTGCTGATATTCCGAATGTGAGTGAAGATGCAACCAAGGATCTTGATGCAAACGGAATTATCCGCATCGGTGCTGAAGTTGCAGAAGGAGATATCCTCATCGGAAAGATCACACCGAAAGGTGAAACAGATCCTTCCCCGGAAGAAAAATTATTGCGCGCCATTTTCGGTGACAAAGCCGGTGACGTGAAAGACGCTTCTTTGAAAGTTCCCCCTTCTGTAAAAGGTGTGGTAATTGAAAAGCGTTTGTTCTCCCGTATTCTGATGAAAGATAAAACAGCTAAGAGTGATGAGAAAGTTCTTGTTGAAAAGCTGGATAAAGAATACAATGCAGTTGTCAATGACCTCAAAGAAAAACTCATTGATAAATTGTTTGTACTGGTAAGCGGAAAAACTTCCCAGGGTGTTGTAGATATTTTCAAAGAAGTGGTTGTTCCGAAAGGAGCAAAGTTTACACAGAAAATGCTCGCTGATATGAACTACGAGACTGTGAATCCGAACAAATGGACCACAGATAAGGAGAAGAATGATCAGATCAAGCAGTTGCTGCACAACTTCACCATTAAGTTTAATGATGTTACCGGTATTTATAAACGCAGAAAATTCTCCCTCACAGTTGGAGACGAATTACCAGCCGGAATCATGCAGCTTGCAAAAGTTTACATCGCCAAAAAGCGTAAGCTGAAGGTGGGTGATAAGATGGCAGGCCGTCACGGTAACAAGGGTATCGTTGCGAAGATTGTTCGTGACGAAGACATGCCGTATCTTGAAGACGGAACTCCTGTTGACATTGTGCTCAATCCGCTTGGTGTACCATCACGTATGAACCTTGGTCAGATTTATGAGACCATTCTCGGATGGGCAGGAATGAAGCTGGGTGTAAAATTCGCTACGCCGATTTTCGACGGAGCTACCTATGATCAGATTGACGAGTGGGTTACCAAAGCAAGTCTGCCGAAATTCGGAAGTACATACCTTCATGACGGTGGCACCGGAGAGCAGTTTGACCAGCCTGCTACAGTGGGTGTAATCTACATGCTGAAACTCGGACACATGGTTGATGATAAGATGCATGCCCGTTCCATCGGTCCATACTCTCTTATCACGCAGCAGCCGCTTGGTGGTAAAGCACAGTTCGGAGGTCAGCGTTTCGGAGAAATGGAAGTTTGGGCACTCGAAGCATTCGGTGCAGCGAACATCCTCCAGGAAATTCTAACTGTGAAATCCGATGACGTAATCGGCAGGGCGAAAGCTTATGAGACAATGGTGAAAGGTGATGTGATGCCGACGCCGGGAATTCCGGAATCATTCAACGTATTGTTGCATGAATTGCGCGGACTCGGATTGAAGATCACGCTTGATTGATAAAGGTTTTGCGTTTGAAGTTTGAGGTTGAAAAAACTTCAGACTTCAAACTTTTTAAAACTTCAAATTTCAAACAAAAAGAAAATGGCAACCAGAAAAGAAATAAAAATCAAATCCAACTTCACAAAGATTATTATCTCACTTGCTTCTCCTGAGCACATACTGGAGCAAAGCAGTGGTGAAGTATTAAAGCCTGAAACCATCAATTACCGGACGTATAAACCGGAGCGCGACGGATTATTCTGTGAGCGTATATTCGGACCGGTAAAGGATTGGGAATGTCATTGCGGAAAATACAAACGCATCCGCTACAAAGGAATTGTATGCGACCGTTGCGGTGTTGAAGTAACTGAGAAGAAAGTAAGAAGGGAACGCATGGGACATATCCAGTTGACTGTTCCTGTTGCTCACATCTGGTATTTCCGTTCACTGCCAAATAAAATCGGATACCTGCTCGGACTTCCAACGAAGAAGCTTGACATGATTATTTATTACGAGCGCTATGTCGTAATTAATGCCGGTGTGAAAGCAGCCGATGGTGTGAACTACCTTGACTTCTTAACTGAAGACGAGTACTTGCAGATTCTTGATACCTTACCAAAAGACAACCAGCATCTTGATGACATGGACCCGAATAAGTTCATCGCGCAGATGGGTGCTGAGGCATTGTATAATTTGCTCGCAAGACTGAAACTGGATGAACTTTCATTCTCTCTTCGTCACCAGGCAAATAATGAAACATCACAACAACGGAAGAATGAAGCATTGAAACGCCTTAGCGTTGTTGAAGCTTTCCGTTCTGCGAATCTGAATATTGAAAACCGTCCGGAGTGGATGATTGTAAAAGTAGTTCCTGTTATACCACCGGAATTGCGTCCTCTTGTACCTCTGGATGGCGGTCGTTTTGCTACCTCTGACCTCAATGATTTATACAGACGCGTGATCATCCGTAACAACCGTTTGAAACGTCTTTTGGAAATCAAAGCGCCTGATGTAATTCTCCGCAATGAAAAACGGATGTTGCAGGAAGCGGTGGATTCTCTTTTTGATAATTCAAGAAAAGTAAATGCAGTGAAAACTGAGAGCAACCGTGCGTTGAAATCTCTTTCTGATTCACTGAAAGGTAAGCAAGGTCGTTTCCGTCAGAACCTCCTCGGAAAACGTGTTGACTATTCTGCACGTTCCGTAATTGTCGTAGGTCCTGATATGAAATTGCATGAGTGCGGACTTCCTAAAGATATGGCTGCAGAGCTTTTCAAACCGTTTATCATCCGTAAGATGATTGAGCGCGGAGTTGTAAAGACTGTAAAGAGTGCGAAGAAAATAGTTGACCGTAAAGATCCTATTGTATGGGATATCCTTGAAAATGTGTTGAAGGGACATCCTGTTCTCCTCAACCGTGCTCCGACCCTTCACAGGTTAGGTATTCAGGCCTTCCAGCCAAAGTTGGTAGAAGGAAAAGCTATTCAGTTGCACCCGTTGGTATGTACTGCATTCAACGCTGACTTTGACGGTGACCAGATGGCTGTGCACGTTCCACTTGGACATGCTGCGGTTCTTGAAGCTCAAATGCTGATGCTTGCATCACATAACATTCTGAATCCTGCAAATGGCGCTCCTATTACCGTTCCTTCTCAGGACATGGTACTCGGCCTTTATTATACCACCAAAGGAAGAAAGACAGAAGGCAAGATGAAGGTGAAGGGCCAGGGCTCAACTTTTTATTCTCCTGAAGAAGTGATCATCGCATTTAACGAAGGAAGAGTTGACCTTCATGCATGGATTAAAGTAAGGATTGACAATGCTGTCGAGGGAGATAATCTGGTTGCTAAATTAATTGAGACAACAGTTGGTCGTGTTCTTTTCAATCAGGTAGTACCTAAGGAAAACGGATACATCAATGAGTTGCTTACCAAGAAGTCACTTCGTGATATCATTGGTGAGGTGCTGAAGAAATGCGGCACATCTAAGACGGCTAAGTTCCTTGATGACATCAAAGACCTCGGTTTCAGCATGGCTTTCAAGGGCGGATTGTCATTCAACCTGGAAGACGTACAGGTTCCTCCGGCGAAGGTTGAGCTTGTTGAAAAAGCAAATAAAGAAGTGGAAGAAGTGCTTGGTAACTACAACATGGGTTTCATTACCTATAATGAACGTTACAACCAGATCATTGACATCTGGACACGCACGAACTCCCGTATTACTGATACGCTGATGAAACAGATCAGCACTGACAAGCAGGGATTCAATTCCATTTACATGATGCTTGACAGTGGTGCGCGTGGTTCTAAAGAGCAGATTCGTCAGCTTGGTGGAATGCGCGGACTGATGGCTAAACCGCAGAAGAGCGGAAGTGGTGGCGGAGAAATTATCGAGAATCCGATCTTGTCGAATTTCAAAGAAGGTCTCTCCATCCTCGAGTACTTTATTTCTACACACGGTGCGCGTAAAGGTCTTGCCGATACAGCATTGAAGACTGCTGATGCCGGTT
>JBBRAY010000008.1:0-120146 GCA_038206355.1 Bacteroidia bacterium
CGATTTCAGTCGTGCAATGAGTTCCTTGTCGTACATGTTGTTGAGGAATTCAAGATCGGCCATGTCGTTATCAAGTGCATACTGAATGAGGTACTTCAACATTTCCTCGGCCAGGTCCATGTTGTCGTTGATGTCATAAAAAGCCATCTCCGGCTCTATCATCCAGAATTCTGCAAGGTGACGCGGCGTATTAGAATTCTCTGCACGGAAAGTAGGACCAAATGTATAAACCAGTCCCAGCGCCATCGCTGCCAGTTCGCCTTCCAGCTGACCGCTAACGGTGAGGTTGGTTTCTTTTTCAAAAAAATCTTCTTTGTAGTTGACGCTGCCATCAGGATTCTTCGGCGGATTTTTCAAGTCGAGCGTTGTGACATGAAACATTTCACCGGCACCTTCAGCATCGCTTCCTGTAATGATGGGCGTGTGCACATAAAAAAATCCTTTGTCGTTGAAAAACTTATGGATCGCAAAAGCCATGTGATGTCTCAGGCGAAACACCGCTCCGAAAGTATTTGTGCGCGGACGCAGGTGGGCGATCTCGCGGAGAAATTCCATCGTATGACCTTTCTTCTGCAGTGGAAATGTCTCAGCATCTGCCGGACCATAAACCTCAATTTCCTTCGCCTGTATTTCTACGCTCTGTCCCTGGCCCTGTGATTTTACCAGTGTTCCCTTCACGCAAAGACATGCTCCTGTTGTGATTTCCTTCATCAGCTCTTCCGGAAATTTTGCAACCTCGGCTACCACCTGAATGTTGTGGATGATGCTTCCGTCATTGATTGCGATGAATGCCACATTTTTATTCCCGCGTTTTGTGCGTACCCATCCTTTAACGGTAACATCTCTATCGACATCGGTGGATGAAAGGAGTTCGGTTATTTTAGTGTGTGATAACATGGAGGGGTTGATTTGTTGAGTGGATGTTTTCCTGCCGACTTAGCATCTCTAAATATTTGAAGATTAAAAAATGGTCAGGGTTGATTGGTTGATAAGTTAATAGGTTGACGGGGGCTCAAAAAAATTTATTACACAATTCGTACTTCGTCCTGCTATCAGGATTCGCATCTGATTCCTACTTTGTAATCACTACATTCTTCATTATTACTTTGCTCATAAAAAAAGAAAATCCTGCCGATCCATTATGACGGGCAGGACTTCAATATTATTTATCATTTATTCAGTCGAATTTTTCCACGTCTTTATGCTTCATCATATAACTCAGCCAGATGAAGAAAGCCACGAATCCGATCACGATCAGGAGCTTATTCCACCATGGCGACATAGCATTCATTATTCCGAATATAAACTGAAAGAAATGGGCGATAGCATTCCAAAAACTTGTCCACATAATTATCTTTTTTTTGTTGGCGCAAAAATAGAAAAATCCTCAAACGGTAAAACTATTTTTCAGGGTTTTCCTCACACATTGATACAGCAATCAGGCCTGCAGGGTTACTCTATAGCGTTGAAAACAAGCATTCTCTGAAAAAGCCGGAATTCTGAAACACGGCTCTCTCTTTCCACTCCTCATTTTATGGGGAATGTTCCCCTTACACATTGGTAGCAATCAGGTCATTAAAAGGGCAATCAAATGGTTTTTTAATTTCAGGGTAACCTGAAACCGATCTGTTTACATCTCGCAACAGTAGATTTTTCATTTCAGTTTGATTATTGAAAAAAATCCTGTTGGTTTGTCAACTGATGATCCGCTACTTTAAAACCATTCAGCCGGCAGCACTTTTTACAATACCGGTCTTATGCCTTATCCTCTGGCTTCCCGGTTTTTTAAACGTCCGTGATTCAATTGCCCCTTTCCATAGCCTACTACTGAACCCTGTAGCATCGTACCCGTCATTCTTACAAATATTAATATCTGTTATCCTCGTTTCCGCAGGCGCCATTTACCTTAATCATGTAAGCGTTAAACATGAGATCATTTACCGGCATTCCTATCTGCCCGCTATGTTTTATGTAGTGCTAATGAGTTTTCACAAAGACGCCATTCAGTTTCACCCCTTGCTCGTTTCAAACCTGGTGCTTATCAGGGCCCTCGACAAAACATTTTCCCTTTTCAAAAATGACAATCCTGTTTCGTACATTTTCGACAGCAGCTTTCTCGTAGCTATCGCTACACTGATTTATTTCCCCTCGTTCATCCTGTTCTTCCTGATGCTGTATGCGATTTACAGTCTGCGCTCATTCAGTTTCCGTGAACTGATGATTTCAATAACGGGCTTCCTCCTCCCCTTTTTCTTTCTTGCTGTGTATGGCTTCTGGACTGATACGCTTTCTTCTTCCGGACATAATTTTTTAGCACGCTTTTCGATTCATAAAATCACCGATGGATTGGCGGCCACAAAAGAGTTGATGGGATTCGCCTTGTTTCTTGCATTCCTGATATTTATTTCGCTGGTGAGATTGCGCAGTAATTTTTACCGCAATGCCATCAAAGCCAGGAGTACGCAGGAAATACTGGTCCTGTTTTTCATTCTATCACTGGCGGGATTCTTTTTCCTTCCTTCAGTTGCATTCTATCACTTCACGCAACTGGCCATACCGTTTTCTGTAATTCTGGCCTACTACTTTATTTCAGCCGTAAAAAAATTGTGGATGTATGAACTCGCCCTCTGGATATTATTTGGATTTATTGCTGCGAGCTATTTCTAATCTGGTATCGGCTTTAATATTTATGTGAAACTTTGTGACTTAGTGTCTTCGTGGCATCATTTAAGTCATTGCCTCTAAGGCACAAAGGCACGAAAAAAGTCAAATCATAAATTGAAATTTATGGCCGCTGCTAAAACTGAGGCACTGTTTATCTTTTAAAACTTTCGCTTCTTCAGCCAGTACTCTTCTGCAATTCTCATTTCCTTTTCCTTTCTCACACTTTTATCATCATATCCCATAATATGCAGCGCTCCGTGAATCATCACACGATGCAATTCATCCCTGAAAGCACTTTTGAATTTTTTCGCATTGGCCAAAACGCTGTGGTACGAAATAAAAATATCAGCTTCCACTCTTCCCTTCTCCGTTGAATTGTCAAAAGTGATGATGTCGGTGAAATAGTTGTGATTGAGAAACTGCTTATTCATCTTCAGCAAATATATATCGCTGCAGAAAATGTAGTTGATCTCCTGAACAGTAATTTTCTTTTCCCTGAACGCTCCAAGCACCCACGACTTCAGCAACTCCTGATTGTTCAGCCGAAAAGAAACATCTTCTTTAAAAAAATGGATGGCTAATATTTTTTTCAAGGATGTAAATATAGTTGATGGAGAAATACGGCATTAAGTATTTTTCTTCTCAGAGACATAGAAGTGAAATTCAGGTTCACCCACTTCCTCATTTTCAAATACCGCAACAAGAATAAGCGAAATTAATCTGTTGTGGTCGGACGCCGATGGTCACGGTTCCTATTTGTTAATTTTAATACGCTTCTAAATCTCCAATCGCATCTCTAATAAATTTGGCTTAAAGCCCGCTTTTAAATATGCGTTTTTAGCTATGGTATTTTCATCATAAACTTCCAATCGAACTTCAGATAAATTTTGACTTTTCGCCCAATCAATAAGGCCCGTTAATATTTTTTGATTGATGCCTTGTCCGCGAAATGCAGGTTTTACATACATAAAGCCCAAATATGCATAGTCCGTAAACTTCTGATATGGTTCTGCAGATAAAATTTTTGCGTAACCGGAACCAACAATTTCATTATCAACTACAGCTATCAATACTTCTGCACTCCCGGATCTGATAAGTCCGGTCAAATCGTAATAATGAATTTCACCTTTCTTTAAAGTATTGTCAAAGGGCCTTTCAGTTTCTATTATTCCCCCTTCAAAACTTAGTAATATTTCGATTTCGCCTTCTGCTGCTTTGCGTATTTCTACAATCACTTTGATTAATATTTTGATAATATTTCTATATTTTAAACTATAAGTGGCAGTGTATATCATTACAGCTACTGCCTCCACTGGCGCAACAGATGAATAGAGCAATTGTCTGTCCCAATTTCGCCAATACAAAGTTAGTGACTCTTTTCTACTGATAATTCCCGGAAAATTATAGCAAGTAATACAAAAATCAACAGGAAATTAAATTCAATTCCATTTCTACCTCCACCAACTACAAACCACCCTTCTTTAAAATGAACCAGGATTATTCCCATTATCAATATAAAAATATTGATGATACAAGCCGGTATTACGTACTTGTCTGTTATCAGACTGATTACACAAAACACATGAGCCAGTTTTATTGCCCATGCAAGCGGTACGCCTACCGGTGAAAACCCGATTTCATTCAGAAAGAGATTTCCGAAATCATTGATTCCATTATTAAACATTCCTGCAATACTGTGGACGAGTAAAATAACGATGACAGGAAATCGAAGAAAATTATCAGCGTTGAATATTCGCATTAAAAAAATGTTTGTACCAATGAGTAGAAAGTTGAGGCTATGTGAATTTGTTTTCGAAAGTTAACGGGAAGGCAGATTTTTCGGTATGCTGAACATTTGGGGTTTATTTGAAGAGTGCTGCTGAAAGATTTCAGAATTGCAAATGTGCTGTTGTGCGGCCGGTTCACTTCCCTCAGCCAAGTCGTGTCGGTCAATGTCCACTGTCATTTATTAGTTATTACGCTTTTCTAAAATGTCGTTTAGGATAGTCAAAATTTTTCCTGTCCCGATTACTGCTGCTCCTTCTCTAAACTCATACACCATTCCTTCGGTCAATTGGTTTTCATAAAATTGCGGTGAGAGTATTCTGTTTTCTGCTTTTACTGTGTCCCCCGGATAAACGATGTCTTTGTCTATAAAAAAGTTGTGATTAGTCTGTTCATTTCTTGTCGTCAGTTGATGTTTGCACGGTCGTCAAATTATAACGGTTGGCAGATTTGCGATGGGCGGGTTTTTCAGCACGGATGTTCATTCGGAGAACTGAACTTTCGGCTACCACAAATGTGTCTGCGAAGCACGAAACCCCGCCTTTTGGGACCTTGGCGAACTGCTTTACATAGGAGGTGCTGTTATGCGGTCGTGCTGTATTAAACATTTGGTCTGTTTTTTTAGATTGTCGTCACTAACCATTTTGCAAAATTTTGCCATAAAATTGTATTTGGAAAGAACATGATTAACACATTCGGAATTAACCAAATTATAAATGAATAAGTATATGGATTTATTTGAAATGTTTTCTTCTTTATTTTGTCATATACTATTAAAGAAATAAATGTCAAAAGTTGTATGAGGAAAAGTATTTGAATTGCCATAAAAACATCCATACTTAGCCAAGTCATGAAAATTCTTGCCAATCCTGGTCCACCGATAATTACTCCAGTTGCAATCATATACCGCATATGTTTCGGTGTTTCCTTCTTGTTCATTATTGCAAGCAAATACAGAATCACAAATGGTATTGCATCTGTAGCTGGTGCAAAAACAAATGCCAATACAAAAGACTCAGACTGACCTTCACTGATGAAGCGAAGATATTGGTTATGATATGCAAGCAGCATTGAAAAAAATGCAATTGGCACGAGGAAATAACTGAGCTTGCCTATTGCTTTATGAATTCTGATTTTATTATTTACAATTAATATAGGTTGAACTATTAAAAGGGTAAGCCAAGTTGTCAATATAACTGCATGAAAATGATGAATAAATTTTAGTCCGGGGAAGTCTGGCGCCAGTGAAAAATATTTTTTATAAAAGCCAACAAACGTTAAAACAACTATTGTCCCGAAAAAAAAAGCTAAGTTTTTATATCCTTTTTCCATTGTCTATATTTTTTAGTAATTGAATTTCATTTTTTGCGTAGTTGTCTTTAAAGCATGCCGCACAACGGTTGGCGCTTGGCGAAGAAGCGGATTTCGAAGCACTAAACTGTCTGCCGGCAATGAACTTGATACGAAGCAGAAAACTTCACTTAAGCACTGAACCCGCTTTTTTGCCAAACGCCTGTTGGCAGCTGCAATTCTCATTTTGCCGTCAGTTTTAGGTTGTCCAAAATTTGATATGTAATTTCTATCCTTGCTCTGGCAAAGTCAGCATTGTTAATGCCTGAGGACTGAATACAATTTGCAAAATAGTAAACGTTTTTATTTTTTTCTATGTAGCCAACGTACCAACCAACAATTCTTTTTTCTTCGTCAGAGAAACCAGCCTTTGCTCTTACTATATAATCTAAAGTGTCTTTAGCAATCATTATTTTTTTTACAATAGATACTGTTCGTTCTGAAAATGGTAATTTGTTTTCGTGCAGTCTTTTTAGAAAATCAATTTGTTGTTCAGGTGTTATACGAAGTCCACCCTTTAACCAAAAAAGGTCTACGCCACCAGAAGTGTCGGCATTTCCGTAGTTAACTTTGTCAAGCCAAAATTTCATTTGTTCGCCACCAACTCGTCTTGCAAGTTCGCGGTAATACCAAACTGTCGAATTTTTAAAAGCCGTTTTTAAGTCGTGGTCTAGATTCCATTTAGGATTTTGTCGAACTACGCTGTCCCAAGGAATTACGAAATTTTCGTCTTTAATAACACCTGTTTCAATTCCGATTAAAGAATTACAAATTTTGAATGTCGAGGCTGGTGAAAATTGCTCTTTATATTGCTGTTGATTGTAAAAAATAAATTTGTCGTTGCTTTGGTCGTAAAGTACAAATGACCCTTCAACTTTGAATTTGTCGTAAAATGTTTTGAAGTCGTCTCGAGTTTCGGTCGACTGTTTTTGTCTACAAGCTGTCAACCCGAAAACTATTGAAAGTAAAAATATTGTCGTTTGTTTCATTGTCGTCATATTGTTGCAGGTAACTTGTTTATATAGGACGTATTCTCCTCCTCTCCCCCCATCCCTATCTGTAACGAATATACGCTCATCTTTTTATTCTTTCCAAATAACCACTAAATAATCTCCGCTCTCTCTGCATTATTTTGACCGGTAATCTAACCTATCACTAAAACCCACCCGAAGATTTAATCACATCCACACCCAATTTCTTTTCCTCCCTATCTTCGCGCCATGATCAATTCCGACAAAAAGAAAGTAGTTCTATGGTTGTTGTCCGGTTGCTTTCTTATTTTTTTGATGGTGGTTATCGGTGGCATTACCCGACTCACCGGCAGCGGACTATCTATCACCGAATGGAATGTGGTGATGGGCGCCGTTCCTCCGCTTAATGAAATGCAGTGGCTGGATGCATTTGATAAGTACAAACAGATACCGCAGTACCAAAAGCTGAATTATGATTTTGAACTCAGTGACTTCAAACAGATCTTTTTCTGGGAATACCTGCACCGCTTAACAGGAAGAATGATAGGAATGGTTTTTCTTCTCCCCTTTCTTTATTTTTTATGGAAGAAAAAACTGAATAATGAATGGATTAAAAAATCTCTTTTCCTTTTTGCCCTCGGCGGATTGCAGGGCTTCCTCGGATGGTATATGGTAAAAAGCGGATTGACAGAACGTACCAGCGTTAGTCATTACCGGCTGGCCATACACCTTATCGCTGCATTCATCACATTCGGTTTTACATTCTGGTATGCGTTGCAACTGATGTTTGACAAAAAAGAAATTGTCGCCGACAAAAAAATTACTTCGCTCCTTCGCGTCATTCTTGGCATCGTAATCCTTCAGTTGATTTATGGCGCCTTCACTGCAGGCCTGCATGCGGGAAGGGTTGCCAATACTTTCCCGAAAATGGATGGCGAATGGATTCCGTCCGGCATCAGTGCAATAAGTCCCGGCTACATGAATCTTTTTGAAAATCCGCTTACCGTGCAGTTCATACACCGGATGCTGGCCTACACCATTGTAATCCTGATTTTTAGTTTGTGGTGGATGACAAGAAAAATAAATCTTTCGCGGAATCAGAAAAGAGCAGTTGTAATTTGTCTGGGCGCCGTTTCCATTCAGTTTCTGCTCGGCGTATTTACACTCTTATACCACGCACCCATAACACTTGCTGCACTGCATCAGATCGGAGGATTTTTTCTGTTCTCTTCAGTAATTGCTTCTCTGTTTTTTTTCTCAAAGACGAAACTGGTAACCAATTGAGAACAGCCATTCAAAACTTGTGAAGCTATGGTTTGCACTGCTTCCCGGCGTAGTGAGTACGTTCGAATAGTTGGCATAACATCCTTTCCCTGCTGTCTCAATAAAAACATGGCCGCCAAGAATGTAACGGAATGAAATTTCAAGACCGGCAACATAACCTGCCACATGAAACTCATTGTCTTTTCTCACGCCAAAAAGGGAGACGTCGGATCGCGGAAGCACGATTCCCGCGCCGGGCTTTACAAGACATAAAATGGTGTGCATCTCTGTACGCGTGCGGAGCAAAGGCATCCCACGCACAAAACTCAGCATGATATAATTGGCACCGTTGGTATGTTCGAAGTGAACAAAATCATCTCCTACAACCATATCCTTTTCTACATTGATCACACTCTGAGCAGCTGAATCATACAACTGACCCTGCACCCGCAACGTCTGGTTCGAATTCATCACATATTTAACGTGGTCAAATCCCACTTCAATTCCATTCATGTTCTCTCCGGGAAAAATATAACCTACACGGTAGTAAAACTGTGGAATCGTAAAATTCCAATCGGCGATGTGATTGAATTGAGGACGGTCTTCTGCTTTTGCACCTATCAGCGTAAAGTCATACTCCCGGCCCCTGGCTTCCACCGGACTATTCGGAGAATCAGGATATGTACCCTTAAAGTGAATGTCGCTTTTTGAAAACCAGTCGCGGTTATAACCCCACATAAGGTAAAAATTGCCTTTATTTTTTGCTGTAATGGGTATGAGCTGCGCTTTTAATCCGGTAGAAAGAATGCACAACAGCGAGAATAGTGTAAATTTTGTTTTCATTGATTCCGCAAAAGTAATAACAAGAATCGGAAAATTTATTTCCAACGGAAAGTTTCCATGAGGTGTTTAATATCCTCGTTTATGAATGTCAGCACGGGCGCTATGCTGTCGGACTTCGGCAGGGAATAAAAGTACAGGGAGCCGCGGATAAAGTTCGCCGTGCTGTCAGTGAGGTAAAACTGCGTATTGCTCGCTGCATTGCCTTTGATGCTGTACCGGCTGCCGTAAACTTTATGATTTATGTCAGCATATGCTTCCTCATCAATTCCACTGGCTTTCGGAATGTGCTTCATCGTCATGCTCCGGTGGTCTTCGTACAATTTCTGCAAATCATTTTTCACCGGCTTATAAGTGATGTAAATGGTGGAGTTGAATCCGGGAAACTGAATATCCATAAAACAGGGTTCTGCCAGTGGTGATGAATCCCTTACCTCTACAGCATACGACGGTATTTCAAATTCAAACGGGCAACCGGGCGGCGCACACAACCGGTATTCTTTCTCCGGAAGCGTTATGCGGAAAAATCCCTTGGGCTTCGGGAAGTAATCTTCGTTGCAGGAGGAAAGTAAAAACGACGACAAGGCAAGAACGATGATCAATGAAATGTTTCCGGAATTCCCTGATGTAATTGCTGTCTCGGGCAATGTGATTTTTACGCGCTTGATTCTCTTCCGGTCGGCCGATTCAATTTTTAATTTAATCCCATTGACCTCCACCATCTCCCCACGCACAGGAATACCACCGGCAAGTTCAAGAATTAATCCGGCAAGGGTATCCACGTCTTCATTTTTTGTGTCAAAAATTTTACGGTCCGCTTCCATCACCCTGCATACGTCATTGATCAGTGCCTTACCGTCGAAAACAAAATTGTAGTCGTCAAGTTTAGAATATGAAAGCTCCTCTTCATCAAATTCATCGTGTATTTCTCCCACAATTTCTTCGAGAATATCTTCCAGCGTTACGATGCCTGTATTGCCTCCATATTCATCCACAACTATTGCCAGGTGCATTTTCTTTTCCTGAAATTCCTGTAGCAGGTCGTTGATCTTTTTACTTTCCGGAACAAAATAAGCCGCACGTATCAGTTGCTGCCAGTGAAATGTTTCGTCATCCTTTTTATCAAGGTAAGGAAGCAAATCTTTGGTATATAATACACCGATTACGCTGTCGAATGAATCTTTGAAAACAGGCAATCGCGAATAGTGGTTTTCAATAATATAGGGCAGCAGCTCTTTCAGACTAACAGAGTTGTTGAGCGCCACCACGTCCATTCTCGATTTCATAATCTGCTTGACATCAATATTCCCGAAACGCGCAATTCCTTTTAAAATTTTCTTTTCTTCTTCTGGTGTATCCTTGTTGGAAGTAACGTCAATGGCATGCGTGAGCTCATCCACGCTTACGTCATAGCTCTTCTGATGAATTCTTTTTTCTACAAATGAAGTGGATGATATAAGCAGGTAACTGACCGGTTTCAGAATTTTATCGAGGAAATAAACCGGAAAAACGCTGACATGCGCCGTTCTCATTGCATTTTGCTGAGCATAAACCTTTGGCATCACTTCGCAGAAAACAACAATCATAAATGTAACGGCCACTACCTGAATGATAAACCCGATCGTTTCATGACCAACAAAATTTAAAACCTGGTTAATGAGGAGGGATGAAAGAACGACAATGGCTATATTCACAAAGTTGATGATGATGAGCAACGTGGCCAACAATCCTTTGGGTTTGTTGAGCAACTGAGAGATCAGTTTGTCAGAAGTACTGTTTGAATCTTTTAACTGGATGAGTTGTACCGGAGTGATGGCAAAAAATGCCGTCTCTGCCCCGCTTAAAAAACCGGATGTAAAAAGCAGAACAATCAATACCAAACACCCGCTGAGGAAGCCTATTGAAAAACTAAAATCAGGGTTGATGATTCCGGATACGATCTGCAGAAACAGAAAAACAGGATGATAAGTGTCGGGGTGATCCAAGTGTTTTATAAAAAAGACAGGCGCAAAGTTATAAATCTTTGCGCCCGTCTATAAATGGGTTTGGGATGTTATCCCTGATAAAAAGTGGTATCCGGATCTGCATAAAAAGCAGAATCAGGGCCCTTATTCAATCAGAATGGAAGATCGTCGGCCGGACCTGCACTCATTTCAGGCGCAGGAGCATTCATCGTTCTGCCGGTATCAGCGGGACCTGAAGCATGGGCCGGAGTTCCGCTTCCATCACCTTTGGTTCCGAGCATGGTCATGGTGTCAGCCAGAATTTCAGTGAAATATTTTTTGGCATTTTCTTCACCATACTGACGGGTTTTTATTTTTCCCTCAATATAAAGTTGTTTGCCTTTGCGCACATACTTTTCTGCCACTTCAGCCAGACCGCGCCACATCACGATGTTATGCCATTCCGTGCTTTCTACTCTTTGGCCTTCCTTGTTTTTATAAACTTCGCTGGTTGCGAGCGGGAATTTAGCCACTGCAATTCCACCTTCCAGGTATTTTACTTCAGGATCTTTACCTACATTTCCTACGAGGATAACTTTATTTATTCCGCTCATGATAAATGAATTTAGTATTGTTTAATAATCTATTGAGTTTCACGAAGTGAAAGTAGAAAAAGAACCAATCAGATAAAAATTTCCTTTAAAATAATTTAGCCGGACGTACATTTGCCGCATGCTGCAATCATTTACAGCCGATTATATTTTCCCTGTCTCATCTCCCCCACTTAAAAACGGGGTATTGATTACAGATGAAAAAGGTGAAATTATTGACGTCCTCCCGCGTGAAAAATTTACGCAGGAGAATTTCAGTGATGGCACTCTGCATCATTCTCATCACGGCGTCCTTTGTCCGGGATTTATTAATTCCCATTGCCACCTCGAATTATCACACATGAAAGGCCTGCTGGAAGAAGGAAAATCTTTACCGGGTTTTATTGGTGGCGTGATCAAAGGAAGAACTGCAACAAAAGAAATCATTGAAAAAGCAATTGCAGATGCTGAACAGGAAATGTTTGACAATGGCATTGCAGGCGTTGGGGACATCTGTAATACTGCTGATACCCTTGAGACGAAAAAGAGAAAAAAACTGCGCTATCATAATTTCATTGAACTCTTTGATATCAATCCATCGCAATCGGATATTGAATTTGAAAAAGGCCTTACCTTGAAAAAACAACTGAATGCCACAGGATTTGCATCGTCGCTGACACCCCATGCGCCATATACCGTTTCAGCGCAACTGCTGAAAAGGATTTATGAATTTGCGTACGCGCATGACAGCGTTCTCACGATTCACAACCAGGAAACGGAGAGTGAAAATGAAATGTTTATCAACCGCAGTGGTGCTCTTTTTGAAAAGCTCAACACTTTTGGGGACCTGTATTCCAACTGGAAACCAACGGGCTATAGTTCGCTGTCCTCCACGCTTGTTCATTTTCCGAGATGCAATAAAACGATGCTGGTTCACAATACCTATTCAACCCCTGAAGATATCAACTGGGCACACCTTTACAGTTCAGTGCTTTACTGGTGTTTTTGTCCAAATGCCAACCTGTACATCGAAAATCGGCTGCCTGATTTTCAGTCATTTATTGAAAGCAGTTGCAGAATACTCGTCGGAACAGACAGTTACGCAAGCAACAAATCACTTTCTATTCTGGAAGAATTAAAAACCATCAGCCATCATTCGCCGAAAATAAAACTGGATACCATGCTTCGATGGTCAACGCTTAACGGGGCAGAATTTTTCGGCTGGAAAAAACAACTTGGCTCATTTGAAAAAGGGAAATGTCCGGGAATCAACCTGATTACAGATGTAAATACAGAAACGCTTTCACTAACAGTATCATCAGCAGTAAAACCCCTTGTGACTGCATGTTGAGGCCCATTTTACGCCTCGCTCTAATCATGACTTTAATCTGACTAAACAATATAATGTAAGAGGTAACGTTTAACTGATTCATTAGTATACAAGTCATAATTATATTAAGATTGGCTGAAGAATATGACCTGTTTGCCAAATATTTGACAGGAATTCCTATTATTGCCCTATCTTAATTCATTGTTAAAACTCACTGAAATGCCCGGAACCCTTATCAACAAAGGATTTCATGCCTTGAATATTTTTTGTCTGGCAATACTTTGCGGGATATTCTCTGCGTCTGATACTTCTGCTTTACCAAATCCGAATGAGGACTCTATAAGGTCTGCATCGATAAATTCTCCTTTTTTATTTCAACCTGAAAGCTCAGTAAATGTCGAGCTGAATTTCCTTAAGGCGGGATTACTTTACGACGTACAGGACAGGAAAATTGTATGGCAAAAGGACATGAACAAATCCTATCCGATTGCTTCGCTTACCAAGATGATGGTTGCATTGCTTACCGTGGAAGATATTCATGCAGGCAAAGTGCATTGGGATGATGAAGTAACCTGGACGCGCGATTATTATTATTATGTTAAGAAAAAAAAGGTGCATTCTACTTCAGATGTGACCTATAGCTTACGCGATCTTTTTAAAAATACAATGATTGCTTCCAACAATGAAGCAGCAGAACAAATGGCGCGATTTGCAGGAGAAGGAAATCTGGATGCATTTATTCAACGGATGAACAGGCGCGCAAAGGAACTCGGAATGATGAGCACTTATTATGGCAATCCGACAGGGCTACCTTCTTATTCCCTGCTTTATGATAATTCATCCACACCTGTTGATTTGTTGATGCTTACGCTTGAAATGCTGAAGTATCCTGAAATCATTGATGTAACGCGCATGGACTACGCAGATATTTCCTGCGGCAAAAAAAGTACAACCATCAGCAACCATAATAAACTGACCATTGATTTTAAAGGACAGGTAGATGGAATGAAAACAGGATATACAAAACGTGCAGGATTTTGTCTGGTGGCATCATCCTACAAATGTGATCACCGGTTAATCAGTATCGTTCTCGGATCAAAAGCGCCGGGTACGCGCAATGACGTCGTTCGGGGAATGTTTGATGATTATTATACTTCTATCGGACTTGATAAACTGAGTCCGTATTGCAATATTCCTGAACAATACACCACTGCCGGATCAACAGACAATGATGACGAGAATGCACCGGAAGGCGCTTATGTTTACCAGACGAAATATGCATTCTTCACGCACAAAGTAAAACGAGGCGAATACCTAAGTTCTATCGCTGAGAAATATAAAGTGACGATTCCCGATATTAAGAAATGGAATCACCTCAAGACAACACGCTTACTTACCGGACAGAACCTTGTTGTGAAAGGAACAGTTCGTCAGAAGGTATGGGTTACAAAAGAGGGCAGCAGCAATAACACACCAAAAAAGAATCCTGAAAATAAAGCACCTGCCATTACCAATACTCAGGAAGATTATATTTTTTATACCGTTCAGCAGGGAGATACACTTTACAGTATTGCCCGGCAGTACACCGGCATCAGCATTGACAAATTGAAACAGCTCAATGAAATTGCTGATGAAACATGCATCAAGCCCGGGATGAAGCTGAAGGTTCCAAAGAGTTAGAAGAAGGAATAGACTTTAGGAAAAAGACAGGAGATATTAGATATGAGACGGGAGCAAAGAAAGCCATTCGTTCATTTGTAATTAGTCCCGATAGCCATCGGGATTCGTAGGGTTGAATCGTTATTCGATGGCGTAACCATATTTTTCGTTATTGGTATATTCGTTGGGCTCATTCGTTATCCGTACCTTTAAAACTTATTTTTCATAATCGTTTTTCTACTCTTTTCCTTTTTAATTTTGCGGCTTATCAATTGTAGAAATCATGCAAAAAATATTTTTAGTTGCCGTGTTTGCATTTGCCGTGTTTTTCAGTGCTGATGCCCAGAAGAAAAAAGAAGAACCCCTTCCCGTTCCGCAGTTGCCGATGGATGAAGTCACCCATAAGATTACTTATGAAGAAGTGGTTGATGCATCAGGAAAAACGGCTGACGAACTTTACAAGAGGACCCTTGAATGGTTTCGCATGTATTATAAGAATCCGGGAGAAGTGATTCGAGAAAATGATTCCATCGGAAAATCAGTGACAGGAAAACCGCGGTTCAGGATTTCAAATCCGCCGGATAAAGAAGGAACAAGGTCAGATGGAGGTCTTGTACAATACACCATTACCGTTGCGGCGAAAGACGGTCGGTTTAAATACACACTCACTGACTTCAACTGGAAAGGAATAAGCTATTATGCCTGTGAGAAGTGGTATGATACTGCATTGCCTTCACATACACCTGCAATGGATGAATACCTGAGACAACTGGAAACGGAGGCGCATACGATTGTAAGCAATCTGAAGAACTCTATTACCAACGAAAAGCCCGGGAAGAATAAAGACGACTGGTAAGTACGAAAAACGAAAGTATACGAATTTACAAAGTACAAATAGGAGCATTCATAGCCGGATCCTTTTAGTTGAATAGTTGATTGCCGGCTACCGGGACTCGGTTTTCCTAATCAACTCATTCTAAAATTTACTTTTATGTCAGCTCAACTTGCCTGATGACCTGATTCAATAATAGATTTATTTCTTAAAACCAATCCTGGCGCGTTCTACATGCTTGATTTGCTGTTTGTCTTTTTGAAGGAGGTAATTGATGGCTTCTTAAACATCAGAAAATTTTATGTCGTATTTAGATTCGGGTTCTTTGAGTTTTCGTGTTAGATCAGTATGTGAAAGGGCATATTGTCTAAGAAATACAAATGTCCGCATAATTGCAATGTTTACTTCAATGGCTTTATTGCTTTTTAAAACACCGGAAAGCATAGCAACACCTTGTTCAGTGAACGCAAATGGCAAATACTTCGAATACTTTCCCTTTCCACTTTCAAAGGTGCTAAAATTGCACCTTTGAATTTCACTCTCCTCTTTGGAAAGCTCAAACATAAAATCATACGGAAATCGTTTGATATTTACCCTTACAGCTCTTTAAGATATTTCGTTTCTGTCTCATAGAGTTCAGCAAGATCAAAATCCAACATCACCTTATGTCCCCGTATCTCGTAAATCTTTTTCTGAATCTGTTGTAACTCCATTTCGAATAAATATTTATTGCAGTAAAATTGCTTCTTTAGTGGCTATTTAAATAACGCTAAAACAAGGATTTTATAATGTCATTTCAGAATTAGTTTCGATAGTTAGAATCGTCCGGACTCTATAAATAATAAGAAAGTTTTTTGAGAATATGTCTCCTAAAATCAGACGGTAATTGATAGCATAATTATTTACACGCGAAGAAAATGGAGACAATGTTGCACTCTTTGAGGTAGTTGTGATTGTATATTATTTTGAATCTTCACATTATCAGTTACCTTCGCTTACCAAACTCAAACACTATGTCAACAACTCTTTCCCTCACACCATTTATAATCGGAGCCATCGTTCTCTTCTTCCTCGGGGTTCGCATTATTCGTCCGACGCACCGTGGATTAATTGAACGTTTCGGTAAATACAACCGTTTTGCAAACCCGGGTTTTCACTGGATCATTCCTTTCATTGACCGCATGTATCAGATCAACACAACTGAACAAATGATCAATGCAGAAAGCCAGGAGATCATCACGTTTGACAATCTGAATGCACGTGTTGACGCACAGGTCTATTTCAGAATTAAACCTGATGAGGACAGCGTAAAAAATTCTCAGTACAACGTAAATAATATCGCTTACCAGATTGTAAATCTTGCACGTACCACATTGCGGAATATCATCGGCACGATGACTTTGAAAAGTGCAAACAGTGAGCGGGGAAAAATCAATAAAAGTCTCTATTCCACATTGCTTGAAGAAACAAGGGACTGGGGGATTGATATTGTAAGAACAGAGCTGAAAGAAATTGATCCGCCGAAAGATGTTCAGGAAACGATGAATAAAATCGTAAAGGCAGAGAATGAGAAAATGGCTGCAATAGATTTTGCAACGGCCGTTGAAACCCGTGCTGACGGTGAAAAACGCGCAGAGATTAAAAGAGCCGAGGGTATTAAAACTGCCAATATACTTACTGCTGAAGGTGAGGCGCAGGCGATTGCATTGGTGAATGAAGCCGCAGAAAAATATTTTATTGGCAATGCACAACTCCTCCGCAAGTTGCAAGCTGTGGAAACTGCCCTTGCCAACAATTCAAAAATTGTTCTGTCAAGTGATAAACAACTGGTAAATGTGATCGGCGATATGGCAGGCGTACTGCCGATTTCAGGTCCATCGTCTACCCCGGCAGAATATAATTCCTGAACTTTTATCATGTACAGGTGTTTCTCTGTGTAATCAGTGAGTAATTATGAGTACAGATCAGCGATATAAACCCGGAACATGCAATATGGGTGAGCGCGAGATCTCTGTCCGAAAAAAATTTCTTGTATTTTTTTCTATCATCATGGCAGGATTTACCGCTTCCTGTTTTGCCTTTTGTGAATCCATTTTTTGCTGGGTTGCTTTAATTGTCTCTTCCTTCGCCATGATGGTCATCTATCTGGAAATCAGGTACCGCTTTTGTATCCTTTTTGGTTTTTTTCATTTGTATAATTTCCATCACCTGGGAAACCTCGATGAAGTACGTTGTAAGGATGACCAGTCCACTGACCGCAAAAGAGTAAAAAAAATTGTCATGCAGGCGCTGTTTATATCCGTGCTCTATTCAACCATCATTCACATGATGGCGATGAATAATCCCTTCTGAAAAACGCGAACAAAAAAAATCCTCCTGAAAAAAATTCCGGGAGGACTTTGAATATAGATTTCTGATTCCGGCCTATGGGAAAATTCCGAGTGCCTGATATGAAACGCCGAGCTTATTGATTCCACTCACAAATGCTGCAGTACGCAAATCTTCAATTTTCGGATTCCTGTTTCTCACTTCTCGTATTTCATTGTAAGCAAAGATCATCGTTTCTTCCAGTCCGCTTCTTACCAGATCAATTTCATCAGCACCCCGGGTAAGGATTTTTTTATCCCGTTCGGCCATCGTTTTTCCTGTAATGGTTTCTACAGCACCAATCATATTTCCTGTTGCCAATCCCTGAAAACGTTTTTCCATTCTTCCGAAACGTACGTGGGAAAGATTTTTCAGCCACTCAAAATAAGAAACTGTAACACCACCGGCATTGAGGAAAAGATCAGGAATGATCAGTACTTTTTTCTGGTTCAATACGGCTTCTCCGTTTTTTGTAACCGGTCCGTTGGCGCCCTCTGCAATCACCTTTGCTTTGATGCGCGGAGCATTGTCTTTGTTAATCTGATTTTCAAGTGCCGCAGGAATTAAAATATCACATTCCGCTTCGAGTAATTCCAAAGAGTTGGTGTAGTTTTGGGCACCCGGAAAATTCAGGATGGAACCGGTTGACTGCCTGTGTTGATATACCTCTTCAACATCCAGGCCTTTTACATTATAGATACCACCTTCACGTTCTGCAATGCCAACGATCAATCCGCCGGCTTCCATACAAAACTTAGCAGAATAATATCCTACGTTTCCCAGGCCCTGTACAATAATTTTCTTCCCTTCTATCCCGGTGGTAAGTCCGCAGGCTTTCATGTCATCAGCATTGCTCAATGCTTCGCGGATACCAAAGAAAACACCCTGTCCGGTTGCTTCCGTTCTTCCCTGGATTCCTCCCTGACCAATTGGCTTTCCGGTAACACAACCCAATGCATTCAGGTCATCAAATTTAAACGTTGCATACGTATCTGCAATCCAAGCCATCTCACGCGAACCACTGCCGTAATCCGGCGCCGGAACATCTACGGATGGCCCGATCATATTTTTCTTGATCAGTTCAGTAGTATAACGCCGGGTGATGCGCTCCATCTGACGCGGGGTATAATTCCGCGGGCTGATTTTAATACCACCTTTTGCTCCACCAAACGGAACATCAACCACTGCACATTTAAATGTCATCAGTGTTGCAAGCGCTTTTACTTCGTCTTCGTTTACAAACTCACTATAACGGATACCACCTTTGGTAGGCGTTTTATGGTGCGAGTGCTGAACGCGAATTCCTTCTATCACTTCTATCTTTCCTTCAATCTCTATCGGGAAATACATTTTGTAAATGCTGTTGCAGATTTTTATCTGATTCAACAGACCGGGTTCGAAGTCGGTGAATGCCGCAGCTTTATCAAAGTAAGAAAGTACATCATTGTAAAACTTACTACCGTTTTCAAGATCGTTTTTCATTTATTTCTGATTGGTTTTTTTGTGATGATGTAATGCTTTCCCATGTCGCATTACGTATGTATAGTTTTGGGGGTGGCAAAAGTAAAAGAAGCCTTGACATATGGCAAATATTGAACACACAATTATTGACAAACGTAAAGCAGCTTCATTTTGCCTACTTTTGCGGAACAATTACCTTATGACTTTGCAAACTAACAAGATAGCTCCGGAATTGCCTGTAACTGAGCGGAGAAACGATTTTCCCATCCTGAACCAAATGGCGTATGGTAAGCCGCTGATCTATTTTGACAATGCTGCCACATCTCAAAAACCACAGGTTGTAATTGATTCACTTGTAAAGTATTACGCTGAAAACAATGCCAATATTCACCGTGGTGTGCATTACCTGAGTCAGAAAGCCTCGCAGGCATTTGATGATGTAAGGGTAAAAGTTCAAAACCTGATCGGTGCGAATTCAGAACGGGAAATAATTTTTACACGCGGGACCACAGAGAGTATCAATCTTGTTGCCGCAACGTGGGGCAGAAAAAATATTTCAGCAGGCGATGAAATTATAGTTTCTGCAATGGAACACCATAGCAATATTGTTCCGTGGCAAATGCTGTGTGAAGAGAAGGATGCTGTGCTGAAAGTTATACCGATGAATGATGCCGGTGAATTGCTGATAGAGGATTTTAAAAAACTCCTTTCACCCAAAACAAAATTTGTTTCTATAGTTCACACTTCCAATTCACTCGGTACGATAAATCCGATTCACGATATTATAAAGATTGTCCGGAATTATTCTTCCTCCACGGGAGCGGCCTTCCTCCCTGTCCTTATTGATGGCGCACAGGCTATCGCGCACAGTGAAATTAATGTGCAGGAAATGGATTGTGATTTTTTTGCTTTCAGCGGACATAAAGTTTTCGGTCCAACAGGTGTAGGATGCTTATATGGTAAACTGAATCTGCTGGAAGAAATGCCGCCATATCAAGGTGGAGGAGAAATGATTCATTCTGTTTCATTCAAAAAAACAACTTATAATGAAGTCCCGTTTAAGTTCGAAGCAGGAACACCAAACATTGCCGATGTGATTGCTCTTGGCACTGCGATAGATTACCTGAATTCATTGGATAGAAATTCAATTTCAGTTTATGAAAATGAACTGTTGGAATATGCAACTGAAAAACTGAAATCAATTCCGGAAATCCGTTTGATTGGTACGGCAGAAGAAAAGACGAGCGTTGTATCTTTTATTATCGAAGGCGTGAATGCACTCGATGCAGGAATGTATCTCGATACGCTGGGTGTAGCCGTTCGTACCGGACATCATTGTACAGAGCCGGTGATGGATTTTTTCAAAATTCCCGGTACAATTCGCGCGTCGTTTCTCTTTTATAATACGAAAGAAGAGATTGATGTGATGGTAGAGGGGGTGAAGAAGGCGATAGGGTTGCTAAGGCCTCACCCTTAGTCCCTCTCCAAAGGAGAGGGAAATTTGTTTCCGTTACCTTTTGTAACTGTAAAGTATTGTTGAATCAGTCGATAAAAAACATGCTCATTTGTTTCCGTTTCAATTTGTATTGAAGACAAAAATCGCAACAGTTCAATTTCTCCCGCTCTCCCTTTCTTTATGTCTCCGTTTCTTTTATATGCTTTACGGAATATTTGAACCAATCAATAAAATCAATTTCATTTATTTGAATATCAATTGGTCCCTTAAACCAGAATACGAACGATCCAATCCCTCCCGCTCACTTCATCCCCCATTCTCCCTTTCTGCTTTACTCCTACTGGTATTGAAACCTAAAGTTTAAACGATTGATTAATCTTCGATAATTCTTCTTCAGATCACGGTCAACAGCACGAACGTCTTTATACTCCTGAAATTTACGAATCAGCAGCATGTCAAATACAGAGCTTTCGAGGAAATCAATATCCCCTCTAAATCCGCATACACATAGGGCCCGCGTTTTTTTGAGGAATTTTTTGATGTTACGCTCATTCGTATCGAGTGTATTGCAGCTACCGAAGTGAATGATTTTATTTTCGCAGGAACCATTTAGTGTCTCTGCGAGCTCCTCCAGATTTAAATAATCATTCCCCACCTTAATTTGCTCCGGATTACCATGAAATGCCAGATATGCAATGGTATAATTCTGATACCTCTTCTGTTTCCAGAGTGACAGGTAATATTTTAGATTATCTTTTGTACCACAATTTTTGTGGATGTACTCAATGCCACAGTTGGCTTGTAAAAAATCCAGGGCAGCGCCAACAGTTGACTTGTCACGCAGGTCTTTATCCCAATCACCTTCCAGGCAGAATACATTCTTGTTCAGATTTGTTGCAATAGTCATAATTCAATTCTTCCTTTCTAATATTTGTACGAATAACCAATCAATGCGAATATTCGAATAACGAATCCAAAGATTTTTTTACCGTTTGAAATTGGGTTTTCGTTTTTCCAGGAATGCAGAGATCCCTTCTTTCACATCGTCTTTACCAAAACATTTTCCGAATTCTTCTATTTCAAATTTAAATCCGTCAACACCCGGAGTATGATAAACATCAACGCATTTTATTATTGAAGCAACAGCGACCGGACTTACCGCATTAATTTTATTTATAATCGTTTTACATTTTTCCATCAGCAATTCACGGGTTGTAACATCATTAACAAGACCCAATTGATGCGCTGTCTGTGAATCAATCATATCACCCGTCATCAGCAGTTCCAACGCTTTTCCTTTTCCGATCAGTTGAACCATTCGTTGTGTTCCGCCATAACCCGGAATCAATCCGAGCTTCACTTCCGGTTGACCGAATTTTGCGTTATCGCTGGCAAAACGCAAATGACAACTCATCGCCAGTTCGCATCCTCCGCCCAGTGCAAATCCATTCACGGCAGCAATAACCGGCTTTGGACAAAGTTCAATGCTTCGGAAAATTTTATGTCCGTCGGCGCTGAGTTTTTTTCCTTCTTCAACAGAATATTTTGCGAACTCAGATATATCAGCTCCTGCAACAAATGCTTTTTCACCGGCTCCGGTTATAATCATTCCGGCAACTGAAGAATCATTCACGCCTTCTTCCACGGCCATACCGATTTCCTGAATCGTGAGATGATTCAATGCATTCAGTTTATCAGGGCGGTTAACGGTGATTATTAAAATTCCGTTATCGATTTCTGAGAGGATATTTTTATATAATGTTGATATAGTCACTTTTGGTGTTTTATCCCCGACTTGATAGTCGGGGTAATTAAAAATTTCTTCTTTGTTGAACTTCTTCTTTAATGTATTTTACAATTTCATCGGTGTTGGTTCCCGGGTCGAATAATTTTCCGGCGCCGAGTTCATTTAGTTTCTTCATATCATCGGCAGGAATAATTCCTCCGCCGGTTAACAATACGTCATTCATTCCTTTCTCTTTCATCAGTGCAATAATTTTCGGAAACACAGTATTGTGTGCGCCGGAAAGAATGCTGATGCCGATTACATCAACGTCTTCCTGCATGGCGGCATTCACAACCATCTCCGGTGTTTGCCGAAGGCCGGTATAAATTACTTCCATGCCGGCATCACGAAGAAATGATGCAATCACTTTTGCGCCACGATCATGTCCATCCAATCCAACCTTTGCGATGAGTACACGGATGGGACGTGAGAATTTTTTTTCTGATGAAACAGAAGTGGTTTTTATTTCCTGCATAAATGAGCCCTGAAGGTTTGGGAGTGGTTCAAAGTTAATAAAGGGGAATGACCCCCTAAACCATTATATCAGGATTTTTTAGTTAAGAAGTTATTGTGTTAATTATCAAATGGAAAGGTTTTAAATTGTCAATTATTAATAACTGACTGATTAAAATATCAATAAATTGATATTGAGTATTAAATAAGGAATTGACTGAAAAACAGGCTTTTCAGGAATAACTAAAAGCTAAGGCCGGGAGGGTAAAAACAGGATAATAAAAGGCTGGACGGTTAAAAATAATACAGTCAAATTGTAAGTAATCAGGTCAGATATGATGGTACATGGACAGACACTTTTACAAAATGAGTTACAAAGGAATCTACATGAAATTCTATCCTGTCCTTAAGATTTTTGCAAAAAATAATGTAAATTTGAGAAAACTATCTATAGATAGGTGAGATGAATAAAGTTCTACTGCTCTTATGCATTTCCCTTTTATGTTTTGAAACTTCTTTCTCTCAGAAAAGAAACAACATCTGGTGTTTCGGAGACAGCGCTTTGATTGATTTTAACACTCCAAACAACCCTGTTACCGGAATGAGTTCTGTAAGAAGCCGAGGCTCATGTGTTTCTATTGCCGATACTTCGGGACAACTTCTTTTCTATGCATATACAAGATATGGTATGTCGGGCAATACAACTTTGGTCATGAATAAAAATAACCAGATCATGCAAAATAGAAGCAATATTGTTGGTGAGGGCTGGTACACTGAATTAATAATAATTCCTTATGCAAATCAAAATGATTTGTATTATCTATTCTCAATATCTGTGACCGGCAGCAGTCAACTAGGACTTTATTATTCTGTTATTGATATGAGTATGAACGGAGGGCTTGGAATCGTAACTCAAAAAAATATGCAGTTATCGAATTTACAATCTGTGGATGGTATTCAGGCGATTAGACATTCTAATGGAAGAGACTGGTGGTTACTGTTTCTTCCATGGCCAGTCAATCCGTCAAATGAATTCCAAACTTTCTTAATTGATACGAATGGAATATCAGGTCCCATAATTCAAACAGTAGGATCAAACAGGGTTGGTGTTTCAGATGGAATCGCATTCACTCAAAATGGAACCAGATTTTATTTAAAAACTCATTTTGGATTGGTCGAAAGATACGATTTTGACAGGTGTTCAGGAGTTATTTCAAACCCTCTTAATATAGAGCCTGAGTCAAATGGTAATTTCTATTTTGGAATTGCTATTTCTAAAAACGATAGCATTTTATACTTATCAAATCAGAATTCTAATTCACATGGTTACTTATTTCAATATAATTTAATTGCACCCAATATTGCAACTTCAAGAGATACAATTTTTGATTTTGATTACTCCATATTTCCCAATAATTGCGTTGGTCAATTACGTTTGGCGCCAGACAATAAAATCTATATGACTAGCACAGATTGGGGAACCAGCAGTCTCTACTATGATAGCATGACCTATACTCCGTATAATATGAATCTTGGAGTTATAAATTCCCCGAATTATTTAGGAACTCCATGCAATTTTCAACCATTCAGTTTTTCTCTGGGAGGCAAAAGAACTTATTGGTCTTTACCCAACAACCCGAATTATGATTTAGGTCCGCTCGTAAACAGCCCTTGTTATTTCTCAGTAAATTTTTCTGCCACAGATTCAATTTGTGCCGGGAACTGCATTGACTTTACAAACTATACATTAAATGCTAATTCTTATCAATGGAATTTTCCAGGAGCAATACCGAATACCAGCACAGATATAAATCCGCAAAGTATCTGTTACCTTAACCCGGGCAACTACGATGTAACACTTATTGCCTCAGATGCAACCGGAAGCGATACACTAACTCTCACAAACTATATTACAGTATTTCCAAGCCCTCCACAAGCCATCACTCAAATCGGAGATACGCTTTTTGCAATCCCTCAGGCAGGAACTTATCAGTGGTACTTTAACGGTATTGTAATCAACGGAGCAACAGGTAGTTTTTATGTTGCACAGCAGAGCGGAGATTATAATGTGGTTCATACGGATACAAACGGATGCGAAGTAGAAGCAGCGGTGACCAATGTTGTAGCGGATGTACAATCGAGAATTGACAATCGCCAATTGACAATTTTTCCAAATCCCGTGACAGACAAATTCACCATTCCTGCCAATCTATTCGAACCAGAAAAACCTGTCGACATCTCAATTTTCAATGTGCCCGGAGAAAAGCTATATCATACTATTGATTACAGAAGGGAAATGGACTGTGGATTTCTCTCTCCTGGGATGTATATTCTGGAACTAATTTCTGATAGTAAAATCTACAGGGCAAAGTTTGTCAAAAATTAATTCTACTTTAATATTAATTTTTCGGACTGTTGCATCATCAACACCAAAGGTTTATCTTCGTAAAAGGAAAAAAGCAAATAATACTTATGTCTGAAATAGAAAATCGCATTACAGTAAGTCCTGATCAATGTGGAGGCCGCCCTTGCATAAGAGGAATGAGAATTCGGGTTTCAGATGTATTGGATTTACTGGCAAATGGGCTTAATCAACAACAAGTTCTGGAAGAAATGCCCGATCTCGAAGCTGATGATATCAAGGCTTGCTTGACCTATGCATCTACAAGGCTTAATCATCCTGTTTTGAAAGCTGCATGAATGTGATGATTTGGCTTGACGCTCAGCTTTCTCCACTTCTCGTAAAGTGGATTACTGAAACATTTGGGATGGATTGCAATCATGTTCGCGATTTAGGATTGAGGGATTCAACCGATAAAGAAATTTTTTTTTCTGCAAGAAAATCAGAGGCAATAATTATCACTAAAGATTCAGATTTTCAGGAACTCGTTTACAAGCATAAATCGCCACCGAAAATTATCTGGCTCACATGTGGTAATACCTCCAACGAACATTTAAAAACAATTTTTCAGAAACGACTTCCTGAAGCTGTTGCTATCTTAAATACCGATTGTGATCTGGTAGAAATTACTGATTAAGATTCAGCTTGCCGAAGAATACTAATTGAGATCCTCTCTCTATCCATTCATTTCCTACTTTTACCGCAAACCCGATCCCCATGAGTTCAACACTACTCGCCACCATTCACATCATCACGGTAAATATTTTTTTATTGCTGTACATCATCAAAACGATTCTGCTTTTCAGCAATGAAGCGATGCTTGATAAATTTACACGCGTCACCAAGGTCATTGAAATGATCATCAGCACGCTTTTCCTGATAAGCGGCATCTGGTTGCTGTTTATTCTCGGCGCCGTAAAAATGCTGCTTATCATTAAGTTCATTCTCGTATTTATTTCAATACCCGTTGCCATGAAGGGCTTTAAGAACAAAAATAAAATACTGGCAGTCCTTTCATTGCTGATGATCATCGGTGCTTACGGATTGAGTGAAGCGGCAAAGAATAAACCGTTTATCCCATCCATGGTGGAAGTAAACGGTAATGCTGCCGAAACAGAGAAAACCGGCATCAAAACATACATGGCCAATTGTGCGATGTGTCATGGCAAAGACGGAATGAAAATGTACCGTGATGCAAAAGACCTGACTCAGTCTTCTCTTGATGAGGCAAGTATTGAACTCATGGTCAGCGAGGGAAGCAAAGGAAAAATGCCGGCGTTCGGCGGGACTTTAAGCAATGAAGAAATCACTGCCGTAAGTGCATACATATTAACACTCAGAAAATAAGTCCTCACGACTCACTCAAACGGAGGAAAAAGATTCATTTTATTTTTCAAGGAGAAACAATAGCGTTGACACAAAAATCATTCAGCACCATAAAAGAAAAAGAAACGGCTGTTCTAATCGGCGTTTCATTGCGTAATCAGGAAGCCGACAGGTTAAACGAATACCTCGATGAACTTGAATTCCTGGCAGAGACCGCAGGAGCTAAGACCCTGAAACGGTTCATACAGAAACTGGATCATCCCGATTCGAAAACATTTATCGGCAGCGGCAAGCTTGCTGAAATATTTGATTACGTAAGAGAGCACAATGTTGACATCGTCATCTTTGATGATGAACTGAGCGGAACGCAAATCCGAAACATTGAAAAAGCCATCAATCCTGATCCGCTGAAGAATGACGGATACAGTTGCCGCGTAGTGGACCGCACCAATCTCATCCTCGACATTTTTGCAAAACGTGCCCGCTCTGCGCAATCCAAAGCCCAGGTAGAACTTGCGCAGTACCAGTATTTATTGCCGCGCCTTACACGTATGTGGACGCACCTTGAAAAGCAACGTGGTGGTATCGGTATGCGCGGACCCGGTGAATCGGAAATTGAAACGGATAGACGGATGATCCGTGAAAAGCTGGCTAAACTGAAAGAGCAACTGAAAAAAATTGACAAGCAAAGCATCACACAACGTAAGCAGCGCGCAGAAGTTGTTCGTGTGGCGTTAGTCGGCTATACCAATGTAGGCAAGAGCACCATTATGAACCTCCTCAGCAAGAGCGAAGTGTTTGCTGAAAATAAATTATTTGCTACGCTCGACACAACAGTGCGCAAAGTAGTTTATGACCAGATTCCTTTTTTGCTTTCTGATACAGTTGGATTTATCCGCAAGTTACCACATGATCTAGTTGAATCTTTTAAATCAACTTTAGATGAAGTGCGTGAAGCAGACATTCTATTGCATGTCGTTGACATTTCTCATGTTCAGTTTGAAGAACAGCTTCACGTTGTGAATGAAATGCTGGTTGAATTGAAAGCATCTGAAAAACCAACGCTACTCATCTTCAATAAAATTGACGCCTATTCATTTACCGAGAAAGAAGAGGACGACCTCACCCCGGCTACGAGGGAAAATGTCTCATTGGAAGAGTTAAAACGAACGTGGATTAGCAAACTACAGACCGACTGCGTATTTATTTCTGCCACAGGAAAAATAAATATTTCTGAACTCAGAGAGAAACTTACGGAAATGGTGAAGGAGCAGCACTTTAAACGGTATCCGAATTATTTTTTTAAGCCGGAGTAAAGGGGAGGTTTATATTTTTTCTGCCAATACATGTTGACACAATGAATACATACAAAAAACGGATTATTTAAACGCACCACTTTTCTGGTCAGCTAACAGAGAAAAGAGCATCAGCAAAAATGATTTTTGGCTTGCCCCTTCTGTTTCACTGCACGATAAGTTTCTCAACGAATTGTTTCGTATCGTCAGTTACTTTCACAAAATAAATGCCCGATGGAAATTTTTTGTTGATTGTTTCTGACTTGCTGTTGAGAGTTGATGTATACAGATTCTCGCCAAGCACATTGTAGATTTCTACTCGCACATTTCTTACATCCCCATTTATTTTTATTGTGAAATTCGATTGTGTAGGATTTGGATAAATGTAAAAATATTTTTCGTTCGAAAATTCAAATATTCCCGTTGAGCAATGGAGTGTAGTATTAGAATATGAATAGCTGTCAATTAAATTTGGTAATCCATAGTTGGCATCACCAGTGTTGAGATAAATAACGCTGTCTTGAAAATTGCAGGCGACACCACTTAGGTTTGGATTATTGATGGAGGCAAGAAAATGTTTACCTGCACGTCCAATATATATTTTGCCATCAGGTCCAAGTTGTAACCCATCTGAATAATCATTAGTCATACTTGTGAAATTGGTTATTTGAAATTTAGAACTTCGAATTGAATCTTGGTTTCCGCTGCCTGTGGATAAATCATACTGGAATACATTTTTGAGGTCTGTGAAATATAATTTCGAGTTGTCGGGAGAGAATGAAAGTCCGTATCCGCCAAAAGTATCGGGTTGCAAATCAAGGTCAATGTAATTTGATACTACACCTGAACTGTCGCTAAAGTCAAATAATTCCTTTATGTTATCGCAATTATTTAAAGAAACTACTGCCAATCTTTTTCCATCTGGGGATGCTTTCATATATCCTATGGCTGAAATGGTGCTGTCTTGTACAACGGGAATACAATTATTACGGTGAACAGAACCGATATGTGTGATGACGGTATCAATAACTCCTGTGTTTGATAAGCGATAAGCATAAAATGCATCAGAAAAATATTTATGTATAATTACCCAATAATCACTTCCGTTTTTATGTCTAACTCCTGTAAGTTTTTCTGCAACGGTATCAAGCAATAAAATATTTTTAGCTTCTGAATTTACTGCACCCAAACTGCTATCCTTGCACATATCAATAATTGAATATCGGAAGCCATACTGAAGATTATGTTGATAAAAAGCATCCGTTGTAAAAAGGTAAAATAAATTGTCACTCCCGGGTTTGGGAATAATTAATGAGGATTGTGTGGAAGAGAATGACGAAAGAATGCTATCACCATTTTGCATTACCTGATGATTTCTATTCCAAATCTTATCTCCATTTGTATAAAATAAAAGTGAGCCAGAACTGTCACATATACCCGCTGTTCCTTCTGAATGCCCGAACGAAAGGTAAGTTTGTCCATTGCTTAAAGCAACTGGAACTCCGCTGTTAAAGTCAACGCCTGCGTGGTCTCCGAAATACCAAATGTTCTCTTGCTTTTGTGAAAAACAAAATATGGGTATAGAAATAAGAAGTGCTAAAAAATTGTTTCTCATTTCGAGCTAAGTTTGTCAATGCTCATTTCTTGGTATGACTTAAAAAATTAATTTGCTTCACCGAAGCGCAAACTTTACGTCTTGTCTTACAATTGAGTCAGTGCAAGCAACTCCATACTCTTTCAATAGTTCACCAAACCTTCTTATTGATTGCACCGCAGTTGTATCACATTCTGCTGTAAGTCCTTTTTCAATTTGAATATTTGAAACTGAACAATCAGAATTTATTTTATAGGAGAGGTCAACTGTTCCTTCGATTCCTTTTTCTCTGGCGATGGAAGGATATGAAGTGTAGATGTGAATAACAGGTTGCAGTTTCAAATTCTTGTCGTGGTCAAATCGCTCCTCAACTTGTCCGTGTTCTTTGTAAGTCAACCAAACACCAATTTTCTTATCCATTGCGTATTTGCCTTGTGATTTCATTGAAGTAGAAGCGGAATGTTCAAGCCAATCTCCATTCTTCTTTCCGTTCTCATAGTTGCATTTTATTTTAATGTATTTGTCTAACTTCAACTGCCCTTTCTTTATTTGCATGAGTTCTTCTTCCGACACCCTTAAATAAGAAATGTATTCTCCGTGCTTTGTCTTATTGTCCGATTTCAAAACATAGAAACTTTCTGATACTTGTTTGGTGTCAGGAAATTTCGTTTCAACGAATACGGTTTCCTGACTGTAACTCTTAATGCCTATCAATAAAAGTAAGAAAGTTAAATTTCGCATCCTTCGTTTCTACTTAGTTTGTCAAAGTTTATTTCTTGCAATGTCCGTTCAAATTGGTAGGCAGCCCGCAATTAAATACCAGAAACAAACCTACCTCTTATTTCGAATTATTCCAATATGCATATCAGGTAAACGATGGAATTTAAGACAGGACAAGTCAGAAGTTACAAGTAGCAAGAAACAAGTCAGAAGTAGTACTGTATAAGGAGTATTTCCCTCGATTTCATTTCCATATCCAATGTCAGTGGGTTTACGATCCCTGCACTACGGTAATTTCACCGTTCATATTTTCCCCGCCCCCAAAATGCTTTCCCACTTATAACGTTTACTTTTACCAACAAACGCCCCGTAAACAGTGATGCGCAGATTTTTTCCTGCCTTATTTTTTATTTTAATTCCATTGGTTTCGTTTTCGCAACTGAGTAACCTGCGCGTGAAATTTATTCCCGTAGATCAGGACTCCGTTTTGCTGGATACATTGAGCATTGTTCCCAATTCCTTTTTCATCATGGGCGACAACGGAGCCCTCGATTCATCAGCATTTACTGTTGATGCCGTTAAATCAATTGTGGTCTGGAATAAAAACACTGATGCTTTTAAAAATATCTCCTCTGACAGCATAGAAATCCATTACCGCGTTTTTCCGATTGCATTTGATCAGCAGGTAAAACACAAAGACGCCACATTTCTTTCACGCACTACCAATATAGGCAACAACGCCTACATTTATAATCCTTCAGAATCTCAGCCGTCATTTTTTAAATATGAAGGACTGCAAAAAGCAGGAAGCATTTCAAGGGGCGTTACGTTCGGAAATAACCAGGACGTATTTGTCAATTCTAGTCTGAACCTGCAGCTCTCAGGAAAATTAAATGACCAGGTGAGTATTCTCGCTGCCATCACCGATGAAAATATTCCTGTGCAGCCGGAAGGAAATACGCAACAACTGCAGGACTTCGACAAGGTTTTTATTCAGCTTTACAATGACAACAACAAACTCATTGCCGGTGACTTCGAATTAAAACGACCTGACAGCTACTTTATGAATTTTTTTAAGAAAGGACAGGGAGGAGTCTTTTCAAATATTTCTGCTTTGAGTTCAACTCCGGAAGGAAAACCAAAAATGGTAAACCGGGTAACTGTAAGTGCCGCTGTGTCGAAAGGAAAATTTGCACGCAACACCATCACAGCCCGTGAAGGAAACCAGGGCCCATACCGGCTTACAGGCAGCAACAATGAATCGTTCATCATCGTCCTTGCCGGAACTGAAAAAGTTTACATTGACGGACAACTGATGAAACGAGGATTGCAATACGACTACATCATCGATTATAATATTGCCGAACTCACCTTCACTGCAAAACGACTGATCACCAAAGAATCTCGCATTGCTGTGGAGTTTGAGTATTCAGAAAAAAGTTATGCGCGTTCCCTTTTATATTTTAATGATGAAATTGAAAATGACAGGTTTAAAATAAAATTCAATGCCTATTCAGAACAGGACAGTAAAAATCAACCATTGCTTTTAGACCTCGATAGCGCTAAGAAAGCTGTGATGGCAGGCGTTGGCGACAGTATTCAGCAGGCTTTTTATCCAACGTATGACAGCGTTGAATACAACAAGGATCAGATTCTCTACCATAAAATTGATACGGTAACGTCCCTTGGTACCTACCCCGGTGTTTTTGTTTATAGTACCGATAGCGCAAACTGGCGCGTTACATTTTCAAATGTAGGTCAGGGAAACGGTGACTACATTCAGGATAGCAGCAGTGTAAACGGAAGGGTATTCAAATGGATTGAACCGATGAATGGAGTTCATTTTGGTTTATATGCTCCGGTTGGTTTGCTCATTACACCCAAGAAGCAACAATTGTTTACCCTTGGCACAGAAGTAAATATTTCAAAAAATAATGTTGCAGGATTTGAAGTGGCATTGAGCAACTACAACGTCAACTTATTTTCTAAAAGAGACCTGGGAAATGATATTGGATACGCCGGAAAAGCATATTACAGAAATGAAATCCGATTGAGCAACGATTCGGCGAAAGGGTGGAAAATAAACACGGGCCTCAACTATGAATTTGTAAACCGCGACTTTAAACAAATCGAGCGCTTCAGAAGCGTAGAGTTTGAACGCGACTGGAACCTTGGCTCCGGTTCGATTTATAAAGACGAACACATTGCATCAGGACAGGTAGCATTGACAAAAATGAATCTCGGCTCGCTTTCTTATCAACTAAAAACTTTTCAGAAAGGAAGCGACTACAACGGACTGTTGCATAATGGCGAATTGCTAACTACACTTTATGGTTTTAATCTTTCCGCAACAGGAAGCATATTGAACACCAAAGGAATTTCTTCCCAAACACAATATTACAAACACAGCTTTGACCTCAACAAAGGAGTCTGGAAATTAGTATTGGGTGTGAGAGAAAACACAGAGCACAATGCATTCAAAAATATTGCAGGGGACTCACTTACGTTTTCAAGTTTTGCATTCAGGGAATATTCCGGTTATGTCAACACGAAAGACTCTTTAAAAAATCATTTCGGAGTGAATTATAAGAAGAGGTATGATGACGGTATTTTACAAAACCACTTTAGTCCGGCCACTGAAGCCGATGAGATCAACGCTTCCGCCGAATTCACCAAAAAACAAAATCACCAGTTACGGATATATTCCACCTACAGAATTTTAAAAGTAATTGATTCAACGCTCACACTGCAAGCCCCTGCGAAAACATTACTGAACCGTATTGACCACAGCATATCTCTCTGGAAAGGAGTATTGAGTGCTACCACTTTTTATGAGATCGGAACAGGACAGGAGAGAAAACTGGAATACTACTACCTGGAAGTACCCGCAGGACAAGGAACATATATTTACCGTTCCGATGCAAACAATAACGGTGTAAAAGATCTCGATGAATTTGAAATTGCCGCTTTCGCCAATGAAGCGAATTACATTAAAGTATTTACACCAACCAATCAATACATCAGCACACGGTCGAATCAGTTTAATGAAGTGCTGAACATCAACCCCGCTGCGGCTTATAAATCATTCCAGGGAAAGCAGGCTTTCATCTCACGGTTCTCAAATACACTTACGGTGCGGCTTGACAAAAAAACAAAAGCGGATGATGTATTCAGCGCATTGAATCCCTTCGATCAGAAAGTAAGCGACAGTTCACTTGTTTCAACCAATTCAAGTTACCGCAATACGCTTTATTTTAACCGCTCTGCAGTTACCTTCGGTTGCGATGCATCGTGGATGCGGAATGAAAGCAAGACCTTACTCATCAATGGCTTTGAAACCCGCACGATCACTTCTTATGAAGGCAATACGCGATGGAATATGTCGCGTCTGCTTTTGCTCACTGCAAACTACAAGCATGACGACAAAACCAACGGTTCAGAATTTTTTCCTTCGCGTAATTATCATCTCATCACCGATCTTGGCGGTCCGAGGTTGAGCTTACAGCCGGGAACAGCGTTCCGCACGACTTTATCATATCAGTATTCCATCAGGCAAAATGTGGATGGTGTGTTGGGTGAAAAAGCCGAAGCCAATAACCTCGGACTGGAAATGAAATATAACAGCACCGGCGCAGGAACGATCTCAGCAAGGGTGAGTTATATTGGAATTATTTTTAATGCTGACGACAACTCTTCCCTTGCATATGAAATGCTTGACGGATTACACACCGGAAAAAATTTCACCTGGAATGCTTCCATACAGCGTTCACTGGGGAATTCAATTCAACTGAGTCTGAATTACGACGGACGTAAATCAGAAAACAACAAAGCTATCCATACCGGCGGTGTTCAGGTGAGGGCTTATTTTTAATATTGTAAGGTCACACATTTGAATGAAAGTCAAAGAAAATATTTTCGGAACAGTATTTTACTATTCAGCAATTGTTGCAGTAATCCTGTTATCATTTTTTTCTTTCTCCTATTCACGCTATCCGTTCTTCAATTCAGATGCGGCACTTTCCGTCTTGATGTCGTATGATTATCACTTTCCCGCAGATCTCTACTGCTGGGGGCAGGATCGCGGGGGCACGCCGGAGATGATGCTCGCTCATTTTTTTATTGGTATTTTTCACCTGAGTCCAATTATTACATCTTCGGTGATTCATTTTACTTTAATTACCATCGGACTCTTTGCCTGTTTTCATTTTGTACGGCGTCCGGTAAACCGTTTTGCGCTTTCAGTTCTCTGGTTTTTACCGGCTCACTTTTTCATCGAATCAATACTGTACCAATTTAGCATACAGTTCGGGATGTTCATGCTCGCACTTTTTCTTTTCAGCAAAGCAATCACTTCTATAAAAAAGAAATCTTTGTTCCTCTCGCTTTCACTTTTTTTCATGCTCATCAATATATGGGTACTTGATCTGGGAATTATTCCTGTCTTTTTCCTGTTACTGTCAGTAGTTTCAGCATTTATTTTCGGGAAGAAAAAACAGGAAGCAATCATTCGGTCATTTTCCGGAAAGCACATTATTATTTCCGTCCTCTGGCTTATAGCAGGATTAACTTTTATCGTTTATGCAAAGAATTCTGCTGCACATGAACCTACACACACTGAAACAGGCGTCAATAGCATTCATGGGATTTCCCTCACCATCAAGTCCTTTTCTAATTCCGTCCTCTCTCCTGTTCTTTTTAAAGGGAGGCTGATTGAATCCATATATTTTTATTCTGTACTGTTTTTTTTATCCGCCCTTATCATCAGTACAAGAAAAAACAAAACAACATCTGCTTCCGGCTTTTTCATGTCATTCTTTTTAGGTCAGGCGATTTTTGGAATACTATTATTAACCTGCTCGAAGCAAATCATGTTGTCCGATTTCCCGGTTCGTTATTTTACAGGGAGCTATTTATCCATAGCGATTTATGTGTTGATGAAACTGGAAACGATGGAAGAAAAATTATTTCTGAAAATTTCACTCTTTGCAGTAGTTGCAATATCTATAACCAGCGCATTGTATGAAAGCTATTTCCCGAAAAAACTTGCGCCGATGGTTGAAGATTTTCCATTATTGAAGACGATGGGGCCTGTAGGCATAATTGGCAGCTACTGGAACTCCTACGTTTTCTCTGCTATCGATCCGGAGAAAATTATAGCAACACCACATGACATGGATAACGTACGCAACAGGATGATGGCCTATAATTCCTTGTCGCAACCTACGTTACTCCTCATTCAAAATGAATGGCTGGAAAATTTCCCTGATACCATCTCTCAGTTTGGAATTCCCTTACTAAAAAAAGGGCAACCATTTTTAATTGGCACCTATATTTCATGGAATGAAGTGAATCCGGTGATGGCTTGTGAGTACCTAAAAAATTATCCGGCACCCTAATGAATGGAGCCGACACAAACAAGGAAGAATTAAAAAAAAATTACTACTACACCTGTCACTCCTTTTTCATGATTCACTAATAAAAAGAAAGGGCTGAATTGCTTCAACCCTTCCTTTTTTCCGCAGCGGGATAAATATTATTTCAGATCCATTACCGATTTACCGATCTGATTTCCTACGTGGTAAATTTCAATCGTATACTTTCCTTTAACCAATGGAGTACCTGTTGCCCACATCACCTGAACAGGCAAGTCATTATTAATATAATCAATCGTTTGTTTCATGGTATACACAAGTGCTTGTCCGTTGCTATCAAATGTAGCCTGGTCACTTGAAATAACGGCACCATCAGGACCAAGTACGCGCAAATACAAGTCTACTTGTCCGGCATCGATTACTTTATTTTCAGGAAGCGTGAAACTGGTTTGTATCTTCTCCACTTGTTTGGCCCTTGTGGTTACAGAAGACTTCCCTGCCTTGTTAAAACGCAGGCCTTCAGTCTTAATATTAACCGCACGTAAAACACTTCCTGCAGCAACTTTACCGGCCAGTTTAGAATTCTGGTCATTCAGATTTTGAACCTTTCCTTTTTCATCATTCAAGGTTGAGCTCAAGTTTTGATTTTCCGCCTGTAAATAGGTATTGACTTTGTTGAGGGAATCAATCTGTGCCATGTACATGCTGTTCATCTCCCGTAACTGGGCCATCTCAGCTTTTGCTTTTGCAATTTGCGCCGGCCCTCCAATAGCAATGAGTCGCTGTATCTCAGCTACCTTTGCCTTTATCTCCTCATCGCGTGAGGAAAGTTCAGTCTGGAGGTTCGTGTTTTCAGATTTTACTTTTTCATATTCTGTTCTGATCTGGTTCAGTTGCGCTTGCACTGCTTCTTTCTCAGCAGTGGTAGTCACAATTTGCTGCTGGGCATCATCCAGGTTGCTTTTCTTCTCAAAGAACTGCCAAAGCAGGAGTCCGTTCGTACCAAGTAAAATCGCAATAACAATAATTACGATTCCTTTCCTTGGGCCTTGATCCTGAATATCAGATTTTGTAGAGTCATTATCCATGCGGTGCTATCTTAGGTGGTAGTTGTTGGTTTATTGGATTCGTCAACGTAATTTAACCGGAGTTCGGTAAGGGCATGCTCCAGCGCACGTGTAAGCTCAGGCGATAGATTGTTATGAGTTTTCTCCTTTATCATTTCAAGCATGTCAATGGATTGCTTTGCCTGGGCGAGGTCCCGTTCCACTTTATCAGTCACCGGATTCTTCAGCTTGCCCATGGCCATCATTGCATTTTGATGAAAGATAAGCATCAGTTGAATAAAGAGTTCATCGTTGCTTGTCATGCATAAACTTTTGAGCGGAAACAAACCTACATGATTTTTTTCAATAATCAACTAATGAAATAAAAAAATGATTTCGGCTCACAGGCTCCGAAAATTGAATGTTGTTATAAAATTTTGATCGACTTTTGCGGCGGCAATTTCGCCTGAAGTATTCCCTAAAATGATCATTGAACAAACGCTTTCATCTGAAGAAAAAATAAAACTACTGAGTAGCGGAAACATTTTTTTTTCAGAATTGGAAAGGCTGATTGACGAAACAACAAATGAAATTCATTTTCAGGTTTACATCTTTGAAGCCGACGAAACAGGTTCACGGATTGCAAATGCTTTGCTCAGGGCTGCGCTGCGCGGCGTAAAGATCTTTCTTTTGATAGACGCCTATGGTTCGTCAGATTTTCCCGGTGAGATACAGGATCAATTGCAAAAGGCCGGAGCAGAAATAAAACGTTACGGTCCCTTTATTAAAGGTGGAAGGTTTCATCTTGGCAGGCGCCTGCACAGGAAGGTCATCGTTTTCGATAAGACAATCGCAATTGTCGCCGGACTGAACATCAGCAATAATTATAATGACCTGAATAATAAAAAAGCATGGCTTGATTTTGCTGTTTTGGTGAATGGCAGTGTTGTTCAAAAGCTTCATTCTATTTGTCTTCAGCGATGGATTAAAAAACCACTGCGGAAAATGCCGTTGAAGGCCCCGAAAGAAAAAGGCGTTACTCCTGCTATACTGAAAGTAAGACAGAATGACTGGCTTCGCGGACTCAATGAAGCACATGCATCTTATGTGCGGGAGATATCCAATGCTGATCATTCATTATTTATAGTCGGAGGGTATTTTCTTCCCGGTGGCCGCGTGAGAAGTGTGATGAGACAGGCCGCCGATAGGGGTGTGAAAATAAAAATCATCATTGCCATGGAATCCGATGTTGCCGTTCAGCGCAATGCCATTCAATTTTTATACCGATGGATGCTGGACCGTGGATTTGAAATTTACGAATACCTCCCTTCGAATGTACATGGAAAGGTATTGGTGGCAGATAAAAAAAACACCATCATTGGATCGTATGACGTAAACAACCTGAGCACTTTTTCCAACATAGAACTCAACCTCGACATATTCCATGAACCCCTGTCGGCTTCATTTCACGATGAGCTTGAAAAAATTTCTGTTAGAGATTGCAGGCTTGTTACGTTGGAGGAATTAACCAAAAGGATGAACTTGTGGAGGCGATTCAAATACTGGATATCTTACCAGATTGCAAAATCTTTTTTTGCTTTGGCCACGTGGACAGCCAGGGATGATGAGGATGAATACCAATAATAATTTGCAGACATGAATGAAATCGCAACAGCGACACTTGCCGATATCGGCCCCCTTGCGGAAATGTTTGACAGTTACAGGCAATTTTACAGGCAGCAAACGGACCTTGAAGGCGCCCGCAAATTTTTATCAGAAAGAATCTCTAAAAATGAATCTGTAATATTTATTGTCAGGGTAAATGATGTTGCTTCGGGCTTTGTTCAATGCTACCCGTTATTTACTTCTGTAGGTATGAAACGGCTCTGGTTGCTCAATGATTTATTTGTAAGAGAAAATTTCCGTGGGCAGGGCATTTCAAAACTATTGATGAATCGGTGCAAACAACTTGCAAAAGAAACCGGCGCCAAAGGACTGATGCTGGAAACAGAAAAAACAAATGAAATCGGGAACAGGTTGTATCCACAGGAGGGGTTTGTGCTGAATGAAACGGGAAATTTTTATGAGTGGGTGAAATGAAAAAAAAATACAGTATGATCATCAAAACTATTCCTTGTTCTCACCTAAAATCTATTTCAAATCCCGAAGGGATTAAATATCATTTACCCCTGATGAAGTCGGGGGTAAATGCGTACAAGTGATCTCCTTCAACCACGAAGTGGTTGAATATCAATCGAACAAATATTTCTCATCAAATTCCACTTCATGCTCAATGAGTAATTCAATATACTCATCTTTAAAGGTTTTCTTCCGGTGATGCTCAACCTGGTTTTGCACGTACCGAATCAGGTTTTTCTTCGCTTCGATAGCATAAGTGAATCCGCCGTATCCAATCTGCCATGAATCAAAAGCAGGGAAAAGGTTTTTAGACTTTATATATTCATTACTCGCGATCTTTATATCTTTTACCAGGAATGCCAAAGCCACCGTGGGATGAATGTGTGTAACAATATGAACATGATCTTCAATTCCGCCTATCTGGTACAGGTGGCATTTTTTCTTGGCGAGTATTCCTGCTATATATTTATACAGTTCAGGTCTGTTATTCGCTTCAAGTGTCTTGCGCCTATGCTTGGTACCGAATACGATTTGATAAAGATTTTGATTGTAAGATCCCATGACTTTTTTTTTACAAATTAAATTCATGGTTTTCTATTGCGCATCCGATAAAAGCGAATTTTTTCCTTCAATCCCGGAGGGATTGAATATCAGTTACCTCTGACCTAGTCAGAGGACAGTAACCCCTGACGCACTCAGTGCATATAAACCCGGAGAACAATAGTGAAAGATAAATAATTCCGCTCGCCATGAAACCGGGTCCTTTATTCAATAGCCCCGGCTGAAGCGAATACCCCGGATGCGTTGGCCGGGGCGATGGCCGGAGTAGCAGTGGAAGACGGGACGGAGGTTTCTATGAAACAATAAACTTTCGCTCCCAAAAATCAGGATAGAATGTGACTGCTTCAGTCGTTCCTCCCTCGCAATTCCATTTCCAATTTAATTCTCTAATCCAATTCAACATCCACCTGATTCCTCAACAAATCATCAATCGTTTCACGCTTGCGGATGAGGTGCGCTTTGCCTTTGTAGATGAACACTTCAGCAGGACGCATGCGTGAGTTGTAATTGTTGCTCATGGAAAAACCGTACGCACCGGCATTGCAGATGGCGAGAATGTCACCTTCGCGGACTTCACTGATTTTTCGATCCCAGCCCAGCGTATCCGTTTCACAGATATATCCCACCACAGAATAAATGCGCGGCTTGCCTCCGGGATTGGAAACGTTGGCGATGTGGTGATGCGAATCATAAAACATCGGACGGATGAGGTGATTTTGTCCGCTGTCAACGCCTGCGAAAACAGTGGAGAGTGTTTGCTTAATGACGTTTACCTTAACAAGTAAAAAACCACACTCGCTGACGAGAAATTTCCCCGGTTCAAACCACAGCTCAAGCTGGCGACCATAGCTTTTACAGAACTCTGCAAATCGTTGTGAGAGTTCTGTGCCAAGTTCTTCGATGTCGGTGACTGCATCATCATCTTTATACGCCACTTTAAATCCGCTTCCGAAATCAATGAACTCCAGGTCAGGAAAACTTTGTGCCGTTTCAAACATGAGATCTGCCACGCGAAGAAAAACCGATGAATCGAGAATCTCAGAGCCGGTGTGAATGTGCAGGCCGTTTATTTTGATGTTATAATTTTTTACGATGCGTTCCACATGCCGCAACTGGTAAATGGAAATGCCGAACTTGGAATCAATATGTCCGGTTTGAATGTGCGTATTACCACCAGCCATGATGTGCGGATTGAGCCGTATGCAACATGGAACCTTGCCACCGAAATCGTGGCCGAAATGTTCGAGTACGGAGATATTGTCAATGTTGATCTTTACGCCCAGTTCAACTGCTTTCATGATCTCTTCGAATGAAACACCGTTTGGGGTAAATAAAATTTCGTTCGCAGAAAAACCTGCCAGCATTCCCAGTTGCACTTCTTCAATGGAAACGGCATCCAGTCCCGCTCCGATTTTTTTCATCAGCTTCAATATCGCCTGATTAGAATTTGCCTTGAGCGCATATTTTATTTTGAGCGAAACACCTTTGAAAGGTGAGGTGAGTTTTTGATATTGCCTTTCGATGATGTCTCCGTCATATACATAAAGCGGTGAACCATATTGGGAGCAAAGTGCTGTGAGCTGATTTGCATTTTTGGCCAGATAACTATTGAGTTCTTCCATTAACTTTCCTGATGCTAAAAAGATTGTATTATTGAAGTTCAAAAGTATAACAATATGAAGCGTGTAACCTCTATTGGCGGAATTTTTTTCAAGTGCGAAAACCCTGAACAGATCAGGGCATGGTACAACAAGCATCTTGGCATCAATACGGATGCATACGGTGCTTCTTTCGAGTGGCGCAAGAGCGACAAGCCGGAGGAGAAAGGATTCACAGCCTGGAGTCCGATGAAGGAAGATACCAAATACTTTGACCCGTCACCAAAACAATTCATGATCAACTTCCGTGTGGAGAATCTTGAAGAGCTGGTGAAAGTTTTGAGAAGCGAAGGCATTGAGGTCGTAGATGAGATCGAATCATTTGATTACGGAAAGTTTGTACATATCATGGATCCTGAAGGAAATAAAATAGAATTATGGGAGCCAAAAGATGTGGAGTTTGAAAAAATGCTGGGCGTTGTAACTAAATAAATTTATTTTAATTATGAAACTAAAAATCTATCAGGTCGATGCCTTTACCGATAAACTCTTCGGAGGAAATCCTGCTGCTGTAGTTCCGCTGAATGAATGGCTGCCTGATGCTTCACTTCAGAATATTGCTGCAGAAAATAATCTCGCAGAGACTGCTTTCTTCGTGAAAACTACAAATGGTTTTCACTTGCGTTGGTTTACACCGGAGAATGAAATTGATCTCTGTGGACATGCAACGGTTGCGTCTGCATTTGTTTTGCATCACTTAGAAAATTATAAAGGAGAAGAAATTTCCTTTGAATCCAAAAGCGGAAGACTGACGGTAAGAAAAAACGGCGACCTGTTCACGCTTAATTTTCCCGCTTATGAAATCTCATCTGCCGAAGCAACCAACGATGTAATTGACGCCATAGGGAAAGTTCCGGCTGAAGTTTTCAAAATGAAAAATGATCTGATGCTTGTATATCATGATCAGGTTACATTACAGATGATAAAACCGGATTTCGGAAAGCTAAAGAAATGTGCAGCACGTGCGGTTTTAATTACTTCACCATCTGACGAAACGGATTTCGTTTATCGTTTCTTTGCACCTAAAATGGGAATTGATGAAGACCCTGCAACGGGATCGGCCCAATGTTCACTCCTACCTTACTGGAGTGCACGTCTGAATAAAACTTCGCTCTCCTCCATTCAATTATCCAAAAGAATTGGTCATCTGCATGGTGCTTTGAAAGGTGATCGTGTAGAAATTTCAGGAAAAGCTGTGTTATACCTTAAGGGCGAGATTGAAATTTAAGATCTATTTATCATCCATTAGATTCTTCTTTAATTTCTCAGGCCTCCTATTTTTCGAAATTCGTGATTTTGTATTCGAAATTTCAGAATTCCCTTACCTTTGGACCTCCTAAATCTAAAACCTAACCGCTATGACCCGCAAACATAATTTCGGTGCCGGACCCGGCATATTACCTGAATCCGCTTTACAAAAAGCTGCTGCTGATATTCTGAACTTCAATAACTCCGGAATGGGTGTGCTGGAAATCTCTCACCGCAGCAAGGATTTCGAAGCCGTATTGCAAAAAGCAAAATCACTCGTTAAAGAATTGCTGAAAGTTCCTGATACGCATGAGGTACTTTTCGTTCAGGGCGGCGCGAGTACTCAGTTTGCCATGGTGCCGATGAACCTGCTGAAAAAGAAAGCCGCATACATTGACGAAGGTGCCTGGAGTAATAAAGCCATCAAAGAAGCTAAACTTTTTGGTGAGGTAAATGTGCTGGCATCCAGTAAAGACAAGAATTATTCATACATGCCCACGGGTTATACAATCCCTGCCGATTGCGATTACCTGCACATCACATCCAATGAAACAATTCACGGCACACAGATTAAAAATTTTCCTGAATCACCGATTCCTGTTGTGTGCGACATGTCATCCGATATTTTCTCACGTCCTGTTGACGTTTCGAAATTCGATATCATCTATGCGGGCGCACAAAAAAATATGGGACCCTCCGGAGTGACCATGGTCATCATTAAGAAGGACATCGTTGGCAAACATGGAAAAACAATTCCGACCATGCTTGATTACAAAACACATCTCGACAATGATTCTCTTTACAATACACCTCCTGTATTCGGAATACTGATGATCATGTATACGCTTGAATGGCTGAAGAGCATCGGTGGTGTGGAAGGCATGGAAAAAATCAACAAGCAAAAATTTGATTTATTCTATGGTGAAGTGGACGGCAATCCCATGTTTGTCGGTACTGCTGCAAAGGAGGATCGTTCTCCTATGAACGCCTGTTTTCTTTTGTATGACAACGCGCTTGACGAAGAATTTTTAAACATGACCAAAACCGCAGGCATCATTGGCATCAAGGGACACCGTTCAGTCGGCGGATTCCGTGCGAGCATGTATAATGCGCTTCCGCTTGAGAGTGTGAAAGTGCTGGTTCAGGTGATGAAAGAATTTGCAAATGTAAAGGCATAAAAGGAGAACGATGACCCCGAAACTTTGGGGTGATAATTATGATACATTGTGATCAAAAAATAAAATCATGGTAAAAATATTAGCCAACGACGGAATAGATTCCGCCGGTATGAAAATTTTCGAAGCGGCGGGATTTACAGTCTCAACCGATAAAGTAGCACAGGAAAATTTAAGCGATGCGCTTAAGAATTTTGATGCTGTTCTGGTTCGTAGCGCCACTCAGGTTCGTCAGATAAATATTGATGCAGTTCCGAATCTTAAACTGATCGGTCGCGCCGGTGTGGGGATGGATAATATTGACGTGAAATATGCGCGTGAGAAAGGACTGGCTGTTGTGAACACTCCTGCTGCATCATCTCAATCAGTAGCCGAACTGGTATTTGCACATTTATTCACGGGTGTTCGTTTGCTACATGATGCGAACCGTAACATGCCGGCCAGCGATTCAAAAGAAACCTTTGATAAACTGAAAAAAAAATATTCTGCAGGCAGTGAATTGCGTGGAAAAACGCTGGGCATCATTGGCGCCGGACAAATCGGTAAATGTGTCGCTGCGATTGCTATTGGTCTTGGCATGAACGTTTTGTTTCACCGGCTCAATAATGAAGATGTTGTTGTAGACCTTGACTTTCATCCTGCATTGAGTCAGCGAAAAGTTTCCATCGCTTTTAAATGTGTTTCATTCACCAAGCTGATTACAGAAAGCGATTTCATTACCATGCATGTTCCTTTCCCGAAAGGAAGCACCGCTGTAATCGGTAAAAAAGAATTTGACCTCATGAAACCCGGCGTAGGTATCGTAAACACAGCCCGGGGAGGGGTGGTTTCAGAAAATGATTTAATAGAAGCTCTTAACTCCGGTAAAGTTGGTTTCGCAGGAATTGATGTTTTCCAAGGGGAGCCACTCATCAAGGAAGCATTGCGCAATAATCCTAAAGTATCACTCAGTCCGCATATCGGCGGTTCCACCAAAGAAGCGCAGGAAAGGATTGGGATTGAACTGGCGCAAAAAGTAGTCGAGTATTTCAATAGCAAGTAACCACTCGTTTTGCCATCACTACTGGTACTGTTCTGCATTAAATAAATGGTTCTATACCCCTTAAGAGAACCTGAATAACAAACTTCCATTAGATTATTTTTTTTGTTTGCAGAAGAAATCCCGGCTCCCGGTTTTTCCGTTTCCTGCATTTTGCTTTGAAAAAGGAGCAAATAAATCCTTCAAAAAAATCAGGGAAAACCCTCTTTACTGGCATTGGTCCAACTCCTACATTTGGTAAATAAAACCAAACAACCAAACCAACTAAAAATAACAATTATGAATTCAACATGGATGAAAATCGGAATTGCTTATGTTGCAGGAATGATCACCTATGGAGTGTATCAGAATCACGAACACTCAGAAGAAATGAACAAGCTAATGAGCCTGAGCATGGATTCTGCCGGTGCGGACACTACATCATTTGTTCCTTGTGCATGTGATAATGAACCACGATACAATGTTTCACCAAGAGATACATCCGGTAATCATCCTATTGACGGTGATGCAGCATGCAAACTTATGGTCGGAGGTAGAGATGAAATTGCAGGAACCGGCTCCAAAACACTTGCACCAACTAAAGGTGCCTGGTTCAGTAAGGTTACACTCGATTTGCTATTTTGTCGCATACCTGATGCAAATGGAATATTTGTTTACAAAGGATCGATGAAAGGAGACGGCAAAGATCCTGTTTATCTCATTGAAGCGGGAAGAACGAATTACATAACTGTGGAGGATGATGGCGTCGCAACTATGTATTATTCCCGCGCGATGTGCCCTACCGTTTGCGGCAGTTGTTATTGACTTTAGCATGAACAATCAGTATGATTTATTGCAAAGTTACATCACTTGATTCTGACTCATCTCCATTTTGGCCGGTCAAAATAAATTACTGTGAAAAATCTTTTTAAGATTTATGTATTGATTGGATGCATATGGATGCACGGGAAAACGTATGCTTCAAATAATGTATCATTTGAATCCATTACGACTACCGATGGACTCATTCAGAATACGGTCCATAGTATTATTCAGGATCACAATGGATTTATCTGGATTGGAACAGAAGACGGCCTCAACCGATATGATGGAAGACGATTTGTGCCCTACATTCATATAAGCAATGACAGCACCTCACTTTCCGATAATTTTATTGAGGTAATTTATGAAGACCACAATGGAAATATCTGGCTCGGTACACGTAACGGATTAAACATTTATGACGAAGTCAGGAATACCTTTATCCACGTTCCTCTCGGAAATTTTTCGAAAAATATTTATACCCCAGCCATTACTGAGGACGTCTATGGAAATATGTGGGTGGGGACTGATGGCTCCGGACTCTTAAAAATCCGAATCGACTCTTCGGGAAACCGATTGACATTTAATGTGTCTCAGTTTCTGAATGAAACGACAGATAGCACCACAATACCAAGCAACACGGTCTTTTCCCTTGAAACCGATTTGCTGCACAACTTATGGATTGGGACGGAGTCGGGATTGTGTAAACTTCCGGCAAGCGAACTGAACTCCTCTGTTCCAACCACACATTTCGAACACATCCTGATTTACCTCGACAATAAATGTCTCTTGAATAAGGAGCGGGTAAGTGAAATCGTAAACCATGGCAGCTGTATTTGGGTGGGGACCAAAGGCAAATTAATTTTTTGCCTCAACTATGGTGCTGGAAATAACAATGACTGGAGTTTGATTCGCACGAAAATAAAACCTACAATTCCTGACGCCATAACGGTTGTTACCTCAATGGTTTTTGATGGCAGTGACAATCTCTGGGTAACTTATGGTGAAGATGGGTTATCAAAAATATCTTTTGAAAATGGCTATTATGTTGAAGAGCCTTATCGCCACGAAAAAGCAAAATTAAATTCCCTGCTTTCCGGTCCATGCCTGACAGTAATGAAAGACCGGACCAGTATGCTATGGATAGGTACATTAAACGGCATATCTCTGCTTAACCCAACCAAAGAAAGATTTTCTGCTAAATTATTTCCGATTATTGAAAAAGATACTACCGATTTCATAACCCAGGCATTCTACCTTGAACGTAACCGGTACTATTTCTTTGGCACAAGCATAACAGGGCTTTTCATTTTCGACAACCAGTCAAAACATACGTACAGAATACATTCCATGTCCAAGCTGGATATTTTCAGCATCAAAAAAGATGACAAGGGAAATTTCTGGATTGGCACCAATGCCGGACTGGCATTCATTAAATACAGTTCTCTGTTTATTGATGACGGAAGAACGCAGACTATTAACAGCAATTGTGAAGTCCGGTTCTATAAAAAAAACGAGGCAGATCCTGACAACTCCATTCAAAGTAATCTCGTTTTTACACTGGCGCAGGATCACAATGGAAGGATATGGATTGGCACCGGTCAGGGGTTGTCCGGCATGGACATATCAACAGGAAAAATAAAACGCGTCAATCTCAACCCAAATAATTTAAGTCTTTTTGATGAGCGCATCATCCGTCATTTATTGGTTGACGCAGAAAATCATTTGTGGATTGCTACCGATGGCGGATTATTCCAATATAATTTATCTACCAACATTTTTAAAAGGATATACGGTGGAAATTCAGATACAACAGGTCTTCCAAGTCAGCGTATTATTTGTCTGCATTCCGATTTCCGAAATCGTCTTTGGGTAGGAACAAACGGGGGCGGAATCTGCTATTACAATGCAGAAAAAAACACATTTCATTCCTATTCACAAAATGATGGCCTTGCAAGCAGTGTTGTGCACAGCATTCAGAGTGATCCATCCGGAAATTTATGGATCGGAACCAATAAGGGTATATCACGATTCAATCCCGAAAAAAAAACAGCGACCAATTATGATTCAAGGGATGGACTTGCCGCTGACCATTTCAATGAAACTGCTTCAATGATTACGGCTGATGGGTTTTTATTTTTTGGCGGAATAAAAGGATTCAATTGCTTTCACCCCGACAGCATACACATGAACAGTTTAATTCCGCCGGTAGTACTTACTGATTTCAAACTCATCGACAAATCTATTTTAATCGGGAACCCTCAAATGCGCGAGCTGATTCTGTCAGGGCAACCGTTGACTTTTAATCACGAAGAAAATAATTTCTCCTTTGAATTTGCTGCATTGAACTTTATCAACACACAAAAAAATCAATATGCTGTAATGCTTGAGGGGTTTGACAAGAACTGGGTAAATCTGGGATCCCGGAATTATGTTTCCTATACTAACATGAACCCCGGAAATTATACCCTCAGAGTGAAGGCATCAAATAATGATAACGTATGGAATGAAACGGGGATATCTCTTCCCATTCTAATCAAGGCCCCATTTTACCGTTACTGGTGGTTCAAAATATTACTTGCATTGGCCGTTGCCCTATTAATTTATATTTATTACCGGGAGCACATTAAGAATATTGAGAACAGGAAAGAAAAAGAAATTGCATTACATCAGACGCAGCTCAAAGAGCAGTTTCTTGCCAACATGAGCCATGAAATACGCACGCCGTTGAATGCAATCATGGGGATGACGCGACTGCTCAAGGAAAAAAATCCGAAACCGGATCAGTTGAAATACCTGAATGCTATTACTCAGTCGTCAGATCATTTACTGGTGCTGATCAATGACATTCTTGATTTCTCAAAAATCGAAGCCGGAAAAATTGAGCTTGAAAATATTCCATTCAATGTTTATGATGCCATACATAATGTGCATACAACATTGCGTTTCAAAGCAGAAGAAAAAGGATTGACATTTTCTGTTCGCATTTCACCGGAGGTTCCCAAAACGGTACTTGGCGATCCTGTTCGTCTGGCTCAGGTGTTGATCAACCTCGCGGGTAATGCCATTAAATTTACGTCGAAGGGAAGCGTGATGATTACGTGCAGTGCTGTTGAAATAAACAAGAAACAGTCTAAGTTAAGCTTCAATGTAATTGATACAGGTGTAGGAATTGCGGAAGAGAGCATCGGGAAAATATTTGAAAGTTTCACACAGGAAAACAGTAGCGTGAACCGTGAATTTGGTGGCACCGGGCTCGGACTCGCGATTTCAAAACGCCTGATTGAAATGCAGGGCGGCTCTCTTGACGTAAGCAGCGTAAAGGGAGAAGGAAGTACATTCAATGTTTCAGTCCCTTTTACCATAGCACAACAGGAAGTTGAAGTAGCTATTGTTGAAACTGTGGATCCGGATATCCGCAGGAAAATGGTTGACCTGAAAATTTTGCTTGTAGATGATAATCATTTCAACCAGCTTGTTGCCATTGATACGCTTGAACTGGAACTCACACGTGCAAATATTGATGTTGCAGAAAATGGGGAGGAAGCCATCAGACTGGTGAATGAAAATAATTACGACATCGTATTGATGGATGTACAAATGCCTGTGATGAACGGGCTCGAAGCCACACGTGCGATCAGGAAATTATCTGCACCCAAAAACCAGACACGCATCATTGCCATGACTGCCAGCGCCATGAAAACGGAGGTGGAGCGCTGCTTTGCCGCAGGCATGGACGACTTTGTTGCCAAACCTTTTAATACTGTTGAGCTGCTGAAAAAGATGTCGCGGCTTGTAGTACGCTTGAAAGTAGTCGCATAATTTTTTTGCGAGCTCCATAGGAGCGCCCTGTTTGTTAGCTCCATCGGAGCTTCCTGTTTGTAGCTCCATCGTTGCGTCCTGTTTGTAGCTCCATAGGAGCGCCCTGTTTGTTAGCTCCATAGGAGCGCCCTGTTTGTAGCACCGTAGGTGCGGCATGATAATTTTTGCCGTTCGTCAAAATCCCTTCTCAGCAAAGATTTGTTTTATATAGTTTTAGCGGAATATATTCAAGCTCATGAGAATTTTAAAATTGATGAGAGCGGAACTTACAATGGTCCGGATTGGTTGGCGATGGATCTCTGTTTCATGGCGGAGAACAGATCCAACAAACAAATGACAATGGTTATATCTTTTTCTGTGGTGGAGTCAATAACAACGGCATATGCAAAATTGACTCCGGCGGAAATTTTCTTTGGGCGAAATCCTTCAACGCAAATTATAATCTACATATGTATTCTCTTGTTCAAACAAGTGAAGGAGGAATCGCCTTTAGTGGAAATTTAACTGACACCATTGCCGGCAGTCATGCTTTCATTGCAAAATTGGATTCAATGGGCGATGTGGAGTGGACTAAATATTACAATGATTCACTTTCCTGTTCAACAGGAGTATATACTTTAGTACAAACATTCGATGGGGGATTTGCATTTTCCGGGTGGCATGACACACCATCCTACCAATCTTTAGCTTTGGTAAAAACAGATTCATTGGGGAACCCCACCTGCCCGGGCTCGGATATCCCGGGATTTCAATTTAATTTTATTGTCAGTGCCGACAGCCTGATTACCCTGAATTCTCAATTACTCTGGCTTCCGGATTCCACAGTAATTTCTAATTTCAACAATCTTTCTTATTCCCAGGAGTCTTATTGTTTTGCGCCGATAAATACTACTATCGTTGAAACTAATTATGTACCACTTGTAATCTCCCCCAACCCTTTCCACTACTCCGCCACTATTTCTTCAAATGGTCAATTAGTTATTGGCAATGCACAAATAAATTGGTATTAACCTCAGGGCAATCCCGATAACTATCGGGACTGAACCCAAATTTCCGGGGCAAGCCCCGGGCAATTAACCAAGCCTTCTCGTCCGCCGAAGCGGACGCGAAGGCGGATTAAAAATCTACAACGCAATGGGCTCACTTGTCCGCGATGAACCCATATTAAATATTACCTCTTACACATTACATCGCGAAGGATTGAGCGATGGCTTGTATTTTTACGAGCTACGAACCAACGACTCCGGGTTGATCGGTAAGGGAAAATTTGTAATTGAATAATATAACCGTTGAATGAAAATGTGATTTATCTTTTCAAATTCCTTATGGTTTTTATGAGCGATAATCATAATCATCATACAAAATTCGCGTCCCAATGGATCGGGACGGCAATTTCTGCTTTAAACCACCATACTCTCCCCCAGTTCCCAACTCAGCAACGGCATATTGCATACCTGACATAATTCGCACTTGGTTTAGGTGATCCAATGATCCCTTTCATTGTATGGAAATTTATTCACCTGACTTTTCAGTTTGAATTTTTGTTTCAATGCCAGCGTTCCCAATATCGGATTCGTGAAATAATATTTCAATGCCCGCAGCGGGCGCTTCATCAACTGCGTGCTCGCCCGGGGATAACGGGTAAGTAACCGGACGCAAACAATATCAAGATTTTTTTCCAGCGCATCTTCATGCAATACGTCAACATCAATACCGTAGCCAATCGTAAGCGCATCGCCACCCCATTCATTGTCGAGTGAATAATGTAACAGCACGCTTGACGTACGCACCAACAAAATAGCGTGTTCAGCAATTGCATCAGCGCGATCCACAATAAATTCATTACCATCAAACTTTACATTGATAAAACTATTCTTCTTCGCATCGCGCAGCCGGATAGAAAAATTCACTTCCTCCAGTACACGGCGATGATACAATGTCCGGTTCTTGCCGAGGAAATATTTTATTTTTCCGACGAGAACATTTATCAAATCATCATCTGCATAAGCGATTTTATTCGCCTCGATAATTTCTGAAGCATATACCTTATCAATGGTATGATGCAATGATCCGTCTTTCAACTGCGCATAATAAGGAGAAGCCGCATGGAAATTCAATTCTTCAAAATAATCTCCCGGATACAACAAATGAAATCGGATGGTAGTTTCTTTTTCGTAATAGTTGTGATAATATTCTTCGAGCATTCCTCTCGGGAATTTCACATCATTGATCCACCGTTTGTCGTCATTCAGAAGCACGAAGCCCGGTGCAAACGGAGCAACTGCTTTTGGCTGGAGGTATTGAATAAATTTACACAACTGGTTCCCGAAATATTGTTCCCGCATTTTTCCAATCTCAAAATCATCCTTGGAAGCGAAGTGAACCGTGTTCGGAAAATATCCGGCACCACTCCAACCACTCAGCAGCAAATCGATTTTAGGAAAATTTTTTCAGATCTCCTTTAAAAACATTTCTACCACCATGGCATGATGTGAGTTGAGCGCATCATTGATATTGACAACCACAAATCCATTGCACTCAATCACGATCACACTTTCCAGTGCAAAACCTACATAAGTTATGGTTGTCGTAGCAGAGAGTCTGTATTTGTGAAAACTTATTGCCTCCGTAAGATTCCGGAATCCATGGTTGTCAAAAAAATCCTTCACGCCTGTTCTCCATTGATAGGGATAAAAAACCTGCGCATCTTTAGGAAGCTCCCCCAAAGATTCTTCATGCAGATGATCCTCATGCCCATGCGAGTACAAAATATTTTTGACTCCTTTAAGCATGGAATAATTCACAGGCTTTGGAAAAAGAAACCACTGATTCTGATAAGCCGAACCTTTTAGCCACGGGTCAATTACAATGGAAGTGTCGCCCGTGTCAATGTAAATGCAGGAATGACAGATGTATTCTATTTTCATGGCAGTTGGTTTTGGTCCGCTGTTTCACTGATAATAGAGAACCTTCCACGCCTTGAATGGTCTGATCCACTCTTCCGTACAATTCCGGGTCAAAAAATCATTTCGTAAAGGTTCATTGCCGTAATCCCAAACGTCGATACTCCATATTTATTTTATAAGAAGCTGAAGTTAAATCTGATACAATGCCCGTTTTTCAGTTTTCGCTTCAATTAATACATTTTCAAGCCATTAGACCTTTCATTTTCTTTTGCCCATTCACCTGATTTTCTTTTCTTTGCAACCCCAAAAATTTGAAAGGAGAAGACGGGATGAATTATACAGACAAGTACAGGATTTCGTTCGGAAGTCTTGCAAAAGGCGAACACGAATTTGAGTTCGAAATTGACGATAAGTTCTTTGAGCACTTCGGAAATGTGCCCGTACAGCACGGCTTTCTTGATGTTCTGGTAACTCTTAGTAAACAGGAAACAATGCTCCTCCTCGATTTCACGATGGAGGGTACTATAGAAACACTTTGCGACCGTTGTGGCGACCCGATGGAACTGGAATTGACGGGATTCAATGAATTAACCGTTAAATTCGGCCCTGAACCCAAAGAAGAAGCTGAAGACGTAATCGTGATTTCTCCAAAAGAACATGAACTGAATGTCGCACAGTTTATTTATGAATACCTCACTTTGCTGATTCCAATGAGAAACATTCATGAAGAAGATGAAAACGGCGAGAGTATCTGCAACCTCGAAACGTTGAAAAAACTTGACGAGTTGCGGCATCATGAGGAGGAAGAAAAAGAAGTTGATCCGAGATGGGATGTGTTGAAGAAGATAAATCTGAATTGATTAACCTATAGACAAGAAACAATAGACAGTAGACTATAAGTAAATAACTTCATTCAAACCACTTGCCTGGTGTGATGGCGCCCTTTAGGGTTAGGAGTGCACGTGGCAATGGGAAGTAGACAATAGACATTAGACAAAATTTAAACGTTCATAATAATAATAATAGACAATGCCAAATCCAAAACATAAACACTCGAAAGCGAGAACAGGCAGCCGCAGGTCAACGTACAAAGCGACAGTACCTACAGTAGCTACTGACACCACGACAGGTCAACCACACCTTTATCATCGCGCACATTGGTTCGAAGGAAAACTTTACTACAAGGGAAAAGTAGTAATGGAAAAAGAAGCAAGCTGATTTTAAAATCGTTTTTGTAACGATTCTTTTTTCAATTAACGGATAACTTTGATAATCAAAAATGCTGCGACTCGGAATTGACATCATGGGAGGCGACTATGCACCACGCGAAACAACGCTGGGTGCTGTACTTGCATACCATGAGCTTCCAAAAGATGTTAAGCTTTTTCTTATCGGCAACAAAGTGCAGATACTTCCCATCCTGAAAGAGCAGAATATTTCAGAAAGTGTTTTTGAATTCGTTGAAACCACTGACGTGATTGAGATGAGCGAACATCCGACCAAATCATTTCAGCAAAAACCGAAATCAAGTCTTGCATTGGGCTTTCACCTTTTGAAAGAAGGAAAGATTGATGCTTTCTCCTCAGCAGGTAATACAGGTGCTATGCTTGTCGGTTCCATGTTTACCGTTAAACCGATTCCGGGAATTTTACGCCCTGCCATTGCAACCCTCCTCCCCAAAGTATCCGGCGGTTGGGGCTTACTGCTCGATGTAGGCGTGAATGCAGATTGCAAACCGGAAACATTACAGCAGTTTGCTTTACTCGGAACGATTTACGCCAAACACATTCTTCACATCGCCAATCCAAAAGTTGCATTGATGAGCATTGGTGAAGAAGAAGAAAAAGGAAACCTGCTCACCAAAGAAACTCACCAGCTTCTAAAGGATACACGCGACATTAATTTCCTCGGAAACGTAGAGGGCCGCGACCTGTTCAATGACAAAGCCGATGTAATTGTATGCGATGGATTCACCGGAAATGTTATGCTAAAAGAAGCTGAATCTTTTTACGGCATCATCAAAAAACAAAAAATTCAAAACGAGTATTTCGACCGGTTTAATTACGAAGACTATGGCGGCACGCCGATCCTGGGAATCAATGGAACAGTCATCATTGCCCATGGCATCAGCAAAGCAAAAGCCATTAAGAATATGATTCTGAATTCGCACGAATGTGCTCAGGTAAAACTGTCAGAAAAAATTGCTGTTGCATTCAGTAAAGAAGCCGTTTCCTGACCTCTTTTTTTCCGGATTATTTATAGATTCATTACTCCCTTAAATAATCCAAATCCCGCATTTTTCCTCCTGAATCACTTATCCTTGAATTTATTGCAGTTATACCACTCACACAGGGATTTCCGAAACATGTCGAAAATCTTCTGAGTGGTGTATCCCGATAGCATTCGAAAAATGATTTGTAATCGGGATAATCATGATTTGCAATCCGGCGAACTGTGCGCATTGATTGAATTTTTTCATCCTTTAGCATGCTTTTAAAAAAATCATGTAGGTTTGTCGTTCAACATTTATAGATGAGCCAAAAAATAACCGCTGCCATTACCGCTATCGGAGGATTTGTTCCTGAGTTCCGTTTAACAAACCAGATCCTTGAAACAATGGTGGATACAAAAGATGAATGGATCGTTTCGCGCACCGGAATTAAGGAGCGGCGAATCCTGAAAGGCGAAGGATTAGGCACCAGCGATATGGCTGCGCCTGCTGTGTTGGAACTTTGTAAAAAACGCGGTATAGATCCGTCTGAAATTGACATGTTGCTTTGTGCGACTACCACACCTGACTTTGTTTTTCCCGCTACGGCAAATATTATCACTGATAAAATCGGTGCGAAGAATGCTTTTGGATACGACATCCAGGCTGCCTGCTCAGGCTTCATTTATGCATTGGTTACAGGATCAAAATTTATTGAAAGCGGACAGTACAAAAAAGTCGTAATCGTAGGCGCTGATAAAATGAGCAGCATCATTGATTACACCGACCGCGCTACTTGTATTATTTTTGGTGACGGAGCGGGCGCCGTATTACTGGAACCCAACACAGATGGACTGGGAATTCTTGATTCTATACTAAGAAGCGACGGCAGCGGAAGGGTTTATCTTCATCAGAAAGCAGGAGGTTCCGTAAAGCCGGCTTCACACAAAACAGTTGACGAGAAAGAACATTTTGTTTTCCAGGACGGTCAGCCTGTTTTCAAATTTGCTGTGAAAGGAATGGCTGATGTAAGTGCAGAAATTATGGAACGCAATAACCTGAAAGCCGAAGATGTTTCCTGGCTCGTACCTCATCAGGCTAACAAGCGGATCATTGATGCAACAGCAAGACGAATGGGTGTTGGTGAAGAAAAAATAATGATGACCATTCAGAAATTCGGGAATACCACTAGTGGCACCATTCCACTTTGTCTTTGGGATTATGAGAAGCAACTAAATAAAGGAGACAACCTTGTGCTCGCTGCTTTTGGCGGCGGATTCACCTGGGGAAGTATCTGGTTGAAATGGGCGTATTGAGAAACGGGAGGCAAGAACCAAAACATTAGACGCAAGAAAATAAAGCACTACTTCATTTTTCGTTGTTCGATCATACGTTGAGTAGTTTGAATTGACGCTTGTAGAAATATTTTCATCGAATCAGCCAACCCGGTTTTTTCAATAACAGCAAGCCCTTTTTTATCAGCAGAGATTTTATAATACAATTCCCTGTCATGGCCCATCACGAAAATATATTCAGGGCTTACACAAAGTAATTCTTCATCATAATTAAACGGAAAATAATTCCTGTTAGAATTCATCAGATCTACTCCCATTGAATTATTGGTGTAAGAGATATTCAGCAGTCCGCATACCGTTGCATAAATATCGGCCTGACCTCCTACTGAATTTATTATCTCAGGTGCATTAAAAATTTTCGGTGCATATATGATCAGCGGCAAATGATGAAAGGCAAGGTAATGGTCAAATCCCTCCGTAAGCCCTCCGTGGTCACCGGTAAAAACAAAAATAGTTGAATCGAACCAGGGACGAGATGATGCTTCCTTCAAAAACTCTCCAATAGACCAGTCAGCATACTCCACCATTTGATCTTCCAGGCTATTTGAATGTGTATTCAGCGTAATATTTTCAGGAAGAACAAAGGGCTCATGGTTACTGCCGGTAATCATCGCCGCAAAAAAAGGTTGAGCTGCTTGCTCATCCAACTCTGATATCACACGTTCAAACATGATATGGTCAGGAACTCCCAATGTACTGAGCACATACTCCCTGGGATAATCTTTTTCGGAGATTATTTTTTCAAATCCATTGGGTAGAAGAAACCCGGCCATGTTATCAAACTGGTCATCATGCGTTGTAAAAAATGTAGTGCTGTAACCCAGTGAATGCAACGTACCGGGAAGTCCGGTATACGGTTGCTGATGCGCAAGGTCCTTCATCTGATGAACCATTGGCAAAGAATGAAATCCATAAAGTGAAGAATAGATACCATTGAATGTATGATTGCCATCAGAATAAAAATTGTTGAATGAAACTGAATTATCAAACAGGCTATCAAGCACAGGAGTCAGGTTACCGGCGTTTCCGAAGTGAGACATATTTTTCGCACTCATGCTTTCCATCAGCACAACGACCACATTGTAATGATTTGGATTTCCTGAAGCAACAATCTTTCTTGCAATAGGTGAAACCGTTTCGTCATGGCTCACTATTCCAAGATTCTGCCTGACTATTTTTTCTGCTTCACCATCTTCCATAAAGTTGTAACGCACATCCTTGTTAGCTTTCTTATCAAGCCAGCTTCGAATCAAGGTATAAACAGGATTCAATCCCAGTTGATTTGTAAAATTGTATGGGCTGAAAAATGCCGTTCCCCACCTGATGGGTGATTTAACAGCAATACGGCCACGGATTCCTGCAAACATCAGTAAAAGCAAAATCATATAAACGGCAACACTTTGATGGGTGCCTATTACATCTGCTCTACCCGAAAATGAAATTGCTTGAAACTTCTTAATCAGTTTATAGAAAAGAAAAATTAAGAGAAAAAACATAATCAGGAAAGGGTAATTTGAAATGTCCTGAAAAATAAATTTCAGCATCCACCCCGGCGTATCTGTCCACTGAAGAATTGAAATGGTTAACCGCGAAGCACCATGACCAAACCAACGAATGTCGGCAATGTGTGCAAAAAAAGAAATGGTATAAACGATTACGATAAATGCAGAAATAACCCCTGAAACTTTTGCAGTTCTAACCCTAAACAATGACAATAAAAAAAATATTACTGCAGGAAGAATAAGCAGATAGCCGTTGATAACTGCATCAAACCGCAAACCCATCAGCAGCGATTGAAAAATAACAGATAACGGAATATCCTTTAGCTCATTCGTATGAAGAAATAAAAGCAGTATCCGGAAGCTGAAAAATACGAGCATGCCGGTAGCATAAACAAGAATGATAAACTGAATGGGAGCAGGAAGTTTTTTCAGCAGCTTATTCATCAAACAGTGGCGATAACTTTCAACTCAATTGCAATTGGCGTTGGAAGGCAATTGATTTCAACAGTAGTGCGGCAGGGAGGATTATTTTTGAAATATTCAGCCCATAGCTTATTGTACTTCGGAAAATCGTCTTTCATGTTAGTGAGAAAAACAGTAACATCAACGATCTTATCCCACGATGATCCGGCATCTTCTAAAATAAGCCTTACATTTTTGAAAACAGAATGACATTGCGCTTCAATATCGTAAGAAGAAATTTTTCCGTCGCCATCCAGTTCAACTCCGGGAATTTTTTTTGTACCTCTCTCCCTTGGCCCCACTCCTGAAAGAAACAACATATTGCCAACCCGCCTTGCATGTGGATATAAACCAACGGGCTCGGGTGCTTTTTCTGAATGAATTCCTTTGGATGGATTGCTTGCGTCTGACATGATCTGAAATTGGTTTACGAATATCGAAATAAAAAATTATCCCATCAGCATAACTGTATTCAGTTAAATTTATTGAGTATTGAAACAACCTGCTCCATATACCCTCCACCAAATAAATTCACATGAACCATCAATGGATATAGGTTGTGGATATCAATCCGCGTTTCAAACCCCTCCTTAATCGGGAAGTGTTCCTCGTAAGCTTTATAAAATTCAGCATCAAATCCACCAAATAATTTAGTCATGGCAAGATCCATTTCCCGATGACCATAGTAAACTGCAGGATCAATAAGCATAGCGCCGCCCGTTTTATTTACGAGAAAATTACCATTCCATAAATCACCATGCAACAAGGCAGGTTTTTCCTCAGGAATAATTTCTCCCAGTTTTAAATATAGATTTTGAAATTGATTCATTATAGCGTTGCTGATTAATCCATTATCCCTTGCAACTCGGATCTGTGGCTCCAGGCGTTCCTGAATGAAAAAATCAACCCATCTTTCATAATTTAAATTAGATTGCGCAAGCGAACCGATGTAATTATTTCGCTTCAGTCCGAATTTAACATTGCTGCATTTATGCATCTCAGCTACCAACTTTCCGAAATCCGGCCAGAAATTAATTCCACGCGTTCCAGGCTCAATCCATTCCAGCAAAAGAAATGAAATCTCGTTTGCCTCGCCGACTGCAATAACGAGTGGAACAGATCCGTCAACTGCCTTCTCCATCAGATGCAATCCCTCCGCTTCAACAATAAACATTTCCGGATAACGGCTTGCGTTATTGAATTTCAAAAAATATTTTCCTGAATCTGTATTTAAACAATAACAATCATTAATACAACCTCCTGAAACATTGCCCGCTGAAATAACCGAACAATTTTTACCTAAATACCCCCCCAGTATGAGTTCAACTTCTGCCTTTACAAAGCCGGGTATCATCTCTCAAAAATCAAAAACATATCTGTTCCGTTTTTTTGTTCTTTCTCCTCGTCCCACTCTTTCTTTGCCTTCCCTGAAATGTACCTGCTCAACGGAATCGCTATCCAGAAAAAAAGCACCAATGACAAGGCCTGAAATAACTTCTTAAGGATATAAAATCTGCCTCTGTCTGCCGGCGTGAATGCTGATGCAGCAAAAAAACAAAACCAAGAAAATGTAAGCCGCTTCCTCCAGTACGTCAGTTTAAAAAATGCCCTGAATGAATTGGCATGAAAAGGATCTGTAATATTCCATACCAAACCAAAATTACTTTCTGCAATCCACTTGATGGCGCCCCAGTACTGATTGGAGTAATAATCTTTTAAAAGTCTGAATCCTGATTTTGCAAACAACGCGTCTGCCTGTTGAACATTCAGCCTCCGCATATGTGCTGTATCCTCATAAAAAAATTTACCTGTTACAGGATCAAAACCATTTTTCGTCCACTGCGCAAGGCGGTGCTCAAGGCTCCCTTCATGGTTACAAGGTAAGCTATGCAACATTGTACATTTTGAAGCAGCAAAAGAGGACATTTCTTCTGAAGTAATTCTTTCATCAAAAGTATGCTCGAGTACATGATGTGAATGAATAAAATCAAACCGCTTTACAGAAAAATTTTTATCCCCGATTACAAAAAAAGTAATTCCCGGACTGTTCTTCTTCGCACTTTCAATTGCCTCAGCACTGATGTCGCAACCCGAAATTGTCCAGCCGGGCAATGCCGCACGGATCACCTGCGTAAATATTCCCCTGCCACAGCCAAAGTCAAGTGCGTTTCCGACTGCAGGAAGGTTCAGTCCTTTAATCAATTCATACAACCTGTCTTTGTCGAAATTACTCCAGTGACCCATGTAGCCATGCGAGTAGCGGCTTTCATAAAAATCAACAGATGCTTTCCTGTCAGAAAATTGAATGGTCTCCATACAGCTCAGAAAAATTTACAGCTTTGTTGCCAGTACACAGGTCTTTTTGTATTCCTTCACTTCACCATCCAGATTGAATACTTCTATAAAAAATATATAAATTCCTGTGCGTGCCTTTTCCTTATCGTCATTCACTCCATCCCAACTGAAAGCACCATCATTGCCGAGGTATTGATTTTCAATTAATGTCCTTACCGGTCGGCCTTTGGAGTCAAATACTTTTACATTGGCGAGGTATCCCGGCGTGCTGAAATGAAATAAAATATTCACAACGTCATTAAACCCGTCATTGTCGGGAGAAAAAACTTCGGGCTCAATGGTAATGTCATTATTGCCCGTACCCGCTTCACTCTGCTGGGAGTTTTTATATCCCGGCGTAGCAAATCCTGAACCTTCTGATGCACTATGCCAGTTTTGCGGATCATTGGTAGGCCGTGCTGCACTCAATCGCTCCAGAGAAATATTGTGAACGTCATTGTACAATGGAAAATGCCAGGAAGAATAATAATGCAAAGAATCAATTATTACTGCAGCATCATTCTTTAAAACAAGCATGTCTTCTTCGGTAAGTAAATCAGGAAAAGCCATGTTCAGAAAAGCGTATGGATTTTCAGTTCGATAATGGGCCTTGATTTTATCCCCGTCATCACTAAGTACAAGATAAGTGGAAGGAAACATCAGGTAACAACCGGTAGTTAATACCTGAGGTGTATTCGCATTACCCGAAGAAATGCTGTAATTATTAATCACAAGTTTACTCAAATCAATTATTTTATCAGAAGCATTATAAAGTTCAGCAAACTCTACTGCGCCATTGTTCGTGCTGAATAAAATTTCATTGATAAGAATATCTCCTGCGGAGCTGGCAACAGGTGTTGCGAAATTCACAGATGAATTGGATAACGGGTTTCCGGCACAATCGGCCAGCGTAGGGATTGTAACAGTCCAGATGTTATTTGCTGCTGATGAGGTTAGCGTCAATGTTACACTCATACCATCAGCTGATGAAACTGCAGCAGAGGGGTTTCCAATCAAAACATCTGTTTCAGAAATTAAATAGTTTGCTGTATTTATTAATGCTGTATCGGGAATGACCTCTGAAAAATACACCGTAACATGCAATGAATCTATCAAACATGCACGCAAAAGCCGCGGAGCAACGACGTCATTAAAAATTCCATTCACACTATTGGTACGTCCCGGTGTTCCACCAGAAGGATCAACAGACGCATTCCAGTTTTCTTTACTGATGCATGTATAATCCGGATCAATACGCTCAATGCTCCAGCCGCCGTTTACTTTAATTGAATTGTGATGCCATGTTTCATCATAATGAATTTTATCGAGTACGACCAATCCGGGATCGTATATAACAACATCGTCTGATCCTCCTGCAGACGGATTATTGAATGCCGGAAAAGAAGTCACACCAATGGTACTTCCGAAAACTGAAAATGCTGCAACATTTGCAGTAGCACATAAAATCAAAAATGAATCCGGTTTAAGAATAAAAGGAGGCAGATCATGCGGACTCCCGGAGTCAGAAAGTTTCCATCCTGCAAGGTCAAAGGTTTTATTACTGCGGTTGAATATCTCAATGTATTCGGCATTCGGCAAACCCACAACAGGATCAGGATCTGCCATGACTTCTGTTATGATTACGTCATATGGAAGCGGAGTCGTAACTGACGAAAATAAAAATGTCGTCGTCGAATTTGCAACAATGGAATTCAATGCAAGATCCTGAACATTGTTCACGGTCAGCGTGTAAGTTGTTCCTCCTGCAAAATTGCCTGTATAAGTAAGGTGAACAAGGGAAAAATTTGAACCATCACGGGTGGCAGAAGAAGGAATTCCTGCTCCATTATTCACTGAGTAATTTGAAGCCGTTTGAGATGTTGCGGGATTGACTGCTTCTGAAAATAAAACATCAAGCTGCATTGACGAAGTCGCTGTCGCAGAAACGAGAAGCGGAGCCGTAACATCAGGCGCATAAATAAATGAAGCCGTTGAATTGGCAATGATTGTATTTCCTGAAAGGTCATTTACAAAGTTAATGGTAACCGTGTACGTTGTCGCTGCGGTAAATGAATTTGCAAACGTAAGATGAACCAATGACTGGTTGCTTACATCGCGCACTGCTGACGATGGAAATCCGATTCCATTATTCACTGAATAATTTGCTGCCGTCTGCGAAGTTGCAACCTCAACAGCTTCTGAAAACAAAACATCCAGTTGTGTGGAAGAAATCGCAGTTGCTGATGTGATTGTCGGTGGGATTACATCAACTGTTCCTCCACCGGCATAAATGTCATCAAAATAAAATTTCGTTGCATTACTGGAGGTATATACACATTCAATTCCGAAAAAGGAAGAAGTATTATATGTGGCATCAGTTCCTGTAGCTTCGAGAACATAACTGGTTCCGCCAGCTGGATCCACACTCAGCGACCAGAGTCCTGTAGCGTCCCGCGTAACTTTTACACCAACAGTAAATGAGCTTGCTATTTCGGCCTCTGTTCCACGACATACAGAAGTTGAAGTACTACCATCCTGACGAAACAACTGTATTGCATCGAGTGATAATGCCTCCCCGAATTGAAGGTAGTAACCATTCAGTGGACCGGTAACAAGACTTTGATCAGAGACAAGATAAACCCTGCCGTAATTTGCACCGGAAGGAGCGAAACTTTGCTTTATCCAGAAATGCCATTCCGCATTGTCTAACGATGCCATCGGATTGGCAACAGATAAATAAGATGTAGCTGAAGCCGCACTGTTGAGTTGCAACTGCTGAGATGCATTCACAATAAATTGTCCTGCGTCACCTGTCCATGTCGGGTTTGCAGTAAAGTCCCCGTCAGTAAAATCGTCCTGCAATTGCGCAAATGCAATAACAGGAAAAAAAGATAAAATGAATAATAAAGTCCGTTTCATGGGTGGCTGGATTTTTAGAGAAAAGTAAAAGTACCAATTCTATGTCCTCCGCAAAAAAAGAAAATCTACCCCCGTGATGAAGGCAGATTCTATGATACCGGAGTCTGTATTATTCAGGATGCAGTTTTTTCTTTCAGCTCGGTTTTTTTGTCGGTGTTGTGCATGTCTTTAATCATAGGGCCCATATTGCAGGTACCTGTAAATGTAGCGCCTACTTCTACAACGAGTTTTCCCGTTACAATATCGCCCTGGATATTGGCAGAAGATTTTAGAAAAAGTAATTCATTTACGGTTACTTTTCCGCGGATACTTCCGCTCACGTCGGCATTCTGGCTGGTTACGTTTCCATCAATAGAGCCGGTTCCGCCCACAACAACTTTCGATTTTGAAATCACATTTCCAAGTACACTGCCATCAATGCGAATGTCGCCATTCGATTTGATATCGCCTTCCACTACAGTGCCTGCACCGATAAGGTTAATGGATGAAGTTCCTCCTTCTGTTTTTCCTGCCACTGAATTTTTATTGAACATATCAAAAATAATTAAGGTGAATATTCCTTTGATGTGCAAATGTAAAACTATTATGCTCCGAAGCAAGAGGAAAATGACCCCGGAAATTACATTCAGAAAAATGAAGGTTCTTCAGGAAAAATACAAATTTCTAACCCGGGAACTATTGATAGAATTTTCTGAAAAAATCCCTGTATGTTTCAATATTCTTGTCCATAACAAAGGATGGAAAATTGTTTTCAGAAATTACAAACATGTTATAAAGATCAGGATTTGTATTTCCGAAAATCTCATCGTTGTCATTTGCGCCATTGAAATAAAGCATGGCGTCGTTTTTATCCTTAAATTCTCTGATGAGGATAATCTGAGTAACATGATCGAGCAACTGGCTTGTGATTGAATATCCTTTTGTACTGTAATACTTTGTATTGTAATTGCTCAGTTTAATTTTTAACTGATCAGAATTTAAAGGTCCAACATTTCTGAATCCAAGCACCAAAACATGGGTCGTGTCTTCAACGTAATTGTACATCCGGGCAATGGTGTCCTTTTCCGGCACTTTGTTTTCATTGATGGATCCCATGCCGTTGATATAATCCAGTATGTCCTGTGCCTGGTCCTTTACCGGATCATCTGAATAATTTCTGACAATATCCTGAAGAGAAACTGTGAAAACACCAATGGGCTGTGTACGACCGATGGCAAGTGTTTTCAGCATATCGAATTTAGGCCCGTAAATATTTCCCGGGGACATCTGCTCTGCCTGTGCCTTGCCCGTGATCACTGATGCATACTCTCCATTCAGATATTTGCGGTAGGTGTCTTCATAAAAAAGTTCAAGATCCGATTTCCGCGCAAGCTTTTCAGCCATGAAATTCGGATTCTTAATGATCATCGCATAGTCGCTGTCAGGATACTTGTCGAGTAAAATATTTTTGTAATAATCGCTCTTTACAGGATTATTCATGGCCAGGTAAAGCCGGTACAACTGATAATATGCCGGAAGTTTATATTTATTGTCAGGGTATTTACTAAGCAAATCTTCAAACATTTTTGTTGACGCAGGCTTATCAGCCAATTGCTCATTGTAAATCATCGCAGCATTGTAATACGCGTCAATCACCTTTCCCATTGACTTATCTATTGACTCCTGATCGGACGGAATTTTATCAAGCAATTCCTTTTTATGCGCCTCTCTTGCTTCTACCGGATCTTTAATTTCTTCCTTCACCGTGGATTCTTCAACCACGGCTTCTTCATCCTGGATGTTCATCTGCTTGTTGCTTCGCCTCCAGTTGTCTTCCAGTTTTCTGTTACCCCATTTGCGCTGAAAATCATTGGTTCCAAAGCTAACCGCCGACTCATTATAAAAATACCAGGACGAAACGTTGCCACGATTGGTTTGCTGCGGCTTTTTCGTATCCGTATTAAATAACTGATTTACCTGCTGCTCTTTTTCTTCTTCCATTTTTCGCTGGCGTTCTAGATCTTCCTCCCTCATCATATCCTCCACAGCTTTCTCTCTTTCAGCCGGAGTCATCTTTGCAAGCACCATCAGACTGTCCTGATCACGAATTGTGTTCAGCGCTTTCATCAGTTTGGTGAGGGAATTTCTTTTTGTAAGGATATCGGTATAGTCAGGATGGTCATTGCCAAGACTGGTAATACAACTGTCATAATACAACTGTGCCGTGCGGTAGTCAGGTCTCAACAAATAAATTTTTCCAAGCTCGAGGTAACTGATGGCCTTCTGATTCTGATTGGTGGTACTTGCCGCTATTGACCGCTGTAGGTAACTGATTTCCTCCGGTTCCTTATTTTCCTTTTGTGAAATTCCGGCAAGGGCATAATATACCTGGTCGAGGTATTCTTTATTCTTCGGATCCTTTGCCATTTTCTGCAACTCCTTCTTCACACTGTTGCTGTTCTGACTTTGTGCATCAAAGCAACGCGCCCTGTTGATACGCGCATTAAATGCCATCTCATACACAGGATTTTTTTTGATCACTTTTGTGTACAGATCATATGCCGCTTTAAAATCTCCTTTCTGCTGGTATAGCTGGGCAAGGATAAACATATAACGGATGCTGTTGTTCCGGTCCTTGGTGAGCGGTATTGCGCGTTTCAGGTGACTGATGGCTCGGTCCGTATTTCTGGTCTGCAAATAAAAATCCGCAGACACTGCTTCGTAATCAGCGCGCACTTTTTTACTCAAGTCCTTCTGATTGCGGAGGTAGTCAAGCCTGTCTTCTGTTTCCTTCAGCTGAGTAAGTTGCAAATAAGTTTTTGCCAGCCATAACGAAGCAACGTGTCTGCCCTGTTCTTTTTTATAGGTTGTCTCAACGTACTTAAACGTTTCAATGGCTTCAAAATATTCATGCTTGTAAAAAAGTGCTTTGCCATATGCAATCCAGTTGTCGTCTATCCAGTGTTCTTTGTCGGGCTTTTCATTGCCGTTCTTGTCAACCAGCGTATGCCGCTGAATAACAGTGCTTGTTTTCTTCAGCGCTTCATCCATCTGCGGATAAATACTTTTGGCCTTCTGCGCATCAGAATATTTAAACATCGGAAGCGTACGGTCATAAATATCAGCCTGCGCATCAGATAATTTTTGTGCACCGTCATCAATCTTCAGGTTGGCATTGTACAATCCATTATAACGGGCTGTGAGATCATGGTAATTCCTGCTCACAAATCCGCTCTTGGTATTTTTGCAGGCATTCAAAAAAATGACAATTGCAAAAACTATAAATATTTTTAATCCTGATGAATGCATTTTAAAATATCCTCTTCCTGTTTATGTGTTTTGGCTGAATCAAATACCCTGGAATGCGCTCCTGACTTCCCGGGATTTTGTGGCAACCTGTTAACGACAAAGTTGCAAAAATATTTTAATAATGACCGCCCTAATCGTATCCTGAAAAAAGTTATCCTGAAAGGTTCTGTTGTATTCACAATGTATCCGTTACATTTGGTGCGCCTTAACTGAATTATTTCCTGTTTATTCATGGCAGAAGAAAAAAAGAAAAAAAAACTCAGCGGACTGAAAAGCCGCTACAAGCTCGTTTTTCTGAACGAAGATACTTTTGAAGAGCGCGCCTCATTCACCCTCCGTCCGTTAACCATTTTCGTCAGCGTGGGCATTACCATCATTCTTCTGATTGTCCTTACTACCCTGCTCATTGCATTTACCGGCCTGAGGGAATATATTCCCGGATACAGCGATGTAAAGATGAAACGACAACTATTCACATTGATGCAAAGAAGCGACAGCATGCAGGTGGCTTTGAATGCGCGCGACTTGTACATCGACAACATCCGGAACATTGTAAACGGCACGCTGAAGAATGACTCCACAGATAAAAAACCACCGGCAAGTGCAAAAGTTGAAAATGTGAATTCCCTGAAAAAATCCAGAGAAGATTCCCTCCTCCGCAATGAAATTGAAGGCCGCGATAAATTTACACTGAGTGCTATCACTTCAGAGTCGTCAGGGATCAGCAGTTTTCTTTTTTTTCCACCTGTCAAGGGAATGATCACAAATCGTTTCAATGCCATTGGAAAACATTACGGTATCGATATCGCCGGCAATCCGAATGAAGCCGTAAAAGCAACGCTGGACGGAACGGTCATCCTCGCCAATTTCACCAGTGAAACAGGATGGGTAATTGCGATACAACACAGCAATAATTTTATTTCCTTTTACAAACACAATTCCTCCCTGCTGAAAAAAGCAGGAGACTATGTAAAAGCAGGCGATGTAATAGCTATCATAGGTAACAGTGGAGAACAATCAACCGGACCGCATCTGCATTTTGAACTGTGGTCAAACGGCAGTCCGCTCGATCCGCAGAAGTATGTGGCGTTTTGAAGAAAATTCACGATGCATGATTGACGATGCACGAATGAAATCCGCCAAATGAAAAGTGGAATATGTTTGGTATCTTTAGGGAATATATTTTTCTATCGATGAGAAAAAATTTGTGCTCATTAATATTCTTATTTGTTGTCAATTATGCCGAAGCACAAAGCACATTTGAAAAAGTGAGTCCTGAAGTCACTCCCCATATCGGAATGGCTATGGGAAAAAGCGGTAGTTTATTTTTACTGAGTGCTGTTGGAAGTCCGGATTCTGTTAAGACATGCATTTCGAAGATGGACGAAGACGGAAATTTTTATTGGAGCAAAACTTACTATCCCACTTCAGGAATTCTTGAGGCATGGAAAATTTTACCTGCGTCCGATTTTGGATTTTTCTTAACCGGATGTTACCAAAAGTCCGGAAACTCAGATTACTTTATATTGAAGGCTGATAGTAACGGTTCTGTGATATGGTCGTGGTCTTACGATCATTCACAAACCGAAAACAGTTTGTCGGCTACTCTATTACCAGGTGGAGGAATAATGTTAGCAGGTGCAAGTATGGATTCCGTATCCCATTTAGGTGATTATAATTCTCTTTTAAAAACAGACAGCTTAGGCAATGTTTTATTTTTTAAAAAGTATTATACCTCCGGCTATCAATATAGTGGCGGAAATGTCTTTTTGTTAGATGACAGTACATGCCTGATGCTATGCAGCTACCAGCAAAATTTTTCTGGAGTTTGGAAAACTCATCTATTGAAGATCGATTTAAGTGGCTCAATACTACTTACCAGTTCATTGGAAAATTCAACTCAAAATGTAGATATAGGGAAAGCTCTTGCATTGCCTAATGGAGAGCTCTGTCTTATTGGCCAAATAGAAAATTTACCGCTGTTTGCACGTTTGAATTCTTCAGGAATAATTCAATGGTCAAAAGTTTTAACAAATTTTGATAATACAACTATTTATGACATAGTAAATACTCATAATAATCAATACATAGCTATCGGTATTTGTCCCGATACTGCCAATGCACATTCAATCAGATTTCTACTGCAACTGGATTCGGCAGGTAACAATATCCGGATGCATTCCTTTCCCCGGGATACCTATGCAACCATTGCAGGAATTGCTGCTGAGGGTGAGGATAATGGCCTCTATATGGGCGGTTTATTAATCCCTTTTTCCAATTTTATTCTCCAAAAAACGGATTCCATCGGAATGGCATCATGCGGAACCACACCACTAAGTTATTATGATAGTTCAATCAGTCTCGTGCAAAATTCTCCTGTTTATTTTGATTCAACATTCACTGTTGCACAAAATAATTTATTCGTTCTTGATTCGGCCGGAATATCATTTACAGATTTTTGTCAAACTCTAAATATTACTAAATACTCTTCAATTGATGAAGCTTTAATTCTATCCCCAAATCCTGTGTCAGGAAAACTAACCATAACTAATATACAATCACCTGTTCAAGAAATATATCTCTACAACCTCCTTGGTGAAAAAATGCCTGTGAATATTGACTATCGATTGCTGACTGTAGACTGTTCTCTCCTCCTTCCCGGCATCTACATTTTACAGGCTATCGGAGACGGGAAAGTATTGTGTGGAAAAGTAATCATGGAATAAAATTCATATTTTTTTCAAAAATATGTCAGTATGAATTCATTCGTGATCACACCGCGCAACAAAAAAGAATATAAATTTCTTTTTGATCTAATGAACAAACTCAACCTAAAGTCTTCCGAACTCTCCAAAGAAACTGTTGAAAATGCCGGGCTTTTACTTTTAATGAATCAAGCCGACCGTAACAAGACAGTGAGACGCGAAACCATAATGAAAAAATTAAATTCCTGATGGAGGTTGAATTTCTTCGGCGTTTTTCAAAAGATATTGATGATTTGCGTTCTACTGATCTGAAAAAGAAAATTGCAAAAATTATTGTTCCGGTTGAAGGGGCTGAACGCATTTCGGCGATTCACAATATTAAGAAGCTGAGAGGTCATTCTTATACCTACCGCATCGGGTTATTCATTGAAGGTGATATAGTGAAATTTGCACGTGTTGTCCATCGTAAGGAAATTTACCGGGTATTTCCTTGATGCAGAAAAATGGCACATGAAAAAAATTTTCAATATAAATTTCATCTGAATTTATTTAGCGCGTCGAATAAGTTTTTTCCGCACTTTTAGTCCCTCAATGAATTTCCTTTCAACACTCAGCAAACCCATAGCATCGTTCGCCGCCGGCGCCTTAAAACACCAGGCCAGGAACGCTGTTGCAATGCAGGAAAAAATATTCAGGACACTCATCAGGAAAGCGCGCAATACCGCTTTTGGAAAAGACCACTGGTTTAAAGAAATAAAAACATACAATGATTTCACAAGCCGTGTGCCCGTGCGCGACTACGAAGCGCTGAAACCTTATATTGATCGAATGCTCAATGGCGAAGAAAGTATTTTATGGCCCGGCAAACCGTTGTACGTTTCAAAAACATCAGGTACCACTTCCGGTATCAAATACATACCCATCACGAAAGACAGCATCAGCAACCACATCAACAGCACACGAAATGCCATGCTGGCCTACATTGCAGAAACAGGTAAGGCGGATTTTCTGAAAGGCAAATTGATTTTTATCAGCGGAAGTCCTGCCCTCGAAAATAAAAACGGACTGAAGGTGGGGCGACTCAGCGGCATTGTAAATCACCACGTACCGCAATACCTGAGAAGAAATCAACTGCCCGGCTGGGAAACCAACTGTATTGACGACTTTGAAAAAAAAATCGATCACATTGTGAATGAAACCCTTTCACAAAACATGACCATGATCAGCGGAATCCCCCCCTGGGTGCAGATGTATTTTGATAAATTAGTGGAAGCATCAGGAAAAAATATCATGGACATTTTTCCAAATTTCTCTCTGTTCATTTATGGTGGCGTAAATTATGAACCCTACCGGAAAAAGTTTGAGCAGACCATCGGAAAAAAAATTGACTCCATTGAATTGTATCCCGCTTCAGAAGGTTTCATTGCATTTCAGGACAATCAGAAAAAAAATGATTTATACCTGAATATCAACTCCGGAATATTTTTTGAATTTATTCAGGCCTCAGATTTTTTTAAGGATAATCCAAAACGCATTTCCCTTAAAGACGTGAACCCCGGCGTGAACTACGCCATCATCCTCAGTAATAACGCAGGACTCTGGGGTTATTCACTCGGCGACACGATAAAATTTACTTCAGTAAATCCCTTTCGAATCGTTGTTACAGGAAGATTAAAACACCAGATCACGGCGTTCGGTGAACACGTTATTGCCGAAGAAGTTGAAAATGCACTTCTCGAAGCTTGTGCTGCACATCATGCACATGTGGCTGAATTTACACTTGCGCCTCAGGTGAATCCTGATGCCGGCGAAAAGCCGTACCATGAATGGTTTATTGAATTTGACCGGGAGCCCGATAACATCAACCGTTTTTCTAAATCACTTGATGAATCAATTGCCAGACAAAATATTTATTACAAGGATTTAATCTCAGGGCATATATTGCAACCTTTGAAAGTGCGCGTGATGAAAAAAGATTCTTTCATTGATTACATGCGCTCACAGGGAAAACTCGGCGGACAAAATAAAATGCCACGGCTCAGCAACGACAGAATAATAGCTGATGAATTGAAAAAGTATATTCAGTAATGATTAACTTTACCAAAAATATTTTTCCATGCGTAAAGAAATGGTAATTGAAACTCTGAAGCAGTTTCCCGAAGAATTTTCTCTGGAAGATTTAATCGAACGGATTATTGTTATCGACAAAGTTGAGCGTGCTCGTGAATCAGTACTTAATGGAAACACAACGTCCATTGCAGAAGCAGAAAAGCAATTGAAGCAAAAATGGTCGAAATAATATTTTCAGATTTTGCGATTGAAGATATAAATAGTGTCGCAGAATATATTGCATTAGATTCACCTTTGTATGCCTCCAATTTTGTTGATGGAGTTTTCGAACGTATATATCAATTGGAAGAATTTCCTGATTCCGGAAAAACAACTCCTGAAAGTGAGAATGATAACATTAGAGAACTCAATTACGGAAATTATCGGATAATATATGAACTTATTAGTTAGACCCAAATCGTCGTTTTAAGGGTTCTTCACGGAGCAAGAAATATTTCGAATCAAGATTTTTAAAATTAATTGAGATTGAAAAAGTCCATCGCAATACTCGGATCTACAGGCAGCATCGGCACGCAGGCCCTTGATGTAATTACCACTCATCCGGACAATTTTTCTGTAGAAGTACTAACTTCCAATAGCAATGCTGACTTGCTGATTGAACAATCCATAAAATTTCAACCCAATGCAGTCGTTATTGCCGATAAAAATAAATACAGCTACGTAAAATCAACACTGGAAAAATATCCCATCAAAGTTTTTGCAGGTGAAGAATCGCTTTCGCAGGTGATGGAGATGGAAAGCATTGATATGGTACTCACTGCCGTAGTCGGATTTGCAGGACTGAGGCCCACACTTGCCGCCATTAAAGCAGGAAAACAAATCGCGCTTGCAAATAAAGAAACACTGGTTGTTGCCGGTGAACTTGTTACCGCTTTAGCAAAGGAAAAAGCGGTAAACATTTACCCTGTTGACTCCGAACATTCAGCCATTTTTCAATGTCTTGCCGGAGAGTGGAACAACCAGATTGAAAAAATTTACCTCACTGCATCCGGCGGACCATTCAGGGGTAAAGACAAAAATTTTCTCAGCACAGTAAAAAAAGAGCAGGCCCTTAAACATCCCAACTGGGACATGGGAGCGAAAATCACCATCGACTCTGCATCAATGATGAATAAAGGGCTTGAGATGATTGAAGCAAAATGGCTTTTCCATCTTACCCCGGATAAGATTGACGTCATCATCCATCCGCAAAGCATCATTCATTCTATCGTTCAGTTCAAAGACGGAAGTATGAAAGCGCAAATGGGACTGCCCGATATGAAGCTTCCAATTCAATATGCACTGGGATACCCTGAACGTTTAAAATCTGATTTCCCGCGATTTGATTTCACAAAATATCCTTCCCTCACATTTGAAAAACCCGATGCAACAACATTCCGAAATCTTGCATTGGCAACGGAAGCATTGGAAAAAGGCGGGAATCTCCCATGCATATTAAATGCTGCAAATGAAATTGCAGTAGCTGCATTTCTAAAAGACAGGATTGGTTTTCTTGAAATGAGCGACATGATTGAAAGTTGCATGTCAGAGGTGAAATTTATAACGCATCCGTCTCTGGAAGATTATCTGCTCACCGACAAGGAAACCCGGATAATTGCAAGTGAGTGGATTGAAAAAAATTTAATTACCTCCCGTTAATTTGCTGGATGAAAGTCATTAACCTGCAGTTGTCACAATGAAAGAACTGATCAAAGATACCATACGTAAAAGCCTGAATGCACTTCACCTGGATCTTACAAAGAATTTAAAGTATGACAGACTTACTAAAGAAGTCATAGCCAGGTCGCTGAAAAAAAACTCCAATGCTATTGACGTGGGCTGCCATAAAGGTGAAATTCTTGACCTCATTTTAAAGCATGCCCCTGAAGGAAACCATTTTGCCTTTGAGCCGATTCCTGATTTTTACAATGCACTCAAAATAAAATATGCTTCCCGCTGTGAAATTTTTCCTTTTGCCCTCAGTGATCAGCCCGGAGAAACAACATTCAACTACGTTAAAAATGCACCTGCCTTCAGCGGAATCAAAAAAAGAAAATATGAGGTACAGAATCCTGATGTAGAGGAGTTGCATGTAAAAGTAGAATCGCTAGACCATTTGATTCCTGCTACAACACAAATTGATTTTATAAAAATTGACGTGGAAGGCGGTGAATTCGGAGTCCTCAAAGGAGCAAAGCAACTTTTACAAAGGTCTAAACCAATAGTCGTTTTTGAATGTGGCCTGGGCGCCAGCGATTTTTACGGAACAAAACCCGGAGAGCTTTTTGATTTTTTATTGCAATGCGGATACGGAATATATTCACTGCAAAACTGGCTCGAAAAAGGGGCATCATACAAGTCGAATGAATTCACCGATTGCTTTAATAAGAATACAGAATATTATTTCGTCGCCCGTCCGGATAACGGGTAACCGATAACGGATAACTTCTTCTATCTTTGCGCCTCAAAAAAAATTAAGAATGAACGGATTAGTTATGGCCGCCCAGTTAATCCTGGGGCTTGCGATTTTAGTAACCCTACATGAGCTGGGACATTTTCTTGCTGCGAGGGCTTTCGGTATCCGCGTGGAAAAATTTTATTTGTTTTTTGATGCATGGGGATTTAAATTTTTCTCTTTTAAAAAAGGAGATACAGAATACGGAATAGGCTGGCTTCCACTCGGAGGATATGTAAAAATATCCGGAATGATCGACGAAAGCATGGACAAAGATGCCATGAAACTGCCACCTGAACCATGGGAATTCCGCAGTAAACCGGCCTGGCAGCGGCTCATCGTAATGATTGGTGGCGTGACGATGAATGTATTGCTCGGTATATTTATTTACACTGCCAGTCTCCTCCACTACGATAAAGAATATCTGGCAAACAAAGACGTGAACGATGGTATTTATGCTTTTGACCTGGCTGAAAAACTCGGCTTACAAACAGGAGATAAGATCACTGCCATCAATGGAAAACCTTTCGAAAGATTTGAAGAGCTCCTCTCTTCCAAAGTAATTTTTGGATGTGACCTGACTGTTGATCGCAATGGTCAAACCATACATGTGATTGTTCCCGACGATTTTTATTTTGACGTTACTAAAACCGGCAAGGGCTTTTTTATCAGTACAAACCAGACCAGCCTCATCATCGACAGTGCAGTAAAAGGTAAACCCGGTGAGGCAGCAGGCCTGCAAAAGAATGATAAAGTAATTACCGTAAACGGAAAGCGAACTGCTTCACCCGACGGAGCAAGGAAAATCATCAGGGAAAATACAGGCAAGATTGTTTCGCTTGTCGTACTTCGAAATGCTGACACATTACAGTTTCAACCACTGGTAAGCGATTCAGGAATTATCGGGGTTTATTTCAGAATGGATCTCGGAAACTATCCGATGACACCTTATACTTTCGGATCAGCACTTACCATTGGAACCGCCGATGCTGTCGAAGCCATTGTTGGAAATATCAAAGGGCTGAAACAGATTTTTGTCGGAAAAGCGAAAGCATCAGAATCTTTGCAAGGACCTATCGGTATTGCCACTATTTATGGCAGCACATGGGACTGGCGCTGGTTCTGGAAAATAACCGGCTTGTTAAGTATGATTCTGGCATTCATGAACATCCTTCCCATTCCGGCACTTGATGGCGGTCATGTTGTATTCCTTGTAATTGAAGCCGTGACGAAAAGGAAGTTCTCCGATAAATTTATGGAGCGCGCACAGGTTACAGGTATGGTCATTCTTTTAGCACTGATGGCTTTTACCATCGGCAATGACATCTGGAAACATGTGATTAATTGATCAGGCGATCAGCAAAACTCTTCGTAAGTTGCCTTCAAATGATCAGCAATCATTTGTGCTGAACGGCCTTCAATATGATGGCGCTCAATGAAATGAACAAGTTTCCCGTCTTTAAACAAGGCTATTGAAGGAGAAGATGGCGGATAAGGAAGTGTATATTTCCTTGCCTGCGCAGTAGCTTCCATATCCTGTCCTGCGAAAACGGTAACGAGCTTTCCCGGTTTTTTACCTTCTTGCAATGACATGCGAACGCCCGGTCTTGCCGTTCCCGCCGCACAACCGCAAACAGAATTCATAACGAGCAACATGGTACCCTTGCTGTTGGGGATGACCTGGTCAACCTGGTCAGGGCTTTTTAACTCTTCAAATCCCGATGCGACTAATTCTTCGCGCATTGGGGTGCAGATATATTCCGGATAAGGCATTTTTATTGGATTTTTAAGGACGTAAAAGTAAGCATCCTTTTTTTCTTACGCTACCCTCAACACCCCGGGACACGGAAATGTTTTCAATCTGATAATTTTTCCAACCCATTTGGAAGATGTGAGACCCGGTGTCTCAAAACCTTACAGTTGTAATGTTCCTGCCCTCTTCCCGCCACTGCAGCTTTTCCATACCCCTATTTTGCAGACACACACAATAATGAATATGAGAACAATTACAATCGCACTTCTGCTTGTCCTTTCCTATGCTGCAAAAGCACAGGATATCCTTCCAAACAAGGTTTACCGCATCACCGCTTATCAGAACGGGAATAATAATATTGTAAGCACCTCCAATTATGCTGAGGTGGTACCACCTACCAGTATTTTTATCCCAAGCGCATTTACGCCCAATGACGATGGAATAAATGATTCTTTCGGAGTAAAAGGAGAAGGAATACAAAATTATAAAATGCTCATTTATAACCGTTGGGGAGAGGTGATCTTTTCATCTACCAATCCCGCAGAACACTGGAACGGAAAATATAAAAACGAACCGGTTGAAAACGGCGTGTATGTGTATGAGGTTTTTGCCAAGGGTTTTGGGAAACATCCAAAAGCCGGTGCAGTTACATTGCTGAGATAAAAAACGATAATTAAAATATCAATAAAACTGCACCTAAAAATGCAGTTTTATTATGCTTTTAATTTAGAGTTTGATGCAAACATTTTTTTCTTCAGTAAAAAATTTCAGTGCTTCAAAACCGCCTTCTCTTCCCACTCCTGAATTTTTCATTCCGCCAAAAGGAGTTCTGAGGTCTCTCAACAACCAGCAGTTAACCCAGATAATTCCGCTGTGAAGTCGTGCCGCAATACGATGTGCGCGTTTTAAATTTTCAGTCCATATTGTTCCGGCTAAACCATATTGAGTAGAGTTCGCCATCATCAATGCTTCCTCTTCTGTTTCAAACGGAGTGAGTGTTACTACAGGACCGAAAATTTCTTCCTGGTTGGTGCGGCAATCATGCGGCAGGTTTTCAAAAACAGTCGGCTCTATAAAATATCCCTTTGAATTTTTCCCCGGGAGTTGTAATTGCTTTCCGCCGCATAAAAGTTTTCCGCCTTCCTGTTTGGCCAATTCGATGTAAGAAAGTATTTTTTCGAGATGAGGTTTACTTACAATTGCGCCCATCCTGCTTTCAGCGTTTAAAGGATCGCCCACTATTAACGTTGAAACCCTTTTCAAAAATGCATCTTTATACTTCTCATAAATACTTTTCTCGATGAAGATGCGTGAGCCGCACAAACATATTTCACCCTGATTGCTGAAAGCTGCATTCACAGAAGTTTTCACGGCATCGTCAAAATTGCAGTCTGCAAAAACAAGGTTAGGATTTTTTCCGCCAAGTTCCAGCGACAATTTCTTAAACATAGGTGCTGCTGTTTTTGCAATCCACTCACCTGTTTTTGTTCCTCCTGTAAAACTGATGGCCGGAATTCCGGGATGAGAAACAATTGCAGCTCCCACTTTTGGTCCGAGGCCATGAATAATATTCAAAACTCCTTTTGGAAGACCCGCTTCATTGCAAAGTTCAGCGAGTAGAAATGCAGTCATGGGAGTGATTTCACTTGGTTTGGCAATCACACAATTTCCTGATGCAAGTGCCGGAACAATTTTCCAGGTAAATAAATATAACGGCAGGTTCCAGGGTGATATGCATCCTGCAATTCCGATGGGTTGACGTAGCGTATAATTGATCGCCGCATTTTCCATCGCATGTGCTTCTGTTGCAAGATGAATGGCGCCCGTTGCATAAAAATGAAAATTGTCACGCGCTCTGGGAATATCAACACTCTTTGCAAGCCACAACGGTTTACCCTGATCAATGCTTTCAGCCATTGCCAATCGGTCAAGGTTCTTATCAATGAGTGCAGAAATTTTCAGAAGAATATCTGATCGTTGCGCCACGGGCATATTGCTCCACGCCTGGAATGCAGCCTTCGCGGCGGCAACAGCAAGCTCAACATCCCTTTCATCAGAATCAGGTATCAGCGAATAAACTTCACCTGTTGCAGGATTGATATTATCTATGTACGTTTTTCCAACGGGCTCAACGAGTTCACCGTTAATATAATTCAGAATTTTTTGGGTCATGATGCAAAAGTACAATGTTGGGGTGAATGAGAGCTGTCCAATTTGATTATTGAATTACCCATTATGATTTTTGCGGTAAACCCGATGCAATTTAGATCATATAAATGCGAAAGAGGAGAAGGTGCTTTAAAATGATATTTGAAGACCTCCGATTAGTGACTTTGGTTTTTGAAACACCTGAAGTTTTACTTAGTTTTAGCTTATGAACTTACAAGTTGACTTTCTTCCGTAATTCTCTGTTTTGTATATTTGTACCATGCACATTCCGGAAGAAAGAATTGAAATTGCCGAAGAGAAACTTACCGATTACTTGCTGGTTCAGAAAGAGAAAAATGACAAATCAGGTTTCTTACTAAAACTTGGGTATACGAAGGAAAACTGGAGTGATTTACAAAACGATATAAAATATATTGCAACACATAACGAAGCCGTATTGCAACAACAAACTCCGTTTGGTGATATATATGAAGTGAAAGGCAGTTTGAAAAATTTCGGCATTGTTACCATTTGGCTTCTAGCCGTTGATGCTCAAAAATTTAAATTCATCACATTATTTCCTGCATAAATTCTTAACAATGGAAAATAAATTTCAACTTTATCAGCAAGTGCAATTAACTCAGGCGCTTCCCGAACATCATTTTGAAAAAGGAGATGTTGCCACCATTGTAGAGGTTGTAACCAGTAAGCAGAATAACGTTGGTTATCTGCTTGAATTTTTTGACAACAATGGGCAAACCCTGAAAGTAATAGCTGTGGCTGAGGATGCAGTTGCGATTCCACCCGAGCATTCGGTGGTTAATTACAGGCCGTATCAGGCTGCGTAATCCTTAAATCAAAACAACTTCGCGATAAAAGGAATTTAATTTACTGTTGCTGCAAAAGAAATTATCTCAAAGAAAAAAATGAACCGGTGGTTTTTTGATTGTGATTTAATTTTCTGGTTTGATTTGAAAGCTGGGCAGAGTGTGACAGTTGCTTTTTCGGGGTGATGGTATGTATGAAAAAAATTACTTTTACGGTCCCAGGGTAGCTTGCACACGGACAACGCGAACAACCAGCACAAATAAAAGAAGGGCGATGTTTGAAAACCATCTTATTATTGAAGAGCTCAATTTGTCGATGAATAAAATTTTTGCTGACGAAAAACTCTTTTCGTTAACGTGAGAAGATAGTGATTATCTGTTAAGAGGTGCTGATGGAAAAATCAAGAGTGAAAAAAACATTCTTATGTGGTTTAACGAAGTAACACAATCTTGTGTTGAAGTAAGGCAAAATAGAAAAGAGTTTCAAATTGTATGTGATGAGTTAATTCTAATTTCTGATGAGTTAATTTATTTTACTGCGTATTTATTTTTGCTTAAGCCATATTTGACCAATCCTCTTCTGTATGAACAATCATCGCCCAATGCCGGAACTTTAATCGCATACAAGGACTCATTTAAAAAAAATAACTGCTCCCCTTTAAAAGCTACAGCGATTTAAATTATATTTGAAAACCCATGATCATTGGCGTTGCCGGACCTTATTCTGCGGAAACAGAAGCTCAACGAAAATTAAATTTAGATGCAATGAATATCGCAGCCGCAAAGTTGCTGGAGCGCGGGCATATTCCCATCATCGGTATGAATGCTGCTTTGCCTGTTCTTGAAAAGGCAAAGATCAAAGATCGCTATAAAGCCACCATGGATATTTCACTTGCCGTGATTAATGCATGCGATGCAATCCTGATCCTTGGTGAAAGCCCGGGCGTGCTAAAAGAGAAGGAATTGGTTTTGTCAAAAAGCTTACCTGTCTATTATAACCTCAATGAAATTCCAATGTCTGAAAGTACTTACTGAGGACATCAATGCTGCACCACTAGTCTATTCACCATAGTTTTTTCCTGCGATTCTATTTTGATGAAGTAAATGCCGGAAGGCCAATTTGAAGTGGGCAATGTACAATGTGCAATTAAATCCTTCTTCAAAATCAGTTCTCCGAACGAATTAAAAACTTTGAGTACCGTTTTTGTATTCGTTGCCAATCCGCCAAAGGACGGATTCGACTGGGCGAACTGCCCATTGCAAATTGCCCACTGATCCGCCGGATTCGGATAAACGCTGATTCCATCTGATACAATATCAACCACTGGCATCCCGGTAAACAATGTATCCGTAATGTTCGTGCTGAAAACTCCAGCACCATGCGTTCCTGCTACTACATATCCATCGCTTGCACGCGCATCAATCATATCCACAACCATATAACCGATTTCATTCGGAGAGAGATTTGTCCAGATGGTATTTAACCCGTTCAGCAAATTGGTTCCGTAAATTCCGATACTGGTTCCGGCCACATAAACATTTCCATTTGCTGTCGGAACAATGCTTACCCACCTGATGCTCGGTGCATTTCCACTGCCGGCCTGGTTGGCTTCAAGGTTGCCGGCACTTTTCACAAACGTAACACCTCCGTCATCTGAATAAAAAATACTGTAAACACTGTAATTCGAAAACACAACGATCACTTTGTTGTCGTCATTCGGATCAACAGCAATGCAGGATACATACCCATTTGCATTAAAGAGGTTTGAGGTAATATCTGTCATGGTCGGGAATGCGCTATTCGCATTGTCCACCTTATATACTTTTCTTTTACTCGTTCCAACATACAATCGCGAAGAATTGGATGGAGCTATAGCAAGAGCCGTTACTGAGGTTGCAGTTTGCGGAATGGTATCAGGCAGTTGAAACCATCCCGTAGAAATCGTATCCCATGCTCCGGTTAGCGCAATTTGTGAAAGCGAGTCATTTCGGAAAATCCTTGTTCCGGCTGCCATGTACATCACTTCATTGTTGTTCGGATCAAGGATAAATGGATTAATAAAAAGATATCCGGAACCTCCGATAGGATCCATTCTACGGAAATTTATAACGTTGCCGTTACCGTCCAACTGAACTTTAGCAGTCTTTCCTTCCTGCCGGCTCATATAATAATAGTTGTGGCCATTGTCAATCGCACAAAATGATCCATCACCAAAACCCGGCTGCGTCCATGGAGTAGTAACCGATAAATTATTTGTAAACCAGGTACCGTTGTCCTGCACGCCGCCAATCACAATGTTATCATTTGTAGTTCCATGATCTATTGCAATGGCATAAAACTGACCGGTGAGATATCCGTTATTCAGCGACTGCCACACCACCACAGAATCGCGGTCATTAAGTGTTTTGTAAACTCCACCATCATTCGACTGGTACATCACATCTGGATCTGACGGAAGAAAACAAATGTTGTGCTGATCAGGGTGATGATTAAGATACGTTTCATAAAAAGGAATAGTGGATGCGGGATCATAACCACCCATCTCAGTAGTATGCAGTGAATCCGTAAATCCTGTCGTTGACCTGAATAAATTTGTCCCGCCGATATAGACGATGTTCGGGTCATTCGGATGAACGCGAACCACTAAATCATATCCTCCTTGTGAATTGAAGTTCCCCAGCTCCAGACCGGGATAAGGAATGTTAACTGATAAGTCCTGCCATTGACCGCCTGCACCGGTACCATTCCCGGAGATATAAGTGTATTTCCAAAGGCTATTCCATTCTTCATCACCCCTGAAGTTGGTTGTGCGTTTTCCATAGCCCGGTGTTTCGGCAAGAAAGTAAACTTCGTTTTCATCGGAAGGATTGATGCCGATCACGACACGGTTGAATGTTGCAGTATCCCATCCCGGTGGAGAAATATTGGCCCATATATTCGATGTATCCTTTCTCCATATTCCCTTTTCACCACCATCACTGCTTTCGGTCACATATACCACGCCTGTACTTGTAAGATCCACATCCATGAAATAGGAATAGCTCGCCGTATTCCCTCTTTGCGCAGTCCAGTTTGTTCCGCCATTGACACTCTTGTAAACGATACCATAGCATGCAGCCCACACCGTATTACTGGCCGTATCAGAAACATCGCACTTAAGCTTCCAGATCACATCCCAAACAAGGTCAAATGTTTGCGGTGTACCTGAACTTGTGGAAGTAAGTAAGTTCCATGTTAAACCTCCGTCAATTGATTTATATACTCCGTTGCCGAGGTAAAAAGCGCCTGCAGCACTGGCCGAAGTTCCATATCCTTCTCCTGTTGAATAATACCACGTATCTGTATGCCCCGGTCTTTTATCCTGTTCAATCCATGTGATGGCCGGGTTCTGATTCAGGGGTGATACCCTTGTCCATGAAGAGCCACCATCTGCAGAACGATACAAACCGCCATTAACGCTTCCTGCAAACACAATATTCTCATTCGAAATGTCAATTGCAATTGCGCGTGTGCGTCCACCCAGGTTCCAGGGTCCGCGCGGAATAAAATTTCCCGTCAGCCGGGCACCGGAAGGAGCAAATGTTGAAAGTACAGGAAGATTTTTTGCAAAAGCCAACTCTCCTGCGCGGATGTGCGGAGGAATTTTTCCTGTTGAGGGATCTGCAAGCCGCATCAATTCCCATTCGTAGCGCGACGCCGCATCGTCTCCTCCATCAGACAACAATGCATCGGCAAAAACTTTTTTAGGTTTAAATTTGTGGTTCTCCTTTTTGTCAAAAAGAAAACCAAGGCAGATAAAAGAAATAAAAAATGCAGCAGTGAGTAATTTTGATTTCATGGTTTGAGGTTAATGGGAACGAAAGATATATAAAATGACGTAATGGAAAAATCAGGAAGCCGGGCACACGATTAATTTTAATCGGAAATGATCTGCTTCACAATGAATTCGGGAATTTCAGAATTCAATTTCAATCTCTCTTCTATGATCATTTCCAAAATTGAATCTCCCGGAGTGATTATAATCCTATTGCCGGTCATTCTTGTCCGGATTGTGTCTCCTGCCACAACGCTATAAAACAAAGTGCTTCCTTGCTGAATGATTTTTCTGAGCATGATCCTTAGCTGCAATGAATCTATTTCAATTATTTTTACTTCGCAATGAAAGGAAGAAGGAGAAACTGCGATAGCAGCCGGAAGTTTTTTATCCGGGCTTCCCGATTTACGACTGACATTGCCATTGGAACAGGATTGAAGCATCAGGGCAACTACTGAAGCCATGATTGTTATAAAAAAAAATAACAGTGTCTTTCTCATACCGATCTCAAATGTAATGTGAATTACCTGTGAAAAACCGAATATAATTACCCGGAATTCAGAAATACTGTAGATATTTATTCTCACCGTAACAGCTTTCTTTTTCCGGCCACCACCTATTTAAGTACCATGCCCTCAATCCCGCGTCCATTCACAAATTAGTTTAATAAAATTACTCAAATCTTATCCACCTCTCAAACCCGATTCCTATCTTTACATCCCCAAAATTATACAACTAAAACCCTATGAAAAAATTTTTATCTTCTCTTGCCGGATTGGCTATTTTATGCTTTGCCACATCTGCATCTGCGCAAATTACTTTTAACAATCAATACGGAGGTCTTTATAATGAAGACGGAAGGTGGATGGAGCAAACTGCAGATAGTGGCTTTATCATGACCGGTGGAACCACCACTTATAGTAATGGTCAAAGTGACATCTGGCTGGTGAAAACCGATGCTTACGGAAACCAACAGTGGCAAAAATCGAAAGGCGGAACACAATTTGATTTTGCCAACATGGTAAAAATTACAAGTGATGGAGGATTCATCATTGCCGGCATAACCAATTCATATGGAGCAGGAGGCAATGACGGCTACCTTGTAAAAACTGACGCCAGTGGAAATACGCAATGGACGCAAACCTATGGAGATACCGGATTGCAGGAGATAGAAGCTGTCGTTCAAACCGCTGACGGTGGATATGCTTGTATAGGAACCAACAAAACAGGTGGAACAGGTTATTACGACATCTGGCTGTTTAAGACGAATTCTACCGGAGTAATGCAATGGCAACGCAACATTGGCGGAGCGAGTTTTGAAATCGGAAACTCAATTCAAATTGCACCTGATGGAGGTTTCATCATCGCAGGTCAGTCTTATAGTTATGACAGTACCGGCGCTTTTTATCTTGGTAAAACTGACGCCAGCGGAATACTTCAATGGCATAAAACATTTACAACAGGGCACCTTTGTGAAGCTCATTATGTTCAAAATGCTCCCGGAGGAGGTTATGTGATCATGGGTGATGCCGATACCACCAGCAACGGATTTGGAGACACAGATATCTGGCTTATCAAAACCGATGCTAATGGTGATAGTCTTTGGTCTCGTTCATACGGTGGCAGTAAGAAAGACGGAGGAAAAACTATCGAACCGACCTCTGATGGAGGATATATCATGGCCGGAATTACCCGTAGCTTTAACCTTATCAATCCCGACTATTACGCAGTAAAAACTGACGCCAACGGTATAGTTGAATGGACTCAACACTACGGAACAGCTTACCATGACCACTCCTATCGGGGCAGGGAAACATCTGATGGCGGTTTTGCATTCTTTGGTTATTATCGCAATCAAAGTAATGCTCTGAATTTTGGTTTGGTAAAAATCGGACCGGGCGGCGGCGTTACCAAAGACATTGCTGTTGACGTGATACAGTCACCTACCAATATCATTTGTTCAAGTACCGGATCTCCGATAAAATTGCTGATTACAAATTATGGCGGTACAAACGAAACAAATATCGTTTGCTATCTCGCAGCAACAGGACCCGGAGGAACAACCATTTATCAGGATACGCTTATTGGATCAGTGGCACCGGGGACGTCAGTAAGTTTTACTTTCAGTCCGCTCCTTTTTAATTCACTTACTCCGGGAACCTATGACTTAAAAGCCTACACCATCCATCGAAACGGAGATATTTCATATTCAAACGATACCATTACTTCAACACTGACAGTAATTTCTCCATCAGGTGATCCAACTACTACTTCTGCAATTGCCTGTAGTTCGCCTGCTTCTCTTAGCCTGGGCGCTGTAGCGGCTGATTCATTATTCTGGTATGCTGCAGCTACCGGCGACAGCATGATCAATAGCGGACCAACATACAATACTCCCTCATTGAACAACACCACTACTTTTTATGTGGAAAGTCAGATGGGAAAAGGAAATAAAGTAGGCCCAACAAGTAATTCCATCGGAGCCGGCGGGTACAATGGCGGTACTTTCGGATTAAACTTTGACAGTCGTAAAATTTTCAAACTGATTTCTGTGCTGGTTTATGCCAACAGTGCAGGTCCTTGTACCATTGAACTGCGTGATGTTAATAACAACCTCCTGCAATCAAAAACATTCACTGTGGCTGTTGGCGCCCAGCGATTGTATCTGAATTTTACCGTCCCTCAGGCCAACAGTCTGAAACTCGTCCTCGGTGCAGGAAGTGTTCAGTTATTCAGAAATAATAACGGCGCATCTTATACCTATTCCGTTTCACAGACCGTTGAAATCTATAGCCCGACGGCAGGAAACCTGAACTACTATTATTATTTCTACGATTGGTACGTATTTGTACCGTATGAAAACTGCGTAAGCAACAGAATTCATGCAACTGCAACTATTGGCACAGGAAGCACCACTGCTTTTGACGTTACAAGATGCGGAAACGGAACGGTAACACTTACTGCCAATTCATCAGGAACAGTAGAATGGTATAGTGCATCTACAGGTGGAATATTACTTGCCACCGGCACTTCGTATACAACCCCTTCATTAAACGCTACGGAAACGTATTACATTGAAGTTAATGGTTGTACCCCACGTATTGCAGTGCAGGCAATCATCGAACAGATATCTGCCGATCCGGTTTCTGCTGATGTAAATCGCTGCGGTCCGGGATCTGTTATACTTACTGCAACTGCCGGAAGTCAGCTTTATTGGTATGATGCTGCTATCGGCGGAAATCTTGTTGCTACAGGTAGCCCGTTCAACACACCATTTTTAAATTCAACGGTAACTTATTATGTACAGGCAGGAAGTATCTGCCCGAGTAACCGTATTCCTGTTCAGGCAATCATAAACAGCGCTACTCCTCCTGTCGGAACAGATGTAACCGCATGCGGACCGATTTCCGTTATTCTTTCTGCAACTTCCATTAATAATATTTTATGGTTTGATGCTGCTATCGGAGGAACCCAGGTTGGTTCCGGACCTACCCTTCCAACGCCGGTTCTCACGGTAAACACAACTTACTATGCTGAAGCACAAAGTACATGTGTAAGTGCCCGAACTCCCGTGAATGCATGGATAACTACTATCAACGATCCGATTGGTGTTGACGCTACACATTGCGGTCCGGGTGTAATGGTGCTTTCAGCGACTTCAAACAATACTGTGAGCTGGTTTGACGTTGCAGCCGGCGGAGCAGCGATCTCTACAGGAATTAATTTCACTACGCCTTCGCTTTCAGCGACCACCATTTATTATGCAGAAGCTACTGACGGAACCTGTAGCAGCACACGTATTCCGGTAACAGCTACAATAATTGAAAATCTGCCTCCTGTAACTACCTCAAATTTCAATTGTGGAACAGGAACAGTTACGCTTACTGCAACTGCAAGTGATACCATATACTGGTATGATGCTGCAATCGGTGGAAATTTAGTCGGAACAGGATCTCCGTTTATTACACCTTCAATATCAACTACCACTACCTATTACGCGCAAACTACACTTGCTTGTCCAAGCACACGTTCTGCTGTTGATGCAGAGATTGTAAGCACCTCCACTGATCCGGTTACCACTGATGACAACATTTGTGGAAACAATACAGGAACCGTTTCTGCAACTGCTGCTGATCCTATAACCTGGTATGATGACCAGGGCAACGTTGTTGGAACAGGCAATTCATTTACTTCTCCCGTACTCACTTCAACCACAGTCTATTATGCTTCTGCAGGTACACAATGCCCGAGTCAACAGGTTGCTGCAACAATCAATGTACAAACAGCAAGTGCTGACCCTGTTACCACAAGTGACAGCGTGTGTACTTCAGGAACGTTGACCCTCAGTGCTACCGCATTAGACCCTATTACGTGGTATGATGACCAGGGAAATGTCGTTGGTACAGGACCGACTTTTACGACTCCGGTATTGAATCAAACGACAACATATTATGCTGTTGCAATGGATCATTGCGCGAGTAATCAGGTCGCTGCTTATGCTATTATTAACTCAGTTAGTGCAGATCCTGTTACCACTGACGGAAGTGTTTGCGGTAACGGAACTGTTACTTTGAATGCCACTGCTGCTGACCTTATCACCTGGTATGATGACCAGGGTAATATTGTCGGAACAGGGAGCTCATTTACAACGCCGGTGCTTACTGCTTCAGCAATTTACTATGCAGTTGCCGGAACGCTATGCCCAAGCCAGCAGGTCGCTGCCAATGCCACAGTCAATACACTTCCATTAGTATCACTCGGTCCTGACACCATCCATACCGGCTCCACATCCTATATGCTCGATGCCGGAGCAGGATTCGCCTCTTATCTGTGGTCAACAGGAGAAACAACTCAGACTATTAACGTCGTGAGTTTAAGTGATGATTATTGCGTAACCGTTACTGATGGAAACAATTGCTCTAACAGTGATTGCGTTTATCTTGATTTCATGGTTGGAATCAGTACAATTTCACAAACAGGAATTGTAACGATAACACCTAATCCTTCGAACGGTCACTTTTCAATTAATCTTTCATCTGATTCCGATTTTGAGTTGCTCAAAGTTGTTGATGAAGCGGGTCGTTTAATTGTATCAAAAAATGTCTCCGGACTGAAAAACGATGAATTAAACCTGACCGGTATTTCAGGAGGGGTTTATATCATCCGGTTATTCGGAAAACAGGCTGTTCATACCCAACGAATAATTATCCAGTAACAACGAAACAAACGATAACCCTGTCACATATAAGACAGGGTTATTTTTTCTTATTGAAAAAAATATTATATCATGAATAAAACAACAACGGTCCTCTTTTTTGCTATTTTCATTTCCCTGAATTCTAACGCACAGATAACATGGGAAAAGCTTTTTGTACAGAGCAACACCGATGTCTTTCGAAGCGTTCAGGAAGTTCCTTCCGGCGGATACATTGCTGCAGGTTATACCTCCCATTGGAGTGCCAATGATTCCGATGCTTATGTGGTTCGTTTGAATTCAATGGGTGATACCATGTGGACGCGTACTTTTAATGGCGGGAGAAGGGATGTTTTTTACAAAGTCATCAATACTTCTGACGGCGGATTTGTGATGTGCGGGTATTCAACAAGCTACACTATTGACAGCAATGAAGACGCTTATTATATGAAACTCGACGGAAACGGAAATGAGTTATGGCATTTCACATATGGTGGAACACAAAAGGAAAGAGCACAGGATATCATTCAAACCGCCGATGGTGGTTATGCTATGTGTGGTTATACTAACAGTGGTACCGGAGTTCAGGGTTACAATTCCTTTCTTGTTAAAATGAATGCAAATGGTGTTCAACTGTGGAATAAGAAATATGGTGGAAACAATTTTGATGATGCCAATTCATTAAGAGAATTAACAGACGGCGGATTTATTATGGCCGGACAAACCCAGGTGTACAACCCGGTGAATTTGGCTGGGCAGATTTTCCTTGTCCGAACCAATTCAATTGGAGATACCATCTGGACCAAATCATTCGGAACTGATATAGCCGGAAAAAATGAAAATGCAGAAAGTATCCAGATCATCAACAATGGATTTATCATTTGTGGGGCTACTGATTCCTCAGGTAGTGATGACGGTTACCTCGTTAGAACAGATACCGGTGGGGTAGTCCTGTGGACAAAGAAGTTTGGTGGATCTCAAAATGATGATTTTCACAGGATTGAAAAAACAAACGATGGTGGTTATATCATGACCGGAACAACACAAAGTAATGCTTCGCTCATATCCGACATATGGCTCTTTAAGACAAATGCGAACGGAGATTCCACGTGGGCAAGATACTTCGGCGGTTCCAATCATGATCATGGCTACAGTGGAGTCCAGACTTCCGATGGCGGATACATACTTTGCGGATATACGGCAAGTTATGGCTTTAACTACGAAGATGCACTGATTATTAAGACTGACGATACCGGATTAATATACAATCACCTTTTTTATACTACAGTTACCGCTCTGGTAACCCCGGTAAATGGTGCATGTGGAAGTGCCAATACTACGGTTACGATTACTGTCAGGAATTTTGGTGATACGGCTGTGAGCGTTTTTCCGGATACAGTAATAATTACAGGTGCAATTAATCAGACCCTGGCACAAACATTTACCGGAAATATTTCACCTCCTAATTTCACAAATCACACCTTTACTACCACTATAAATACTTCTGCGGGTGGAGTATTTAATTTTCATTGCTTTACTTCAAACAACAATGACGTATATCCGGCGATGAACTGGCTGGACGCAACAATAACATTGCTTGCCCTCCCTTCAGCACCGGTTGCTGTCGGTGACACCACGTGCGGACCCGGATCTGTTACATTAACAACCAACGCATCCGGTACAATTGACTGGTTCAGCGCTTCAACCGGAGGAACATCACTGGGATCCGGTTCATCTTATACAACTACAATTTCCAACACCACTACTTTTTATGTACAGGCAAGTAATTCATGCGGTGCAAGTACCCGCACAGCCGTTACTGCTTATATGTTTCCGGTAACTGCTTCGCCCACTGTTTTTCCTGATCAGCGATGTGGCCCGGGAAATGTTACGCTAATTGCTTCTTCACCAAATCCGATCAGCTGGTGGAGTGCATCAACAGGTGGTACGATGCTGCAGGGGAATATTAGTTCGTATGTAGCTACAGTTTCAACAACGACTACTTTTTATGTGGAAGCAGGAACAGGAGGAGCATGTCCCAGCAACCGGGTTCCAGTTACAGCTACGGTCAACCCTTTACCTCAGGCATCATTTACCCCTAACGCAATGGCCGTTTGTCTGGGAGATGATTTCCAGTTTACAAACACCTCTACAGGAGCTGCAGGTTATGCATGGGATTTTGGAGATGCTTCCGGTACTTCATTTATGACAAATCCAACTTATACTTATTCGCAGACCGGATCATTCACCGTTCAACTGGTTGCGATAAGCGCACAAACTTGCTATGATACCACTACACTGGTGGTAGGAGTGAATACTGCCCCTGTCGTGAGTTTTTCAGTAGCCTCCACTACAGGTTGTGCTCCATATACAGTCACTTTTGCAAACACAACAACAAACGCTGCTAACTATCTCTGGGATTTTGGTGATGGAATCGGAACGTCAACCCAACAGTATCCGACATATACTTATAATAATGCGGGTACTTATACTGTTTCGCTTGATGCTTCTGTAGGTTCTTGTGCTGATTCCGAAACGCTCATTGATTACATTTTGGTCAACCCTTCTCCAACAGCTGCCTTTTCTGCAAGCAATACATGCCTTGGAAATATAATTGACTTTGTCAATTCTTCCGCTGGAGCAACAGGCTACACATGGGATTTCGGTGATGCGACCGGTAGTTCATCACAGGAAAATCCTTCTTATACTTACCTATCACCGAATACATTTCCGGTTACGCTCATCGCTACTGATGGTACCTGTAATGATACACTTACCCAAAACGTAACGGTTTTTGCGCCGCCGCTTTTTGATTTAGGTCCTGACATTTCTACCAATAGTGTTACTTATTTGCTGGATGCAGGTGCAGGATTTGCCGGATATCTGTGGAATAACGGATCAACCGCACAAATGATAACTGCCGATACTAACGGATTATATTGTGTGGTTGTAACGGATGTAAACAACTGCAGCAATTCAGACTGTATATCTATTATACTTGATGCTGCCGGCATAAATGACGTTGCAGCTGAAAATAATTTCATCATCTATCCGAATCCGGCGCATGAGTGGTTTACGGTATTCTCCTCTCAGTCATCCGTTCAATCATCGCCCTTAATGAAAATTTATGATGCAGTTGGTCGCGAAGTTTACGCTGGAAAAATTAACACAACCATTTTTAAAATTCAAGCATTGAACTGGCAAAATGGAATATATACAGTGGTGGTTTTTTCAGAAAATAATAGTCAACGCAGAAAGCTGATTGTATACTGAGAAAAAAAATACAGAAAGGATAAACATTTTCAGGCTTTAACCAGACTGAGGATAGATTCAAAAATTATTTTTCCGTCGGTATTGCCAAGTTCATTGTCGGATGCCCTTTCAGGATGAGGCATCATTCCAAATACATTTTTTGTTACATTGCATATCCCTGCAATATTTTCCAGAGCACCATTAGGATTACTTACATCAACTACATTTCCATTGCTGTCGCAATACCGGAAAAGAATTTGTGCGTTATCCTTCATTGACTGGAGTGTGGCGGGATCAGTAAAATAATTTCCTTCACCATGAGCGATCGGTATTTTCAACGCCCTCGATGTTTCAATGCCTGAAGTGATCAGTGATTCGTTATGTTCAGCTTTAACAAAAATATTTCTACAGATAAATTTATGTGAGGTGTTGGCCAGTAAAGCGCCCGGCAGCAATCCCGACTCGCATAAAATCTGGAACCCGTTGCAAACGCCAAAAACATAACCGCCTTTGCCGGCAAATTCAATAACCTCTTTCATGATAGGAGAAAAACGAGCGATGGCACCACTCCTGAGGTAATCACCATAGGAAAAACCGCCCGGCAACACAATAAAATCACAACCCTGCAAATTGTGATCCTTATGCCACAGTTTAACCACTTGTTGTTTCATGACCTGCTGAAGCACATAAACCATGTCCTCATCGCAATTGCTTCCGGGAAAAATAACGACACCAAATTTCATTGATTCTGATTTTGAAGCGAAGATAATAAGACATGTTCAATGATGATCAAAAAAAAGAAGCCGGTACTTTAAAATACAGGCTTCTACTAACCATAACTTATCAAATTATTTTCTTCGACCATCTGCATAAGAACTGAGATTTTTCATCAGTTCCTTCCTTGCATTGTGAATACGTACTTTCACGGTACCGAGAGGAATTTTCAGGGTATCGGCAATCTCTTCATATTTATAACCCGTAAAACTCATCATAAATGGTGTACGCAGGTTATCTGAAAGCCTTCCGATAGCAGAATGGATGTCTTTTAAAACCATTGCACCTTCGCCATCATTACGCGTTGTATTGGTGGCAGAATTCAGGTAATACTGGTTATCGGTGTTGTCATTAAATATCTTACTCTTCATCGCCCTGCGATATTTATTGATGAAGATATTTTTCATGATGGTGAACAGCCACCCTTTCAGATTGGTTCCTTCCTGAAATTTTTCCTTATTGGTAAAAGCTTTCAGCATGGTATCCTGAAGAAGGTCTTCTGCCTCCTCCATATTGTGTGTGAGTTTCAATGCAAATCCGGTTAGTGGCCGGGATTCATCAGAAACTTTTTCATTAAATTCATTTTGTTTCATAGCCATTCCTTTCTTTGATGTAAAGATAATCAATGTTACAACATCTAAATGTCAATATATTGTTAAGAAAACATGGATTATCAGGGACGATTCATACTTCGTTAGCTAAAAAAACGCCTGGTTAGCACTTTCTGAAATTCTCTCTGAATAATTTTTTCCGCAAGCCGGTAAATGGATTCGTGCGACAAAGCCTCTCTGACATCCCTTTCATTGATATCCACCCGGTATAAAATTACCTTGAACAATGCGGGATTTGATTTCCTAACAGGAGTAAGTAGTTCTGTTATTCGAACAGCAAGTTCTTCAAACAACTTTTCTTTAACTCCTGAAAAATGAAAATCGCCTGCAACATTTCCTAAATCCTTTTTTATCTGCCGGATTGTGAGCCTGATCAGTTCTTCATCACCACGGAAATTATCGGGAATCAAATCATTCACCGGTTTGAATTTATTTTGAAAAATCCAACTGCAATCTCTTTACCGGCTTGTCAAGAATCAAATGCTCGTTCACAATTTCTTCAACATCAGAAAGCTGAACTCCGCCGTAATAAATACCCTCCGGATAAACAACGATACTCGGACCATAGTCGCAGGCATCAAGGCATCCTGAGCGCTGGGCTCGCATTCGGCCATGCAAGCCTTTTTCCTTCATTGACTTTTTAAAAGCCTTCACGAGCTCCATCCCGCAGGATTCACCACAGGATTTGCGCTCTCCATCTTTGCGCTCATTGGTGCAGATAAAAACATGCTTTTCAAACTTCATAGCCGCAAATTACAATTTAGGTTGATGGGATGATAAATTAAAAGCGGGCAATCATGATGAATGCCCGCTTTATTATTTTGAACCTGCAAACAGTTACTGTACGTGAACAAGTTTCACGATTTTACTTTCGCCGTCAACGGTTAATTTTACAAAGTACACCCCGGGAGTTTCTTCGTTAAAAACGTATGCATGTTTACCGGCAGTCTGCATTTCGCCGTAAGCAAATTGCTGTATCTTTTCTCCTACTAGATTAAATACTTCAACGGAAACATTTTTTGATGAAGCAATTGAGTATTCAATTGTTGCGAACTTGCTAAACGGATTCGGGTAAACTGAAATGGCAACCGGTGAAGAGAACGGATTGATCTTGTTTACGAGATAATCTGTATCCATGAATACGGTGTAGTCTTCATTCTGTCCGTACAACAAATCAATGCAGCCATCAGGCTCCGGATTTCCGCTGTACTCGCTTTCAAGTCTCATTCTCAGCGCTACTCCCATTACTGCATTTGTTGGCATCTGAATAGTAAGACCGGTGTGATTATAAACAACAGCTGAATCTTCAAATATCAACTCTGTCACAGGATCAAATATTCCATCATTGTTAAAGTCAATATAACCCTTTACAGTTTCTTCATAGGTCTGACCTGTTCTTACAGTCCAAACATAAAAATCAGTCGGATTCAAAGTGGTTGTGTCTGTACAAGTAAAATTCTGATATCCGCTTGCAGCATTTGTGCTGGTCTTGTTGATATGACCCATCTGAAAGAAAGTAACACCTATCCCTAAACTTCCGGCTGTACCCGGATCAAGTGTAGCAGGCAGACATGCAGCTGCTGCAGGTCCGGTAACAAGTGGCATGGTAAGCGTTACATATTGTGTATCACATAATACACCGTTGCAACCGATTGCCATAACAGTAATCGAAGTTCCTGTGGGTAAAGCATATTGGTGAATAGGGTTTGCAGTATTACCGCTTCCTGTATCACCAAAATCCCAGGTCCAGTTTGACGGCGTATTAACAATTACAGTTGATGTAAATGTTGCAATTCCGGTACAAGCATCAATTACTCCATTAATGGTAAAGCAAGGATTGAAACCCACGTCCATGGTCAACGGAACATTTCTTGTCGGCGCCAATGGATCATTGGAAGCAATGATAAGACTTGCACTTATCGGTCCGCCGGTAATTAATCCTGAATTCATTATAACAGTAATAACCATTGAGTCTCCTGCTGCAATTGTTCCGCTATTGGCTGAAATAGATGCCCATGACGGAACACCGGTAATGGTGAAGTACAAATTACTTCCACCAGTATTATGAATCGTAAAAGTAGTGGAATCGGTTCCAGTACATGCCGGAACTGACTGCATTACTGTATTGAATACGGCGTCAATTACAGGAGCAGGAATCGCAACGCCATTCAGGCAAATGGTCGTGTCATTATCATTGTTTTGTATCAGCAAGGTGCCACTATAGGTTCCCGTTGATAAAGGATGGAAGGTTACGCTCACCACCATTGAAGTTCCGGGAAGTAAAATGCTTGTTGGCGCATTTACCGTAAACTCAGGAGAACTTGGAATATAATTGGCAATTACAAGTGAATCGCATCCATCATTGATAATGCTGAATGTTTGTGTATTTGAATTGCCGGCAAGCACTGTATCAAAAGTGAGACATGTTTCTGACATGGCAATGATAGGATCACCTACAACCGTCATGGTGCAATACACAGCTACATAAGGTGTATTCGGGTCATTGGTAGTTACTCCGATGATACCGTAATAAGTTCCTGCAGGTATTCCGTTAGCATGGAATACAACAGTAACGATAGAAGAATCTCCTGCTGTAACAGTATCAGTTGTAATATCCATGGTAATCCATGATGGCAATCCACTTTCACCGCCCCACTGAACTGCATTTGCAATCATCTTCCTGGTGTCGTCGGTAGCATCGTAATAATCAAAGCCCAGATAAATCACTTTTCCATTGTTCACGTTTCTGAAAGATACCACGTCATCAGTCAGATAACGGGCAAGTACATGGCGATCTGGATCAGTAAAATGTATTACGTCAGTTGCAGAAGGAGCAGTAATCAGGTTTCCGGAAATGCCTTGCATAATCGGATGCGACATGCTGTCCACATTAAATGTTGTGAACCCATTTCCAATATCAGTCACGTAATTCCCGTGCCACAAGCCGGTGGTAGTCAGTGTAGAATCCTGTCCTGAGCTGGTACCGCATTGAATAATTGTACCTCCGTTTAACAGAAACGTATTAAATACAGAAGTAAAGCTATTGAAGACGGCAGGGTTAGCTGTTTCTTGTTCCGGGATAAGCAATACATTTTTCCCGACAAGTAAATTCGCCAGTGTTGATGCATTGTTTGTAGCAGTTTCTGTAAGTGTATAATTAGTAAAGAAAGCATTGATAGCTGCAAGGGTTGCCGGATACTCAGAGAATAAATCCGTTCCGTATTTCATGGAAAGCATTTTTATATTGGTGTTTGATGAACCGCTTGTATTATAAACCAGTTCACCTCCGGTGAGATTCACTACGGTGAGCGCAAATACGGCAGAATCACCACACTGAACAGTGGCAGAAAGTGTATCAGGATAAACAATAACCTGAGGAGCATTTTGTACTACAAGCGTATCGTAAGCTGTATCAGATTGAGTACATGAAAAAGCATACAAAGTAATGTAATAAGTACCCGGGGCTAAATAAGAATGGGTAGGATTCTGAACGTGAGAAGTATCTCCATCGCCAAAATCCCATATCCATGAAGTAGGAATTCCGCCTCCGCTTTGATCATAAAAATGAACGCCTGCATTGAGTGGCGGTGTATGTGTACTTACTCCAAAACTTGCTATCGGTGCTGTGCTTGCTGCAATGACTGACGTCCATGTTGCCGCCCATCCGCTGCTGGTAGCATTAAATGCATCAGATGTCCATATGATAAGCATATATCCGGAAGTGCATGTAACCGGTGCAGGTATGATACTTCCTGAGGCAGTAAGTACCAGCGGAGCAGCTGTAGTCTGACCGTCATAAACATTCATTACACCTCCAAATCCTCCATTGAAGGACGAGAAGTTTAGCGTGATCGTTACGGCGCATGACGGCGCTATTAATAAAGTACAGTTTTCACTCAATTGATAATTACCATTTGGACCGCCCGAATCAAAAAATGCATTTGTCGAGTCTAAAAGGGTAACATTGTTTCCCTGAGAACACATATAGTAACACTGTCCGGTGGTAACAAGCAATGGGTTTGATGTTCCGGTTCCGCCACCGCCACAAATTACAACACACTGGTAATAAGTATCGCTGCCTTGTGATGTTGTCGTTGTAAAATTCGTAGCACCCACGATATCAGTCCAGGTTGTTCCGTCAGGGGAAGACTGCCACTGGTAAGTAACACCAGAACCCAAGGTGAAATTCTGCATGCTCAGACTGAAGTTCGTATTTGCACAAACAGGATTTGCTGTTGCATTTGTATTGCCCGGAGTAGGCGTTCCTGAGCAAGGTGCCCCTGCGATATACGTTACGACCAATACAGGGCGTGAAGTCTCGGTTGCATAATTTGTCGGGTCTGTCGTTCCGCAACCTGTGGCTACGTCCTGTCTCCACTGATGTGAACCATTAAAAGAAAGTCCCTGGGTTTCCTGACATGCAGGATTTAAAGTATAGTTTCCTGATGAAATTCCACCGCAGATTTCAATAATTAAATTTCCGCCTGCATAAGTAAAAGGAGATGTGGCAAACATTACGTTTCCGGCATATCCAGATGTATATGCATAATTTGTCGGACCATAAACTGTAATCGCGCCCGGCTCCCAGGTATTCAAATCAAGTGTTGTAACTGCAGTGTTCAACAAAGCAATTGTATAATCTTCCTGTAAATGGCCTGTAATTGCAGTTGCCTGAACAATCCATCCGATTTCATTAATGGTAGCACCACTGGTAATACCTACTGCAGCCAGTTCAGAAGCTGTATATAGAAACTGTACACGTGTGGCATAATAAAAGTCCTGTATAGGGCATGGGTAACTGGTAGTTGTGTTAACGCCGCTGTTCGTTCCCACGGTAACAGTTTGTGCATTACTAAAAACTGAACTGCCCAAAAGCAGCGCTGCAAACAAAACTAATGACCATGATTTAATGTAATTTTTAGTTTTCATATTTCTAAAATTATAAATTAGTTATTGATTTTTATTTTGGTTATTCGGGAGGATCTTAAATTACGATTCTGTTCGTAGTTTAAATTAAAAAAGATTTCAAAAGTAGAATAATTTTTCCACAGAACAACTTTTTTTTACACCCGTTAATATGGTTTATCTGAGAGGTAAAACGCATTCTGCGGGTGGATTTGATCCGGTCGTAATGGAGCTTTCAATGAAAAACAACTTCCTTGTTAACGGATACATTTTATTTGCTGAAAACATATATTTTTATAGTCTTTTGTCCAATTGACAGATAACCGTATTTTTACCCTCTTTCATGAACATTCCGAAAATTTCCATTATTGTTCCTCTTTACAATGAGGAGAAGGTCTTTGATCTGCTTGTTGAGCGACTCACACAGGTAATTCGTTCGGCCGGAATTAAAATAGAAGTCGTTTTGGTTGATGACGGGAGTGGCGACAACACAGCGACGTTAATTGAAAAAATAACGAGTAAGAGCCCTGATTTTGTGGGAGTTCTGTTGTCAAGAAATCACGGACATCAACTTGCCGTGACTGCAGGTTTAAGTGTGGCAACAGGAACTGAAGCCGTGATGATCATTGACGGTGATCTTCAGGATCCTCCGGAATTATTAATGGATTTTTATAAGAAACTGAAAGAAGGATATGATGTCATTTATGCCGTGCGAAAAAACAGAAAAGAATCATCCCTGAAAAAACTTGCATATTGGTTATATTATCGCCTTCAGCAGCGTGTTTCAAATTTTAAGATTCCGATAGATGCCGGGGATTTCTCAATGATCAGCCGGAGAGTAGTAGACTACATGAACATGATGCCCGAGCAAAGTCGCTACCTGCGTGGCATGCGTTCATGGGTAGGATTTAAGCAATTGGGCTACGAGTACGACAGGGATGCACGGGCTGCCGGAGAGGCCAAATATGGCTGGAAAAAACTCTTTGATCTCGCATTCAATGGAATATTCAACTTCAGCGATTTCCCTGTTCGATTCATTTCACGTCTTGGTATAATGATCATCCTTCTGTCTTTTGCTTACATAGGGTATGTATTATTTCAAAAAATATTTTTCGGAAATGTGCCTGCGGGATTTACTACGCTCATCATTTCAATCACGCTTTTCAGCGGGGTACAACTCATCTCGATCGGATTAATCGGCGAATATGTACTCCGTATTTATAACCAGGTTCGGAGTCGTCCGCTTTTTGTAATAGATAAAATTATTACTTCAACCGGTAAATAATGGATAAAGTCTATTACGAGGAGTATTTTGAACTGGAGCGAAATCATTGGTGGTTCAGGGCAAGAAAAGAAATAATAAACGCATTACTGATAAAAAATGTTGACGGGCAAAATAATCACATTTTAAATGTGGGAGCTGCTACCGGTGAATCATCTGACTGGCTTTCATCCTATGGCAATGTAACTTCTGTAGAATTTGAAAAAGATTGTTGTGCCTTTGTCAAACAAAAACTAAATCTCGATTTTATATCTGCATCGATAACCGGACTTCCTTTTGATGATAATAAATTTGAAATCGTTACTGCTTTTGACGTCATTGAGCATGTCGAGGATCATCGTAAGGCCGTTTCTGAAATGTTTCGTGTTTGCAAACCCGGTGGATTGATTGCTGTAACGGTTCCAGCTTTTGAATTCATGTGGAGTAAGCATGACGACATCAATCATCACAAGAGGCGTTACCGTATCAATGGATTAAAGAATATATTTAATGAACACTCCGGGAAAATTGCATTTGCAAGCTACTTCAATACTATTCTTTTCATACCGGTTGCCCTCACACGTGTTCTGGCAAATCTTTTTCCTTTCATTGTACGAAGAAAAGGTAGCGGCTCCGACTTTTCGTATTCCGGCGGAAGCGTTTTTACTTTTTTATTTTTTCGCATGATGAAAAGCGAAAGCTTCTTCCTGACAAGAGGGCTGAAATTCCCATTTGGCATTTCCCTGATATTGCTTTTCAGAAAAGAAAAATAAAACCGGGTCTATGAAGAAACTTGTATCAAAACTATCATCTCCATATGCATTTCTTTTCATCCTGATTTTGGGAATCCTTTTGCGATTATTTTTTGTCTTTGTTGGTGGAAAAATTTATTATGGCCAGGAAGATTATTTTATACAGCGCGATACCTCCTCCTGGTTCCAGGCTTTTATCAACCTTTACGAGCATGGCACGTTTACCATCAGTCCAAACATTGATGCCGGAAAATTCTTCCGGCCACCGGGTTATTCATTTTTGTTTGGAATCTTCTACCTCATCTCATTAGAAAACTACGCCCTTGCCTGGAAACTGCTGGTTGGTTGCCAGGTTATCATGGACATTGCATCCATCTATTTAATATCAGGGATTGCAAAAAGTGCAATGGCAAATGTTACGAATGAAAATAAAATTCCATTTTCAAATTTGTGTGCTCTGCTTTATGCTGTCTATCCTTTTGTTATTATCTGGACTCCGGTATTGTATGCAGAAACATCGAGCATTTTTTTTCTACTGCTAAGCATTTACTTCGCATTTCAAAAGACAACCTTCCGATCGGCATTTCTAAGTGGTATTTTCGTGGGTATTGCAACGCTGATCAGGCTTCAATGTGCATTTGGAATATTATTTATCGCCGGGGTTTTCTTTTTTTCCGGAAAAAGCATTCAAAACAGGATCAGGCATGGATTCTTTTTTGGCTTTGCTATTCTTATCAGTTATGGCTTATGGCCGGCAAGGAATTATTTTTTACAAAACCGGATTTTATTTTCACAGGACCTCAATATGGGGCACCATTGGTCACCGGACTATCTGTCTTTTGTTGACTTCACACACAGCATCGGCACAGATCATACGGAATATTATTTTCAGATATTGAGAGATGAAAAAGTGAACTGGCCGAAGGTTGCATTTACAGAGCCCGTCGATAGCCTATTGCTCGACTCAGTAGTAAATTTATGCCGTACATGCAGCAACGGCTTCGCTTATTGGAAATGGGGGGAACGGATTTCACCGGAACTAAATCTTCCATCAAACCCTTGCGATACAATCATACATCATATTTTCGATGAACTGATTCAAAAACAAAAATCTAAAAACAGTTTTCATTATTATGTAACTATTCCACTTGAAAATCTAAGCAAATCTTTTTTTAAAATGTCCCTTTATGGAAATAAAAGCATGGCGGTGAAATTATTTTCCAGCCTTCTTTTTATCATCAGATCCGTGCTCATTTTTACAGGATTATTCGGCATATATTTTGCCTTCAAAAATAATTTTCTGCAAAAAAAATTTCTGATATTTATTCTTTTCTACTTTGCTGCCTGGTATTTATTTCTCTCTTTTAATTACAGGAATATGGAAATGAGATATCTGGTGCATACAGATATCTTGCTGCTTATTCCTGCTGCATATGTAATTTTGACGTTGCTTGTCAATACGAATCGCAAAGAGACCGGAGAATCAAACTCAGCCTGACTTCTTCAACTGTTAATGCCGAATGAAAGGATACAGTTCTTGCCTCCTTTGGCAGGAGATCAAAATAGTTTTCAGAAAAACGGGCGTCTGTATTTTTTAATCTGATAAAAAGATTTTTAGCCAGGGTATTTGATGAGAGGGTTATAGAGATATTGTCTTTCTCCTTTCTCACATCATAATTTATTTCCGGCTTCTCCAGCAACAGCTCCTTTGGTTTTTTAAAGAAATAATTTTTTGTTGCAAGTGTTTGTCCGTTTTTTACCAAATCCATTTTCAGGAAAATGCGGAATGTGTTAACAGAATAAGTCAGGTCTTCCTTTTTTGCTTTATACGCCACTGTTGCCTTATCTGCCGACAGATAACAAAACGCTGAATCCCGCCATAAAACATTTCCTGAAAAATCCACTGCCGAAAGTCTCAACGTGGCTTTTGTAAAACCTGTATCATCTGAAGTTACGAAGACATTAAAATATTCACCGGTATCTTCCACGCTGATCAAATATTTTCCATAAGACTCACGCACTGCATAATGAAGCGCCTTCCATCGTCCGTTGTAGTCAATACTGCTCCAGCTTGCTACCGGCCAACAATCGCTCAGCTGCCAGTACAATGTACCCATGCAATAAGGCTTCGCTCCCCGATGTGCTTCTATAGCCGTACGGATTCCATCTGCCTGCAACAATTGTGTGAGGTAAATATAACTTTCAAAATCTTTTGGCTCTTTATACCAATCGTTAAGGTAATGATCAATCGTTTCAAATCCGGTCGGATGCTTCTGATGATTTTTTATTTCCGGCGAACTCAGCGATCTGTCTTTTTCATCGGTGAATGATTCAATGGTTCTCAATTCCGGCATTGCCTGAAAGCCATATTCACTCATAAACCTTCCGATCTTTTTTTTATACATTTCAAATGGTTCCATTCCCCACCATACACCCCAGTAATGTGAATCACCCTCTTCTAAACTTTCTTTGTGCCCCCAGCCAATTGATGGCGACGACTCCCAATAACTTCTTTCCGGATCAAGATTGCTGACTACATCAGGTATTATTTTATGAAAAAGATTCAGATAGTCAATATAGATTTTAGCAGAATCTTCTTCAGCATATTTATACTGTTTCTGCCATCCCCAGTTTTTCCACCCTTCATCAATCTCATTGTTACCGCACCACAATGCAAGAGACGGATGATTTCTAAGTCGAATGACATTCTCTCTAATTTCCTCCCTGACATTGTCTACAAAAGCTTTATTACCCGGATACATGGCGCACGCAAACATAAAATCCTGCCATACCAAAATGCCGAGTGAGTCACAGTATTCATAAAATGAATTGCGCTCATACACACCGCCACCCCACACACGGAGCATATTCATATTGGCATCCTTCGCGTCTGATAAAAGCTGCAGGTATTTTTCGTCAGATACCCGGGGAAGAAAATTATCTGCAGGTATCCAATTCGCCCCCTTCATAAATACCGGAATGCCGTTGATCCTGAAATAAAAACTTTTACCCTTTGCATCTTTCTCCTGCACAAGTTGAAGCGTGCGCAATCCGACAGCAATATTTTTTTGATCTGATCCGGAACCTGACGTTGACGCCTGAACAGAAATGTGGTATAATGAAGCATCACCAAGTCCATTGCACCACCAGCGTTTCGGATTCTTTATTGCGAAGGTTAGTTTTGTAGTTTTATTTTCGGGACGAACGATCCGCTCAAAATTAAACGAATCCAGAGAACCGTTCTCTGCAATAATTTTGAATGAAAATGTTGCGGGTTTTTCAACTGTAATATTCACCTCAGCAATAAGCTGTGCAACGGAATCCGATAGCTGGTCAATAATTACATGAACATCATTTAAAATGAATGCATTACGGAAAATCAATTTTACAGGTCGCCAGATACCACAAGTAACAAAACGGGGGCCCCAGTCCCAGCCATATTGGTATTGGGCTTTGCGGGTAAATATTTTTTCATCGCCGGGTAAGGTATAGGGTAATTTTTTTGCCTCTGCTATACCTCGTTTTACTGCAGATTCAAACCGCACGACCAAATGATTCTTTTCTTTCTTCAGATTTTTTTTGCAATCCACTGCCCAGGTACGGAACATATTGTCTGCTGATAATATCTGCTGTCCGTTGAGAAAAACGGTGGCATAAGTATCAAGTCCTTCAAAACTCATTTCACAATGACTTCGCTGAAAAAGGGAATCATCCACGTCGAACCGGGTTTCATATTCCCAATCGCACGTATCAATCCACTGTAAATTTTTTTCATTCACTCCGAAAAACGGATCGGGAATTATTTTATTGCTGAGCAGATCTGTGTGAACTGTTCCCGGTACTGATGCCCGCAACCATTCGGTATCCCCGGCCTTACGGAATTTCCAGTCAGCATGGATATTTATAGAAACGGATTGTGCTCCTGCGTTACAAAAAGGCGTCAGTAGATGAAGTGATAAGATTAAAAAAAAATATCCACAGGAAAATATTCTGTTATTTAATCGCATCTCAAACAAGCGCATTTTCTCTTACTTTTTTGAATAGATCAGTATCCAGTACATCATGAGAATATTCATCAACCTCTTCTCCGCTCATCATTACAAATTCGTTTCTGTAATTCATGATGCTGGGTTTTACCATCCTTGCCGAGAGGTGAAATTCGATTGCCCCGGAAGTTTTCTTCAACGTGGAAATATTTTTGTCATTAATGCCACCACCGGGCATGATGATGATTCTGCCATTGGCTTGCTTGATCAATCCTGAAATAAATCCCGCACCATGAATTGCACTTGCCCGTTGACCTGAAGTAAGAATCCTTGTACATCCCAATTGAATTATTTCTTCCATAGAAGTAAATGGATCTGAGGTCAGATCAAATGCACGATGAAAAGTAGTGGATATTTCATTTCCGGAAGAAAATAATGCGCTGCATCTTTCCATGTCAACGCTTCCGTTTTCTTTTAAAACCCCTGTTACTATACCTTTTACACCAAGCGTTTTACATATTTCAATATCGCGCATCATCGTATCAAATTCATCGGCGCTGTAAAGAAAATCTCCTTCACGCGGACGAATAAGAACATGCACCGGGATGGAAACTATTTTAAGCACTTTTTCTATGAACCCATAAGATGGTGTAATACCACCTGCACCAAGTACATTACATAGCTCAAGGCGATCAGCACCTGCCACTTCTGCTGCAATGGCAGACTCGATATTTGCTACGCATGCTTCTAAGATAATCGGAGTAGCATTCATTGGTCACAGAGAAAAAACCATTTGATTATTGGGCATTGGTAATCAACCTTTATCATTCATTAAAAACTTAAAAAACTCAGCAAACATATAGAGCCCTTGATGCCGACTTACCAAAAGTTTCCGGAGTCGCGAACCTCATTATTTATTTCCATTGACTGTACCGCATAGCTGAACCCGGTATTTAACGCGAAGCTGCCAAACTCACCGTGTTTATTCAGGGCAATAAATCCAACCTGCATTTCCTTCACATTTTTCGGACTTTTTGTAATCCGTTCTACAGCTATTCTGCATGCTTCTTCAGGACTATGACCTGCCCGCATCATCTCTACTACTGTATGACTGCCGCAGATTCGAATTACTTCTTCGCCGGTACCGGTAGCGCAAGCTGCACCCACTTCATTGTCTACAAATAAACCTGCACCAATGATTGGAGAATCACCAACACGGCCATGTATTTTATATCCCATTCCACTGGTGGTGCATGAGCCGGAGAGATTTCCAGCCTGATCAATGGCAAGCATTCCGATGGTGTCGTGATTTTCAAAATTGGCAACGGGTTTGTATTCAGATTTCTTCAGCCATTCCTTCCATGCCAGATCAGATTCAGGTGTACGGTCAAACTTCTCCAGATTAAATCCATTGTCTAGAGCAAATTTTTGTGCGCCTTCACCAACCAGCATCACATGTGGCGTTTTTTCCATTACCAGTCGTGCAACGGAAATGGGATGTTTAATATGTTCGAGAAAACAAACACTGCCGCAGTTTCCTTTATCATCCATGATACAGGCGTCAAGTGTTACATGCCCGTCGCGATCGGGAATACCACCAAGTCCCACACTTTGATTCTTCAAATCATCTTCTGTTACCATTACACCACTTTCCACTGCGTCCACAGCTCTGCCTCCGGAGGATATTATTTTCCATGCAGCTTCATTGGCTTCCTTTCCATGGTTCCATGTAGATATCACGATGGGAAATCCGTCCATCCCCGGCAATGCAATTTTTGCTGCCGATGTTTTCTTTACAGAGAATAATGCTGCACTTAGCGCAGACCATTTGATAAAGGTTCTTCTTGTGGCCATGTTTTTTGGTAAGCGGGAATTTTCTTCTTGTTTAAGTCGCCGGTAAAATCCCGCTACGAATATACAAATTACGAATGGTGCTGCAGTTCATTCCAAATCAAAGATGCTGCCCCAAGAATGGGCGCATCATTCTCCGGAAGCGATGATGGAAGTATTTTAATTTTATTGCGGTATACGTTGAGCAGATTTTTTTCGAATGAAATAATCGTCGGATTAAATAGCAATTCGCTTGCCTGTGCCAGTCCGCCGAATAAAAAAATCGCCTCCGGACTTGTATAAGCCACGCTGTTTGCCAGCCCCAGGCCGAGTACTTCGCCGGTATAGTTGAAAGCATAAAATGCCGACTCATCTCCACCCAGTGCCATTTCATAAATATATTTTGCATCCACTTTTTCAGCATTTATTTTATTGAATAAATCCGGGTCGCTGCTCCTCAGAATTTCAAAATACGTTTTCACTATTCCTGTCGCCGAGCAATATTGTTCGAGACATCCCTTTCTGCCACATCCGCACTGCCTTCCATGCTGCATCACGATTACGTGTCCGAGTTCACCCGCAAAGCCATCATGTCCATATACCAGTTTTCCATCAACAACAATTCCACTTCCAAGTCCGGTTCCCAGTGTTACAAAAATAAAATCCTTCATGCCTTTTGCTCCCCCAAAGTAAAGCTCCCCCAGTGCTGCGGCATTGGCGTCATTTGTTAACACAGATTTCACTTTCAATTCTTCTTCGAATAAACCGGCAAGAGGTACAATTCCTTTCCATTTCAGGTTGGGAGCAAATTCAATAGTTCCTGAAAAATAATTTCCGTTTGGAGCTCCGATGCCAACACCGGCCAACACACAGTCAGGGGTTTGCAGTTTGCAGTGAGTAATTAAATCCAGTAACTTTTTGGAGGCTGCTTCTACTAAATCGTTTGCAACAGGAAAATCAGTTGTGCGAATAGAAACTTTTGCAAGAATTTTTCCCTCGCGATCAACGAGGCCGATTACAGTATTCGTTCCACCAATATCAATGGCTGCTACTACCCTGCTCATCGTAATTAATTCCTTTTTTCACCAAAAGCTTTTTCATTTTCCACGCATACCATGCAAGATAGATAAAACAAAAAACCGGGATCACATAGGATACATGAATGTTGCTGTAATCTGCCAGCAGACCCTGAACAGGGGGTATGAAAGCTCCTCCCAAAATCATCATAATTAAAAATCCTGACGTCTGACTTGTATATTTTCCCAGACCGGCTATTGCAAGAGAAAAAATACATGGCCACATAATGGAGCAAAATAAACCACCACTTAAAAAGGCGTAAGTCCCGACAGTTCCCGTGGTGAGCAACCCGACAATCATTGAAATGGTTCCGAGTAACCCAAACAACATCAGTGTGAATGCCGGTCTTTGTCTGGCAATGATAAAGCCGATAAGTAAAATAAGTACACAAAAGGCATAGAAGTAAAAATGTGAAACGTCAGCACCGCTGATGTGATTCATAAAGAGAACAAATGCAAGTGCTGCAAACGGAATAACCAAAGTTAAAATTGTAACGGTTGTTTTTTTCAAGTCGAATGCTCCGATTGCCCCTGTCCAACGGCCAATCATCAGACTTCCCCAATAGAGTGAAATGTAAGGTCCGATTTGTGAATTATCGAGTCCTCCAAACTCAGGCGTTTTAAGTAATGCTCCCAGATTGCTCTGTATTGTTACTTCAACTCCGACATAAATAAATATGGCTATCATTCCCAGGGTTACCTGCGGATACGGATCTGTTTCAAATTTATTTTCTTTTTTAATCTTCTGATAAAGAAATAATAATGAAACAAGCAGAATGATTACAAGAATTGATATGCTCCCCAGAAATGCAAATTTGCCTGAATCTGCAGAGCCTATTTCTGTGCGGCTTTCATATGTAAAATAACTGAAGACTATCAGAAGGAAAATGAGAATCCCGACAACAAAGAGGAGCGGGTATTTCAGGACTTTTACCTCTTTACCATCTTCTTCAATCTCAAGTTTGGGAATTTTTGAAACACCAAGTACGATAATTGCAAATGCAAATGCGGCAGCAAGTATCACATAAAGTATATTGATAGATTGGAGTGACGCAGAACTTTTATCAGCATCTGTTGCAATTGCCTTTCCAAATAATACAAGACTCACCAGAATAGGACCAATCGCAGTACCCAGGGAATTAATACTCCCGGCGAAATTCAGGCGGTATGAGCCGGTGGCAGGATTTCCAAGATTTAACACCAGAGGATTTGCAGATGTTTGCTGAAGTGAGAAACCCAGTGCGATAATAAAAAATGCAGCAAGTATGAACATGAATGATCCTGAATTCACTGCGGGAATCATTGTAAGGGCTCCAATAATTGAAACCAGCAAGCCATAAATTATAGTCTTCTTATAACCGACCATGTTGATCAGGTCTTTGTTAAAAAGGACAGAGAAAATATACAGAAGCAATGAGCCAATAAAATACGCTCCGTAGAAAGCGCTGTCAATTAATTGCGACTGAAACTGGGATAAATTAAAATGTGTTTTACAGAATGGAATAAATATACCATTTGATGCCGCCAGGAATCCCCAGAAAAAAAATACGGAAATGAGGACCGGGAGGGCGCGGTGGTTGGAGGGCATACTGGCTAAGGTTAGAGATTCGAAATTTAAGGTACGTAGTTAGCAACACACAATAGGGGAGCAAAGTATAGAATAAGAATATTGTATTGCTGAACGTTCCTTTGAAATTTGAACACCTCAAAAATCATAATCGGAGCAAAATATTTTAAAATGCCTTTATTTTGGGTCGCGCATTCATCATGGTAAAGCACCATTTACTGTTACCGTAATAAATCCCTAAATTTTTTATCGGTATTTATTTTATTAAACCTTTAAAGTTTATCACTTTGAATCTCGTACAAAAGTCGAAACCTGGGGCGTTACACACCAGAGCAAATGGTTTGCATTTTTCCGTATTATTCTCGGATTAATTATTTTTTTTCACTGCTGTCCAACTAAAAATAATTTTGCTTGAAAGATTCTTCGCTGCGCTATGAATGACAATGTTATCATGTGTTTGCAAGGAGGGGATTGAGGTTTTCAATCCTGGTAGTGGCTATGTTGTTTTTCTTTCTCGTATTTGGAAGCGGAAAAACATCAGCCGATGAAAACATCAGTAAAAATAATACACGAAGGGATGATTAACCCTGCTTTAGGAGAAACGCATATAATTACTGCACGATTATTTTCCCCGCAGCAACAGACTTTCCTGAAATAATTTTCAGAAAATAAACGCCAGGTAAAATATCCGCAGCTGACATTTCACAGTCGGCAGTTAAGGATATTTTGGAAAAAATTTCTTTACCCATTATATCAAACAATTTGAATTGAACCGGACCAGTTAATAACATCGAACTGTGCACTGTGAATTTGTCTTTTGCTGGATTTGGAAAAACGTCAATTGTTGAACTATTTGCTGCAAGATCATTTACTGAAACCGTATTCCATGTATTGGCAACAGGAAACGGATCACGTGGAGTACAACCAAGGTATCGGTACAAAAAATTGCTGACAAAATGAACCGTTGTATCCATGTAATTTACATTACTTGCGTATGGTACATGCGGTGCACCATAAAATGTGTACATGGTCTGGTCAATCCCTTTTAGCATGGCATGTTCATTCACAGAATAGCTTCCATCTACGACCATGATTGGAAAAATATTGAGAAGATAAAGCATTGCGCTTGCATAAGGCACCACCTGGTCTGAGGTTCCGTGCATACTACAAACAGGAACATCCCCCGAAACCATCCATGCTGTATCGCCCAAAGCACCGCAAAGATTCAATACTGCATTTATAGTAGACGAATAGCCGGGGTTACCACTGTTCCCTTCCATTCCACCGAGTGCGATGGTATCAACTGTTGAGGGCAATTCAGATGGCTGATCAAGGTAGGCAAGGTGCAAAGCACAAAAGGCCCCTGCAGAACTTCCGCCACCAAAAATCATATCAGGATCTATCATATATGTATTTGCAGTTGCCGCATCCTGACGGAAAAAACGTATTGCTGCCTTCATATCCTGCACGCCGCGAAATACAGCATCGGTAGCATGGGCCTGATTGATAGCGCTCTGTATTCCTAACCTGTAGTCAATCGACGCACATACATATCCACGTTTTGCGAAATGCTGGCAAAGTCCTACTACATCATTATCCAGTTTGGAACCAAACATAAAACTGCCGCCATGAACCCATACAATAAGTGGACGAAAGGCAGCAGTATCGCCATCGGGTTGATATATGTCCATCTTGAGAACCATATTGTTTCCCTGGTAATCAGTGCTGGCACCATAGACAATATCGCTCGTCGTAGTGATGTTCGGAAAAACTTCTTCATCATAGCGCGTACTGTTACAATCAATAACAACCTGAGCCTGCAATGAAGCAGAAATAAAAAGTATAGTAAGAAGTGTATAAAGTTTTTTCATCTTTGTAAGTAATAAACGGGTTAATAATTTCAATGATGAAAGGAATGAAGAATCCCTGACCTGTGCAAGAATAACAGCAGCAGAAATCAAAAAACTTTAATCCATAACTACACGAACCACTCTTTTCCCGCTAACACTTTCAAGGGTAAGTATATATACCCCTCTCGCAAAAGATGAAACATTGAGCGTATGCAGCCCTGATCCATAAAGGGTTTCATGGAAGACTTCCCTTCCGGTTACATCGGTTATAATTAACCGTTTTTCTTCTCCGGCCAGCGCCGACGGCAACTGGACCGTCAAAATATCATGCACGGGATTCGGATAAATATTGATGGATGATGTACTCACCGATGCAATTCCAACATATACTGTAACCATGATGTCATCAGAAGCGGTGCATCCATTTACATCTGTAACAGTTACTGTATAATTGTTTGTCGTGTTAACAACGATTGTTTGTGTGGTTTCTCCATTAGACCAAAGATAGGAACTGAATCCCGGGCCGGCATCAAGCATAACGGTTTGTGGGGATGATATGACAATGTCAGCACCAAGGTTTACAGAAGGCATCAGATATATAAATGCTGTATCGCGTATTCTGATACTCGGACACAATATTCCTGCCTGAGCGTAAACGATAGTTGTAGTACTTATTCCCAACAGTGTGAGTGAACTTCCTGAGCCAAGATAGTTTCCGGCAACCGGAGCATCATACCATGATATTGGATCAGATGACGTTGCTGTCAGTGTAACATTTCCCTGACCGCAACTGAATGAGGACATAACCTGTGGTGGCAATGAAACCGGATTTACCGTTGCTGTTGCAGGCATGCGCACACTTGCACAACCATTATTCGCTTCAGCATAATAAATCGTAGTAGTTGAAATTACAGGAGTCGTGAGTGAAAACCCACTGCCCATAAAATTTCCTCCTGAAGGCTGATCATACCAGTCGACAGGATCAGAAGCTGTTGCACCCAGGTTCACAGTTCCCTGACCGCAACGGCTACCGTCAGTGGTAACAGGTGAACTGACGTTATTGATAATTGCATTCACTGCAATTCTGTTACTTGGGCAAAATGTTCCGGCTTCAACGAAATAAGTTGTTGTAGAACTGAGAACAGGAGTCGTAAATGTTGGCCCTGTCTGTAACAATATTCCACCGGAAGATGCATTATACCAATGTACGATTGCAGTATCTGAAGCAGTCAGGGTTACAGTACCCGTGCCACAACGTGAAATATCATTTGTTACCGGCAGTGCAGTCGTTTGAAGTATCGAAGCAAGAACAGGCATGAAATTACTCCGGCAACCTGCGCTATCTGCAACTGCATAATAAGTTGTGGATGAAAATAAAACCGGCGAGGTATAATTATTCCCGATTAACAATTGATTTGCATTCGGCGCGTCGAACCATGATATCACACCTCCGCCGGTGGCAGAAACAGAAACCGTTCCCGGACCGCAGTTAATTCCGGAAGTTGTAACAGGATCGGCAACGGATAAAGCAGAAACCAAAACAGAGTCCTTTGCCCGGCATCCTGAAGAATCAATCAGTACAGCATACCAACCCCCGGCAACTGCAATATAAGAAGGTGTGGTTTCTCCGGCTAAATTGGATCCGTTTGCAGTCCATTGATAAGCATAGCCGCTACCGGAATTCGCACTGAGAGAAACACTTCCCGGAGAACAGAATGAAAGATTGCCTCCGCTGCTGATACTTGCAGTAATGGTTGAAAAAGCCCGCCCGGGTGATCCGTAAAGGCAACCGGCAAACCAGTTATTTCCGTCATTTAAATCACCGTATGGATTTATGAGTTCGCATGTGTATCCGTCTCCGTCAGCTTCCAAAGGCCATGGCAGCTGATCAGAATATACAACTGACAAATACAATGAATCCCTGTAGTCAAATAGCCGCAATTGTTCTTCGTTGTTAGCAAAGCTGTGACCGAATGGTCCGAGTACATTTGTTACCGATGGATATGCCAATGAAAATTTTGCAACGTCTTCGGCAAGTACCAGATATCCTCCTGCTGCAATGACAGTATTAACAGGAAATTCAAATACATGATTATCCTGATTATCCCTGAATTTCCATCCTGAAATGTCAACAGAAGTGGATCCGTAGTTGTGCAACTCAACCCAGTCTTCACTACGGATGATACTGTCAGTATGATAATTTATTTCACTGAAGGTGATGAGTGGATTTGCCGGTGCTCCTGTAAAGTATGCAGTAATCTGATCTGTCGAAGTGAAATTATATGTAGTTGACTGGTTAAAATCATTCGTTCCGATTACCACATTTGAATGCCAGTGATCAAAGGTATATCCGGGATTTGGGATAGCTGTAATTGTTACCGGGTTTCCGTTGAAGTAAACACCGCTCCATGGTAGTGTGGTTGGCGTGATTGTACTAATCTGAATGCGACCGGAACCTGCGGGACTTGCATTGAGTGTAAGGGTTACCTGAGATACAAGATTAAACTCGCTCTTTATATAACTTCTTGCATATCCGGGCCTGTCATTGATAAAAGTGGATGCTTTGTTGTATTCCGTATTCCATATCAATGAAGTTAATCCCCACCGCTGGAATTGTCTTCCGATATCGAAAGCCATCGTATCCCGAATGGCAGTCAATTGAGGAAGCATATGTGATGGAAGAAAAATTGTATTGATCAGATCGGCATATCGGTTGATAAAATATCTTCTGAATTGATTATTGTTCAGGAGTGTATTGAACAAGTTAGAGGTAAAGCAGGGTATATTCGGATTGATGGCCCTCCCGAGAATGTTGTCGTCTGCATGACTCTCAAGAAAAAGTCCGAAGTCAAGATCGTAATTGAGGTAGCGCCATTTACCACCTGTCTCCCGGGGTCTCCAAAATTTAATATTATTGGTCCAGTCTCCTATCCAGTCTTCATTGCAGTAATATGTTTCAGAGATAAAATAGTCAGCATAATTCAGCATGTCGAGTTTGCTGCTGATTGTTGGATAATAAGCAGGATCATTGGCCGGGGTTGAAACAGCGTAGTTGAAGAGGCTGTAAAAACCCGTATCGGAACCATTTTTTATTTCGAGATTCCCGCCTTCTTTCAGGAGGTCAATTTCATCTGAAGAAAGCCCATAATTATTTTTCATGAAATGATGGTCATCGTTTTCCGCTATCTGATAAATCCCCCAGAACTGACCATTGAGGAAGAGCACTGCTTCATTTTGTGCTATGTAATCGCAATTCGTTCCTTGCAGATTTTGTTCCATCAGATGGTCGCGGAAATGGAGCATATTATTGTCGCTGCCTGCATTGCGTAATACAATATCGTTGACGTCATCAACCCAGGGTTTATTTTGCAAAAACGAATAGTGGAGGTCTCCGGTTCCATATTTATCGGATAGTTTTATCTCAAAACTTTTTTGCGCTTTGGCACGGGAATAATTTCCATAAATTTTAATGTCGGCGTCAAAACGGGAAACACGGTTTTTATCCTTATCATAAAATTCTATCGTTGCCGGCTTCTCCCAATCCTGCCAGAAGTTCGATCCGAAATATGGAACATTTACTGAGTCGGCATTGGGACCAAAAACATAAATCCCGGTATTGTAATTAAAAAGATTTTCCGGGTCAGTCGTAATAGTAAACACGGGGTAATGTACAGACTCGTTTATGAAATAGGTATTTGCTATCGTTGCACTTGATACATATCCTGTTGCAAATACTTTTGCTTTAATGGCTTGTGTAGTTGAAACCAGTAGCGGACCTGAAAAAACAGGAGAAGTATCCTCAACGTCTTTGCCGTTCGTTGTATATCTCACTATTCCACCCTGCTGCGTGGTGGTAATGTTCAACCACTGAGATCCGGAATAAAAACCGGCCTGCAATGAAAAAAGAGGAATGGTTGCATATCCGGCATAGCAGGTGGATGAATTGTTGGTTAATCCCGGGGTCGGGTTTTGAAAATAGCACCAGTTAACTCCACCGTCGGGCAACCTTCCCTTTGAATTATCAAGGGCCATATTTGTAAAGGTATGCTGGTCAATGATAACTGAAGCTGCTGTGGAAAGATAAACGGTTTCTCCCGACCGTGACAATTTAAAGTCTGCCTGAAATCGTTCAGGGAAATTATTGAGAAACCATGAAGGAGGATTTGGCCAGGTATGAACATTGTTTTTTATACCAAAAGTTAAAAACGGTATGCAGGAAAGATCGGGATTGCTCACGCTGGTATTGTGAACTTCCACAGCAAGTACATTGTCTCCAATCCTCAGGATATTTTTTAACAAAGATGGCTTGATGTAAAATGAATCAGGACTCATTCCCTGATACATCACAGCTTCATGAGCGGTATATGCCAGTGTACTGTTGATGGGCCGGTCGCCAATGGTGCCGATATTTGCTCTTGCAATTTCTACTCCGTTTAAATAAGCAACGAATGCATCATCATAATCAATATTAAAAATTGCTTTTATAATATTTGCAGTATCCGAAATGCTGAAATGTTTCCTGATCATTACAGATGCACAGGTAGTGATGGTTGTGTTATCATCTCCGTCACCAAATCCAAATCCACCGACACCGGAAGACCAGGATGCATCGTTGAAAGAATTATTTCTCCAGTTGGTGTCAGGGTTTGAAGTACCTACAAAATACTTCCAGGTATCTGTTGCTTTAACAACAGTTTCCCAGTGGTCAACAATTTCCGTTTGATTTTTACCTGAACAGAAAACGATCATTCGGCTGTTCGCTCCCAGTGTATAATCCGGAAAAGTAAATCTATGCAAACTTGAAACGTCGTCACTCAATCCATAGCCGGATAAATTTATTGCTGTATTGCCCGCATTATAAACTTCTATCCAGTCATCGTAATGGCCATTGTCATTTGCAATTACTGCACTGTTTGACGGACAGATTTCATTTAAAAGAATCTGAGCTTCGATCTGAGAAGCCCAAAACAAAAAAGTAAAGGCATAGAGGACTCTGTATAAAATTGGTTTCATCCGATTAATATAAAAACGTTAGATGTAGTTTGTGGTTGTGAAGATAGTCCATGAATCCTTACAAAATTAGGGTGTTCAGAAATATTCCCTGATAATAAAAGGGTCGAAATTCTTCATTTTTTGCATGAATAATAATGCCGATATTTGAAGAAATCTTTTACCATGGAAAATACAGAAAATACCAGAAGACAGTTTTTAAAAATAATGTCTGTAGCCGGACTTGCGGGCGTGGCGCTGCCATCATTAGCAAGTGCTTTTTCAATGAACGAAACCGGTGAAATAACCGAACCATTCCCTGATGATTTTTTCAGCCTGCCAATGCTCGGATACGGATACGATGCACTGGAACCGCATATTGATAAAATGACAATGCAGATCCACCACAGCCGTCATCACCAGGGATATGTGACGAATCTTAATAATGCAATGAAAGAAAATAATATTGACGCTGACCTTGATACGCTGATAAAAAATATTTCAAAGTATCCGATGTCAGTGCGTAACAATGGTGGCGGGCACTGGAACCACTCATTTTTCTGGAGACTGATGAAGCCGGAGGGCGGAGGAAATCCTACAGGAAAAATTTCTGAAGCGATAAATAATTCTTTCGAAAGTTTTGACAAATTCAAAACGCTTTTTAACGATGCCGCACTCAAACGTTTTGGAAGCGGATGGGCATGGCTCATCAAAACTGCTGATGGAAAACTTGCTATTTGTTCAACACCAAACCAGGATAATCCGCTCATGGATATTACAGAAATAAAAGGAACTCCGCTACTGGGAATTGACGTGTGGGAACATGCTTACTATCTGCACTATCAGAATAAACGTGCAGACTACATTAATGCATGGTGGAATGTGATGAACTGGGACGAAGCGGCTTCAAGGCTTTGATTAAACAAGTGCAATATCAAATTGCACGAGGTCAATAAATTCCTGAACACGCTGATCAATTTCATCCTGTTTCAATTCTTCCAGTCTTTCCAGTCCGAATTTCTCTACACAAAAAGAAGCCATTGCCGATCCGAAAATGATGGCCCGTTTCATATTGTCGAATGAAATGTCTTTCGTTTGTGCAATGTAACCGATGAACCCGCCGGCAAACGTATCGCCTGCTCCTGTCGGATCAAACACATCTTCCAGCGGCAAGGCAGGTGCGAAAAAAATCTGTTCTTTATTAAATAGTAATGCTCCGTGTTCTCCTTTTTTAATGATGAGATACTTCGGACCCATGGTGAGAATTTTCTGTGCTGCTTTTACGAGAGAATATTCATTGGTAAGCTGACGGGCTTCAGAATCATTGATAGTGAGGACGTCAACCAAAGCAATAATCTCTAGCAAGGCATCCATTTGCGTTTCCATCCAGAAATTCATCGTGTCCATCACTACCAGTTTAGGTCGGGTTCTCATGCGGTCGAGGACATTTTTTTGAAGCTGGGGCATGAGGTTGCTGAGCATTAAAAACTCGCATCCCTGATACGATTCAGGAATCACCGGATCAAAATCAAGCAATACATTGAGCTGTGTATCAAGGGTATCACGCGTATTCATATCGGTGTGATAGCGTCCGCTCCAGAAAAAAGTCTTTTGTCCGTTTTTTATCTGGAGGCCTTCAGTCGATATTCCATGTTCATGAAATTGTTCAATCTGCGACTTGGGAAAATCGTCTCCGACTACTGAAACGAGTTTTATATCCTTGGTAAAATAGGAAGCTGCTGTACCCGAATAGGTTGCAGCGCCACCGATTATTTTATCTGTTTTACCAAAAGGGGTTTCGATGGCATCGAACGCAACGGTACCTACAACGACAAGACTCATAATTTAAAGAGATAATAAATGTGAATATTAAAAAGCCCGCAAAGCTAAAAAACGTATTGATCAGGCGACCATTTCACTGAAATAATCGAAAACAACACTTGCAACTTTGGATTCATTGTTTACTTTTGCCGTCCCTTAAAAATCACGATTAAGGTGCTTTATTTCCGCTGTACAGTGGAAAGATTGAAGCGGGGAATGAATGGCCTCCTCACTGGTTCCGGTCGGGATCAGAGAGAAGGAACATTCCTCCTTAGCTCAGTTGGTTAGAGCACATGACTGTTAATCATGGGGTCCCTGGTTCGAGCCCAGGAGGGGGAGCAGTGCAGCAGGCTAAAGGCCGCTTCACTGCTCTGAAATCAGACAAAGTCTGTACTTCAGAGCAGTAAACTGTTGAAAGGCTGTTCTTCGGAACAGCCTTTCTTTTTTTATTATAGTCATTCATGAAATTCTTAGTGTATATACTTCAATCACAAAAAACAGGAGTCTATTATAAGCTGAGCCGGGATGTCACGACAGCGCCTTTTTTTTCAATTTAATTATTTAGCTTCTTCTTCTGATATAAATCATCCTAGATCCATTCGCATAGTGAAATGAAAATTTATATCGTATTGGCACATTTATTTAACAATACAATACAGATATTAAAACTTTAAAACTAAATATTATGGATAAGCTCGAATTAAAAGGTAAGTGGAATGAACTGAAAGGAAAAGTAAAACAAGCACATGCTGATTTAACTGATGATGATCTGAAATATGAAGAAGGAAAGGATGATGAACTACTTGGACGGCTTCAGCAAAAAATGGGAAAGTCACGTGATGAGGTCGTAAACTGGCTTAAGTCACTTGGGTAAATAGTTACGCATTAAATTTAGAGTTCCACAGTTTAATAAAAAAAAACATATCAATTTTTAATATTTCCCCTCTGATTAAAGTCCGCTCTTGGCGGACTTTTTTATTACAACTGTCCGCGTTTTTATCTGACAGTCATAAGAACTACTGATTCATCTACCGAAAGCCAGACATACTGCCGACTTTAAGACCCGGAGTTTAATATACGGTTTTTGCCGGTTTAGTAAAATATCAAAATGCGATCTGCGCCTAATGCAATATTTTTTTCGTGAGACCCGCAAATTATACTTCAACTAATTAAAGCACTCAAAAGAATTCCTTTGATCTAAAGTGGTTGATCGTTTCAATTGCTTTCTTATTACCCACTATTTAATTTTATCGGGGAATATCATTCCTTAAATCCACGAAAGGAAAAATATTATAAATAAAAAATCTTCTGAGCATAAAAAAAGCGACAGATCCTTACATGTCTGCCGCACAATTCACAACAATTAATTTTAATTTATTCGGTTGCGTTCCATACTTCATCTGCATCTTTGGTATTTTTGAAATCGCCTTTCATCGCTTTGAGTCCGTAACGTTCACGTGCTATTTCATCATGTGACCGCTTTCCCAATTTTTTCATTATAGCAGCCGGAGGCGACCAGCCTGTAACCGCCTGTTCGGCCAATACAAAGGCTGCAACTGCTGATAATACAAACCATTTTTTATTTACAAAGGCGCCCAATACTGCTCCCGCAAGTGATGCAGCCGCGGCATTCAGCATGAGGGTGCGTTCTACATCCCACTCTCCCGAGAGGGCTTCAATCCTCTCTCCTATGATCTTTTTTCCTTTGTGACCGAATTCATGCAGAGGAGTTTGACCTTCATTTGTTTTTTTCTCTTCTGCATCTTGCGTTTCTTTTTTTTGTTTTACTTCTTCCATAATGTAAGTGTGTTTTTAATAATTAATTAAATAATAAAATTTTGCCGGTGGTATCAACTCAGCATTAACTGCATTTTCATCGCCGGCATTCCGGAGCAATTTGAAATTCCAACGTCTATGCATCAGCCGAATTAATTTTTCCGGAAACTTCTTGAAACAAAAAAAATTCGTGCCATTCGAAAAAGTAATAATAAAAAAATACACAAAACCTTACAACCCTTTACAGGAAAGGCTTCCATGTGGGCATATAATTTATACGGTTTAGATATATAATTTTTAAAAAAAAAATTTTATGAAAATCCAATGCCCTCATTGCAACTCCATTCTCCCGGTAAACACAAACGACTTTATTAACGGAAAAGAAATTAACTGTACGGTTTGTTATAAGAAAATTACATTTCTTAATGCTGACGGCACACCCGTTTGTCTTCAACTCTTTATAAACGAAGAAATAATTCAGCAACACAAGAAGAAGACTCAGAATGAGTGGAGGATTGTGGGGGTCAGCAGCGTCCGGGCAAAATCCATAGTTCAATAACCACTAGAGTCGTCCTAGGAAATTCTACGGTCGGGTTTCTTCACAACCTGGCAGACAATATGACCACTGAAAGGTAACTTCTCAGCTATCCCTATACCAAAGAGAAAACTAACCATTAAGAAAACGAATGAATTCCGGACTTTTGTAAAAGGCATAGCAGGAATAAGGTTCAACTCGCAGATGACTAAGGTGGCCATCCGGTTATCGTAAAACTTATTTAGCTTGATTGAGAAAGAATTCAGGAACTTTTCGTTAAGCATTTTCTGTTTTAATGATATTTTCTAAATAATCTCCAATGGTTTTCGTTTTTTTGTAACCACAGAATAACCCATTGGAATCTTCCAAAAATATTTCTTCTCTCACCGACCTGGAACTCCTTGATCTTTTCAAAAAGAACAATGACAATTCAATCGTAGGGATTTTATTCAAACGGTATACGCACCTTATGATGTGGGTGAGTATGAAATACCTCCGGGATGAAGACGAAGCGAAAGATTGTGTGATGGAAATTTTTGAAAAGCTGCTCAGCGAATTGAACCGGTATGAAATAAAGAATTTTAAATCGTGGCTGCATGTCGTCACGAAAAATCATTGCCTGATGAAACTCAGGAAGGATAAAACTAAATTCGCTGAACGGATCGAACATGGCGAGACGAGCCTGGAGATTGTGGAAATGAATTTATTACTGCATCCCGAAGACGCAGACGAAAAAGAGGAGGTTCTCCTGCTCCTTGAAAAAGGCATCCAACATTTAAAGAAAGACCAGAAGACGTGCGTGGAATTGTTTTATCTCAATAAGAAAAGCTACCAGGAAATTGCCGAACTTACGGGCTATACCATGCTCAACGTGAAAACGCATATACAGAACGGGAAAAGGAATCTCAAAATTTACATGGAAAAAAATCATGGCAGCTGAACTTGAATATATACTTGAACAAGGCGCATGTATCCCTGAGGATATGTTAATGGATTATGCTGCTCATAAACTTACTGCAGCTCAAACCCATGCTGTGGAAAAACATCTACTCGAATGTGAGATGTGCAGCGATGCTTTAGAAGGGTTGATGATGATAAAAGCCTCTGATTCAAAATCCATCATTTCAGAAATCAACAATAAAATAGATAGCAGGGTATTTTCAGAAAATTCAGAAGTCAAAGTTATTCCATTCCGATTTAATTTTAAAACAGCAGCAGTCATCGCACTTTTTCTGTTGGCAGGAGGAAGTTACTGGTACATGAAAAACCGCGTTGATGAAAAAATGCTGGCGCAGAATGCAGCAGTATCAGGTTCAGTATCTACTGATAGTATTTCAGCTCAAATTGTTCCCCTTGTAAATTCAGATCAGAAGTCGGAGGATCCGGCCCCTTTTCAACCAAAATTTTCCCCGGAAAAAGAAAACAAACCGATCTATTCTCAGGAACTTAAGAAAGAAGGAAAGAGTGTTCAAATAGCTAATGATGAAACAAAAACTGAAGATGATGTTACAAAACCACTAAATGACAATTCATATTTTAAGGATAAGGAAGCAACGGCAGAAGTAAAAGAAACATTTGATGAATTGACGAAGCGGCAATCCGGGTCGGCCTCAGAAGTGAACAGACAGGCAGACGCAGCGCCATCAGTCATCGAAACTACCGTTTCGGCAAAAATACCGGGGTCAAAAAAAACTGAGTCTTATGTCAAAGAAGACCTGTCGGAATCACGGGAAATGGCAAATGCTGAATTTGAAAAAAGTATTCCATTGTACCGGAATGCAAAGAAAAAATACGAGCAAAAAAAATACAAAGAGGCATCAATTGATTTTGAAAAATTAATTAATGATACTTCAAGTAATCAATATGATGATGTAAAATGGTTACTTGCCAATTGTTATTTGAAGATGGCAGAAGAGGCAAAATCACAAAAACTCCTTTTCGAAATAAGCAATTCAAACAGCATTCATAAAAAAGATGCAGCCCTATTACTGGAAAAGAAATAGTGGATTTATCAGCCTGCGTTATCCATAATTATTGATCATTAACCCGGAACCTAAACTGGCCTTTTTCCGAATTAAAACTTTGATGGGTGTTAACCCAACTTGCAAGCATTACTCCGTAAGTAGCTTTAAAACAGTCATTTGATTTTTTTTAGGCAGTATTTTGTGTACTACAGATTTTATTTTTTTGAATGGTTTGTGTTTGGCATTGAGGACATCAAGAAATTCTTTTA